>CACOJO010000001.1 GCA_902627595.1 uncultured SAR86 cluster bacterium
GAAGTTAGCCGTTTATCAAAATTACTTCCGGAAAAAAAAATTAATATTCTTGAAATAGGCTTTGGAGATGGTAACAACTTAATTGAAAAGGCACAGGCCAACTCTAATATGAACTTTTACGGGATCGAAGTTTTTAAGTCTGGCATTGCCTCCGTTTTAAAACAGGTGCAAGTTCAAGATTTAAAAAACATATGTTTATTTTATGGCGATGCAAAAGATTTTTTAGTAAGAATTGAAAAACCTTTTTTTGATTTTATTTTTATTTTATTTCCTGATCCTTGGCCGAAAAAAAAACATTGGAAAAGAAGGTTGATAGACCAAAATTTTTTAAATCTCATAAAACAAAATCTAAAAAACAAGGGACGCTTAATCGTCAAGACAGACTGGCAAGATTATGCTGATGATATAAAAAAAGACTTTGCAGAATTCAAAGTATTACACGATCCAAATGTTTTACAGTCACTCAAACCCATACAAACAAAATATGAGGGGAAAGCGATAGAAGAGGGTAGAGAAGTTTTTACTTATATAAGCGATTTAAATGCTCAAGCATTTCTTGAGTAGATTTTGCTCTGTGACTTATTTTCATTCTCTCTTTAAATGAGACTTCTGCCAAAGTTTGACAAGAATTTTTAATTTTAAAAATTGGGTCATAACCAAATCCTTTATCACCTTTTTTTCTTTTAATGATTTCTCCCTCTAATTCGCCAAAAGAAAAGAGCTCAAGATTTTTTTGTGGATCGTAAAACGCTAATGTGGAAACAAATTTTGCTTTAGTATTTTTTAGATTTTTAGTTTCTTTAAGTAATTTTTTTATATTTGTCTCATCAGTTGCATTTTTTCCTGAATATCTTGCAGAAAAAAGTCCGGGATCATTATTTAGTAATTTAACTTCAAGGCCTGAGTCATCTCCAAGCGATGCATGGCTACTAAGCTCACTTGCTTTTTTAGCTTTTAACATCGCATTTTCTTCATAAGAGCTTCCGGTCTCATCAATGTCTTCAGTTGTGAAGTCTTTTAAAGAAAGAATCTCAAAACTTGAGTTGCTAAATAAGTCTTTGAATTCTTTAAATTTACCTTTGTTAAAAGTTGCAATAACTATCTTCAATTTTCTTTAACAAGCTTGTATAAGGCTACTTCTGAAAATAGATTTGGTAAAAGTTTCATCAGAATACTTTCTTCGCCATTTATTTTTGAAAGTTTTCTCTCAACAATTTTGATATTAAATTTCTTACAAAGTTCCTCGAAATCCTCTAAAGAGCAAAGATGTAAATTTGGCGTTGAGTACCAATCGTGAGGCAAAGCACTCGAGACCGGCATTTGTCCCTTAAAAAAAAGTTGAAGCCTACATTTGATATTTGCAAAATTTGGAATAGAAACAATACATTCTTTTCCAATTCGAACAATCTCTTCTAAAGCTACTTCCGGTTTTTTAAGAGCCTGGATAGATTGACTCATCACAACATAATCAAAAGATTGATTACCAAAATTTTCCAAACCACTATCTATATCCTGTTCGATAACTGAGATTCCTTTTTCTAAACAGCTTTTTATTTTTCCGGCATCTATTTCAATACCCAGACCGGAAGTAGACTTTTCTTTTCTTAAATCATTAAGAAGAGATCCATCTCCACAACCAAGATCTAAAACTTTGGAGTCTCGAGAAATCCAATCATTTATCTTAAACATCTGCTTCTAAAAAACTATTAATGGCATTTTCATATCTATCATTTTTCATTAAAAAACTATCATGACCTTGAATGGAGTCAATATCTAAGTAACTTACTTTTTTTTCTGCATGAATTAAGGCATCTACGATTTCCTTGGATCTTTCTGAGGGAAATCTCCAATCAGACTTAAAAGACACAACCAAGAACTGACATGTTGCCCTTGAAAGTGTTTCAGATAGTTTCCCGTTATTCTTTTTTGCAGGATCGAAATAATCTAAAGCTTTTGTCATCAGTAAATATGTATGTGCATTAAAGCTTTTTGAAAAATTTGCTCCTTGATATCTTAAATAACTTTCTATTTCAAACTCAACATCATAGCCATATTCAATTTTTTCCTTCTTCAACTCTCTACCAAATTTATTTTTCATTGATTCTTCAGAAAGATATGTAATGTGCCCTAACATTCTTGCGAGTCCCAATCCTTTTTCAGGGTGAGCATCCCCCTTTGTAAAATCAGGATCCGAAATAATCGATTGTCTTGCAACTTCATTGAAAGCAATATTTTGAGTACTTAGCTTTGGAGCAGCTGCAATGATGATAGCCTTGGATAATTTTTCAGGAAATTCAATCGCCCATTGCAAAGCTTGCATCCCTCCAAGACTCCCTCCAGCAACACTAAGCCATTTTTCAATATTGAGCTCTTCTCTTAAAAGATTTTGGCTGTTAACCCAATCAGAAACTGTCACGATTGGAAAATTAGCACCAAATTCCTTTTCGGTTTGATCGTCAATTGAACCTGGTCCAGTGGATCCATGACATCCACCTAAATTATTTAAAGAAACAATAAAGTATTTGTTCGTATCAAAGGCTTTTTCTGGCCCAATAAGCTCATCCCACCATCCAGGTTTTTTGTCTTCCTTTGAATAAACACCAGCGGCATGGTGATTGCCACTTAGGGCATGACATATCAAAATGGCATTAGATTTTTCTTTATTTAGCTTTCCGTAAGTTTCATAAATAAGCTCAAAACCATTCAAACTCTCCCCAGATTCAAGGCGAAAACTTTGGCTGTGTTTAAACTTTTGTGGCTCAACAATGAGGCGATTATCTTCTGACATTTATATTAGACTGGTTAAACCTAAAGAAAATTTTGCGTTATACAAAATTCTATCAATTTGTATCAAAAGAAAAAAAACAATTATGGGTGAAAAGTCCATTCCGCCTAAAACAGTAAATTTTTGAAATGGCTTTAATAAGACATTGGTTATGGAGTTACATAGTGATAGAAACTGGTTATGTGATGCAGGAAAAGCCCAGCGACCGATAATGGATATGAATAATCCATATCTTAGGATTTGACTAAACATTAGTAACATACTAATTGCAGCCCAAGCCAGAGCCTCATTCAAGTTAAAATCTATCTCACTCCCGGAGAGAAAAATATAAAAACTCAAAGCTTTAAAGAAAAAGATTAGAGCCAAACAGGATAAATCGATACGATATATTACTGGAAGAACCATACGAAAGGGTCTTAAAAAAGGTTCAATTAAAGAGTAAGAACGACTAACAATAACGTTGTTGAAATTTACTTCAAAAACCCTAAAAAAAAAGTAAATCGAGAGAACAATCGATATTAAATTAATGAATGTGAATATCACAAAGTTTGGATTCATATTTATTTACCTAATTCTTTTGATCTTCTTATTGCCATTTTTATAGAATCAGAAACTATTCTCTTGAAGCCATTTTCTTTCATTGTCTCTAGCGCCTTTTCAGTAACTCCTCCTTTTGACGCCACCATGGACATAATGTCCTCAAAACCAATTTCTTTTTCTTCATCATATATTTTTGATGTTCCCAACATGAGAGTATTTACCCAGGTTTCAGGCTTTTCAAATCCTTCCTTATGAGCAATCTCAACTAAAGTTTCTGCCAAAAGAGCAAAGTATGCAGGTCCAGCTCCGACTATGGCAGTAAAAGCATCAAAATGCTCTTCTTTCATTTCAATGACTGAGCCAAGCTTGGAAAGCATATTCTTAACCTCTTCGGATATGGAAAAGTTTGACGTAAGTGCAATAGCGCTGTCTCCTGTTCCAATCCCAACAGTCGGCATGCCTCTAATGAGATTTGTTTTTTCCCCTATTAGCTCGTGAATTTTTTCAAGACTTAATCCTGCCATAAAAGATATAAAGGTTTTATCTTGCAGGTTTAAGTCATTTTTAGAAAATAATTCACCAATCATATTAGGCTTTATAGTAAAAAAGATTACGTCAGAAGAATTTATTGTCTCCTCTAAAGAAAAATAGCCATTTGTTGCTTTTGTGAGTTCGTCTTTTTCAATTGGATCTGATAAAAATAGATCATAATCTTTAGAAAGCTTTGTAACTGCTTTTTCTCCAAGATTCCCGACACCGATAAAACCTATTTTCATTTAATTTCTTGCTCCAAATATAGCCTCACCCAATCTTACTATAGTAGAACCTTCTTTGATTGCTAATTCGAAATCTCTAGACATCCCCATCGAGATCTCAGTTAGATTCTCATAATTTTCAAAAAGCCTATCTGCAAGCATCTTAATTTTTTTAAAGGTTTGTTGTAGATCAGACAATTCTACGTTTGGATTTGGAA
Organism: uncultured SAR86 cluster bacterium; assembly: GCA_902627595.1. Classification (GTDB taxonomy): domain Bacteria; phylum Pseudomonadota; class Gammaproteobacteria; order Magnimaribacterales; family AG-339-G14; genus MEDG-81. The sequence goes on from CACOJO010000001.1 coordinate 4,299, forward strand.
TAATCATTAGTCCACAAATTTTAATTTTTTTTAAACTAGATAACTCTTTTAAAAAATTTTCTACTTCTTCTATTTTAATGCCGGATTTTGACTCTTCGTTATCTATGTTTATCTGTATCAGGCACTTTATGAACTTATCTTCTGGGCAATACTTATCAATTAATTTAGCAATTTTTAATCTATCAATCGTATGAACCCAGTCGAAATTTTTAGCTATTTCTTCACATTTATTTGATTGAATATTCCCAATAAAATGCCAATTAATTTTTAAATCTCTCAGTTTAGAAATTTTTTCCAAAGACTCTTGCAAATAATTTTCTCCAAAATCAGAAATTCCACTTTCATAAGCCTCCAAAATTTCTTGCCATGACTTTTTTTTGCTAACTGCAACAAGTTTTATATTTTTATCCGTTTTCGAAGCATCTATTTTAGTCTGGACTATTTTTGTTTTTTCTTTAATGCTTTCCATTACATGTTTTCTGGACAGCCAATTCCCAAAATATTAAGACCGTTGTTTATTATTTCTTTTATTGCAATAGAGAGAGTAATCTTGGCATCTGAGTAATCTTTATCATCAGAAATAATCTTTTCAACATTGTAAAAACTGTGAAATTTAGAACTTAAATCCCTAAGGTAAAAACATAATGGATGAAGCTCATTGTTTTTATAACATTGTTCTAGTATTTCGGGATAGGCATTTACCAATGATATGATTTCTTTTTCAGTTTCTTTTAATAAACTCAACTTCTCTAATGACTCTTTAAGATTGAAATCTATTTTTCTTTTTTTAAGCTCTTTTTTTATGCTGCAAATCCTAGCATGAGCATACTGGATATAATAAACATGATTATCTTTGTTTGTTTTTTTAGCTAGGTCGATATCAAATTCTAGAGCTTGTTCGGGCTTTCTCGCCAAGAAATAATATCTAGCCGAGTCGATACCAACTTCATCTACCAGATTAGACAACTCTACAAATTCACCAGATCTTGTTGACATTTGAACCTTTTGCCCTTTTTCTTTAAGAGAAACAAATTGTATGAGAAGAGTTTTTAGCTTTTTAGAGTCATAACCCAAGGATTCAATGGATGCCTTTACTCTAGGAATATAACCATGATGGTCTGCTCCCCAAATATTTATGATTTCATCAAAATCCCTTTCATACTTATTCTTGTGATAAGCAATGTCCGATGCAAAATATGTGGGTTCTTCATTGTCTCTTATTAGGACTCTATCTTTTTCATCGCCATAATTAGTAGATTTAAACCATAAAGCGCCATCTCTTTTTTCCACTTCATTATTTTTTAAATTTTTTATGCTTTTTTGAATCAGATTTTTTTCATACAAGTTTGACTCATTGAACCAGTTATCAAATTTAACTTGAAAAACCTCTAAATCTTTTTTTATTTCTTCAGTTTGAAGCTCAATGACGTAGTTTGCTAATTCTAAAAAATTTTCATACGACGCATCTACATACTCAAACCATTCGTTAAGTGTTTCAAAAGAAAGACTGTCTTCTTTTTTGATAAGATATTTCCCTTTAAAATGTTTTTTTGCTTGTATGGCAAGATCTTTTATGTATTCTCCTGCATAACAACCTTCAGGAAATACAATCTTTTTATTATCCAATTCTTGCATTCTAATGAAGACACTTAAACCCAAAGTTTTGGCTTGAAGACCTCTATCGTTTACATAATATTCTTGAGTGACCTTGTTTCCAGCTATTTTGAGTAAATTTGCTAAAGCAGAGCCGAATGCTGCTGATCTTCCATGTCCAACATGTATAGGTCCGGTTGGATTGCTAGAAACATACTCTAAGAGGATTTTTTTTGGTTTTTTTTCTACCAAAAGTCCTTCAAAATTTCCTAAGGCGTATTCTTTTATTTGGCTAAAAAATAAATCCTCTTTAAGATAAAAATTTATAAATCCAGCTCCTGCGACCTCTATTTTTTCTGAATAATCTATATCTTCTAAAGATTTTATAATTTCAACCGCAAGCTCCTGTGGATTCTTTTTCATTTGTTTAGCCATAATCAAGGCTATATTTGAAGACCAATCTCCATGAAGTGAGTCTTGTGGCTTATTCACTTGAAAGTTACCATCAAACTCTGGAAAAATTTTTAAAGAAACCTCTTGCAAAGAACCAAAAATTTTATTTTTCACTTATTAACTCTTCCTTGATATTCCATGTTTCTTGTATCTACTGAAATGATATCTCCTGGTGAGATGAATAAAGGAACTTTTATTTCAATACCATTCTCTAAAATAGCTGGCTTAAAGGTATTTGTAGCAGTATCTCCTTTTAAACCTGGATCAGTATCTTTAACTGAAATATTTACAAAATTATCGATTTCCACCGAAATTAAAGTTTCTTCCCAAAAAATAATTTCATAATTAGCTCCTTCTTTCATCCAAGCTACCTGCTTTTCAATTTTTGATAGTTCACATTCGAACTGTTCATAATTTTTTGTATCCATCAAAACAACTTTTTCGTTTTCTTTGTAAAGAAACTGCATTTCTTTACTGGAGATTTCTGCTTTTTGTACTGATTCACCTGTTTTAAAAGTTTTCTCTAAGACTCTGTTAGACAATAAATCTCTATATTTTATTCTCATAACTGCTTGCCCTTTTCCCGGTTTATGAAATTCTTGTTCTATGATTTCGCATGGTGAATTATCAAGAATAATTTTTAATCCTTGTCTAAATTCATTTGTACTTACTTGACTCATTTTAAATCTTTGTTCTTAATTTTTTTTTAAAAAATAATACAAGTTGCAAATATCTTGTTTTAACCATAAAGTTTGTCTCTTGTGGTCAAAACACTGCTAGTTTTAGACCATTTTTTTTGCTTTAATCTTAAAAATATCAGGGGATTAATAATGTTTATAACTAAGTTTAATAGAGCAATTTTAACGTTTTTTTTATTAACTGCATCATTATATTTAAGTGCTCAATTAGAGCCAGTGTTAGAAGTTAACAAGGAAAGATCGCAAATCGCACAAGCTTCTCAACAAAAAATTGACTCTTTCCAAGAAAAAACTGACAAAGACTCTGCTGAGTACAAAAGTGTGAGTAAACAAATAGAGGGTTTGAAGGTTTATAACGCTCAAAAGAGAAAACAAATTAAGCGTCAAGTCGAGAGAATGAAAGAAATTGAAAAAACAATGAAAGACTCTACTGTTCTCCAGCGTCAAATCCCCCCATTAGCCAGAAGAATGTTTGAAGGGTTAAAGCAGTTTATAGCTTTAGACATACCTTTTAGGGCTGGCGAAAGAACCGAGAGGCTTTCTTTTATTCAAGCAGCCCTAGATAACCCAGTGGTATCTCCTGCAGAAAAACTTAGACAGGTTTTAGACGGATATGCAGTTGAGTCTGAGTATGGTAGAAAGATAGATACTTACAAAGATACCATCCTTATTGATGGTCAAGAAAGAGATGTAAACATCTTAAGAATTGGAAGGTTAGTTCTTGCCTATCAAACTTCTGATTTGTCAGAGACTGGCATCTATAATAAGGATACACAATCATGGGAGTCTCTTCCTGGAAGATACAGAAATTCTATAAGAGATGGAATTGCAATGGCAAAAAAGGTTAAAACTGTTGATATTTTAGAGTTGCCAGTTCCAGCTGCGGAGGTGGTCCAATGAAAACAAAAATTTTAATACTTCTTTTTTCGATTTTTCTGCCTTTTGCTTATGCGCAAGATGAAAAGCCAGATACAGCATTATCACTAGAAGAGCTTTTAGAGCTCGTTCAGCAAGGAAAGTTTGCCGAGTCAGAAGAAGCCTCAGAAAGAGAACAAAAGTTTGCAAGAGAAAGAAGCCGTCAGGCAACTTTGTTAGCAAATGCTAAAGCTGAAAGAGCAAGACTTGAGGCTATAGCTACAGAGTTAGAAGGCAGGTTTGAAGCAAATGACGCTAAGCTTGTAGTTTTAGAAGAGCAGCTGAAAACAAGACTAGGTTCTTTATATGAGACATTTGGACACCTTCAAGGTGTTGCATCAGATACTCAGCAACAATTTGAATCTGCTGTTACCTCAGGACAGTTTGGCCAAGACAGAGAGATCTTCCTTAAAGATCTTGCTAAAAGAATGGGAGAAGGCATAAGTTTAGCTTCTGTTCAAGAACTAGAGAGACTCTGGTATGAATTACAAAGAGAATTGATAGCTTCTGGAAATGTCCAAAAATTCCAAGCTACAGTTGTGGATAACGAAGGTCAAACATCTCAACAAGACGTTGTTAGAATAGGAAATTTTAATGCTGTCACAGAGGGAGAGTATTTGACCTATTTGCCTGCAAGGGGTGCCTACGAGACTTTACCAAGGCAGCCTGGAAGATATCTAGGCGGAACATATGATGTTCATGACTCTTCAACTGGATTTGTAGAATTTGCAATTGATCCTACTGGCCCACAAGGCGGAGCTTTATTGACAAACTTAATTTCCTTACCGAGTTTCTTTGAGCAAATTCAATATGGAAGGATTACAGGTTATACAATCATTCTTCTTTTCCTTTTAGCTACGGGAATATTTGGCTGGAGAACATACATTCTTTTTAATCTAGATAAAAACGTAAAAAAAGAAGCTTCAGGATCAAAATTAGGAAACAATCCATTATCAAGAATTTTCGATGTTGCAGAACAAAATAAAGGATCTGATGTTGAAACATTGGAATTAAAATTAGCTGAACAAATTTTAGTTGAAAGAGCTTCGATTGATACAGGCATCTGGTTAGTAAGGCTAATTTCAGTAGTTGCTCCTTTATTAGGTTTATTTGGAACAATTACAGGAATGATAAATACTTTCCAAGCAATAACTTTATTTGGTACAGGAGATCCAAAAACTATGGCTAATGGTATTTCCGAGGCCTTGGTAACAACTATGCTTGGGTTAATGACCGCCATTCCTGCTACTTTTATGGCAGCAATTATGGCTAATTATGCAAAAAATATTCTTACGGTTCTTGAAGAACAAAGTACAGGAATGATTGCCGCAGCCTCAGAAGAAAATAAATCTTAATCAAGATGGCTTTTCTATTTGGACTACAAGATACTCTTCTAGACTTTTTTGAAAAAGGCGGAGGAGTAGTAGTTTTTATAGGCTTTTTAATCATCTTAATGTGGAGTTTTATATTAGAAAGATTCTGGTACTTCAAATATATACATAGCGATGTTGAAAAGGATATTCAAAATGCTTGGCAGGAAACACCCGATCATAAATCATGGTCTGGTCACCAAATAAGAGCAATGTTGATTTCAAAAGCTAATGTTAAAATTAGCAGCAATCTAGAATATATAAGAGTTGCTATAGTTTTAGCTCCATTATTAGGACTACTTGGTACCATTTTAGGAATGATTGAAGTTTTCCATATTTTAGCCGTCACTGGCGGCGGTGATGCTAAGGCAATGGCCGGCGGCGTAGCAAAATCAACTATTCCGGCAATGGCAGGATTAATGGCAGCTATACCTGCAACTTTTGCCTCGAGGATTTTGGAAGAAAAAGCAAAAAAACAATCAGATTTATTACAAGAACACTTAACTTTTGAGTAAAGAAAAATGAGAAGATCACTAATCAGTCAGGCAGTAGAAGAAAAAGATGAGCCAAATATTACGCCCATGTTGGATGTCGTATTCATCCTCCTAATATTCTTTATTGTCACAGCAAATTTCATCAAAGAGCCCGGGTTGGAAATTAACAGACCTGACTCTGAAACTGCAGAAGTAACTGAAAATGCAGCAATCCTCATTGCTATAGGTTCTGCAGGGGAAATTTACATGGATGGAAGAAGAATAGACGTAAGACAGGTCAAAGCTAATGTTATTAGAATGATTGCAGAAAATCCTCAAGGTACGGTTGTAATTCAGGCGGACGAGAAATCAACTGCAGATACTATTATCGACGTAATGGACGAAGTCAGAGAAGCTGGTGTTATGGATATATCCATAGCATCTGAACCTAATTTCTAATGCAAGGATTATTCAAACATTTAATTTCAAAATTATTTAAGAGAATATCTTTTTCTAATATTAAAGAAGAAGGTTCGTTCTCTTTAAAGAAGCTAATCGTAGATGACAATCCTTATCAAAAGTATGGGTTAGCTGCTGCTGGCGGAACGGTAGTTTCTTTTGCTTCAATTCTATTGATGGCTTTATTGATTGCTACCGGAGAAGTATCTCTAGATGATGTTCAATTGAGAAAAATTGTTGATGTTGTAATGCCGGTAAGAGACCCTGAATTAATTGACTCTGTTGAAAGACCAGAAGAAGCAGAGCCAGAGCCAGACCAACTTCCTCCAGAAGTCGATATTGAAAATATCGAAGAACTATTGGATCAATCTGTAAATCCAAACTTAAATTTCAAAAGAAGGAGATCTGGAGTTTTTATGGATGGATCGTATGTCCCAATATTCCAAGTTCCTCCCCAATATCCTCGTAGAGCTGCCGAAAGAGGAATCGAAGGATGTGTGGTTTTAAAATACGTTGTTACAGAGGTTGGCTCGGTAAGAGACCCAGAAGTAATTCAATCCATTCCTCAAGGAATTTTCGATAGAGCTGCAATCAGAGCTGCGTTAAGATATAAATATAAACCGCTAATAAGAGATGGCAATGCCGTGGAAGTTGAGGGAGTTACCCAAAGAATAACTTTTGTTCTAGAAGGGGAAGGCAAAGGTCCCGGATACATTCCTCCAAATTGCCAAGGAGTACAAGGTTAAAAATGATAAAACTATTTGTATTAGTAATCTTTTTTTCAAACTATGCCTTTCTACAAAACAAAGAAGGTACAGAGCAAACAAAATTCGATTTTCCTGGATATACTCTAAAAGGCTGTTTGGGATCTGAATTATCAAAACCAAAAAGACAAGTAGCTAAGTTACCTAGTAAACAAGCGCAGCGATACCTCAAAGAACTTTTTCCTTTTTTACAGGCTGAAAATGAAGATCTGGTAAAGGCAAAAAATGTTCTTAACAAAATGCAGGGTGACGCTACTTTAACTGAGTCCGATAAAGCTCAAATGTATTATTATTTTGCTTACATCGATTCAGTTAATGACGATCTCAAATCAGCAAAACGTAATTACAAAAAGTTCCTTTCTATAGAGGATGCCGATCCGAGATTAAAATCAAATGTTATTTCAATGTTAGGACAACTTTCTTACGCTGAGGGAAGTTATAAAACTGCAATTGATTACATGGAACAATGGATTGCAATGGAGTCTAATCCAAGCTCTTTAGGTTTCGACATAATTGCAGCCTCTTACTGGCAATTAAAAGACAAAAAGAAAGCGCTTAAATTTTCTGAAAGGGCTCTATGTGTTGCTAAGGCAAACAAATCAAAACCAAAAGAGTCAACTTATAATTTATTGGTTGCTTTGTACAATGAAAACGAAAGAATTAACGATATGTTACCTCTGTTCGAAGAGTTGGTGAGGTTTTACCCGAAGAAAAGATATTGGACGCAACTATCTGGTGTCTATGGAGAGCTCAAGCAAGAAAACAAACAATTGTCAGCATTAGAAGCTGCACATGACCAAAGACTTTTAGATAAAGAAACAGAGTATGTATCACTCTATCAATTGCTAATGAGAGCTGAAGCTCCTCTAAAAGCAGCAAGAGTCATTTCTTATGGATTAGAAAAAGAATTTGTAGAAGAAAACGAAAAACATCTGAAGTATCTTGCTCAAGGATGGCATATGGCTCAAGAATTAGATAAGGCCGAACCCGTTTACGAGAAAGCTGCCAAAAAGTCTGAAGAAGGAGAATTGTACGTCTTTCTTGGACAGATTTATCTAGCTACAGACAGATACAAAAAAGCAAAACAAGCTCTTCAGCTTGGTTTAAAGAAAGGAAAGCTAAAAGATCCTGTTACAGTCAATATTCTTTTAGGGCAAGTTGCTTATGAGCTGCAAGACTTTGAAGATGCTACAAAATTCTTTAGAACTGCAATTGATAGACTTTCAGATATTAAAATTAAAGATAAAGAGGCTAAAGAGAAAAAGCAAGATAAGTTGAGGACACAAGCACTAAATTGGTTGACTTACACTGAAAAAGAAAAAAGAAGAGTTGAAATGCTTCAACTCAGGATTAAAGATTTAGAAGAAGAAAGTTAGAGTCTTTTGTAGTCTCTAAAGTAAAAATCTAGTTTTTCAACACTATCGAATTTTTTTACTTCTTTAATTAATTCCCATTCCTGCCAATTGATTTTAGGAAAATAAGCGTCCCCTTCAAATTCTTTATCAATAAAAGTGATGTTGAGATATTCACAATTATCTAGAAATAAATCATAAATATATGTTCCCCCGATAACATATAAATCTTCTTCGCCTTTATTTTTATTGTAGAGATCAAGCACCTTTTGAGAAGAATTTACAACTTCAACATTTTCTATCTTCAAGTCAGTATCATTGCTTAAAACAATATTTCTTCTGTTGGGAAGAGGTCTTCCAATAGACTCATAAGTCTTTCTTCCCATTACAATAATATTATTACTTGTTAACTCTTTAAATCGCTTTAAATCGTCTCCAATATTCCATGGAAGATTATTTTCTTTTCCAATCACATTATTTTTTGAAATTGCGCAAATGAGCTTTATAGACATTAAACTGATATCGGAGCTGAAATAGCAGGATGGCTGTCGTAATTTAAAATTTCAAAATCTGAATATTGAAAATCTTCTAGGTTTTTAACAGAAGAGTTTATTTTTATAGATGGTAATTTATATGGTTTTCTAGAGAGTTGAAGTTTTGCTTGTTCTAGGTGATTTAAATACAAATGAGCATCCCCTAAGGTATGAACGAATTTACCTGGTTTTAAATCGCAAACTTGAGCAATCATCAAAGTTAAAAGAGCATAGGAGGCAATATTGAACGGTACCCCCAAAAATACATCGGCACTTCTTTGATAAAGTTGACAAGAGATTTTCTCATCAGCAATAAAAAACTGAAACAAAGCATGACAGGGGGGAAGGGCCATTTCATCAACTAAAGCTGGATTCCAAGCACTTACAACATGTCTTGTAGAATTAGGATTATTTCTAATATTGTCTATGAGTATTTTTATTTGATCTACAGAGCCTCCCTTCGGATCAGGCCAAGATCTCCATTGAGCTCCATATACAGGGCCAAGATCACCATTTTCATCTGCCCATTCATCCCAAATAGATACACCATTTTCTTTCAAATATTTTATATTTGTTGAACCAGCTAAAAACCATATGAGTTCATGAATAATTGATTTCAAATGAACTTTTTTAGTTGTGACTAGTGGAAACCCTTCTTCGAGGTCAAAATGCATTTGATAACCAAATATGCTTTTCCTTCCTGTTCCAGTTCTATCAGATCTATCTATCCCTTCATCTAGAATTTTTTCTACAAGCTTAAGATACTGTTGCATTTTTATTTTTTAAACTTAAATATATTATGACTATACCAAAAATTATCATTGGGAATGATAAGAGCTGACCTCTTGTTAAAGTCTGAAATAAATCGAAACCAATATGAGCATCTGGAGTTCTAAAGTTTTCTGTAAAAGACCTAAATAATCCATAAAGAATTAAAAATAATCCAGATAAAAACATCTTTGGAGGTTTGTTTTTTGCAACAAAAAATAAAATCAAGAACATAACTAATCCTTCAAAAAAAGCTTGGTAAAGTTGTGAAGGGTGTCTAACCAGCCCTAAAGGATCATTGGAGTAAATTATTCCCCAAGGAACCCCCGTTGGTCTGCCGAGGAGCTCGCCTCCAAGAAAGTTTCCTATTCTCACAGATCCCAAGCCCAATGGAAGAAAAATTGCCATATGATCAGCCAGCGAGAAAAATGAAATTTCACGTCCTTTTGAAAACGCAAAAAAACTAATTAACACTCCAATTAATCCTCCATGAAAAGATAGTCCTCCTTCCCATACTTTAAATATTGATACAGGATCTCTCATTAAATTGTCTATCCCATAAAAAAACATATATCCAAATCTTCCACCAATAATCGCTCCTAGGACACCGTAAAAAATAAAATCATCAATAATTTTTTTATTGATGACTCCGGAATTAGGCGCATAAACTTTTGCCGCATAATTAATCGCTAAAATAGCAATCAACCAAGATATGCCATACCAATATACTGGCCACCAACCTATTAAAGGAATCGGAATATAAAAAGCTACAGGGTTGATATCTATAATCATACAAAAGTTATATAAAATACTCTTAAAGCTGCAATAATAATTAAAATTGAAAAAGCTATTTTTAAATACTTGCTATCTGTTCTAGCAGAAAGATTAGCTCCTAATCTAGCGAAATATATACTTGATAATCCTGTAATTACTACCGCGGGTATAAAAGCCGAGCCTACAAAAAATTCTATATCTTTAGATTCAATTGGAGCAAAGAGTAACGCCCCTAATGCGCCAGAAACTGCAAGAGCAAAGCCCATCAAAGATGAAGTTCCAATTGCTTTATGAGGATCTAACCCTTTATACAGAAAATATGGAACCATGAGAATTCCTCCTCCTATTCCAACAAAGGAAGTTATTAGTCCCAACAAACCTGCCACAAAAATAAGTTCCAAAGAACTTTTATAAAGATTTTTTGATCTTGGAGAGAAATCAAATGCTATCTGTAGAGCGGCTAAAATCAAAGAAACAGCTATGATAGTTTGTAAAATTGAACTTTCGATAAATAAAGCAATGTATCTCCCTAATAGGGTCATAGAAAATGCCATCCAAAACATTTTCTTAACGATTTCTAATTCCACATTGTTATTTTTAAAATGAACATAGGCTGCCATCGGAATAGTTATTGCCATCGTAGTCATTGAGGTACCAGTAGCTAAAATAGGTATTATTTCAGGAGGTAATTCCAACAAAGTGAATAAAAATACATAGGCAGGAACTAAAATAACTCCGCTACCGATTCCAAAGAAACCAGAAAGGAGTCCAGCCAGAATGCCTAATAAAACCAGGCCAAGAAAAAATTCATACATGTAGAACTAAGATTATCCCTTATTAAAACAGTCTGATAAACTTTTTCCTTTTTTATGTGCCTTATAGTTTTATCCATAAAGCCAAAAGATGGCTATAAATTAGTTCTTACCTCTAATAGAGATGAATTCTATGAGAGACCTACCGAAAATATGCATTGGTGGAACTCTTCACCAAAAATACTCGCGGGAAGAGATAAAGATTTTGATGGCACTTGGATGGCTTTAAATGAGAAAGGTAAATTCGCAGCAGTAACAAATGTTAGAGAATTTACTTCTTTAAGCACTAAGAAAAAATCCATGAAAGAACTTTCCAGCCGAGGAGATCTTGTTAGAGGTTTTGTTGAGTCTGATTTTTCTACCATGGAATACTTTGAAAGTATTGATGGACTAAACTATCAAGGATTTAACTTAGTATTATTTGATGGTAATGATGCACTAATATGCTCCAATAGAGGTCTCGAGAAAAAACTTATAAAAGGAGAAATATACGCCATTGGAAATATACCACTGGACCAAAATTCAGAAAAAATACAAAGCGCTAAATTTGATTTCCAAAAAGTACTCAACTCTAAAGTTTCTAGCAAAAGTCTTTTTAATCTAATGCAGATGCCAAAAAATAAACCCTTAGAATTTTCAAAGGCCTTTACAAGAAACAATCATGGGAAAGAATTCCCTTATAGATTTATTGAAACAGATATTTACGGAACTAGATCTACGACCTCCATCATAATTGATAAAGATAATTTTGCTGAAATTGAAGAAAATAGTTTTTCCAAAGAGCACAAAGAAGTTGTCTCAAAAAAATTTAAACTAAAGATAAAATGACTACTCATGTTAATTCAGGATACCGGTTAAATGTTGCAATGATTGTGCTCAATCAGGAAAACAAAGTTCTATTTTGTAAAAGAAAAAATACTTCGAACTGGCAATTTCCTCAAGGCGGAGTTGATGAAGATGAGGATTTAACAAAAGCAATGTATAGAGAACTTAATGAAGAAGTAGGGCTTGATTTTGATCAGGTTAAAATAGAAAGCGAAAGCAAAGATCTTATTTACTATGATATTCCATCAAATCTCAGATCAAGAGTTTTAGGCGGAAAGTATAAAGGCCAAGCTCAAAAATATTACTTATTGCATCATATTTCTGGAGAGATAGACTTAAATAAAGAGCATCATCCGGAATTTGATCAGTTTAATTGGGTACCTTTCTGGTATCCTCTCGGCCAAGTTGTAGACTTCAAAAAAGAAGCCTATCGAAAAGCTCTTATAGAGTTCAAAGACCATGTAACCAAATGAAGAAGTTAGTAATTTTTGATTTAGACGATACCCTCTTATGTGCTGATAGCGAATTTCATTTCACTAAATTCATCGTTAGAGAAGGTATGTTGGATAAAGATTTTTATCTAAAAAAAATAAAAGCATTTGACTTAGATTATCGATCTGGAAATTTAAACTTTAAAGATTATATGAGATTTCTTTTATATCCTCTAATTGGGAAAAATAAAAAAGAAGTTGGAGAATTAGTTTCGAAATTTATTCTTTTAAACAAAGAAATCTTAATCGACAAACTCACTTTTAGATTATTGGAAAAACACAAGCATGAAAATGTCCTTATAGCGTCTGGAGCTTTGGATATCATCGTTCAAGGATTTGCTAATTTGTTTGAAATCTCAGAGTATTTGGGAACAAAAACTGAATTTATTAATGATAAGGTTACTGGAGAAACAATAGGAGAGCCAAATTTTGATACTGGCAAATTAGTGAACGTAAAAAATTGGTGTAAAAATAAGAATTTAAATCTTGAAGAGGCTACTTTTTATACAGACTCCATTCATGATTTACCATTAGTAGAAAAATGTAAAAACTCTATACTAGTATCTCCTGATGAAAAGTTAAAAGAGTACGCAGAAAATAATAATTTAAAAATTATTTATAGGTAAATTAAACTTATGAAACTTGATGATGATATTTCAATTTTGAAAGAAAAATATCAAACTTTTAAAAATTCAAAAAAACAATTTGATCTGACAAGAGGCAGACCTTCTTCAGAACAACTGGATTTATCTAATAATTTAGAAACGATCATGAAAGGAGATTTTTTTCAAGATAAGATAGATACAAGAAACTATGGTCTTTTGGAGGGACTTCCTTCGGCAAGAAAATTAGCTAGCTGGGTTCTTAATTCTGATCCCGCAAATATTTTTGTAAACGGAACAAGCAGTTTGACACTTCTAGGGCATTATTTGCAAAGTTTGATATTCCATGGAGATGGCAACAACGTGCCTTGGAAAGATATTCGCAAAGTTTCTTTCTTATGTCTTGTGCCTGGATATGATAGACATTTTTCCATGTTGGAAAAATTAGATATAAAAATGATACCAGTTCCTCTTATGGGAGATGGTCCAGATTTGGATTTAATAGAGAATTTACTAGAAACTGACGAAACTATTAGAGGAATAATTTGTGTACCTAAACACTCTAATCCTACTGGAGACATTTTTTCTGTAGAAAAAATCAAAGCCCTAGCAAATATAAAAAAAGATAATTTTAAAGTTATTTTTGATAATGCTTATGCTGTGCATGATTTCGATAAGTCTAAAAAATTGCCTGATATAGAAAAAATATTTATCGAACATGACTCCCATGACTCGTTAGTAATGCTCGGCAGTACAAGTAAAATTTCCTTGGCAGGTTCAGGACTAGCGTTCATGTCGTTGTCTCCCAATGGTATGAAGAACTTTATCGATTATTTTTCTAAGTTTTCCCTCGGTTCTGATAAGGTAAATCAAGCCAGACATGCTCGTATTTTCAATTCAAAGAAAGCATTGACTGAACATATGAGTAATTTAGCAAAAATAATTAAACCAAAATTCGATCTTGTCCAAGAAAAATTAAATACCTTACCAAAAGGCATAGCAAATTGGACAAAACCTACTGGAGGTTACTTTGTATCTTTTGACTCTTTGACTGGAAGAGCTTCAAAAATTCATAGTTTGTGTCAAGATGCAGGTCTTAAGTTGACTCCGTTAGGAGCGACTTTCCCTTACGGGAAGGACTTAGAAAACAAAAATATCCGAATAGCTCCTACCCAAGTTGAGCTAGGAGAATTGTCAAAAGCAATGGATCTATTTTGTCTCTGTGTTTTACTAGCAGAAGGTCTGAACCGAGAATAAGTCTAATTTTTTGTAACTTTCAGTACTTCGTATTTTTTCCCATCGAATGGTCCAAAATTTTCGTGAACGTCAGGATGTGCCACCGGTTCGAGAGAATTATCAGCTAATAAATTTTGTTGAGAGACATACGCAGTATAAAAGACTTCCTCATTTTCAGCGTAGACATGATAGAAGGGCTGGTCTTTTTTTGGTCTAATTTGCGCTGGAATACTCTGGTACCATTCTTCAGTATTGTTGAACTCAGGATCGACATCGAAGATTACTCCTCTGAAATCAAGATGTTTGTGTCTAACCACTTGGCCAATTGCAAAATTAGTTTCTACTATATCTTTCATATTTTTTTATATTAACATTTATATATTTTATATGGAGTCTATCTATATATTTTCAAGCTAAATGGGCTTGCGACAAATAATCTTTAGATTGCATTTCTACCAATCTGCTGATTGTCCTTTTATATTTTTCTCCCAGTCTAGTTTTGACATATAGATTTTCTGGTAGTTCAGCTGCAGAGATAATTAGTTTAACTTTTCTGTCATAACATTCATCTATAAATGAAATAAACCTTCTTGCTTCATCATCTGAATTAATCACGGGAACTTCTGAAAGAACTATTGTGTGAAATTCTTTAGAAACTTCTATGTAGTCTGGAGCACTTCGAGGAGAAGAACATATTTGTTGAAAATTAACCCATAAAACTCCTTTGGAGAATGCAATAACCATAATTTTTCTGTTATTTATGCTTATAAAATCTTTTTCGTCTCTTTTGTTTTGAGTAATTTCATTAAAAATATTTTCGATAACTTCTTTTTTGTCTTCACAAGGATAAAAATAGCTTCCACTCTTTTCTAAGGCCCTCAATCTAAAATCCGTATTGGAGTCTAAATGATAAACATCACATGAATTTTCTATAGCTTCAATTGCTGGCAGGAAAAGCTTTCTTTGCAACCCACCTTCATATAAGTTTTTAGGAGGAATATTTGAAGTAGCAAAAAAAGAGATTTTAGATTTAAAAAGTTCTGTCATAAATTTTCCTAACAACATTGCATCCGCTATGTCTTCTACATAAAACTCATCAAAGCACAGACATTCATACTTTTTTGTTAAATCTTTAACAACTTTATTTATTGGATCAGATACTCCTTCATAGTTCTTCAGATTGCCATGAAGATTTTGCATAAAACGATGAAAATGCAATCTTATTTTTTTTTCATGATTAATTTCTTCAAATAACATATCCATTAGAAAAGTTTTTCCTCTCCCCACATCACCATGAATATAAATCCTCTGAGGAGCCTTTGAGGAAAATAATCCAAAAAAATTTTTTTCCTTATTAATTTCACGTAAGCAAATGTCTAGACGCCCAGCTAGCTCTAGCTGAGCGTCATCTAAAGAAATTTCTTGGCTAGAGACCGCTCTTAGATAGTTTTCCTTAAGAACTATTTTATTTCCTCATGAACAGTAATCTCAGGTGCACCTGCAAGAAATGGTGCAAGCGCTCCACCCAACTCTTTGAAGTGGTCGGTGGTGGAATGGTGAGCATGGCTTTCCGCATCTTTATAAATTTCTATCATTTGGTAGGTTTGAGGATCATTGGTTTTAAGTAAACCGTAGTAGAAAACACCAGGTTCATTTGCATTTGTTGCCTCAACAAGCTTTAACATATTTTCTTCAAAGTCTTTTTCACTTCCTTCTTTTATATTCAATTTAACAAGTACACCAATCATGATTTTCTCCTATAGTAATAATTATTTATATGTTTAGTATATAAGGCTAAATCATATTGGGAGAAAAGAAAATGATAAAGATTTGGGGAACCGAAGCTTCAAGGGCAATGAGACCAATTTGGACTGCAGAGGAGATGGGTCTAGATTACGAGCTCGTCATGATGCCTTTTCCACCTAGAATGTTCATGAAAGAGTATTTAGATATAAATATGCTCGGAACAATTCCTTATTTGATAGATGGCGATGTGAAAATGACAGAGTCAGTAGCGATGTCTCAATATTTGGTTGAGAAATATGGACCAACTGATTTAAGAGTTATGCCAGATGAACCTGACTATCCAGCTTATTTAAATTGGCTTTTTCATTCTGACGCTACTTTAACTTTTCCGCAAACAGTTGTTCTAAGGTACAAACTTCAAGAGCCAGGCGTTGCGGATGCTGCTGTAGATGGCTACAGCAGATGGTTTGTCTCTAGGTGTAAATTATTAGAGACAACTTTAAACGACAGAGAATATCTATGTTCAAATCGCTTTACAATTGCAGATATCTGTGTGAGTTATGCTTTTGTTGTCGCTGATTCACTTGGCATAGAGCAAGCATTCAAACCAAATATAAAAAGATATACCGACATGCTTTTTGAAAGAGAAGCTTTTAAAAGATCTAAGTCTTATAAGTTTGAAGAGAAATAATGTAGTTTTTTAATTTAGGAGATAGATATGATTACCCTTAAAGATGCACAAAAAATAATTGATGGTTGTTTAAAAAAAGCCAGAGAAGAAAATATGAATCCTGTAACAATTGCAGTTCTTGATACTCGAGGGGTATTAGTAAGTTCAGCAATGGAAGATAATTCGGCTCTCATTAGACCTGATATAGCCTTTGCCAAAGCATGGGGCTGTGTTGGAATTGGTTTCTCCAGTAGAGCTATCAGAGATCTCTATGGCGCTCAACCTGAACAAACTCATTTTTTTAATGCTGCTAGAGCTATATCTGGAAACAAAATAGCTCCATCTCCTGGAGGGATAATGATTAAGAAAGGAGACGAGGTAATTGGCTCAGTTGGCGTTTCAGGAGATTTACCCGATCGTGATGAGGTTTGTGCAATAGCAGGAGTGGAAGCTGCAGGATTGACTTATCAAATTTGATGAATGCCGCAAGATTAGTTTTTAATTTTAGGCGGCAAAGGAATTAACACAGAAGTCTTTTTAATGTAATTTTTGTATTCTTCGTCATCTCCCCATTTCTTTTTTCCTCTAAGTTCTAACAATCTCACACCGCTTATTTGAGTCAAAAGGATGATGATAAAGATAGGGGAAATTAGAGTGACGAACTGCCAACCCTGAAGAACGGGTAAAGCTATTACTGTAATCCCAATCCACAAAAGAATTTCACCAAAGTAATTCGGGTGTCTTGACCAAGACCAAATCCCTGTTGTAATAAATTTGTCTTTATTTTCTGGATTCGATCTAAATTTTGATTTTTGATTATCTGAAACTACTTCTATTGAAAAACCTAAAATCCAAATTAGAGTTCCTATAACAAGAAAAATATCTGTTTCAACTTTTTCCGAAGAAGTCATGGCAGCAAGTCCGGCGGCTAAAGATAAAAATACCCACATACCCTGTATATTCCAAGTCATCAGAAACCACCAAAACTTAGTTTTCATAATATCAAATCTACCGTCACCACCATCCTTTCTTACCCTAAAGAACAAAAAAGAACCAAGTCTTGTAGCCCAAATGACTACTAGTAATGTAATTATGATATCTCTCAAAAAAATCTCTGGGATAGACATGAGGGTGAAAAGTACTGCTGAGATAAAAGTCAAAGAACCAGTTAAATCAAAAAAATGCTCCGTCCTATTTATGAAAGAAGGTATAAAAACTAACCACTGAATGATAAAAATCAATAACACCACAAATCCAAAAAGTGGAACGTTGGATATTGAGATACTTTCTTGATTTACTGCAAAAGCAATTAGCGTTGAAAGTAACAGGACTACAAAAGAGGCTGGAATAGTTGTTTTATTAGGCATTGAGAAATTTTAATATAAAAATCTTGATTTGAATTAATTTTTAGATGATATTAATACATAGTCTAGAGAGGTATAGATATGATGAATTCAAAAATTTGTGAAATGTTGGACATAGAATTTCCGCTTGTCGCATTTACACATTGTAGAGATGTAGTAGTAGCAGTTTCAAAAGCAGGTGGTTGCGGGGTACTAGGAGCGGTAGGCATGTCACCTGAACAATTAGAAAAAGAACTCAAATGGATTGACGAACATATAGATGGGAAGCCCTACGGAGTCGATGTATTGATTCCAAATAAAATGGTGGGAAAGGATGAAAAATTTGACGCAGACAAACTTGCAAAAATGATTCCTCAAGAATATGCAGACTTTAGAACTGATGTTTTAGCCAATCACGGGATAGATGCTCCTGAGCTCAGAAAAATTGATACTGCTGGTTCAGGATTTGCCGAAAACACTCAGTCAGACGGAGCGAAAGCTCTTTTAGATGTTGCCTTTAAACATCCTATAAAAATAATAGCGAATGCCCTAGGCGTTCCTCCAGATTGGATGATACAAATGGGAAAAGATAATGATTGTAAGGTTGCTGCTTTATTAGGAACTGCTCAGCACGCAATAAATCAAGTTAAAGCTGGAGTAGATATTTTGGTTGTTTCTGGTACCGAAGCAGGCGGTCATTGTGGAAGTGTTTCTACCATGGTTTTAATTCCTGAGGTTCATGAAGCAATTCAACCCTATGGAGATGTACCAATTCTTGCAGCTGGAGGAATTGTAACTGGTAAGCAAATGGCGGCAGCAATGGCTATGGGAGCTTCAGGAGCATGGTGTGGTTCAGTATGGTTAACAACAATAGAGTCTGAAGTAGATCCGGTTATTAAAGAAAAAATGGTTGCAGCCAATTCCAGCCAAACGGTTAGATCAAGAAGCAGAACTGGAAAACATTCTAGACAGTTGGTTACTCCTTGGACTCAAGCTTGGGAAGCAGAGAGCGCTCCAGAACCTTTGCCTATGCCCTTACAACCTATGGTTGCCGAACCTGCTCTTCAAAAAGTAAATAAACTTGCTGCTGGAGGTCATGAGGGAGCTCAAGAGCTTGCTACATACTGGGTTGGTCAGGGAGTAGGCCTAATGAATCAAAGTATTTCTGCAAGCGACGTTGTTCAAGAATTCAAAGAAGATTTTATAAATGCCTTCGAAAGACTAAATAACTTTGTGAGTTAAGATTTATTTAATCTTAGATATCTCTTGACCAAGTTGTTCTGCAACTCTGTCGAAGCCTACTAGGTTATTTCGGAAATCTTTAGTAAAAGGTTCTAAAGATTTCTTTAGTTTTGAATTTGCATTCCCCAAAACTTGAAAATTAGCAATTGAAAAGTTTTCCACAAACTCAGATTCCCATTTGCTCCCTAAAAAATTATTCATATGAATTAGAGCAGCTTTGTTGTTGGGATAAATTTCTAAAAGAAAAACTTTATTTTCTTTGTTAGAGAAATGATATTGGTAAACAAGCGTTTGTGGTTCTTTCTTATTGACATTATCTGTAATTCTCGCAACAAATTCTTTTGCTTTTTTTTCTTGACCATCAATGATTTGTAGATCAATCGCAAAAACAATGACATCCAATTTTTCGTGATGCATAGTGAATAAAGAAGTTGAAATGAGTAATGCTAGTAAAGATAGATATTTCATAATAATTCCTATTAAAAAATTAATGATTCCACCAAGCTTGGTCAGAAAAAGCCCTGATATCGATTTCATGAGTCCAAGTCGATTTAGTTTGTTGAGCTAGAAAAAGATATGTATCAGCAACATTCTCAGGCAGGATCATGCCATCATCCCCTTTTTGTTCTTTAAACTTTTCAAATAAATCAGGACCTAACATTTTTCCTAGTGTATCTGGCGCATCCACTGCCCCATCGATGATTACATGAGCTACATGGATACCATCTTTAGCAAATTCAGCATTCAAAGACTGACATAACATTCTTCTGCCTCCCATCGCTGCTGCATGGGAATGTTGACCTTTATTTCCTCTGACTGCTGAGGTTGCAGATGTAACAATGATATTCCCTTCCTGCCTTTCTTTCATTTTTGGAGTGACGACTTGGGCAAGCCTGAATAATCCAAAAGTAGCCATACGCCAGCCCATTTCAAATGCCTTATAACTTGTTTCTGCTAAAGCACGATCTCCTATTTGAGCCCCAATGTTATAAATTACAGTATCTATTGGGCCAATGTCTGTCTCGATTTTGTTTACCAAGTCTTCAATAGAATTTTCTTCAATTACATTGAGCAAAGAACCTGATGCTTTTCCACCAGCATCTGAAATTTCGCTCATAAGTTTGTTGAGACCTTCTTCATCTGTTCTTCGAGCTAAATATGCATGATATCCCTCTTTGGCAAATCTTTTCGCCACAGTGCCCCCAATTCCAGCTCCAGCTCCTATGACTAGACAAACTTTTTCTTTAACTTTAGTCATGGGTTAAAGATACGAGCCCTAAAAGATCACCATTTTTCATTTCTTCGAGTGTTCTGTTAGCCTCAGAAATATTTCTTGATTCAACTTCGACAGGTTCTATTTTTCCTGTTGAAACTAATTTCATGAGCTCTTCCATTTCTCCTAAGCTTCCAACGTAAGAGCCTAAAATCTTTTTCTCAGTCAAAGTGAGAAGTGGAAGGGGAATGGTGATTTGACCACCAAATAAACCAACAACAACTAAAGTTCCTCCCTTTGCAAGAGATTGGTAACCAAGGTTTACAGAAGATTCGGCGCCAACAAAGTCAACAATAGCGTTAGCACCTCCGTTTGTGATTTCCATAAGTTTTTCAGCTGCACCTTCATTAGATGAATTTATAATTTCTGCTGCACCTAAATTTTTTGCTACTTTGAGTTTCTCATCATCAATATCTATGACTATTGGATTTATATCATAAGCAGCTCTAGCTATTTTCAATGCTAATAGACCTAATCCCCCAGCACTAACAATTACTAGAGAACTATTTTTGTTAAAAGGCGCCGCTTTTTTTAGCGCACTAAAAGCAGTTAGTCCTCTGCAGGCATAGCTTCCAGCCAAGCTATCTGGGGTATCGCCCGCATCGAAAAGATACTTTTCTCCAGGCACCAAAACATGATCTCCATAACCGCCACTTACATTAATACCAAGATTAGAATTATTTAAACAATAATGTGTTTTATCTGAATTACATAGATCACAGTCTCCACATCCTATCCATGGATAAGCAACATATCTTTCTCCAATATTCACTGAAGTAACTTCTTCTCCGAATGAAACAACCTCACCGAAGATTTCATGACCCATTGTTAAAGGTTCGGCAAGTGGCATTGGGAGTTTCATATCAGCACCTAAATCAAAATAACCATCATGAATGTGAACGTCAGAATGACAAACTCCACAAGAAACTGTTTTTAGTAAAATTTCTTTTCCTGTTGGTGTCGGCGTCTCTATTTCTTTTTCTTCTAATGGTTTTCCATTTTCTACTACTTGATAAGCTTTCATTTGACTTCTCCAAATTTACAAATCAATATAATCATATTTAGTTTCTTGGGGGAAGTCCTTAAGTCACTATCATAAAGAGAAAATTGCAATTTGACTTCAACTTTGACAGTGAAGTTACCATATGATACGCAGCACTATTTTAGTGCACACATCATCTTTGATTTTGATAAAATCCTTCCCGTTGTAGCGACACCATGTCGTTTTTTTTTATTAGTTTTAGGGGGAAAAATGATCAAATCCTTTTTAAAGTATGCAGTTACTTTGTCACTGTTTATAACTTCTACTATTTCTTTTGCACAAGTTGCATTGGAAGAGATGGTGGTTACTTCTCAAAAAAGAGAACAAAATTTACTAGATGTACCTTCTGCGCTTCAGGCTTTTTCTGGAGACATGTTAGAGGGTGCTGGCGTAAGAGATACCGATGACTTGATTACGATGATACCCGACATGCTGATGTCTGGTGAAGACTCAGGAAGAGCAAACATTTGGTTAAGAGGTATAGGTTCTACAAAGTTTGACATAGGTTCTGAAGGGTCAAATGCTTTCTTTGTTGATGAAGTATATATGCCTAGACAACAGTCTATTCTTAGCGGACTAGTAGATCTTGAGAGAATTGAAGTTTTAAAGGGACCACAAGGAACATTATATGGAAGGAATGCTCTTGGAGGAGCAATAAGTGTGTTCTACAAAAAACCTACTAGCGAAACCGAACAAAAAATTAAGGTTGGTGCCGGAGACAACGGTCAAGAAAAATTCAGTTACTTGATTTCTGGACAAATTGGCGATGGTCTTTACGGAAGAATGGTTCTTAGCTATCAAGACTACGAAGGAGTTCATGCAGATAAAACTTTTGGTGGAGATACTGGTACTTCTAATGAAAATGTCAGATTTTCTTTATTTGGCGAAGGGGATAACTATGAATGGTCTTTAACTGCGGATAATAGCTTATCCAAAGAGGACGCTATGGTTTCTGAGGCAATTATTTGTCCTAGAGCAACAAACGACTGTACTACAGCTCAGAAAAATTTAATTCAACCTGATAAATTAGCTGATGCTGGTGGACTTGATATATTTGTGACTAATTTTGCTACATCAAGTGCTTATGCTGCCTCAGGAGGTGATGCCGCTGCATTAACTCAGATTAGAAGTGACAAATACTCAGCTAATCTCAGTGAAGACACTTTTGGCAGAAGAGAAGATACGATGTTGTCAGGTAAATTTAAAATGTTTAGAGACGATTATGATCTTACTTTATTAGTTTCAACTAATCAGAATCAAAGTGAAGAACTCAAGGATTTTGACTCTACTAAAGCTAAATCTTTTGTGCAAGGAAGCGAACAAAAAACAAACCAATCTTCTATCGAGTTAAGATGGAATTCGAAACCAGAAGATGAGATCCAATGGGTTGCTGGAATATACTCTTTCCTAGATTATGGAGACAGAAATGATATTTTCAGAACAGGTCCAGATAGCGTTTTCAACCAAGCAGCTCTTGCGGCAACAGCATATGTTGACGGCGCTTCATCAGGAAATCTTTTCGCAGTGGCTAATTTAGCAAATATTGCTCCATCAGCTCTTGCCACATACACTCCAACAGCTACCAATGCTGCTTTTGTAAACACTTACAATGTGGCTACTGGCGCGACTACAAGTGAATACGGAACAGCAGGACTAGAGTTGAATATTAATAACAAATCTTCAGCTGCTTTTGGTCAGGTTACCATCCCAATGGCAGACCAATGGAACATTACTCTTGGTGCTCGATATACTTACGATACTAAAGGAATGACTTACACAACAAGCTCAAATTCTGTTGGTGTTCCTCACTCATTAGTTCTTCCAGGGTGTACTACAGCAACTAAATACCTTGATGCAAATGGAGATGTTGCTACTGGGTGTCCTACTTTTAACGCAGCAGACGCCACAACTATGTATACTGCAGCACAATACGCTGGTCAATTGGGAGTAGTTGCAGGAGCATTCGCAGCAGCTCCAGCATTAGCACTGGCACCAGGTTGGAACGCTGATTGTCAGGCACTAACTTCAACTGCTGGTTCAGCAGCTTGTAGAACTAACTTTTCTATTATTGCTGCAGCTCAAGGAATAGGTATTGCTCCTATTGCAACCTCTATTCAAACTTTTGTTGTAAACAAAAAAGCTTCTTGGACTTCAACTGATCCTAAGTTAACCATTGACTATAAACCTAATGACAACAGTATGGTTTGGTATACCTTTGCAACTGGTTTCAAAGGTGGCGGATGGCAGTTTGCAACCTATTTCAAAGAGTTAGTTGAACAAGGCTTTGATCCTGAAGAGCTAGAAATGAATGAAATTGGTTATAAAGGCTCTTTCTTAAACGACTCTTTAAGTCTTAGTGCTGTAGCATATTCTTACGACTGGACCAATAAACAGGTAATTAAAGTAGCAGTTGTTCAGGGATTACCTCTTGGTCTTACTCGAAATGCTGGTGAGTCTACAATTAATGGTCTAGATTTAAATCTAAGAGCAAGAGTTGCAGATCAAACAATTATCAACTTCAATTATGCTTACATCGATGCACAATATGACGTTTATTGTGATGACTCAAGAGATTGGACGGATGTTCACGGCTCTTTCACTAGTTGTAAAACAGGTACTGTGGGAGCTTATAGCAGAGCAGGAGGCGGCATGCCTTGGACACCTGATAATGCTTTAGTCCTTTCTGTTGAACATGTTGAGCCAACAAACATTGGGGATGTTGTCATCAATGCTAGTTATTCTCATAAAACAAACGTTGCAAATGCAGATGAGCGTGTTGATGGTCTTACTTTCTTAGATGAAATAGCCAGATTAAATTTTTCTACGACAATAGAATTTAATAACGGAACTTCTTTAAGAGGTTACTGTACTAACTGTCTAGACGTAGATGATGATATTGGCTTTACGCTTATCTATCCTGGTAATCAGGGAGGTGGAGCAAGAGTTAAATACTATGAAGGCTTAAGAGCTGGAATAGAAGTTATTCATCGCTTCTAAAAATCCCAATAAAAAAAAGGCGCCTAAAAGGCGCCTTTTTTTTAACTTAATTTAATTGGAAGATTTTCAAATCCTCTAAAAATTAGGTTTCTACCCCATACAGGATTTTTATCTATAAGTTCTAATTGTTTAAATCTTTCAAAAATACTCTCGAAGGCAATTCTAGACTCTATTCTAGCCAAACTTGCTCCAATGCACATGTGCGGTCCATATCCAAAAGAGATATGTTTGATGTTATCTCTAAAAATATTAAATTCATTAGGATTTTCATTTGCCTCAGGATCTCGGTTTGCTCCTGCGATACTAACTGCAAAGGGTGTTCCTCTTTTATAAGATTTATTGTTATAAACCATGTCATTTTCAGCAAATCTAACAGTTGCATGGACAGGAGGCTCATATCTCAACATTTCTTCAATTGCATTTGGAATTAATTCAAAATTCTTTATTAGATGAGACATTTGATCGTGATGATTGAAAAGTGTGAACATACCATTACCAATTAAACGTGTCGTAGTCTCATGTCCAGCAATTAATAGAAGTAAGCAAGTACCATACATTTCTTTAATATTTAACTTATCTCCTTCCTCTTCAGCTTGAATCAGCTTTCCAATGAAATCGTCTCCTGGAGAGTCCTTTCTAGTAAGAATGATTTTTTCAAAATAACTTATTAAAGCTTCATAAGCATCACCAGATTTTTTAATATCTTCTTTAGAGGTTCCTATTCCTCCAACTCCAACTAACAAATCCTCAGACCAAGCTTGAAATTGATCTAAATCTTCATTTGGTAAACCCATCATTTTTGCAATCACAATGGCTGGCAGGGGCTTTGCTAAATCTTCAATCAAGTCAAAAGAATTCTGGTTGTGAACTCTATCAAGACAACTATCAACAACTTTCTTTATTTCGGGCTCAAGAGAAGTTATGTATCTATTGGTAAAGCCATATTGAACAAGTTTTCTGATTCGTGAATGATCCGGCGGATCAAGCTTCAGCATACTTGGATTTTCGAACTGATCCAGCATGATTTCTCTGCCAGCTTTTTTAAATTCTTTTCTACGTTTGTTTGCTATGGGATACTTTCGATCGTCCACACTAAATCTTTTATCTCTTAACATTTCTTGTGCAAACTCCATTTTTGTAACCCAATGCAATCTTGTTGTTTGTGAAAATAAAATAGGTTTATGAGCTCGCATTGAGTTGTAGGTTTTGTAAGGATTGTTAATAAAATCCTTAGTCAAAAAATCTAGAACAACTCCTTTGTTAAAGATTTTTTCGAAAGTGACTATCGCCTTATACGCCCCAATAAGTAAAAAGTTTTTTAACCGCGAATAAAGGTTATTCATATCTCGAAGAAGAATTTTCTAACAGCGCAATAAATATTTCAAGAATTGCTTGGTTCAAACCAAATTGGTGAAGTCCAGGCCCTTTCTTGTATGGTTGCTGGAATATCAGACCTTGGTTTAACACCTTCTCTGATTGAGTCCCAAGTTGACCATCGACAAACTGGATTCTCTAAAACTCTTACGTAATAAAAAGCTCTTTGATTCATCAAAAAATCAGGATCTAACCAAAAAGTCCTCAACTCTGAGGCTCCAGAATTTTTACTTATAGAACAGTTTTCAATATCAACTTTGGCACCATTGTCAGGACAACGATGTGTGGATGAATTGACAACTAATCCATCTGAACACACAACGTCATATACTCTTTCTTGGTGCGCTCCATTTTCTAACCAACCTTTTATAATTTGAATTCTTTGAAGCGGTGCACTCAATGGGTCTGCAGAAGCCCATACCAAAAATTTTGGTTCCTTCTCATTTTCTAAACTAATGGTGGAACCCATAGATAAATTACCCTTGTAAGCTTTTTTAACAAGGTCCAAGTCGTTAATATCGGAGTCTTCAAAATCATACCCAGAAAAAAAGCGTACTTTTATTCTCGGACCACTGGTAGCAAAGGTTTCTTTTCTTCTAAAGGCATCATAAATTTCCTCACGAGTATTTTCTTTCGCCCAAACTCCAGTAAGGCCAGAAGCTGAGAAGCCAATCAATCTGTCTGTGACAGCCATGTAATCTTTACCATTAATTTCAACAAAAGACTCTGGCCTAAAGATTTTAGCAGCTTTAGCAATAGCCCAATTGAAAGGAACTGAACCTCTCAGCTCTGGAGTTCCATCAAGCAAACCAATTTTTGAAAAGAAAGTTTCTTCGCTATATGAACCTCCAGCAACGTGAGTGTCACTTGCGCCTGCAAGGCCAAATTTGTAGGGATTTGTTAAGCCTTGTTCAGCTAAAGTCAGTCCTCTTAAGTAAGCGTTACGAACATAGCTACCTTTCGCATTTTCTAAAACCTGAGCTTGGTTTTCTACCGGTATCTCAAATGCTGACCATTCATCATTTTTTGATAGCAAAGGATGTGTTTCTGAGGAACCCTTCGCTTGAGTGACTTCAACCAAAGGCTCGTTTCTTATCCTTTGTGAAGCGTATGTTTCATCTATGAGTTTTCCGTCATAGTAAGTCATTTTAAAAGCAGCACCTCCAGAAATATTTGAATTATGAGGAATTGCTAAGCTCTCTACTCCTTTGCGTCTGAGTCCATCCATCCATTTCCAAAGGTCTTCTGGATTTAAACTGTCACCTCTAGTAAAAATTCTTTTGGGTAGGTTTTTTGTATCTCTAAAAATTACATTTCTGTGCAAATAAGTATCGTAAATCTCAACTGATGAAGAATATTCATAGGCAGCAAAGGTTGTAAATGAACCTGGAACGTAGGCTTGATCTGCAGCTTCAATCGTTTTGAGCCAAGTATCATTCATAACTTTCTGTAAAATCTTCATATCTACAGTTCCATCTTGAATGTTATTTGCTAATTTTTGGGCAAATGGTCTAAACGTTCCTCCTCTTCTAATAATGGAGAAAAAACTATTACTTACATTTTCATTCAAATTATGTAGAGGCTTAGTAAGTTCATATTGTCCAATTTCACTATCCGGATCAGCAGCTTCTTTAACTACTCCTAGAAATATTCCATGATCGGTGACTGCATAAAAATCCAAGGGCCTTGATAACTGGATGTGATAACCAGTAGGATGTTTTATTGCTTCACCTCTAGCGTATTTATAAGCATCAGCAGGAGAAGCAGTAGTGCCAAAGGTATAAGCATCAAAAGAATTCTCTGTATGAACATGTAAGTCACCAAAATAAGCATTTTTATCTGGATTGGGACTAGGTTTGTATTTATCTAAAGGAATATCTCCGAATTTTTCTAGAGCTAACTCTTTTTCTGTTTTTCTTTCAAATTCAGAACAAGAGAAAAAAAAAGTAATTACAAATAAGAAAAAAAATATATTTTTAAACATTAGAAATGACAGTATAACTGTCATTTTCTAACATTCACAAAAATCTTGAATTAAATTTTTTCCTATTGGACAAACATATAAAATGTAAAAAGCAATGAATATCTATACTCTCTTAAAGATTCTGGTTTTTGTCATAATTGTTTTGACTTCAATAATATTACCTTTGTCATTATTGGAATCATCAATAACTGATTTAACTGACCGATTTATTGAATGGAGTGGAAACAACCAATTTTTAAAATCTATTTTGGTTATTTTCGCATTGGCAGCAGATGTTTTTCTGCCTATTCCAAATGGCGTTACCAATACCTTAGCTGGAGCTATTTTAGGATTTTATTTATCCATACCTATCATATGGGTAGGGCTAACTTTGGGTTCGATAATTGGCTTTGCGATAGGAAAGTATGCTGCCAAACCTTTAGCAAAAAAAATACTCAGTAGCGAAGATTTAGAAAGATCGGAAGAGGCGGCAAAAGAATTTGGTGTCAGTATTTTATTGATCGCAAGACCCGCTCCAGCTCTAGCAGAAATTTCAACTGTGGCTGCTGGTCTAGCTGGCATGAGATGGATTACTTTTCTAACCGTAATGATTATTAGTAATTTGTTGGTTTCAATAGTTTACGCTTTCATAGGAACTGCAGCCCTTACTAGTCAATCTGCCTCAATAGCATTCATAGGTATTGCGGTAATACCTTTCTTTTTTTGGCTTTTAGCAAAGAGATATTTTTAAAATTTAATGTTTGCTGCTTCGATGGGCTACATAATCCATCATCGCTAAAAGCAATCCAGAGATTATGAAAATAATATGAATTATTACCATCCACTTAATCTCTACTTCGCTCACTGCAACATCGCCCGAACCAGCTATTTTAAGAAAGGTTTCAAGCAGTCCAATACCAGATATAGCCAAAATTGAGGCAACCAGTTTAATTTTTAGATCGCTAAAATCCACTGAACCCATCCAATCCGGTCTATCTCGGTCATCTTTTGCTACATCGATTTTAGAAATAAAGTTTTCGTAACCGGAAAAAATAATCATCACAACAAGGTTTGCAATCAAAGCTAGATCCACCACTTGCAGAACAAATAAAAGTACTTCTTTCAACTTCATACTCATTAAACCAGGAGCATATTGAATGAAGTGTTGAATTGTAGTTATCGCGATAAGTGCCAAGCAAAGACACAAAATCATATAAATGGGCGCTAATAGCCATCTGCTGGCATAAATTAATCCCTCTAATAGATTTTCTATTGTTCTCATTATTTCCCCTATTTTTGAATATTATATTCTAGTTTTTTTTTTAAATTCTTTCCTAGTTTCTAAAAATCTATAATTCCATCTTCCTTAAGTTTGTCGAGTTCTTTTGAATCTAAACCAATGCCAGAAAGAATTTCTTTGGAATGTTCTCCTAAGTCAGGACCTCTGGAAGGAGTTTTTTTAGGTTCATTTTTGAGAAATACTGGACTATTAATTGTTAAGTTTTCTGTTTCAAAACTATCTTTTGAAAAGTTAACCAATACCTCACTTTTTAAAAATTGCTCATCTTTTTTATGATCCGTAGATTTACTAAGCACTCCAAACGTAACTTCAGAGAATCTTAATTTTTCAACGATTTCATTCAAGTCATATTGCTTAAATATTTTTTCAAGTTCTTTATAAAGCTCTTGATGATTTTCGTTCATGTTTTGAAAAGATGAAAATCTCTCATCTTCATTTAGATACTCAATTTTTAAAGCCTTCAATAGTTTTGGCCATTCTCGTGCAGCATCAATTATTGCCAATAGCAGATATCTTCCATCTTTAGTTTCATATCTTCCTCCAAAAGGGTGTGGAGTAACTTCAGCCTCTTTAACTGGAAAATCAGCATCAAAAAGTGCTGCTTGAATAAAAGAGCCATTCGACCATGCACCATTTGCCATTAAAGAAGTATTTACTTCTCCACCTTTTCCTGTTTTTTCTCTCCTATAAAGAGCAGTCATTATACTAGCAAATAAAGATACCCCTGTGGGCTGATCTCCCATACCTATTGGAGGCATACCCGGAGAAGAATTATCAGAAGGTCTTACTATATCCATCAAACCACTCCTTGCCCACCACGCCATTGTGTCAAATGCAGTTCTGTGCGAGTCCGGACCTTCTTCTCCATAACCTGTCAAAGAACCATAAATTAATCGTTCGTTTAGAGGCATTAAGTCTGAGGCATTTATTTTTAACTTTTCTCTTATTCTTTTTGGCATATTGGTTACAAATACATCAGAAACCTTTACCAATTCTTGTAAAATTTTTTGTCCTTTTGGGTCTCCAAGATTCAAAGCTAAACTCTTCTTATTTCTAGAGGTCAAATGCCAACAATAGTCCTTATCTGCAGCAGGATTGACCCTTTTTGTTCTAGCAATGAGATGTCTTAAGCTATCGCCGATTTTAGGTGGTTCAATCTTGATAACTTCTGCACCAAAATCAGAAAGAATTGTAGTTGAAACAGGTCCAGCAATAAAACTTCCCGCATCAATAACTTTTAATCCTTCCAAAAGTAATTTTTTCGACATAAGTAAATATTACACAAGGACGCGCAAACATTGCAGAAAAGTTTTATTATTGATTTGAAAACTATACTAATTTTTAAAAATTCAACTTAAAAGGTAATCATGACTAAAGAATCATATTTTTTATTATTTATATCTATCGGAGTATTTCCGGCTGCTTTGGGATATGGATTAAATCCAAAAGAGTTTCTGCCAGTTCTTTATGGAATTGAAGTAGCAGACAATAACCTATCAAATATCTTTAGAGCTGTGATGGGTCTATATATTGGCTGTGTGCTGTTATGGATTTCTGGAGCTTTTAACAAAAGTCTAACGGATCCAGCTTTATGGTGTATGTTTGTCTTTATGCTTGGGATTGGTCTAGGAAGACTGCTAAGTTTAATTCTAGATGGAATTCCAGATATGATCTTTGTATTCTTTATGATTTTTGAGTTTATTGCAGCAGGAATTACTTTTTATTTACTCAAGACAAAAGCTTAAAGTACTTTTTTTGATGGTGCCCAGAGGTGGAATCGAACCACCGACACAAGGATTTTCAGTCCTTTGCTCTACCGACTGAGCTATCTGGGCAAAAAGAAATCAAATTTTATAGATATTTATCAAGCTTATAAAGTTATTTTTCTAGAGGTACAAAACCCTCAGCTTTATCAAAAGAATCATTATTTAAAAAGTTTTCAAGCTGCTGAGTAAGGTAATCTCTAGACTCTTTTTTGGATAAATCTAACTGTTTTTCATTTACCAGCATCGTCTGATGTTGAAGCCATTCCAGCCATGCTTGCTTAGACACACTTGATAAAATTTCTTCTCCTCTTTCTCCTGGAAATGGAGCTCTTTCCATCTTGGGTAAATCTTTTTTATATTTTCTACAAAAAACAGTTTTCATAAGTAATTGGCAATAATTTCTTTGATAGGCTTAGGCATTCCCATTTTAACTGAATCTTCTTTACTTACCCACACGGAGTGAGAGCTATCTATTTTTAATCTATCTTTATTTTCTATTTTATATTTTACCGTAGAGATGTTCAGCTTTTGATGCGATAAATTATGAATGATTTTTGGAAGAGCTTCTTTTTTTTCTAGCAAAGATATATTATTTTTACCTAAAATATCTTTATCAGGAAATAGCCATAAATTTTTCCAAATACCCTTACTACCATTTCGTTTAAGTAAAATTTTATTTTTTGAAGATATCAATAACCAATCAATCTCTCTTTCCTTTTTTGCTTTAGGAGGTTTTTTGAAAGGAATATCCTCTTGGATACCTAATTCCAAAGCTTTGCAGTTTTTGCTTATAGGACAGTTCCCGCAAACAGGATTTTTTGGCCTGCACAACATGGAGCCTAAATCCATTATTCCTTGAGAATACTCTCTGAAAGAATTTTTTGGCAACAATTCCTCAGCAAAACTTTTTAATTCTTTTTGAGTCTTACTACTATCTATAGGATTTGAAATGCCTTTAAACCTTACAATAACTCTTTTTACATTTCCGTCCAGAATAACTCCAGGAAGTTCAAACGCTAGAGACATAATTGCTCCTGCAGTGGATGAGCCTATACCAGGAAGTTCAACTAAGCTTTTGAAATCTTTAGGAAACTCGCCTTTAAATTTACTTAGTATTATTTTTGCCGTTCTATGAATATTTCTAGCTCTAGAGTAATAACCCAAGCCGCTCCACAAACTCATGACTTGTTCTTCAGAACTTTGAGCCAGAATTTTTATTTCAGGAAATGTTTTAATAAATTTCTCATAATATGGGATTACCGTAGTAACTTGCGTTTGTTGCAGCATAACTTCAGAAATCCAAACTTCATAAGCACTTTTTCGTTGCCACGGAAGATTATTTCTTCCTTGGTGTTTTTGCCAATCAATAATTTTTCTTGAAAATTGTCTCATGTTTATTATTTTACTGATTTCTGTCCGTTATAATGTCTTTTTGAACGAGGATTAAAATGCGTAAAGCAGAATTAGAAAGAAATACTAAAGAAACTCAAATAAAGCTTTCTTTGGTGCTTGATGGAAAAGGGGAAAGTGACTTGAAAGCAGATCTTCCTTTTTTTGTTCACATGATTGATCAGCTATCTAAACATGGTGGATTTGACATAGATTTAGATGCAAAAGGAGACTTGGAGGTAGACGCTCACCATACAGTTGAAGATGTAGGTATTAGCCTTGGGGAAGCATTTAATGATGCTTTAGGAGACAAAAAAGGTATTTATAGATTTGGCTCAGCTTATGCTCCTTTAGATGAGGCTCTATCAAGGGTAGTTGTAGATTTCTCTGGAAGACCTGGTTTAAGTTGGAATGTGAATTTTACAAAAGAGTCGATTAACGATTTTGATTTAAGCTTGTTAAAGGAGTTTTTTCATGGGTTTGTTAACAAGGCGCTTGCAACTGTTCATATTGATAATTTAAAAGGAGAAAATGCTCATCATCAGGCTGAAACTATATTTAAAGCTTTTGCTTTAGCTCTTAAGACCGCATGTATGGTGGATCCTTCAAAAGGAGACGTTCTTCCATCCACTAAAGGCTTGCTATAAATTAATGCGCCTAGGAGTAGTTGATTACGGAGCCAGCAACATACATTCAGTAGCTAGAGCCCTAAAATCTCTTGGTTCAAAAGTATTAATAGTTGATACTCCTGATAAGTTTAAAAGAATAGATAAGCTTGTTTTTCCAGGACAGGGCTCTATGGGTTCTTGCGTAAAAAAATTAAAAGAAACGGAAATGATTAATCCTTTGTTGGAAGTAGTCAATTCAAAACCTTTTTTAGGAATTTGTTTGGGTCTTCAAATTCTCTTCAATTCGAGTGAAGAAAGTAAAGAGAAAGGTTTGGGGGTAATTGATGGAAGCATCACTAAAATAAAGGATATAAATAATGAAAATCTAAAAATTCCTCACATGGGTTGGAATAACGTAAAGATTGAAAAAAAACATGAATTATTTTCAGGAATAGAAGACAAACAGTTTTTTTATTTTGTTCATTCTTTTGTAGCAGCCAAAACAGAAACTAGTATTACAACTACACACTATGGAGAAGAGTTTGTTTCTTCATTAGCAACTGAAAACATTTTTGCTACTCAATTTCACCCAGAAAAAAGTGGAGAGATAGGGCTCAAATTTTTAGAAAATTTTATTAATTGGAAAATTTAAATGCTGCCAATTCCTGCAATTGATATTCAAAGCGGAAAGTGCGTTCGTTTGCAAAAAGGGGACTTATCTTCAACTAAAATTTATTTTGAAAAACCCATCGATGCAGCAACTCATTGGATTAAAGAAGGGACAAAAAAACTTCATTTGGTTGATTTAGATGGCGCAAAGTCAGGTAAGCCTGAAAATTTAGAATGTGTTTTAGAGATCAAAGAAAAATTCCCGGATGTGAATCTTCAGCTGGGAGGAGGAATCAGAGATCTTGAAACTTTAGATCTGATATTTGAGTCTGGTGTTGATAACGTAATTTTAGGAAGCATTGCTATAAAAGATAAAGAATTATTCACTAAAGCCTGTAAAGCTTTTCCAAAGAAAATCATTTTGGGTATTGATGCAATAAATGGTTTTCTAGCTTCAGAAGCTTGGACAGAGGCTTCAAAATTATCAGCCTCGGACTTAATCAATTTTTATAAAGAGCTGCCTATCAAATCAATTATTTATACAGATATCAATAAAGACGGAATGCTTTCTGGACCAAATTTAGAAGAAACAACCGAAGTTGCAAAATTGTCCCCCTTTCCTGTCATAGCTTCGGGAGGAGTAAAAGATATAAACGATTTAATCAGTCTTTCAAAAATTCCCAATGTTATCGAGGCTATCTGCGGTGTTTCGCTTTATGAAAATAAAATAAACTTCAAAGAAGCTTTAGAAATGTTTTAAAAAAATGAGTTTAGCAGTTCGAATTATCCCTTGTTTAGATGTCAGAGGCGGAAGAGTGGTTAAAGGTATTAATTTTAAAGATATTGTTGACGCTGGAGATCCAGCAGAAGCTGCCAAAAGATACGATGCTGAAGGTGCTGATGAGATATGCATGTTGGATATCGATGCGTCTTTTGAAGAGCGTTCCATAACAATTGAAACTGTGAAATCAATCGCCTCACAAGTCTTCATTCCTTTTACTGTTGGAGGAGGAATAAAATCTCTCAAAGATATTGACATGCTTCTTAAATCGGGTGCTGATAAAGTTTCTATTAATACAAGTGCAATTTTAAACCCTGATTTGATAGTTGAGGCATCCAAAGAGTACGGAGCTCAATGCATTGTTTTAGCGATAGATGCCAAACAAGATGGAGAAATTTGGAACGTCTATACTCATGGCGGAAAAAACAAAACAGATCTAAATGCAATTGAATGGGCAAAAAAAGGTCAGGAGTTAGGTGCAGGGGAAATTCTCATGACGTCTATGGACAAAGACGGAACTAAAAGTGGTTTTGATAATAACTTGTATAAGGAACTTTCAAATAATTTATCTATTCCTGTTATCGCATCTGGAGGAGCCGGAGAGCTTACTCATTTAGTTGATGCTGTAAAGTTTGGAAAAGCTGATGCCTTACTTGCAGCAAGTATTTTTCATTACGAAGAAATTTCGATAAACAAAGTTAAAAAAGCTCTACAAATAGAAGGGTTTGAAGTTAGGCTTTAGGTTCTAATAAATTCTTTATTCTGTAATTTATAAAAAATAGGTTCACCTGTAGCTATTTCTATTTTAACTATCTCTTCAGGTGATATTTTTTCTATATGCATTACAAGTGCTCGAAGAGAATTTCCATGTGCACATATCAATATATTCTTCATTTCATTAAGTTTAGGCTCTATGACTTTTTTAAAATACGGAATAACTCTGTTGGCTGTATCTTTTAAACTTTCTCCGCCGGGAGGAGGTTGATCAAAAGATCTTCTCCAAATATGTATCTGTTCCTCTCCCCATTTTTCTCTGGATTCATCTTTATTTAGTCCAGATAATTCACCGTAGTCTCGTTCATTTAAAGCAATATTTTTAACTGTCCTAATAGATTCTTGATCAATTTCAGAAAGAATTATTTCTCCTGTTATCTGAGCTCTTTTAAGTTCTGAAGTAAAGTGAATGTCAAACATAATATTTTGTTCTTTTATTTTTTTTCCTGTAGATTTCGCTTCTTCCAAACCTTTTTCAGTGAGACTCGGATCTTTCCATCCTGTAAAGAGATTTTTTGCATTCCATTCGCTTTGTCCGTGCCTTACAAGAACTAAATTAGAAAAATTTTCTTCTATATTCATAGTGTCAAATCAGTTTTACGTTTATCATATCGCGCTTATGCCTTATTTTATTGAATTTTTAATCGACAATTGGTTTATTGTTATTCCTTTAATCTTTTCATTATTTGCTCTTTATTTATTGGATAGGATATCAAAAGCAATAAATTTAGATCCTCATAAGGGAGTTGTTTTAATTAACAAAAAAAATGCTCTCGTTATTGACATAAGACCTCAAAAAGAATTTGATGAGGGAAAGATAAGTCAAGCAAGACATGTCGGTCCTGATTTAGATGTTTGCAAAAAGGAAATAGCAAAAGCTAATGGCAAACCAGTAATATTGGTCTGTCAAAATGGCACAAATTCATCTCGCATGGCTTCAGATCTAAAAAAAGAAGAAATTAGTGTTTTTGTTTTAAAAGGCGGAATAAATAATTGGGTATCTGAAAAATTGCCTCTAATTAACTAAAGGTCAAGTTCAGTAATCTTTCGAGCTAAGGTATTTCTTCCCCATCCTAGAAGCTTAGCTGCTTCACTTTTTTTACCTTTTGTTACTTTCAGTGCTGCTTTAATCATTGTTCCTTCAAATATCGGGGTTGCACTATTAAGAATATGATCGTCACCTTTAAGAAGTTTCTTTGATGCCCATGACTCAAGCATGTCGCTCCAACTCATTTCTGGACCTTTGCGTTGTAAAGATAGGTCCTTAGGGATATCACTTATTGAAATTTCTTGGCCCGAGGATAACAAGGTTAAGGATTGGCAAACATTTTGCAATTGCAAAACATTTCCTGGCCATATTAAATTTTCGAATAATTCTTCAACTTCTTTACTGAGAACTTTCACTTTAATTTTTGCTTCTTCAGAAAACTTCTTCAAAAAATAACTGGTTAATAAAAGGATGTCTTCTTTTCTATCTCTTAAAGGGGGTAAATTTATTTTTATGACATTGAGTCTGTGATAGAGATCTTCTCTATAAGACCCATTCTTTACTTTTTCCTCGAGGTTTTGGTTTGTAGCAGCAATAATTCTGACATCTACTTTAACAGGGCTATTTCCTCCAATTCTATAAAATTCGCCACTAGATAAAACTCTTATTAATCTGGTCTGAGTTTCTAGAGGCATATCTCCAACTTCATCCAAAAACAAAGTTCCTTTATCAGCTTGCTCAAATCTACCTATCCTTTGATCACCAGCTCCTTTGAATGCACCTTTTTCATGACCAAATAATTCAGACTCTAATAGCTCGACAGGTATATCTGCAACATTAAGTGATATTAATTTTTTATTAGATCTGTCTGAGTGCTCAAAAATTGCTTGAGATACTAACTCTTTTCCTGTGCCCGATTCACCTACCAATAAGACTGTACTGTCAGAGTGGGACAATTTCCCTATGGAATTAAATAGATCTTGCATTGCGGGAGATTTTCCAAGAATCTTTCCTGCTCTGAGATTGATCTCTTCTTTCTCTGAAAGTTTTTTTTGTATATTTTTCTTTTCAGAAATTGCTTTGTTGATTTTTTCTATTGCGGTATTTAGATCAAAGGGCTTAGCTATGTAGTCCCAAGCTCCAGCTTCAAAAGCCTCTACCGTGGTATCTAAATCAGAATGTGCCGTCATGATAATTATTGGTATCTTTTGATGCTCATTACGAAAAGTTTCCAACAAGTCCATGCCATCTCTTCCGGGCATTTTAAGGTCAGTGAGCAGAAGGTGAGGTGACTCAATATCAAGTTTATTCACTACTTCATTTCCATCTTCAAAGGTAGAAACATTAAAACCTGCTTCTGATAAACCTGACTCTAAAACAAATCTTATTGACTCATCGTCATCAGCAATCCAGATTTTTTTATTTTTAGCCATTTATTCCTCAGTTAGCTTTTGTTTTTTCAAAATTAATTTCTGTGATGGGGAGAAGAACCGTGAAAGTTGTTCCTGTTTCGTCACTAGAACAATCTATCGAACCACCATGTTGATTGATAATCCCTTTAACAATAGACAACCCAAGACCAGAAGCGATTTCTTTTGATGAAACCAGTGGAAAAAAAACAGAGTCGATAATATCGTCAGGAATCCCTGGCCCATTATCAATAAAATCAACCTGGCAAGCAGTATTATATTTTTTATTGTTTATGAAAACCTCATAAGCAACCCTGCTTCTTATGGTAATTTTCCCTGACTTATTATTTCTTTTGAAAGCTTCAATTGAATTAGTTGCAAGATTGAAAAATACTTGTGAAATCAAGGAATTATCTATTTCAATTAACGGCAAGCTAGGATCATAATCCTTAACAATTTGAACTTTTTGATTCTCAATATTTTTTATGAAAGCAGGAATTTTTTCAAGAATAGTATGAATATTTTGAAAATTCTGTTCCAGTTTAAAACTATTGCCTGAAACTTTATTGACAATATTCACGAGTCTGTCTGACTCTTTAAGAATAATATTTGCGAATTCTTTTTTTTTAGGGTCTTCTATTTTCTGGAAAAGTAACTGTGCTGCGCCTCTTATACCACTTAAAGGATTTTTAATTTCATGCGCTAGCCCTCTAGAAAAAGCCTGAGTAATTGATGCTGCTGTTCTTTTTTTCATTTTATCCGCAACAGACTCAGACTTTAAATTATCAAAGAATTCAAAAATGATGCCTTTAAATTCTTCATTGGCAAAATAAGAAGCTCTAAAAGATGTTTTCTTTTGAAGATTATCTTTAAGAAAAATTGTAGTTATGTGGCGTTTAAAGGATTTTTTCTTTTC
Source organism: uncultured SAR86 cluster bacterium (assembly GCA_902627595.1). GTDB lineage: Bacteria > Pseudomonadota > Gammaproteobacteria > Magnimaribacterales > AG-339-G14 > MEDG-81. The sequence goes on from CACOJO010000001.1 coordinate 42,607, forward strand.
AAGAATTTCTTGAAGTTCTATCTCATTACTAGTTTTTTCTTTGAAAACTTGATCAATATTTTTTCCTTTAGATTCATCTAGAGAAGCACATAAAAAGTCTTCAGCGGATTTATTTATAAATAACACATCTAAATTTTCATCCGTAACGAGAATTTTTGCAGTCAATTCATCTAAGACATTTTCAAAAAATATCATCTTAGAAAATTTATTTTGATTTTTAATTGAAGAAGCTGAAAGTAAAGACCTAGGATCAGCCAGAAATTTTCTTTTTCTTGGTCCAATCCTATGGTCTTTAACATTTTACACCTTGAGATTTATTTAGTTAGCGTACCTACAATATGCGCTAAAATTTTGTATGGATCTGCATTAGAAGCAGGTCTCCTGTCTTCTAAATATCCATTCCAATCATGTTCAACGGTATAGACTGGTATTCTTATGCTGGCTCCTCTATCACTGACTCCATATGAGAATTCAGTAATTTTTTGAGTTTCGTGCAGTCCCGTAAGCCTCATGTCATTATCAGAACCATAAGAAGCAATTCCATCATCATGAACTTCTCCAAGTTTTTCACACATCCCTTCAAAAAGTTCTTTAGAACCCTTTGATCTCATTTCTTCATTAGAAAAGTTAGTATGCATACCAGAACCATTCCAATCTCCTGTTTTAGGCTTAGGATGAATATTTACCCCAACACCAAATTCTTCAGCTACTTTGAAAAGCATATATCTGCTGACCCATAAATCATCTGCAGCTTTTATTCCTTTTCCAAAGCATTGGTACTCCCATTGCCCTAATGCAACCTCAGCATTTGTTCCTGTTAAAGTAATTCCTAGATCTAGACAAGCATGTAAATGAGCATCTGAAATTTCTCTGCCCACAACATTACTTGCTCCTACACCACAATAGTACTCTCCTTGTTCTCTTTCTGGAGTACCATCTTCCCAACCAAGTGGCTCGCCTGTTTTTGGATCAGTAAAGAAAAATTCTTGTTCAAATCCAAACCACCATTCATCTGTAACTACTTCCGCAGCGGCGGCTCTGAAGTTTGAAGGGTGAGTAGTATGATCTGCTGACTGTACCTGAGTCATTACTAAGTCATGCCCATTAGGGTTTTCATAAGTTTGCACAGGTAACAGAAGACAATCTGAACTTCCTCCTTCTGCTTGTAGTGTTGATGAACCATCAAAAGACCAGTCTGGAGCCGTATCTTCATCGGTAGCTTTTACTTTACTTCGCATATTTGCTTCTGGAGTGTATCCATCTAGCCAAATATACTCGTACGTTTTAAAGTCTGTCATTGTATTCTCCGTGTAAATAAAATTAGGAGAAAATATTAACAAAGTAATTGCTATAAAATGGTGCATTTTTTGTCTTTATTTAGTGCTTACTTTGCACTATTTTAGTACATATAGTCTAAAATCAAAGGAATTTTTTGAAAAAAATCATCGTAACTGTGATTTCCTCCTTTTTCACTTAGCACATAAGATTTGGAAAAATAAGCGAAAGTTTTATTGTGATCCAAAACTTCATCTGACATCTTTATAAGACAAAAGTGATTTAAAGGCTTCTTAAGTTCTTTGAGCCCTAATTTTTGTAAGTCCAAGTAATCTTTCATTGTAAATTGATACTCTTCTCCAGAATGAAAGTTTTTATGAGAACCAACCAAGTCCTTCATTCCAGAGATGTGATTTTTAACTACAGGGTTTATTGTTACTGATTTTAGGTCATATTTATCAGCTAAAAAGGTAGCATAAAGTCCTCCAAGTGAACTACCTATGAAACAAATCCTATTTGAACTTTGTATAATTATTTTTTCTATTTGAGAGATAGCTTTTTTAGGAGAGGTTTCTAAGTTAGGAGATACTAAATTTATTAGTTTCTCTCCAACTAAATAGGCATCTAAAATTTTTGCTTTTTTTGACTCTGCTGAACTATTGAACCCATGAAGGTAAATAATCTTCAATTGCTCTTCCATGACGAATAGAATAATTCAAAAATTGATTCATAAAAAGATTCCATTGAAGGCGTTCGTCTTTTTCAAAATTCATTTTTTTAAAGTTAAAAATAGACAACAAATCTTTATGAAAATTTTGAAATTCAATCACTTCCATCATTTTAGCTTCTTTGTAAGTTCTGCATTTGATAACAATATCTCTGATTCCAGCAACATCATTGATTAGGAAATGTAATTCATCGGTAAATTTTGATAACTCCTTCTTTGAAATGCTTATTTGACTTTTAATTTCAAGATTTCCAACCTGAAAAGAAAACTTCTTGCTTTTGTTGAGCTCTCCAGAGAGTTTGTTTATTAAAACGAAATTTTGCTCGTAAAGGATGTGCAAGTTTTTTAAATTTCGATAGGTTTTAAACATTAATTAAGTCTATAGAGATTTTATTCAATTTAAAATTCAGTCATAAGATGCCCATAGCACATTAGCTACAGTACTTCTATAAGGCCTCCAAATTTGAGATATTTTTTCCATATCTTCTTCTGAAGGCCTCTTTTTAAGTCTTTTTATCCGTTTTACTGCTTCCATTAAACCTAAGTCTGCAACCGGCCACACATCATCTCTTTTTAAAGAAGCAAGCATGTAACATTGAGCTGTCCATGGACCAATACCTTTAATTTTAGTAATTTCTTTCACTAAATTTTCGTCATCCATTTTATGAATTTTCCTAAAATTGATTTCCTTATTTTCACATTTTTTTGCTAAACCGGTTAAGTAATCAATTTTCTGTTTGCTCAAACCACATTTTTTAAGATCTGATTCTCTTATTCTAAGAAAAGATTGTGGAGAAATATTTGGCATTTTTCTTTTAAGCTTTTTATATATGGCATTTGCTGATGCGACAGATAATTGTTGCTCAATTATCAATTGTAAAATTCCTTTGAAGCCTTTGTCCCTTTTATATTCCCCAAAATTAGAAAAATTGATAAACAAATCAATTAAGTCTTTGTCTTTCTTTGCGAGATAAAAAATCTTTTCTTTTAATCTATGATCTTTAAATACTTTTGAAAGGGAGATATTTGCTTGTTGCTTTGACATAGGCTTTTATATGTTGTTCTTCGTTATTCACAAAATTTTCTATTGCATCTTTAAAGTTAGGTTCAGAAATCCAATGTGCAGAATATGTAATTGTCGGCTTAAAACCTCTTTTAATTTTATGTTCGCCTTGAACGCCAGGATCAAACTTATTGAGTTTATTTTTAATTGCAAACTCTATTCCTTGGTAATAACAGCATTCAAAATGTAAGCAATCATATTCAGCTGAGCAGCCCCAATAACGTCCATATAAATTTTCTTTATCTTTAAAAAACATTGATCCCCCAACCAAAGAGTCGTTTTTTGTATCTTTTGCAAGCACAAGAACGATATTTTCATTTATCGTTTCAAGACATCCTTCAAAAAATTCTTTTGTAAGATATCCAAAATGCCCACTGCGTTTTAAATTTGTCGATAGGTAAAATTCATAAAACCGCATCATCAATTCTTGGTTCAAATCAGTTCCTGAGAAAGTTTGAATCTCTATGCCCTGGCTTAAAACTTTTTCTCTTTCTTTTTTTACGTTTTTTCGATGTCTAGATCTGAAAGTGTCAACAAAGTCATCGAATGAATTAAAGTTTTCATTGAACCAAATAAACTGAGCATTTTTTCTAACACTGAGAGATTTCTCAGAAAAAACTCCTATGTCTTTTTCTTCTGGAAACAGGACATGCCAAGAAGATATATTATTTTCCTCGCTCAGCTTTTTTACACCTGAAAGAATTAGAGAAAATATTTGATCAGCGGACTCTTTATCTTGATGAAGAATTCTTGGACCAGTAGCAGGAGTAAAGGGTATGGAGGAGACCAATTTAGGATAATAATCTAAGCCATGTTGATAAAAAGCATTTGCCCAAGAGTAGTCAAAAACAAACTCTCCAGAGGAATCAGTTTTAATGTAGAGAGGCATTGCCCCTAAAATTTCGTTATTCTCTTCTATTGAAATGTGTGCAGGATGCCAACCAGTATTTTTTCCTACACAATTTGTTATTTCAAGTAGCTCAAGAAATTCGTATTTTAAAAAAGGGTAATCATTATTTGGAATTAGTTTGTTCCAGTTTTCCTTATCAATAGAGCTAATTGAATTATTAAATTTAATTTCTTTCATTTAAACAAATGCAATAACAAAGCTTAAAAATATTCCTATGCCTAGCCAATGGTTTTTTCTAAAGAATTTCGAACAATCCGAGGGCTTGTCAAAATTAGTAGCGATCATCAAAAAAAAGATCAATAAAATATTTGCTGATACTGCAAGAAAATATAATAAAGAAAAGGAATTAAAAATTCCTATTAAAAGAAGAAAAGTTATAAGTAAAAAATAACTTATCCATAAAATTAATTTTTCTTTACCCTGAAAAAAAATCGCAGAGCTTTTTACGTTGATTAACAAATCATCTTGTCTGTCTGATAATGCGTAAACTGTATCGTAGGCAAGTACCCAAAAAATGTTTCCAAAAAACAACAACCAGCAATTTAAAGGAAATGTTTCTTGATAGAAGGCATAAGCCATAAATATTCCCATGGAATAACAAATTCCCAAGTAAAGTTGTGGAATAGGTAAAAACCTCTTCATCAGAGGATAGGTAGAAATTAATAGAACGCAGAATAAGGCCACATATAAACTTTCGAGATTTAAAAATAGAAGCAAACATGATGAAAAAATCATCAACATTAAAAACAAAGCAAGGGCTTCTTTATTAGAGACAGAATTATTAGCTATAGGCCTATTAAATGTTCTTAATACCTTTCTATCTATATCTCGATCAAAATAATCATTGATGATTACTCCTGCAGATCTCATAAAAAAACTGCCTAAACAAAAAATTATTATTATTAAAAGATCTGGATTGCCTTCAGAGGCAAGCCATACTGCGGTTAAAGATGGCCACAAAAGAAGATACACACCAATAGGCTTATCTAGTCTTAGAAGGAAAAAATAGTTTTTTAAAACGCCCAACATGAATATAATCCAGTTCTCATAGAGATAATAAACTTATTTAGTTATGGAAGAATACATTAAGTGGGAATGCATTGTCTGCGGATTGATTTACGATGAAGCAGAAGGTTGGCCTGAAGACGGCATTGAACCTGGAACAAAATGGGAAGATGTGCCTTTTGACTGGGTTTGTCCTGACTGCGGAGTTGGAAAAGAAGATTTTGAGATGGTTCCTTTGGAGGGTGGAAAAAGCTACTAATCCCAAATGTCTTTAACCGCAAAAATCCTTCTAGGAATGCTTCTCGGAATAATTTTAGGAAGTATCTCTAACTCTGTCTTTCAAGATAATTTACCAAATTTTTTAAATTTCTTTTCAGAATTTATTGACGCCCTGGGAAGTATTTTTCTTTCTCTTCTCAAATTACTGGTTGTCCCATTGGTCTTTGTATCTTTGGTTGTGGGAGTTTCTAACCTAACTTCTGATAAGCAACTACTTTCTATTAGCTCTAAAGCAATAGCGCTTTATTTGTTCACTACTGCATTGGCAATTATTAGTGCTTTATTTGTGAGTTCTTTTTTTGAAATGGCAAATGGAGTCAGCATGGCAAGTAATTCGTCTTTTGAACAAGATGCTATTCCATCTCTTAAAGATACTTTTGTAAATTTATTTCCCAGCAATCCAATTGAAGCTATGGCAGCGGGTAATATGATTCAGATCATCATATTTGCTATGTTATTTGGTTATGGTGTAAACAAAATTTCAAATGAGACTTCTAAAGTAAGATCGTTCTTCATAGATTTAAATGAGATTATCTTAAACATTGTTAATTTTGTAATTTGGCTTTCTCCAGTTGGAGTATTCTGTTTGATATTTTCCACTTTCTCGTCTTTGGGAATAGCAATCATCTTTACCTTGATTAATTATTTTCTAATCGTTGTGGGGGTATTAATATTTCATGCTGCTTTTACTTATGGTTTTTTACTAACTTCGTTAGCAAAAATCAATCCTTTTATTTTCTTCTCAAAAATGAGAGAAGCTATCATTTTTGCTTTCAGTACATCTTCAAGCAGTGCGACCATGCCCGTAACTTTGAAAACTGTAGAAGAAAAGCTCGGCGTTGATAAATCTGTAAGTTCTTTTTGCATCCCTTTGGGAACAACTATAAATATGGATGGCACTGCAATCATGCAGGGTGTAGCAACGGTTTTCATTGCTCAGGTATATCAAGTTGATTTGAGCATGATGGAGTATTTAATGGTTATTATCACAGCAACTTTAGCTTCAATAGGAACTGCTGGGGTTCCTGGAGTAGGACTCATTATGCTAGCCATGGTTCTTCAGCAAGTGGGTTTACCAGTTGAAGGAATTGCTTTAATTATTGGCGTTGATAGATTGTTAGATATGTTAAGAACTGCGGTAAACGTTTCAGGAGATGCGACTATCTCTTGCATTGTTGCAAATTCAGAAAATAAGCTCTCAAGAAAAGATTTTATTAGTTAAAAAATAGTTACTAATCTGGTAAATTAGCGTTTTTATTCTCGGGAGAGTCACTTATGGAAACTTATATTTCTATGCCGCCAATTTTCGGCCTTTTTGGCTTGTTTATTGCATTAGTTATTTATTTTATTGTTGTCAGTTATGACGAAGGTTCTGAAAAAGTAAAAAAAATTGCTGACCAAATACACTTAGGGGCAATGGTCTTTATGCGTCGAGAATATACATATTTATTTTTCTTTGTTTTAGTTTTAATCGCTTTATCTTATTTTGCCCTTGGTTTTAATACTGCACTTGCAGTTACAGCAGGAGCTCTTTCTTCATCTTTAGCGGGTTGGCTGGGTATGTTTTCTGCAACGAAAGCAAACTCCAGAACAGCCACTGCTGCGGCTGAAAAAGGCTCTAAAGTAGCTCTCTCAATTGCCTTTTATGGCGGATCTATTATGGGTTTGTGTGTAGCTTCTTTAGGACTTGTAGGCTTAGGAGGTTTGTATTTTTATTTTGGAGGAGATCCAGCAACTGCAAGAGCTATCGAAGGATTTGGAATGGGAGCATCTTGTGTAGCGTTATTCTCAAGAGTAGGTGGTGGAATTTATACCAAAAGTGCAGATGTTGGTGCTGATTTAGTAGGTAAGGTCGAGGCAGGAATCCCTGAAGACGATCCAAGAAATCCCGGTGTAATTGCAGATAACGTTGGAGACAATGTTGGTGATGTTGCTGGAATGGGTTCTGATATTTTTGAGTCTTATTGCGGAGCTATGATTGCTTCAATTGCTATTGCATCAACTTTGGACGACTCTGGAATGATGCTTTTACCTCTTGCGCTTGCATCTATTGGGTTGATAGCCTCAGTTCTGGGAATAATTATTGTCAAAGCATTCTCTTCAATGTCTCCTGATGCTGCTTTAAGAACCGGAACCATCGGGTCTGCCGTTTTATTTATCTTAGCCGCATATTTTTTAATCCAATTATTCATTGGAGAAGGATTTGTTAACATTTGGCTTGCTGTTCTTACTGGAGCAGTCGGAGGAGTCCTTATAGGGTTAATTACAGAATATTACACTGGAAGCAGTCCAATTAAGCAGATTGCAAAATCAGGAGAGACTGGCCCGGCAACTGTAATGATTACTGGATTAGCTGTTGGCATGCAGTCTGTTGTTCTTCCGATCCTCGTGCTTGCAACAATAATTTGGATATCAACAAGTTTGACTGGTCTATACGGAGTTGGAATAGCTGCCGTAGGAATGCTAGCTACAGTTGGTATAACTATGGCTATAGATGCCTATGGACCTGTTGCAGATAATGCTGGCGGTATAGCTGAAATGGCTGGTATGGGTCCAGAAACTAGAGAAATTACTGATGGTTTGGATGAAGTTGGAAATTCAACTGCAGCCATCGGAAAGGGTTTTGCAATTGGTGCAGCTGCCTTAGCAGCTTTAGCTATTATCGCAGCCTTCGTAGAAACGGTTGCTCATAACAAAGGAGAGTTTGAACTACTTCTTTCAGATCCTCGTGTTTTAGTGGGAATGTTCATCGGCATCTCAATTCCTTTCTTGATTTCTTCAATCACAATGACTGCAGTTGGAGATGCTGCTTTTGAGATGATCAATGAAATCAGAAGACAGTTCAGGGAAATTCCAGGTTTACTCGAAGGAAATGCAGAACCAGATACAGCGAAATGCGTAGACATTGCGACTTCAGCAGCTTTGAAAAGAATGCTCATTCCAGGCGTTATAGCTGTAGGCGCTCCTGCTGTAGTAGGTTTCGGTTTAGGCGCAGAATCTTTGGGCGGAATGCTTGGCGGCGGACTTATAGGATGCGTTGCGATGGCTTTGATGATGGCTAATGCCGGTGGAGCTTGGGATAACGCTAAAAAATACATTGAAAAAGGCAACCTTGGAGGGAAGGGTACCGATACACATTCGGCAGCCGTCGTTGGAGATACTGTAGGAGATCCGTTTAAAGATACTTCAGGACCTTCAATGAATATTCTTATTAATGTAATGGCAATAGTGAGTTTAGTTATTTCCCCATTGTTATAAATTTTTCTTACTGGGCGATGATCAAATTTTGTTTATCGCCTAGCCACCTATCAAGAAGAACTTTAGATATTTCCTCATCTTTTTGATTTAAGCCTTCTACCAGTTTTTCCGCTTTTTTAATTAAGTGAGCATCTCTAGATAAATCTGAGATTTTAAGTTCTATTCCTCCAGATTGTTTAGTGCCTAAAATTTCTCCAGTGCCCCTTAATTTCATGTCAATTTCTGATATTTCAAATCCATCGTTAGTCGATTTCATCGCTTCCAGTCTAGCCTTAGCAATTTCACCAATCTCTCCGTGATAAATAAGAACACAATAAGCATCTAAATCTGCTTTCCTTCCGACTCTTCCTCTTAACTGATGTAATTGACTCAAACCCAGTCTTTCGGCATTTTCAATAACCATCAAACTAGCATTAGGAACATCCATGCCCACTTCAATTACAGTCGTACAGACCAATACATTAGTTTTTCCAGTTCTAAAATTCTCTATGGCCTTATCTCTTTGATCTTTTGAAAGTTTGCTATGCACAAGACCTATATTCAAACCATTCGTATTTTCTTTAATCCATTCTCTAGCTTCATCTGCCGCTTGAACATCTAGATTTTCGGACTCTTCAATCATAGTACAGAGCCAAAAAACTTGATTCCCGGATTTACATACGGTTTCCAATCTTTTAACTATTTCATCTTTTTTCTTATCGCTGTAGACCAAAGTTTCTACTGGTTTTCTCCCTGGCGGCAATTCGTCAATTTTCGAGGTTTCTAGATCAGCAAAGATTGTCATTGCTAAAGTTCTTGGTATAGGGGTAGCGGTCATGAACAATTGGTGAGGCATTACTTGATCGGAACTTTTCTTGACCAAATCAAATCTTTGCTTGACGCCAAACCTTTGTTGTTCATCAACCACAATAAGACCTAGATTTTTCATTTTCACTTTATCTTGAAAAACTGCATGCGTGCCAATCAAAATATCAATTACGCCGTTTTCTAAATCTTGATAGATTACTCTTCTTTTAGAAACAGGCATTTTCCCAGTTAGTAATTCAATTTTTATGTTTGAATTTTTAAACCATGCTGAAAAGTTTTTGAAATGTTGTTCGGCTAAAACCTCTGTAGGACAAAGCAGAACAGATTGAGTATTATTTTTTGCAGAGATGTACATGCTCACGGCTGCTACTACTGTTTTTCCTGATCCCACATCACCCTGGACTAATCTTCTCATAGGCTTGGCAAGAGAGATATCATCTGAAATTTCTTTGATTGTTCTTTCTTGAGCATTGGTTAATTTGAAAGGTAAATTTTCTTTAAATAACTGTAACTCTTCCTTGGAAATTGGCATTTTTTTTGCTTTAAGCTTGTTTATTTTCTCGGAGGCGATTTTGACTCCTATTAGATTCGTTGCCAATTCTTCTACTATTAAACGTTCTTGTGCCTCGTGCTTGTAACTATTTATTTTAATAATGTCATCTTCAACAGATGGACTATGAATCTTCAGCAAGGCATCTTTAACAGATAAGGAACTTATTTTTTGTTCTTTAAATATTGAATCAATCTCTTTTTCGTTGAGATTTAGTTCCTCAATTTCTTTTAAACATTCTTTAATTATGTTTCTTGCTCTAAATTGAGTCAGTTTTGTGGAACCAAGAGAATAAATTGGCGTAAGAGTATTGTCTAAAACAGGACGTTTGGATGACGCAAAGATTTTATAGCTTGGATGAAACACCTGAATTAAAGAACCATTGGTCCTTATAACACCATAGCCTCTTACATGCAGACCAACTTTAAAAGCTTTGGCTTGAGCAAATGAAAAATAAAACAATCTAATTTGTAAAAATCCTGTGCCGTCAGATATTCTTGCCATAAAAGATCTTCTGCCTGGAAATATGGTCTTACTTTCTAGAATTTCACCCTCGAATTGAAACGCTTCTCCTGGAGTTAAATCTTTTATCGAAGTTAATTTTGTTCTATTTTCGTATTTCTTGGGCAACAAAAAGAGGGCGTCCTGGATGTAATTAATACCAATTTTATTGAGCTCTTCTTTAACTTTGGGGCCAACCCCTTTTATTTCTGAGATGTTTTTTTGAAGTGATTTGCTTTTCACTCTTTAAAAGCAATGGTTTCGATTTCTACTGAACTTCCCTTTGGTAATTTTGATACTTCGTATGCAGCTCTTGCAGGATAGGGCTTTGAAAAAATGTTAGCCATTATTTCATTTACTTTTTCAAAGTGACTTAAATCTTCAAGTAATACAGAAAGTTTAACTACATTTGAAAAATCCATTCCATCAGCTTTTAAAATTTGATTGATATTTTCAAAAACTTGATTGATTTGATTTTCAATTCCTTCAACTAATTCCATCGTTGAGGGGTTTAAAGGTATCTGACCTGAAATAAATAAAAAGCCATTAACCTTCACTGCTTGGGAGTAGGTCCCAATAGCCTTTGGAGCATTATCCGTTTCAATTATCTTCACTAATTTCCTCTTCAATAATTGGAAGGGTAGCATTTCTTTGCTCCCAGCTATGTATTCTCGTTGCTGATATGACAAAATCTTTTCGACGTAATCTTCTTAATATTTTTGCCAAATGATCCCTATCCGTTACTCCAAGTAGGATAAAGAGATCTACCTTATTTCCAGCAGGAGGGTCACTTTTTATACTTTCAATGTTAGTCGAGTACTCTGCGATTACTGCTGAAACTTCTGCAAGTATTCCAGCTTTATCCTCTGCAACAATTTTTATTTCTACTGAAAAGTCTCCTGACAAAGTATCTTCCCACTGTACCGGTGAGCACAAAGCAGGGTCATGGCGAATTGGTAAGATGTTTTTACATCTTTCTTGGTGAATAACAATACCTCTGCTTGTTGAAAAGTGTGCGATTACATGATCTCCGGGAATAGGACGACAACAACTTGAATAAGTAACTACCAAACCTTCAGCACCTGTAATTTGTAAATTAGAGAATTGAATTTCTTCATTTTCTTTTTCATCGAGAAATTGCATGATTTGTTGTGCGACAACCAGACTAGATCTTTTTCCTGAGCCAATGCTTTCAAGAAGCTCTCTTACGCTCTTATAGTTCAAGGAGGTCAGAAGTTTTTTCATTTTATTTTTTGGAACATCTCTTAATTTTGTTTGATGAGGTAATAAAGATTGTTCTAAAAGCCGTTTTCCAAACTTTCTTGACTCTGACTCTTTGAGATTCTTTAAATTATGGCGTATAGCTGATCTTGCTCTGGACGTCCTAATGAAATCCAGCCAACTTGGGTTAGTTTGTGGAACTCTATCTGTAATAATTTCTACTGTCTGACCACTTTCTAAAGGAACACTCAAGGGAGCAAGATTTTTATTGATTCTACAACCGCTGCAATGCACTCCAATATCTGAATGCAAAGCAAAAGCAAAATCTATTGGTGTTGAGTCCTTAGGCAAATCGATGATATCTCCCTGAGGAGTAAAAACGTACACTTCATTGGATACTAATCCTGTTTTAATTACTTCAACAAAATCTGAAGCATCTTCTGATCGAGCATTTATTTCCATCAAGCCATTAACCCACCTTCTTGCTCTGGCTTGAACTGGGTTATCTTTTTCTCCAGATTTATAAACCCAATGTGCCGCTATTCCAAACTCGGCTAATTCGTCCATTTCACTAGTTCTGATCTGAATTTCTACAGGCAGTCCCTCAAAAGTAATGATTCCGGTATGAAGTGATTGATAAGAATTAGATTTTGGTATGGCTATATAGTCTTTGAATCTTCCTTCGATAGGATTAAAAGCATTATGTATTACACCTAGTGCCTTATAACAATCCATAGCATTTGATGTAGTGATTTTCAGAGCATAAACATCCAAAACTTCTTTCAAAGTTTTTGACTGTCTTTTCATTTTTTTATAAATACCATAATAATGCTTTCTTCTACTTGAAATAGCACAATCCAAGTCTTGTTCTTCCAATTTTTGACTTATGGAATTTTCAACTTTTTTTAAAATCTTTTTTCTTCCTCTAGTATTTCTTTTTACTGCTTCCTCAATAACCCTAAACCTTAACGGATACAAAATTTCAAAGGCTAAGTCTTCAAGCTCTCTATAAATTTGATGCATTCCCAGTCTGTGAGCGATAGGTGCGTAAATTTCAATGGTTTCATTAGCTATTCTTAATTTTTTTTCTTTATTAAGGAATTTTATTGTTCTCATGTTGTGCAATCTATCTGCAAGCTTTACAACAATTACTCTTATATCTTCCGACATTGCAAGAACCATTTTTTGAAAGCTTTCAGCTTGCAGGTCTTTTTTCGAGGTTAATTCAACTTTATCCAGTTTGCTTACACCATCAACTAAGTTAGCAACTTCTTTATTAAATTCCTTCTTTAAAAAGGTCTTTGGAATACCTGAATCTTCAATAACATCATGAAGCATTGCAGCAGACAGACAGTCTTGATCCATCTTTAATTTTCCTAGTATTTCTGCAACAGCAAGAGGGTGAGATACATAAGGATCTCCACTCACTCGAAACTGACCCGAATGAGCATTTGCAGCAAAAAAATAAGCTTTTTTTACTTGTTCAAGTTGATCTTGATCAAGGTATTTTCCAAGATTTTTGGTTAGTTTATTAAGGTTTTTTGTCTCAGTTGCCATCAGCAAAGAGAGTTTACCAAAAAAAAGTTATTCTATGCCTTCTTCGTCGTCTGAAGTTAATTGGTCAGAGAGTTCCTCTTCAAAAGCGTCGAAATTGAAACTATCTATGTTTTCTAGAGTTACAGTTCCAGCAGCAATTTCTCGAAGAGCAATAACAGTAGGCTTATCGTCTTCTGGATCAATGGTAGGCTCTCTTCCGTCTATAGCTAGTTGTTTAACTCGCTTTGCAGCAAGTTTTACCATTTCGTATCTATTTGGGATTTTTTTTAAACAATCTTCGACAGTAATTCTAGCCATGCAATAACCTCTTGAGGAGAGGAATTCTACTTAATTTTTATTGATTATTCTACTAATCTTTTAATCAAGTCTTTAGACACTCTTGAATTAAAATCCATGGACGAAATACCTTCAAAAAGAATTTGTGAAAGATCTTCAAAGGCACTATCAAAATCATCATTTAAGACTAAAAAATCATATATTTCAGACTTGCTGATTTCTTTTTTTGCTTCCGATAGTCTATTTTCTATTGATCTAGGCGAGTCTAAATTTCTTTTGACCAGTCTTTGTTTCAAATCTTCTAAAGACGGAGGAACTAAAAAAATAAGCTTAGCATCATCAAAAAGTTTTTTAACAGCATAAGCACCTTGCCAATCCAATTCTAATACTAGGTTTGTGTTGTTATATTTCATTTTTATTTCCTTCTTTGACGTACCATAGAAATTCCCAAAGACAGTTGCGTATTCAATATATTCTTCTTTTTTAATTTTATCTTTGAAATCTTTTTCAGATAAAAAATAATAATCTTTACCTTCTAAATCTCCTTGACGTTTTTGTCTCGAAGTATCTGAAATACTTTTTTCAAAGTTCAAAGACCTTGAGTCCTCAAAAAGCTTATTTATCAGAGACGTTTTGCCGCCTCCCGAAGGGCTGGAAATAACAAAAAGTTTGTGGAGATTTTCAGGCATTGATAAAGTATGAAAACGTTGAAACTAATATGCAAGATTTTTTAGATAAAGCCATTGAATTAGAAGCGCTAAAGTTTGGAAGTTTTAAACTTAAATCTGGCATGGAAAGTGATTATTTTTTTAATATTTCTGCTTTTTTTGACTCTGAGTCACTTTCTTTTTTAGCTGATTGCTATGTATCTAAAATATTAGACTTAAAGATAGATTTTGATTTATTTTTTGGTCCTGCATATAAAGGCATTCCCTTGGCGTCAGTTGTTGCAACAAAATATTTTGAAGAGACAAAAAAAAATATCCCTTTAGCTTTTGATAGAAAGGAAGAGAAGAGTCATGGCGAAGGAGGAATCATTATGGGAAATTTGGAAGGAAGGAAAGCTTTATTGATCGATGATGTTTTAACCGTTGGAACTGCCATAAAGAATTCAATAGAAATTATCGAAAAAAACAGAGGAACCTTTGTGGGAGCACTGGTAGCTTTAGACAGAGAAGAACCTTATGACTCAGATAAAACTTTTCAGGAGTTTTATGCTGAACAAGGCATTAAAATACATTCGATAGCAAAAATTTCGGAACTTAAAAAATAAAAAATGTTTAGTGGAATAGTTCAGGCTTTATCAAATAAGGTAAAATTTGAAGAAAAGGATTACGGGTATAAGTTATCCGTCACAGTTCCTACTAATTTCACAAAAAAATTAAATAAGGGCGATAGCGTCGCAGTAAATGGTGTTTGCTTAACAGTAGTTGATTTCAAAAAAAACTTGATTGAATTTGATGTTGTACACGAGTCAATCAAATTAACCAACATCTCTGAGAAATTTTCATCCATACCTTTCAACTTAGAGAGATCATTGAAGATCGGTGATGAAGTAGGGGGACATTTTGTCTCCGGGCATGTTCATAATATTGCTGAAATAATAAGTTTCGAGAATAAAAAAGAAAGAATTCTGAAAATTAAAATTCCTTCTAATTTAAAAGGATACATTTTCAAAAAAGGATATGTTGCTATAAATGGTATCAGTCTAACTGTCGTTAATGTGACAAATAATTTTTTTACAATTTCTATAATTCCAGAAACTATTTCTAAAACTAATTTATCTTTTCTTAAAAAAGGTGATTTTGTAAACGTTGAAGCAGACCAACAAACGATTTCTATAGTTGAGACTGTTAAAAAATTAACTTAAAGCTTTTTTTACTAATTGGCTAACAACACCAGCATCTGCTTTACCAGCGATCAAAGGCTTAAGAGACCCCATTACTTTGCCCATATCTTTCATATCTTGAGCACCAATCTCAGAGATAATTTTAGCAACTAATTCAGAAACCTCTTCTTCTGACATTTGTTCGGGTAAAAATTCCTTAATGATTTCTATTTCTTGTTTTTCTTTATCAGCCAATTCTTGCCTTTTCGCTTGTTCAAATTGTGCGATTGCATCATTTCTTTGTTTAATCATCTTTTCAAGAATTGAGGTAATTTGAAGTTCATCAAGATCTGACTTTTCTTCAATTTCAATTTTTTGAATTTCTGCAAGAACCATCCTTAAGACAGTAGTTCTGAACTTGTTTCCATCTTTCATAGAAATTGTAACTTGAGTTTTAATCAAGCTTTTAAGATCTTTAGACATTTAGACTCTTGCTCTCAAAGGCGGCATTTTGCCGAACTTTCTTCTTTTAGCTTGTCTTTTTACTGCTGCTGCAGCTTTTCTTTTCCTAACAGAGGTAGGTTTTTCGTAAAATTCTCTTTTTCTTATTTCAGAAATGACCCCAGCTTTATCGCAAGACCTTTTAAATCTTCTGAGTCCAGAATCGAAAGATTCGTTATCTTTTAGCTTTATAATAGGCATATTTATATTAGGCTGGCAATTCTATAGAGAGTTAAGATATTTTGCAAAATAACTTTTAATTTTAATGAAAATATTGGGAATAGAGACTTCGTGCGATGAAACTGGAATTGCTTTATATGACGGCAAGATTAATCAAGTTATATTCGAAGCTTTATACAGTCAGGCAGAAGAGCACGATTTGTATGGAGGGGTAGTTCCTGAATTAGCCGCAAGAGATCATATTAATCGGCTCTTGCCTTTATTAAAAAATAAAATGAAGGAATCAAGCATCTCCATGAAAGAGATAGAAGCAATTGCGTTTACTAATGGCCCTGGTTTAAGAGGCCCTTTAATGGTTGGAGCAGGCTTTGCAAACTCTTTATCTTATGCCCTAAATATTCCTGTAATACCAATACATCATATGGAAGCACATTTGATAATGGCAAAATACGATGCAAATGATTTAACTTATCCTTTTATTAGCCTATTAGTCTCAGGAGGACATACTTTAATAGTTAAAGTTTCTTCACCCAATGCTTATAAAGTCATTGGACAGACAAAAGATGATGCTGTGGGAGAGGCTTTTGATAAAACAGCAAAATTATTGAAGCTGGGTTACCCAGGTGGCCCAGAAATTGAAAAAAGAGCTTTATTATCAAAAGGAAAACATCATTTTTCTTTTCCACGACCCATGATTAACTCTAAGGACTTAAATTTTAGTTTTAGCGGCTTAAAAACTTCTGTACTTTATAAGGTGAAGGATTTATCTGAAAAAGAAGAGCTTACAGAGGACACAGTAAATGATATTGCTTTTGAGTTTCAAAATGCTGCTATAGATTGTCTTGTTAAAAAATCCCTAAAAGCATGCCTAATTGAACGAAGTCAATCACTTGTTTTATCGGGCGGAGTTGCAGCTAACAAATACCTCAGAGAAGAACTAGAAAAGTACAAAGGAAAAATAAATCTTTATTATCCAGATCAAAAACACTGTACCGATAATGGACTGATGATTGCCTTTGCAGGTTTCCAAAAAATTAAAGATCAGACAAAAGATTTTAGTATTGATGTTGCGCCAAGATGGAGTTTAGAAAATGTCCAATAAAATTTTTGTAAATGATTTAGAAATTGAAGCAATAATAGGAATCTTTGATTGGGAAAGAGAGGTTAAGCAACTTATAAAAATATCTTACGAAGTAGAAGTTGATATTAAAAAAGCTTTTAAGTCAGACAATATAGAAGACACTTTTGACTATAAAACTACATCAAAGAAAATAATAAAATTTGTAGAAAAATCATCTTTTCAGCTTATTGAAGCCCTTGCTGAAAAAGTTTCAAAAATTATCATGGAAGACGAAAAGGTATTAAATCTTTCCTTGTCTGTATCCAAGCCTGGTGCTCTTCGGGGATCAAAAGAAGTAGGGCTTACAATTTTTCGCTCAAGATAATGCCAAAAATATATTTAAGTCTTGGTAGTAATATCAAGCCGGAGGAAAATTTAAATAAAGCAAGAGAACTTTTAAGTCAGAAGTACCAATTAGAAAAAGAGTCAAAAACTTATAAAACAAAATCAGAAGGCTTTGAAGGTGAAGACTTCCTTAATCAAGTCGTTTGTCTTACTACTGAAGATTCTGCAGAAAAGGTTGCTGCTGCCTTGAAAGACATTGAAAAAAAAATTGGCAGAGAAGACAGGCCTGAAAAGTTTTCCGATAGAGAAATAGATATTGATTTATTGCTTTACGGAAAATACGTAGGCAAAGTTCTGGGTAAAGATATTCCTCATGCAGACATTGATCTTTACAAATTTGTCTTAGAACCTTTAGCTGAAATTGCACCAGATTTGGTCCACCCAAAACACCAAGAAAAAATCTCAGAAATTTGGAGAAAAATGTTAGATAGTTTCGCCTAGATTTCTTGCTTTTTCATAAAGATTTTCTTCATCTTTTTTCAAAAATCTACAAGCAAAACCTAATAAAAGCATTGGTGCTAACAAGACCCCCAAAGACTGTGCAAGTGCTTGTTTTAAACCAATTGCTTCGGCCATTGATTTATTCATCCCTTCAGCAAGAAACTGAAGTGTGTAAATATCACTCAACATGCCTGTCAAGTATGGCCCAAGAGCTAACCCACCCATACTAAGCATTAAAATAAAAAATGCACTTGCTACAGCTCTTAATCTTGGCAAAACAAGTTCAGTCACTGTTGAAGCAGCACAGCCTAACCAGGCAGTTGAAAAAATGTGATAGAAAAACTTCCAAGTAAAAGAGGCATTAGCTTCAGGAGAATACAAAAATCCTAAACCTGTAATTGCTGTTCCTAAGGCGGATGCTATTATCAAATAAAGTTTTCCGTTTATGTATTTTTCTCTAAGTTTATCTCCAACAAAACCACCCCCAATTACTCCTACCATAGAACCAAAAGCAGTGATCAAACCATAAATAATACCAACCTCAGAGGCTGTCATACCGAAATTTCTTATGTAAAAAGCAGGTCCAAATGCACCCAAAGCATAAGTAACGAAAGTTATGAAGGGAAAAGCTAATAGACCAAGTAATAGCGCCTTACTTTTAAACATCAATTCAAAAGCAACCTTATCTCTAATTCTCAGCCCTTGAATCCAGTTACACACAACATAAAAACCAATTCCAAAGGCAATCCACTGTAAATAATCTCCGGTTGTTTGAATTAACCAATAAGCACTAGATAAGACAAAAATTAGCAGAGCAAAATTTCTCATCAACTCTTTTTGTGAATTTTCAGCCTGAAGAAGTCCAATTGGAGTTAATCCTACCAGTTCTCCAAAGGCAGCTTTAAGAGGATTTTCTTTTTTGGTTTCTGTTAAACCTTCACTCAAACCTCTTGGCGGTTCCTTTATTTGCCATGTTATCAAAGCTAATAATATCCCTGGGAGACCGACTGCCATAAAAGCCACTTGCCATCCTTTTAATCCAAAAGGAGCTTCGGATATTATGGGAAAGGCATCATTCCAGTTATCTACTATCAGTCCTCCAATAAATATACCTATTCCAGAACCTATATAGAGCCCGCTTGCATATATTGATAATACTGTTGCTCTTACTTTTGGTGAGAAATAGTCTGATAAAAGAGAATATGATGCCGGAGATGCACTGGACTCTCCAATCCCAACACCAAATCTGTATATTGACAAAGACAAAAATGACTTTGCAGTTCCCGATAAAAATGTCATCAAACTCCAAAAAGCTAACCCTAAACTTATTAAATTTTTTCTGTTCCAAGTATCTGCCAGTTTCCCCATTGGAATCCCAACCACTGAGTAAAAAACTGCAAAGGCAGTTCCATATAAGAAACCAATATCACTGTCGGAGATATTTAAGTCCGCTTTTAAATCTTCCGCGAGAATAGTTAATATTTGTCTATCTATGAAATTAAAAACATAGACAATTACAAGTAAAATTAGAGCAAACTTAGCACTACGTCCGCCTACTTCAGGGATTGAAGAATTATTCATTTAGCTATTTATTTACTCTACTTTCGCAATAGCAGAACCTGTTATGACGGTTGCCCCATCTTGATTCTTAGTTTCTATCGCTATCTCAGCTAAAGTTTCTCCATCTTCTTCTTTTATGTCGATGATTGTTGCAGTACTTTCTAGAGAGTCTCCAGGCCAAACTTGATTGGTAAAACGTACTCCATATTTTTTTAATGTTCCATCACCAACAAAATTAGTAAGCATTTTTCCAGTCATTCCCATTGACAACATTCCGTGAGCAAACACTCCTGGATAGCCGGCAATTTCTTTTGTGAACTTATCATCAGAATGAAGAGGGTTGTAGTCTCCAGAAGCTCCCGCATATTGGACAATTTGTGTTCTTTTTAGATCTTCTACAATTTTTTCAGAATATGTGTCCCCGATTTTAATTTCATTTTTCTTCAACATATTTTTCTCCTAATTTTCAACTGGTTTTTCAGTAACTACTCCAACTGACGTAGCAGTAATGATTAACTCACCGTCTTGATTTCTATACTCAGTTACACTTTCGCTAAATTTTAACTTTCCAGCTCTTTTACTTTCTTTTTCCCAAGATTTTCCTGGTTTAACTTCGGCTGAAATAACATCTCCAACTTTCAGAGGTTGATGATACTCATAATGTTGCTCGGCATGCAGACCCATCGCCGCTCCACCTCCAGAAGAACCCGATCCAGAAGGTTTCATTCCAGTAGCCTCTTTACCAGAACCAAACCAATTGTCACCTCCTATTTTTGGTCTTAAAAAATAATCAGGATCATATTGCGCACTTGATTGAATAAATGTTGGGGGAGCGATTACCTTTTCATCGTCATCTTCATAATATTTGGGATTTGGATCCCCAATAGATCTAGCAAACATCATAATATGACTTTTTTCTATTGGCATTTTTATTTTTGACATACTTACCTCACTCGTTGATTAATTTCCAAGCTGCATCAGCCATCATAACTGCATTTTCACCAAAAGAGTCTGCGTTTTTACCTGCTGCAGTTCCATCTCTTACCCTGCCCATTATGCCCTGACTAATAGCTGCTAACTTAAATAGATTAAAACCCATATATAAATTCCATTCCTTCGAAATTTGATAACCTGTTTTTTCTTCATACATTTCTAAATATTCTTTCTCAGAAGGAATGCCTAATTTTTTGCATTGTTTTTCATCAGATAAAACTGGGTTTAGCTTATATTGAATGCAATGATAGCTAAAATCTGCTGCTGGATCTCCAAGTGTTGATAGTTCCCAATCTAAAATTGCACATATCTTGAAAGTCTCTATATCAATCATGACATTACTTAAGCTAAAGTCACCATGAACTAACTTTGTTGCCTTTTCAACGGGAAGATTTTTTGGAAGCCACTCCATTAAATTATTCATTGAGCTTATGTCTCTTGTTTCTGATGCAATATATTGTTTAGTCCATCTTGCTACTTGTCTTCCAACATAATTTCCAGGCTTTCCAAAAGAGTCCAGCCCGATACTTTCATAATCTACACTGTGTAGCTTTGCGATGGTTTCATTCATAGAATGATATATCTTTTGTCTTTCTGCATTTGAAGCTTGAGGTATATGAGGTTCCCACATTACCTCACCATCCACATAACCCATCAAGAAAAATTCTGTTCCAATTACGGTCTCGTCTTCACAGTGCAGATAAGCTTTTGGCACAGGAACATTTGTTTTGTTTAAAGCAGCAATAACTTTATATTCACGATCAACTGCATGAGCTGACTTTAAAAGTTTTCCAGGTGGTTTTCTTCTTAACACATAAGAATTGTTTTGAGTTTTTATTAAATAAGTTGGATTTGATTGACCCCCTATAAATTCCTCTATTGAAGAAATTTGTTCAAATCCTTCTAGCTTTTCATTAAGGTAATTTTGCAGATCGTTTTGTTGGATCTGGTGTCTTTCAGATACGTCCTTAGTTCCTGAATATTCCCCTTTAAACTTGTTTGTCATGTTTTTCTTAAAAAAAGTAAATATACATCAATTTAAAGATCGGCCGCCATCGATTTTTAAAATTTGACCGGTAACATAAGAAAATTTTGTTAAGCCAATGACCGCCTCAGAGATATCTTTTTCTGTTCCTATTCTATTTAAAGGAATTTCATTTATTAATTCACTTTCTTGTGATGACCCATCTGAAGGAAGGAGTATAGCTCCTGGTGCAACTGCATTTACTCTTACATTTGGAGCAAGTTCCCTTGCAAGTGTTTTAGTTAAATTTTCAAGTCCTGCCTTTGCCATTGAATAAATTACATAATCTTTCATTCCTCTATTAACCATAGCGTCAGAAATATTAATGATGGACCCTCTACTTTTAGAGAGCATGTTCTTACAATATCTACTCAATAAAAATGGCCCTCTTAAATTAGAGTTTATTAAATTATCCCAATCAGTATTTTCATGTTTCGATAAATCCGTCTTAAAAAATGAAGAAGCATTGTTAATTAAGACGTCTAGAGTTTTGAAATTATCTTCAATTTTTTTTGCAAGATTCTTAACTTGGTTATGATCGTTTAAATCTAAGCAATAAATTTCACAACTATTTTTTCTTATTTTGTTTAACTCAGATTTAAGTTTTTTTGCTTCTGTTTCAGATTTATTATAGTGACAAATTACATTGAAACCCATTTGATGCATTCTTAGACAAATATCTTTCCCTATTCTTAAAGCGCCGCCAGTTACTAAAACATTTTTATAAGACATTTTTATGATTTGTAATTATTTTTAATCTTTTTTGAAACAGCCTTTCTTTTATATCACTAGGCGCAAGACCATTAGATTTAATTTTAACTTTTTTAAGTTTATTAATCAGAGCTTTCCAATTTGTAGCCTTTTTATCATTAATTATTTTTGCTTCTTCTAGTAAATTCAACGACTCGATTAGGTAGATATCATTTCTAAAAAGATTCATAGAATTTAAAGTTGATATTATCTTCTCTCCATCTAATTTATTTTGTTTACTTAGTTGGAATATTCCATTTAAAGCCTTTCTAAAATTAGTAATTTTTTTTGGGACTTTAATTTTTTTTTCTAAAACATCTGCATCTTTTGACGAGAGATTAATGATGGCCCATTTTTCTGAGATCATGTTACTTTTTGTATCAAGTCTTTTTAAGTATCTTAGGTTTTTTGAATAGACTGCATCCAACCCCTCAAAGTATTTAAGAGCATCTACTCTTTTGAGTGTAGAAAAGTAAATACTAGAATTTTCATAACTAAGAGCTTTTTTAGTTTCATCCCAGATTCTCTCTCCAGATAGAAAATCAATTTCTTTTTCTGAAGACATTTTCTTTAGAGTTTTTAAAGTCTCCGCAGTTAAAGAGAAGTTAAAGTTTGCTAGTTTTGTTTTAAATCTTGCGACTCTGAAGAGTCTTAAGGGATCTTCGGAAAAAGCTTTCGAAACTATTCTTATTTTTCTATTTTTTATGTCTTCAATTCCTTTATAGGGATCAAAAAAATTACCCGACTTATCTTTGGCAATTGCATTTATTGTTATATCTCTTCTTTTTAAATCTTCTTTAAGTGAAATTTTAATATTAGTATCAAAAGCAAAATTTTTGTGTCCTTTCCCAGTTTTAATTTCTTTTCTAGCTAGAGCATATTCTTCTTTGGTTTTAGGATGTAAATAAACAGGAAAATTCTTTCCTATTTGTTTAAATCCTTTTTTTATCATTTCTTGATGGGAAGAATTAACAACTACCCAATCTTTTTCCTCAAACGGCAGGCCTAGTAGATCATCTCTAATCGCTCCTCCTACTAAAAAAACTTTCATTTTTGTTTACTTTTAATAATAAATTCTTTTTTATCTTCTAACCTTAAAAAGGTTAGTTCCTTTCCCCAACAACATCCAGTATCGAGCGCTTTAATGTTAGGTATGTTTGTTTTACCCTCTAATGCGGCCCAATGACCAAAAACAAGATAATCAAGACTGTTCATCACTTTATTTTTCTTACTAAACCATGGAGTTAAACCAGAAGTGATATTTTTTATCCCTCCTTTATAAGAAAAATCAGGCAAACCTTTCTTATTTACAACTCTGACTCTTGTAAAAAAGTTTATTGATCCGCAAAAAGAATTTTGATTAAAAATCTTATCATTATTTTTAAAAATAGCTTTCAAACTTTTTTTTGGATCATTTTTAAGCTTTAAACTATTTAACTTTGATATAGTCTCGGCTTTTTTTAAAGACATGTCTCTTGGAATTCCCGCATGAACCATGCCTACATTTTTAACCTTTTTTTTGGTTTGGATTTTTTTTGAAAACACAAAATGTTGACTAAGAAGATAATTAGCCATTTCCTCTGCTTTTTTAGCATGTATGAGAGACTCGAAAGTATCATGATCATTAGGCTCAATATTGTTATAAAAACAGTTTAAATAATGTAAATCGTGGTTGCCTAAAACAATATGAACTGAGTCTTTTATTGAAATTATGTAGTTCAAGACTTTCAAAGAGTCAGGCCCTCTGTTTATCAGATCTCCGGCTATCCATAAAAAATCTTTGGATTTATCAAAATTAATTAATTTTAAACCTTCTTTGAACTCTTCAAAGCATCCTTGAATATCTCCTACAGCGTAATTGGACATATTTCTATACTAGGTTAGATATCCTAAGAAAGTCATCTAGAGATAACTCATCTGGTCTTAGATTCAAGTCCAAATCTATTTTTTTAATGTCATCATCTCTCATTATGTCTTTTAATGAATTAGATATTTTTTTTCTTTTCTTATTGAATAATGCTCTTGTTACTGTTTTTAGATTTTGAAATTCTTTTTCATCAATCTTTGCATATTTCGGATAAAAGCGCACAAAAAGACTATCGACTTTTGGCTCGGGATTAAAAAAAACTTTAGAAACTTCTTTTAAAACTTCTACCTCATATAAGTATTTGCAAATTACGCTTAAGCGACCATATGAAGAAGTGTTTTCATTTCCAGAACATCGCAGTGCAAATTCTTTCTGAAGCATGAAGTGCATATCAGATATTTTTTCGTAGTTTTTTTCACACCAATTTAGAATTGGACTAGAAATATTGTATGGAATGTTACCGACTAATCTAAAATTATCATCTAGCATAATTTCACTTGGTTTGAGCTTTAATATGTCTGCATTAATAAAAGATCTTTCATTTTCTGGAAATTTAGCCTTAAGAAGATTAAATAGATCTCGATCTATTTCCACTGCATAGTAAGAATTGCAGCAATTAATAATATTCTCTGACAGATCACCCTTTCCCGGTCCTATCTCTAAAACCTTATCTTCAAATGAAATGTTTATCAGTCTTACTAAATCTTCAAGTATCTTCTCATCCGTTAAGAAATTTTGTCCAAATCTTTTTTTTGGGTACATTTCTACAGAAGAGAAATAGAAGTTTTTAAGGCTTGATCCATACTTGAAAAGTCAGATTTATTCTTACCTGCAATTTCGTATGCTGTTCCGTGGTCAACTGAAATTCTTAGAAAAGGCAATCCTAGAGTAATATTAAGTGTATCTCCAAACCCCATTGACTTAATCACAGGGAGTCCTTGATCATGATACATTGCTAAAAAAACATCATATTTGTTTATATTTTGTTCAATAAATGCTGTATCTGCAGAAATAGGACCATGAATGTTTTTGTTTGAGGAATTTACAAAGGGCTTTAAGATTTCTTCTTCTTCATGACCTATAAAACCACCTTCGCCAGCATGTGGATTTAAGCCTAATAAACAAATTGACGGATTTTTAATTTTCCATTTTGATTCAACTTCTTTCGAAATAATTGAAATAGTTTCATCTAAGTTTTTTTTGGTAATTTTAGACGGAACTTCAGACAAAGGAATATGTGTCGTAAGAAGAGCAATTTTTAGCTTTTTATTCGTTAGAAGCATAACAACTTTTTTAATATTAGAAATATCTGATAAAAATTCTGTATGACCTGAAAATTCGTACCCGGATTGATTAATCAGCTCTTTATTTATAGGGCCGGTTATGAGACTTTTGAAGTTGTTATTAAGACAGCCTAAAGAACCATGAGAAAGTATATCTATAATATAACTAGCATTAGCTATGTCTGGATGTCCAAGCACTACTTTATTTTTTAAAGGAAAATGTTTGAGCATAACTCCAGACTCATTAGATCCTTCTTCAAATAAATTCAAGTCAATATTATGCGTTATTACTAAGTCTTCATAGAAATCTCTATCACCTCCCAGAACAAATTTATTTTGAATTTTTTTGTTTTTTTCTAAAGCTTTTAAAGTTATTTCTGGACCAATGCCAGCAGGATCGCCAGGCGAGATAAAAATCTTACTCATGATGCAGAGATTTTAATATCAACAAATGCTTCAGATCTTATTTCCTCAAGAGTATTTTGTAATTGTTCTCTATATTTTCTTTGAAACAGAATTCTGTAGGCCTTATCTCTTAAAAGATCTTCAGAAATATTTTTATCTCTCCTATCCAGTACCTTTAATATATGCCACCCAAAAGCACTTTTGAAAGGTTTGCTAATTTCGTTTATTTTTGAATTAATCATGACCTCTTCAAATTTTTTGTCATAAACACCTTCAGGAGCCCAATCAAGTTTTCCTCCATCAAGCTTAGATCCAGGATCATCAGAATAAACTCTGGCTAAGAGATTGAATTCTTCTCCTTTATTAAGTCTTTTAAAAATATCATTGATTAAATCTTTTGCTTGTTTTTCGCTTCTAATTTCAGATTCTGTAATTAAAACGTGCTGCACCAAAGTTTGAGACTCTGTTTGAATTGTATCTCCCCTTATATCTTCAAGCTGGATAATATGAATACCTGCACCACTCTTGATAGGTCCAAAAACCTCATTTTTTTCTAACTTATCTAAGTGACCAACAAATAAAGTTGGAATTTGTGATTTAAACCTCCATCCCAGGTTTCCATTATTTTCTGAACCATAAAGCTTTGAATATTTTTCGGTAGCTTCATAAAATGACAAGCCTGCAGAAATTTCATCCAAAATGCTATTTACAATATTTGAATTAATTTCTTCATCATTAACATCTTCAATTAGTATTTGATTTATTTTATATTCAATAGAAATAAGCTTCTGTCCTTCGGTAGAGTCAATATAGTTTTTTACTTCTTTTTCTGAAATTAAAACTTTTGGTCTAACCAAGCCAGATTGAACTCTTCTTAAAATCATCTCCTGCTTTATCGCCTCTCTGAATTGTTTGAACGAATTATTTTCTTTTTCTATTTTTGTTTTTAATTCTTGAAGAGACAATCCGTCTTGTTTAGCAAACGCATTAAGGGATTCATTTAGCTCCTGATCACTTATTCTTATTCCAAATTTTTCTGCTTTTTGGAGCAGTATTTCATCCATGATCAGTTTTTCCAGCACTCTGTCAAATAATATTTCTTTAGGAGGAAGCATTTCATCATTATCTTGAAAATTCTTGATAGTGTTTTCTAGGGCGATATTTACTTCAGACTCCATGATAATTCCTTCATCAACAATTACAGCGATTTGATCTAGAAAATTTATGTTTGAATAGATAAATTTTGCAAAAATAAATAGCACTAAAAGATAAAATTTCATAACCCTCTTCGTCTTAAGTAGTCTTCTTTTGGCCTCCCAATTGAGCCAAGTCCTTTAAGTTCAAAAAATAATCTTAACCTATCTTTATGATAATCCTTAAAGGAGTTATTTTCCAAAATACTAACCCAATCAGGTTCTAAAGATTTCATATAAGCAATTCCAACAATCATTCCGTCATTTTCATAATCGATAGAAAATACATTAGTTATGTTTTTTTTCTTTTCCAGGTCATTAATAATTTTTACTCCGCCGCTCCAGTTCTTAGAGAAATTTAATGATGCAGTAAATTCCAAAGAATTTATTTTTTCTAATTCTTGCGAGTTATTTTTTAAATTAAAAATACTAATATTTTTAATTAGATAATGACCTAGAGAAATCTTGTATTTATCATAATTAATTTTAAAAGCATTCTTGAAAGAGCTAAAATCATATTTATCATCAATAGATAAGCTTGAGTTGTAATAAATATTCTTATCTAGTTTGTAATCTAAATCGATCACAAAAGGTTCGGGTAAATCAAATCTTAGGTTCTCATAAAATAGTTTTTTTTGTCCCTTTGTGTAAAGTTTTGAAACCTTGAAAACTGTTTTATTTTTATTGTCTCCATAAAAAGATAATTTAGTTCCAAAATTTATATCTCTTTGATAACTGAGAAACAAATCACCAAATTTTTCTTGTTCATTCATCGATGAAAGTCGCAATCCCGAATCAACCTTTACTTTATTAACAATCTTTTTATTATCTGAAATAGTTAGATTCAAAAAAGGTTCAATAAATAATTTTCCTGTTGTATTTTTTTTAAAGAACTTCAAAGATTGATTAAATTTTAATGTTGGTAAAAACTCTTCGTTACTTATATTTTCAAAATCTTGAAAAACATGATTCATAAGCAAAGAAGTTTCTAAAAAATAATTATTAATAGAAAAAGCATATGAAATTTTTGGCGTTATAAATAATCTCTTTAAATTTTGTTTATTGTCATTTCTAAACGAACCTCCTTTTCTAAAAAAAGCGAAATCAAAATCAAAGTGAAAATTAAAATTATTTTTATTTACAAAATAATCCAATTTAAATCCTGGCAGCCTCTGAAACTGATTTTCGGCTAAGGGATTAGTTAGTTTGAAAGAATTTATATCTGCGCGAATATTTAAGTTATTTTTAAAATAATTGAGATTTAGTTTCTGAGGCAAGATATAAGTACGAGATAAGCCGCTCAAAAAGCTTCCTAAGTCAGACAAATAAAATGGATCTCCTGATGAAGAAGTCTCTATATTTAAAAAAACTGAATCTCCAAAGTTCTGTTCATGATAGAAATCATAAGACCATCTCAAGTCATCTCTTTCAAGAGTCCTAAATGAAGATTCATCATCCATCAAGAAAGAAGAATTGAAATATCCTTCATAATCTTTGCCCAAATACCTTAGTTGATTAGTTAAGCCATATCCTCGTTGCGTCATTAATCTGGGCTCTAGAGTTAAATCAATATTTTCTTTGAGATTCAGGTATATGGGAATCTTAATATCTAAACCCGATCTTTCATTTATTGAGATTTCTGGGATAAGAATTCCACTTTTTCTTTTAGCGCTTATGGGAAATTCAGCATTATTCAAGTAAGCCAAAGTTTGACCTTGGACGATTAACTTACTTTTTTTTGTCCTAAGAACATTCTCGCTATTTAGAAAAGATAGTTCCTCAGATTCAATCCACCAAATCTTGTCTTTGCATGGGCAGCTTGAAAATTCGACACTTTGCAAAATTGTTTCTTCCTCTGTAATGCTTACAGACTTTGTCTCACCATAAAGAAAATTATCTAAGGAAGAAAAACTTATTTTTTCACTAGAAAAAATTTTGTTTTTTCTGTCTAGAGTTACCTTATCCGCTTTAAATAATAGACTCTCATAGTTGAGGGAAACATTTCCTTCAAGTATTAAAGACTCTTTTTTTGAGTCCAATGTTGTTTTGTCTGCCTCAAATTGAATATTTGCAGAAAACAAACTTCCAATGAAAAGGGAAATAAAAAAAAGAAGATTAAATATATTTTTCAACCATATTATTTTAACCTTTTATAAAATTTAATTTTAGAGATATACAGAAATTAAATTCTGTTTAAAATGAATATTTTTAAGGAAAGATTATGAGCAAGTTAACAAACAAAACTTTATTTATTTCAGGAGCTTCAAGAGGTATTGGTCTAGCAATTGCAAAAAGAGCAGCTCAAGATGGAGCCAATGTCATTTTAGCAGCTAAAACTGCAGAACCTCATCCAAAACTTCCTGGAACAATTTATACAGCTGCTGAAGAAATTGAAGAAGCTGGAGGAAAAGCTTTTCCTGTTTTATGTGATGTTAGGTTTGAGGAGCAATTGGAAGATGCTGTAAATAAGGGAGCCGATCATTTTGGTGGAATTGACATATGTGTAAATAACGCAAGTGCAATTCAATTGACGAATACCCTGCAAACTGACATGAAAAGATATGATTTGATGAATCAAATAAATGCAAGAGGAACTTTTTTAACATCAAAAAAATGTCTTCCTTTCTTACTTAAAGCTGAAAATCCACATATTTTGAATCTGTCTCCTCCCTTGGATATGAATCCTAAATGGTTTGCAAACAGCGTGGCTTATTCGATAGCTAAATTTGGGATGAGTCTTTGTGTTTTAGGAATGGCAGAAGAATTCAAAGAACAAGGTGTTGCAGTAAATGCTTTATGGCCCAGAACAGCTATTGCAACAGCTGCAGTAAAAAATATTCTTGGAGGAGATGAAACCGTAAAAGTCTCTAGAACTCCTGAAATTATGGCCGATGCGGCCTATGTAATCCTTACAAAAAATTCAAAGGATTTCACAGGCAACTTTTGTATTGATGATAATTTGCTAGCAGATAACGGAGTAAAAGATTTTTCAAAATATGCTGAAGTACCTTTTGCGCAATTAGCACCAGACTTTTTTGTGCCAGATGATATTCCTCCTCCTCAGGCAGCTATAGACTCCTAAAAATTTTGATTCAGCCAAGCGATATTTCTGCTGAATCCTTAAACTGGTTATCAGAAAGTATTGGCATATCAAAAGCAGACATTCTGGCTACAGGTGAAAAGCTTCGAATAGAGTCTAGTCAAAGGACGTTTTTTCGCATTCCCTTTAATGATAAAAGCTCAATATTAATGGTGGTTCCAGCAGGAATAGATGAGAGTATTGAGTCTTTTTACACCAAGGCAAAAATATTTAAAAAGGCAAATGTAAATGTGCCAGATATTTATTATATAAATGACACGTTGGGACACTTAATTGTTGAAGATTTTGGTGATGATGTTTTGCAATTTTATTTGAATAAAAAAAATTCAAATAAATTAATTAAATTAGCTTTAGAACAAATTCATAAAATTGAAATTATTGAATTAGATAAAAATATCTTTTCTAACTTTGAAAACATAACAGAAAATAATTTAAATTTATTCAAAGAGTTCTTTTTAGAAGAATTTCTGGAAGCATCTGAACTTGAAGCTTTTAAAGAAGAAATTGATGAATTTTATTCAATATTAATTTCCGAACTGAAAAATCATCCGCAAGTCATAAACCATTATGATTTTGAGTCAAGAAACTTAATGGCATTACCGAAAGAAAAAATAGGTGTTATTGATTTTCAAGATGCTTTAATTGGCCCTCTTGGAATAGACTTAGCGTCCCTGTTTAAAGATCTTTATAGAGAATGGACTAAAGAGGAAATAAGTAATTGGCTTGATTTTTATGTAGAAAATTCCCAAATCGCAAAAAAAGCCTCGCTTAAATCTATAGACGTTAAAAGAATGATTGATTTTGCAAGCCTTCAAAGACAGATAAGAATTCTAGGAAAACTATCTCAAGTTTTTTTAGAGTTAAAAAGATCAGAAAGATTAAAAGATTTTAAAACCATTCTTAAATATTTAATGAATACTTCTTCAGAATATACTGAAACAAAAAAATACAAAGATTTCTTCAAAAACTTATTACCAATTTTAGAACAAAGATTAAAAACATTATGAAAGTATTTATCCTAGCAGCCGGTTATGGAAAGAGACTTAGACCTTTTACAGAAAAATTACCTAAGCCATTAATCAAAATTAAAAATAAACCTCTGATTTATTGGAACCTAAAAAAAATTAAACAAGCTGGATTTAAAAATGTAGTTATAAATACGCATTACCTATCAAATAAAATTATTAAATCAGTTGGTAAGGGAGAAAAATATGGTTTAAAAATTAATTATTCCTATGAGAAAGAAATTAAGGGTACCGGCGGTGCTTTAATTAAAGCTAAAAGGTATATTCAAAATGAACCCTTTTTGCTTTTAAGTGGAGATCTTTGGAGTGATTATCCTTTTGAAAATTTTTTGGATTTTAAATTAAAAAAAGCAGCTCACTTAATTTTTATTAAAAATAAAAATGCAAAAGATGCATACCTTGAGGCTGGTATCGTAAAAAATACAAAAACAAAAAATAACCTTACCTATGCAGGTATTGCAGTAATAAATCCAAAAATTTTCAATAATCTTAAAGAGGATTATTATGATTTGTGGACAGATTTACTTCAAAAACATATTAAACAAAAAGAAGTTACAGGAGAAATATATTCAGGTGATTTAGTAAATTTGAACTCAAAAAAAGAGATGAACTTGTTAGACGCCTTACTAGTCGAATAGTAAACTTCCGCTATGGCAAAACAAAAGAACGTAATAGCTCCCTCAATTCTATCTGCAGATTTTTCTCAGCTCGGCAAAGAAGTCGAGGATGTTTTATCAGCTGGCGCTGATTGGGTTCACTTTGATGTAATGGATAATCACTACGTACCCAATTTAACAATTGGCCCTATGGTATGTAAGTCATTAATTGATTTTGGAATAAAAGCTCCAATCGACGTACATTTGATGGTTAAGCCAGTAGAAAGGCTGATTGATGATTTTGCGGAAGCGGGAGCTTCAATTATAAGTTTTCATCCTGAAGCAACTGAACATATTCACAAATGTGTTCAAACGATAAAAAATTATAATTTAAAAGCTGGCATGGTTCTGAATCCAGCTACACCTTTAAGTTCAATAAATTCAATCCTACCCGAATTAGACTTAGTTTTACTAATGAGTGTAAATCCAGGGTTTGGGGGACAAAAATTCATAGACTCAACAATCCCAAAAATTAAAAAGCTCAGAAAGAAGATAGACTCTTTAGATAAAGAAATTAGATTAGAAGTTGATGGAGGTATTTCAAAAGAAAATATTTCAGAAATTTGTAAAGCTGGTGCTGATACTTTTGTAGCAGGTTCAGCTATTTTTAATACAAAAGATTACAAAGATACGATCTCAAATTTAAAATCTTTAATTGATTAATCTACTTTTTCTTTTTTTATTTACATCTTCAGCTCTAACAAGTGCAGACGGGCAATGCAGTTCCATATCTATTGAGAAAGAAAATTTATGCGTAGAATTAGCTATTTCTCAAAAAGAAAAATCTAAAGGCCTTATGTATAGAAAAGATTTAACAGACTCAGATGGAATGCTGTTTATTTGGAAGAATGAAAATAAAAGATGTATGTGGATGAAAAATACATTTATTCCTTTGGACCTTGGTTTCTTTAGAGAAGATATGACTTTAATTGAAGTGAAGGTTTTATCTCCAAGATCTCTTAA
Organism: uncultured SAR86 cluster bacterium; assembly: GCA_902627595.1. Lineage (GTDB taxonomy): Bacteria > Pseudomonadota > Gammaproteobacteria > Magnimaribacterales > AG-339-G14 > MEDG-81. The sequence continues at coordinate 75,270 of CACOJO010000001.1, forward strand.
ATCTGTATGTTCGTCAGAACCTGCAAAATATGCCCTAGAACTTTCTAAAGGTTGGTTTTCTTCACATAATATCAAGAATAACTCAAAACTAGTCTTAAATTAGATGAAAGAACAAGAGTTTTATAATCAAAAAGGTACATATAATCGTGTACCTTTATCAAAGAAAATAAAGGCTGAAAAGCTTATTCCTATTGATATTTTTGAAAAATTTAAGTCAAAAGGTTCATATTTTCTTGAATCTGCTGAAGTTGACATGAAATGGGGCAGATACTCTATTATTGGGCTTCCTTCTGAGTCTTCTATAAAGGTCAAGAATGGAGAAGTTTTTATTAACATTAAGGGAAATGAAAAAAAAATTTCATCTCCTGATCCTTTAAAATTCATTGAAGATTATTTAAATGAAAACTTTTATCCTGACACAGGAGAATTACCAATTTTTTCTGGCGGATTAGTTGGCTTTTTCGGCTATGAGTCCATTAGGTTAATAGAGAATAAACTTCAGAATACTTCTAGTAATTCACTTCATGAGATCGAAGATATAAACCTTCTTATATCTGATAAAGTAATTATTTTCGATAACTTAGAAAAAACTCTAGAAATTGTTTTTTATTCAAATCCAAATATTGAAAATTCATATGAACAAACTTTTAGTGAAATTGATAAGCTGATTGAAAGACTAGAGTCTCATTACGATCATAAAACCGAAAAAACTTTCTCTAAAAAAGAAATATCTTTTAAATCAAATATGAATTTTGAACAATATTCAAAATGTATTGAAAAAATAAAGGATTACATAGTTGAGGGTGATGTAATGCAGGTAGTTTTTGCCCAAGAAAGATCTGCAGAATTTGATCTACCTCCTTTTGAGCTTTACAAATCTCTTAGAAAATTAAATCCTTCTCCTTATATGTTCTTTTTAGATTTCGGAGATTATCAATTGGTTGGGTCTTCTCCAGAAATACTAGTCAGGCTCGAAAATGGGGACATAACAGTTAGACCAATTGCTGGGACCAAGCCTCGAGGAAAGAATAAAAAGGAAGACCAACAACTTGAAGATGAACTCAAAAATGATCCCAAAGAATTGGCAGAACATTTAATGCTAATAGATTTAGGTCGCAATGATATTGGAAGAGTTGCTGAAATTGGCTCAGTAAACACCAATGAAAAAATGATAATTGAAAAATACTCTCATGTGATGCACTTGGTCTCAAATGTTGTTGGAAAAGTTAGAGATAGCATTTCTCCAATAGACGCATTAAGAGCAACATTTCCCGCTGGAACTTTGACAGGTGCTCCTAAGGTTAGGGCTATGGAAATTATTGATGAGTTAGAAGTTTCTAGGAGAAGAATATATGGTGGAGCAGTAGGGTATATTTCTTGGTCAGGAAATATGGATACTGCAATTGTCATAAGAAGCGCAGTTATTAAAGATAATAAAATATATGTTGGAGCTGGTGGCGGTATAGTTGCAGACTCCGTTGCTGAGAAGGAATGGGAAGAAGTTAATAATAAATCAATGGCAATTGTTAAAGCTATTAATAATATAGGTTCATAAATGTTATTGATGATCGATAATTATGACTCTTTTACTTATAACCTCGTGCAATACTTTGGAGAGTTGGGTCAAGAAGTTCATACTTTTAGAAATGATCAAATAACAATAGAAGAAATAAAGAAACTTGATCCTAAATATATTGTTATTTCTCCAGGACCTTGTACCCCGAAAGAGTCTGGTATATCAATGCAAGTTATTGATTACTTTAAAGAAAATAAACCTATTCTCGGAGTTTGTTTAGGACATCAAGCTATAGGCGCAGTTTTTGGAGCAAATATAATAAAAGCCAAAGAACTTATGCATGGCAAAACATCTGAAATACAACATGACGACAATTTCTTATTTCAAAATATGCCTAAAAACTTTATTGCAACTAGATACCACTCTTTGGTAATTGAGGAGAAAACACTTTCTAAAGATTTTATAGTCAATGCTAGAACTGAAGATGGTTCTATTATGGGAATTCAACATTCAAAATTAAATGTTAGCGGAGTTCAGTTTCATCCAGAGTCAATAATGACCGAAGGTGGAAAAAAACTTCTTTCTAATTTTTTAAATACAATATGAATTCATCTGAAATCATATCCAAAGTTTCTTCAAAAAATCTTTCCCAAAGTGAGACTGCATATGTCATGCAAGAAATTTTTTTAGGAAAAATCTCAGATAAAGATATTGAAAATTTTCTTGTCAGTCTTTCTGAAAAAGGTGAAACATCGGATGAATTAACCGGAGCTGTTTTAGCTATGAGAGCTGCTTCCTTGAAAGTTGAGCTGAAAGAAAGAGATAGCCTTGTCGATTGTTGCGGAACAGGGGGACTTGGAAAAAGTATGATGAATGTTTCTACAACTGCAGGCTTAGTATCAGCAGCGGCAAAAGTAAAAATTGCCAAACACGGTAATAGGACTGCTACAGGAAAAAGTGGAAGTGCTGACGTCTTAGAAGAGGCAAATGTGAATTTGAATCTTAGTCCAAGTCAAGTTGCAAGCTGTATTGAAAAAGTCGGAATCGGATTTATGTTTGCTCAAAATTTTCATCCAGGAATGAAGTATGTGATGCCAGCAAGAAAACGGATTGCTGATAAGACCATATTCAATTTACTTGGACCACTTACAAATCCAGCAAATGCAAAAAGACAATGTATTGGAGTTTATGATCCTAAATGGGTTTTGCCGGTTGCAGAAACTTTAAAGAATCTTGGAACAATCAAAGCGATGGTTTTTCATTCTAAAGATGGTCTTGATGAAATTAGTTCAGTAGATAAAACATTAGTGGCAAAATTGGAAAATAATAAAATAAATGAATATGAAATTAATCCAATAGATTTTGATATTCATCAAGAAAATTTAAACGATCTACAAATAGGCTCCCCTAGAGAAAGTCTGGATCTAATAAAAACAACTCTTCAAGATGAAGGCTTCAAATCTGGTGAAGATATAACAAGTTTAAATTCTGCTGCTGTAATTTTTGTATCTGATTTGGTCAATAGCTTTGAAAAAGCATTTGAAATAGCAATTGATGTAATAAAGTCAGGATCAGCCTTAGATAAGCTAGAAGAATTAGCTACATTTTCTAATAGTTTCAATGAATCAGCTTAATAAAATAATAGAAACGACCAAAGAAACCATAAAAAAGTCTAGTTCTTATAGGTCGATTTCGTCTTTAGAGGAAGATTTTGAAAAATATAAGAAAAGAGGCTTTGTTGAGGTAATTTCAAAAAAAGTATCCACGAAAGAAACTGCAATCATTGCTGAAATTAAGAAGGCATCGCCTAGCAAAGGCCTTATAAGGCAGGATTTTGAGCCAGAAAAGATTGCAGAGGATTATGAAGCAAATGGCGCTACCTCTTTAAGCATTCTCACCGATGAACCATTTTTTCAAGGAAAATTGGAGTACCTAGATATGGTTAGAAAAATTTGTGCATTACCAATTTTAAGAAAAGATTTCATGATTGACCCATATCAAATATACGAAACAAAAGCTTCAGGAGGAGACTGTATACTTTTGATAGTTGCTGCTCTAGATTTAGTACAATTGAAAGATTTTTCTCAGTTGGCTGGAGAATTAGATTTGGATGTTTTGATTGAAGTTCACTCAGAAGATGAATTAAATACAGCTTTGTCTATTGATCCTAAGTTGGTAGGTATAAATAATAGAGATCTGACAACCTTTGAGGTCGATAAAAATTTAGCTACAGAATTATCTAAAAAAATACCCAAAGATGTAATTGTAGTTTCTGAAAGCGGTATCAGCTCTAGAGAGGATATTGTATTTGCTAAAGAGCAAGGTATTCATAGTTTTCTCATTGGCGAAAGCTTTATGAGAGAGCCGAGTCCTGGTAAAGCTCTTCGAGAAATCCTTGTTTAAAGCTTACTGATTCCTTTTACCAATATCTTTTCTGTAAAAGGCACCATTCCAACTTATTTTAGAAGTAGCTTCATAAGCTTTTTCAAAAGCACTATCTAAATCATTACCTAATCCAGTTACACAAAGAACACGACCACCATTTGAGAGAACCTCTTCACCTTCTTTTTTAGTTCCACAATGAAATACCTTAGTAGTTTCATTCTCTTCACATATTCCTGAAATTGGAAACCCAATTTCATATTTTTCAGGATAGCCTCTTGAAGCCATAACAACACCTAAAGCAAATCTTTCATCCCACTCAATTTGTTCTCCTTTTAAATCTTGTTTTGCAGCTTTTAAACATAAATCGAGGAAATCACTTTTCATTCTCATCAATATCGGCTGAGTTTCTGGATCCCCAAATCTACAGTTGTATTCCAAGACTTTGATTTTTTTATCATCGATCATCAAACCAGCATATAAAAAACCTTTATATTCTATGTTTCTTCTTTTTAATTCAGCCAACGTTGGAAGAATTATTTCTTTCATTATTTCTTCGTTTAACTCTTTAGTGATTAAAGGAGTAGGGGAATATGCTCCCATACCGCCTGTATTAGGTCCTTTGTCACCATCATCTCTTTGTTTATGATCTTGAGAACTTGCCAAAGGAACTACATTTTCACCATCACATAGGACTATAAAACTTGCCTCTTCGCCTTTAAGAAATTCTTCAATAACAAGATTATCTCCTGCAGATCCAAGTTTCTGCTCTACCATTAAAGAGTCCAGAGCTTCTAAGGCTTCTTCTCTTGAAAAAGCTACTATTACGCCTTTCCCACCGGCAAGACCATCTGCTTTAAGGACAATTGGGATCTCGCAAGTTTTTAAATATTCTCTTGCAGGCTCAGGATTTGAAAATACTTCATATGTTGCAGTAGGAATATTTCCTTTCTTCAAAACATCTTTCATGAAAATCTTCGAGCCTTCCATTTGCGCGGCCAGTTTATTAGGACCCAAACAAAGTAAATTATTTTTTTCAAAAAGGTCAATTAGACCTAAGACTAAAGGAGCTTCTGGGCCAACAATAGTAAGATCAATCTTTTTGTTTTTTGCAAAATCCAAAAGTCCATCTAAATCTTCAGCACTTAAGCCAACGTTTTCTGTCTTTGTTTCATCTGCAGTACCGGCATTTCCGGGAGCAACAAAAATTTTTTCACACAAATTGCTTTGTGCAAGTTTCCAAACAAGAGCATGTTCTCTTCCTCCGGAACCTATTACCAAAATTTTCATATCAATGCCTGAAGTGTCTCATGCTAGTGAAAAACATGATCATATTAGCTTCATTAGCTGCTGCAATAACTTCTTTATCTCTTATTGATCCACCAGGTTGAATAACACATTGGATTCCATTTTTTGCAGCTTCATCTATGCTATCTCTAAAAGGAAAAAACGCATCTGAAGCCATAGTAGCTCCTTTGAGATTAAAACCTGCTTTTTTTGCCTTGCTGACAGCAATTTCAGCACTGTCAATTCTACTCATTTGTCCTGCTCCTATGCCAAGAGTCATATTATTTTTCGCATAAACAATCGCATTGGATTTAACATATTTACCTACACGCCAAGCAAATAAAGCATCGTTAACTTGTTTGGGAGTTGGTTTTTTCTTAGTTACTACTTTGAGATCTTCTTTTGATACTACTCCATTATCGACATTTTGAACCAGAATACCTTGATTCATTGTTAAAGTTTTATATCCAGCTGGTTTTTTAAATAAATCTTTAACCAATAAAAGACGCACGTTCTTTTTTGTAGCAATTATTTTCTTTGCAGCAGGATTAATGTCTGGTGCAGCTATAACTTCTACAAATTGATTATCGATAATTTTTTTTGCAGTAAATTTATCCAAAGTCTTATTAAAAGCAATGATGCCTCCAAATGCAGAGGTTTCATCACAAGAAAAAGCTTTCTCGTATGCTTCCAGTAAAGTCTTTGCAGATGCAACACCACAAGGATTGGCATGTTTCACAATCACACAAGAGGGTTTCTCAAAATTTGAAACGCATTCAATTGCTGCATCGGTATCAGCAATATTATTATAAGAAAGTTCTTTTCCCTGAATTTGTTCTGCTGATGTAATGCCAGCTCCCTCTGATCCAGAATCTATATAAAAATTTGCTTTCTGATGAGGGTTTTCTCCATACCGCAATACTTGTTTGAGTTTGTGGCTGCTGAAAAAGTTTTCTGGTACTTCATCATCATAGTTTGACAAGAAGTTAGCTATCGCAATGTCATAATTAGCTACATGCTCAAAAGCTTTTAAGGATAACTTTCTTCGAGTTTCATATGGACACTTTCCACTCTCAATTTGTAATTCATTTATAAATGAGTCATAAAGATTTGGAGACGAAACTACTGCTACATGGTAAAAGTTTTTAGCAGCTGATCTCAACATTGTTGGACCTCCAATATCAATATTTTCTATCGCCTCATCCAATTCAATTTCAGGCTTTTTTATTGTTTCTTCGAATGGATAAAGATTCACCACAACCAGATCAATTTCTTTGATAGCGTGTTTTTTTGTTTCTTCTTTGTCTTCTTTTCGACGAGAAAGAATTCCACCATGAATTTGTGGAACCAAAGTTTTTACTCGACCACCCATCATTTCAGGAGAACCCGAAAATTTTTCAGCAGGAACTACTGGTATTTTATTTTTTCTTAATAAATTTTCTGTACCTCCAGTTGATATAATTTCAATGTTCAATTTATGGAGTTTTTTAGCAAAAGCGACGATACCGGTTTTGTCAGAAACACTTACAAGCGCACGTTTGATTTTTATTTTACGATTTTTCGCCATTCTCTAAATTATATTGTTTTAGTTTTGTTCTGAGCGTAACTCTATTTATTCCTAATATTTTGCTGGCTTGAGATTTATTGCCGTCGCAAAATTTCATCACTTCTTCAAGCATTGGTTTTTCCACTTCTTTTATTACCATTTCAAAAACGTTAGTTGCTTTATTTCCATCCAATTCTTTGAAGTATCTTCTGAGAGCTAATCCAACTTGATACTTTAACGATTTTCTATCTTCTATTTTAGAATCTTTATTTTTCATCAATTTATCTGTGTTTGTAATTCATTTCCTGTAGATATTAAGTTTAGTTTGCCTTTATTAAACTCTAATTCAGTAATGGAACAATTATCAGGGTAGAAAGAAACCACTCTAGGATCGTTTTTTAGAGTACTTACAACAATATTAATAACCATGAAGTGAGAAAAAACGATTGTTGGGTCAGTTAAACCTTTCAAAGTTGAAAGAATTTTTGACTGCCAAATTTGTTGAGGCTTTTCTAATTCATTAATATTTTTTTTGAAAACTTCTTGCAACCAATCTTTTCGCTCCAACAATGATATTCCGGGAGAAGGGATTTCTTTGAAAGCTTCGTTCAAGGAAAGATGCTTATTGAGGTTTTTTTTGAAGTGCAAACTAGTTTCTTGAGCTCTTTTTAGGGGGCTGGAAACTAAATTAAATTGATTTAGATTTTCTTTTGCATCAAGAGTATCAAAACACTCTAATGCTTGTTCTTTTCCAAGCTCACTTAATCCAGGGTCTGCTGATTGGTCCCAAGATTGTGCAGCTTCTCCATGTCTAATCAGAAAAATTTTCATTAAAATTAATACAAGCTAATTATATGCAGTAAGATAAATGTATGAGAATACCACGAATTTTTCTCGATCAGGAACTTACAAAAAACAAAACTTACAAACTAAATAAAGAAAGTTTTCACCACCTTTTAGTTTTAAAAAAAAGAGAAGGAGATAAGATAGAAGTATTTAATTCGAAAGGGCAATTTCTTGTCGCATCTATTTCTTCGATAAACAAAAAAACTTGTGAAATTTTTTCAATAGGTGAGATAAAGATTCAAGAACAAACTTTCCCAAAAATCTCATTAGGTATTTCTGAAATAAAAAACTTTGAAAAAATTTTAAATGAAGTAACTCAATTGGGAGTCTATCGAGTGGACTGCTTATCATCTGAAAGATCGAAGTTTTTGAAAAAACCTTCAGAAAAAAAAATTGAAAGATGGAAAAAAGTCATAATAGGAGCCTGTGAACAATCTGGAAATAATTGGATGCCACAAATTAGACATATGACCTTAGATGAATGGCAAACAAAAATACCGTCAGAGAATAAGTTTTATCTAAACCCAGGAGAGAATAAAAATATTGAAGCTTTGTCTAACTTGGATGAAATTTACTTTTCTATAGGCCCAGAAGGAGGATTCTCTCCAAAGGAAATTGATAAAATGAAATCCAATGGTTTAGAGGGCATCTCTCTTGGAGAGTTAGTCATAAAAACAGAAACAGTGCCTACTGTATTATTATCAATGTTAAAAATTTTAAATAAATAAAATGAAACTAGCTTTTGTAATGGATCCCATCTCTCAGATTTCTTATAAAAAAGATTCTACTTTAGCTATGATGGTTGAGGCTCAAGAAAAAGGTCATGAAATTTTTTATATTGAACCAAATTGTCTTTTTTTTAATTCTAATAGACCCAGTGCAGAATTTTCGGCTATTTCTGTTGAGTATGAAGAGTCTAGCTGGTACGAAAAAGAAGAAAATAATATCTCATCTTTAGATTTCTTTGATGCAATATTGATGAGACAAGATCCTCCTTTTGATATGAACTACGTAAATAATACCTATATTTTGGAGGCTGCTTCTAAATTGGGAGTCAAAGTATTCAATAATCCAAAAGCTCTTAGAGACAACAATGAAAAATTAGCAATTCTTGATTATCCCTCTTTGATCACCGATACCATCGTATCTTCTTCAAAAGAAGTTATTAAAGATTTTGTTGAAATAAATTCCGAAGTAGTTATCAAGCCTTTAGGTTTGATGGGTGGGGAAGGGATTAGAAGACTCCATCATGAAGATGCAGATCTCCTCGAAACTCTGGATTTGATTGATCAAAAAAAAGAAAAAATAATGGTACAAAAATTCATCCCTGAAGTATTTGAAGGAGATAAAAGAGTTATTCTTGTTTCAGGCGAAGATTGTGGTTTCTCTGTAACTAGGATTCCTCAGGGCGACGATTTTCGTGGAAATCTTGCTGCTGGAGGTAAAGCAGAAGTAAGAGAGTTGAACGATAGAGACTTTGAAATTATCAATGCTATAAAGCCCAAATTGATCGAACAGGGTATTCTAGTAGCTGGCATTGATATCTTGGGGTCTTTTCTAACAGAGATAAACATTACAAGTCCTACTTGTTTTAGAGAGTTGTATGATCAACAAGGCATAAACCTTGCTAAGAACTTAATTGAGAAGATAGAACAAGCTTTTTAATGGCAAATATTTTAGGTATAGATTATGGACAAAAATATATCGGTTATGCCATCGGTAATGACATTACACTTACTTCCTCTACCCAAGGAACAATTATTTATAAAAATCAAAAAAACATCTTTCAAGAAATACAAGATTTAGTAAACGAGTGGGAAGTTAAATTGATTATTTTAGGTCTACCAATAAATATGGATGATTCAGAAAGTGAAATGTCAAAAGAGGTAAGAAGTTTTCAAAGAAAAATTAAAAAATCACTTAATATTGATTGTAAACTTCATGATGAAAGATTATCTTCTTTTGAAGCAAAACAACAAGTAGATGTGATTAAAAAAATCAAGAATCATTCTAACCCCGGAATTGACGGCTTAGCTGCTAAGGTTATTTTAGAGTCTTGGTTGAGAGAAAAAAGTAAAAATGTCTGATTTTATTCCCGAAGATTTTATTCAAAAAGTTCTAGAGGACTCAGATATTGTCTCTCTAGTTGATTCTTATGTTCCTTTAAAACGAAAAGGTAAAGACCATTGGGCGCAGTGTCCTTTTTGTGATGATGGTAAGAACCCATCTTTTAGCGTGAGTGAGCAAAAACAATTTTATTATTGTTTTAAATGCAGAGCATCAGGTAATGCCATTGGCTTTTTGATGAATTACCAGTCAAAAGATTTTGTAGGAGCTGTAGAAACTCTAGCTAAAAACCTTGGTTTGGAAATCCCAAAGACTAAGTCGAATTACGATAGAGAAAAATTTGATGAATTATTTCGTTTTAATGATGAGGCCAAAAACTTTTATAAGAATAATCTTCTAAAACAAAAAGAAGGAGAACAAGTAAGATCTTATTTGAAAGAAAGAGGAATTTCAGAAGAAATCTCAAAAGAATTTGAGTTGGGTCTAAGTTTGGAAGGCTGGGATAATCTCGTTAAACATTTTGAATCGTTAAAGATTGAAGCTAAGGAGTCTTCTAGACTTTTTAAAATCGCTAAAAACGAAAGAAAGTATGATGTCTTTAGAAACAGATTGATTTTTCCTATTACTTCTAGAAAAAACAAAATTGTTGGATTTGGAGGAAGAGTTTTAGATGATGAAGATCAGCCTAAATACCTCAACACTCCAGAATCTGAAGTATTTAAAAAAAGTAGGGAACTGTATGGCCTTCCAAACGTTCTAGCAAGAAACTCAAGACCGAGTCAGATTTTGGTGGTGGAAGGTTATATGGATGTCTTGTCTTGTTTCAGTTTTGATTTACCCATTGCCGTTGCAACATTGGGAATAGCAACTAACAAATTTCATTTAGAAACACTTTTTCAAAAAACAGACGAAGTTATTTTTTGTTTTGATGGAGACGAGGCAGGCAGGAATGCCTCAAAATTAGCACTCGAAATAGCTATTCCGGTTGTGAAAGATGGCAAAAGAGTTAAGTTCTTATTTCTGCCGGATAATCATGATCCAGCAAGTCTATTATTAGAAAAAGGAAAAGACGAATTATCCAAGCTAATGAATGAAGCAACAAATCTTTCAGACTATTTATTTGAAAGCATTCTAGAAAAGCATGACAGTTCTTTAGAAGGAAAAGCTGCAGCATCCAAAGAGTTTATTTCTTTTGTGAAGCCTATGCAGGAAGGTAACTTCAAAACTATTTTGGTTAAAGAGTTTTCTAAGAAAATGGATATTGAGCTTAGCGAAATTTCTCCTACAAAACCGGAAGCTAAAAAACACTCTCAAACAGAAGATACAGAAATGGAATTAAGCAAGGTAACAAAGAGTTTACTTAAATGCATTATCCATAATCCAGATTTAGCTAAATCTGAACACCTAGATTATTTTATAGATAACAATCAATTTTTAATTAGTCCGTTAATTTCCTTCTTAAGAGCTAAATCAGAGGTATCTTTTCCTATGATCATTCAAGAGTTTTCTGGTCAAAAAAATATGCTCATTGATCTTTCAAATGATCAAAACCTCATAAGCCCAGATGAAGACTTGAAGTTTATAAAACAGGCAGTCGAGTATATTGAAAGGAATCAAGGAGATAATCTTTTACAAAAATTAAAGATAAAGCATGAAAAAAATGAGTTGGACCCGAAAGAAAAAATTGAACTTAAGAAGCTTCTTACTTCTAAATTTGAACAACTTTCCGAAGATGAACTATCCTTATTTAAGAAACTCTAATCGTTTAAAATATAATAGTTAAGACATACAAACTTATATATAATCAACATCCCAAAATATGATAGACGACGATTTAGATAATAGTGGGCTGAGAGAGCTCATAGAAAAAGGTAGAGAACAAGGTTATATCACCTTTGCAGACATTAACGATTACTTACCAGATGAGGTTTCCGATCCAGATCAATTGGATGAAGTGATTCAAATCATCAACGATTTAGGACTTCAGGTTTTAGAAGAAGCGCCAGAAGAGGGCTCTAATTTTTCTTCAGCTAGTCAAAATACTCCTGAAGCCCCAACTGAAAATGAAATGGGCACTATTGAGTCTGAAGTCGGAAGAACCACTGATCCGGTAAGGCTATATATGAGAGAAATGGGCTCTGTTGACTTATTGACGAGAGAAGGGGAAATTGCAATTGCAAAGCGTATTGAAGAAGGTGCAAGAGATTTACTTCATGCCTGTGCCTTCTATCCAGGAATCATTGAAGATGTTTTATTGGAATATGAATTAATCAAAAAAGAAGACAAAAGAATCACAGATTTAGTTGTGGGCTTTATGGACGAAGAAGAAGATCTTCCGCCATCAACCGAAGAAGTTTCAGCTGAAGCTGATGAAGAAGAAGATGTGGGTATTAATATGGAAGAACTCGCTAAAAGATTTTCTTCTATCAAAAGACAATACAACAAATCACAAAAAACCATTGCTTCTTCTGGCAGAGAAAACGATAAAGCTCAAAAAGATCTTGATAAATTAGGAGAAATTTTCAAGTTTCTTAAGTTATCACCAAAAAGATTCGAAACTATATCTCTTACAGCTAGGGCTCTTGCGAAAGCAATTAGAGATTCCGAAAGAGAAATCTATGACATTTGTACAGTAGATTGCAACATGCCAAGAAAAGACTTCTTAGAAATTTTTAGGAATAATCAAACGAATCTTAAATTTCTTGATAGTACTATTCGCTCCAAGAAAAACTACGCAAAACTTCTCAAAGATGTGAAACCCGATGTGAATAAAATTCAAAAAAGAATCTTATCTCTTACTGAAAATGTTGGTATGAATGTTCAAGAGTTAAAAGACATCACTTCAAAAATGGCAAAAGGAGAAACCAAAATTAGAAGAGCTAAGAAAGACATGATTGAAGCTAACTTAAGGCTTGTTATTTCAATTGCAAAAAAATATACAAATAGAGGGCTGCAATTTTTAGATCTTATTCAAGAAGGAAATATTGGTTTGATGAAAGCAGTTGATAAATTTGAATACAGAAGGGGGTACAAGTTTTCAACCTATGCGACTTGGTGGATTAGGCAGGCCATTACAAGATCTATAGCCGACCAAGCAAGAACTATTCGAATTCCTGTCCATATGATTGAGACCATCAACAAACTAAATAGAATTTCTCGTCAAATGCTTCAAGAACATGGTAAGGAACCAACACCTGAAGAACTATCAGAGAAAATGGATATGCCAGAAGAGAAAATTAGAAAAGTTTTAAAAATTGCCAAAGAACCCATTTCTACTGAAACTCCAATAGGAGATGAAGATGACACCACTTTGGGAGACTTTATTGAAGACCCATTACAGGACTCCCCAATAGATGCTGCTACAGAAAACAATCTGCATGACGCCACTGACGGAGTCCTATCTAGCTTAACTGCGAGAGAGGCAAAAGTATTGAGAATGCGATTTGGTATAGGTATGAATACCGATCACACTTTGGAAGAGGTCGGAAAACAATTTGACGTGACTAGAGAAAGAATTAGGCAGATTGAAGCCAAAGCTTTAAGAAAGCTCAGACACCCATCAAGATCAGGACATCTTAAAACTTTCCTAGACGAATAAATTCATTCAGAATGATATTAAATTTTAGGGCCTGTAGCTCAGTTGGTTAGAGCAGCGGACTCATAATCCGTTGGTCGGAGGTTCGAGTCCTCCCGGGCCCACCAAGTTTTAATAAATTAAGAAATAGCTCTTTGCCAAATAACTTTCTTCATTTTTCTTTCTTCAGGAGAAAGTATTTTTATATTGAAGTCTTTTCTGAGGTCTGAGATTTTCATTTCAAGAAAATCTGAAGGAAAAAAATAAGACCATTTTTTCATCTTTCTTGTTCTTAAAAAAATTTTTGGCCATTTTTGGAATACCACTCTTAAGTACAGATAAGTGTATTTCAAATATCCAACTTCCTTAAGAAGATCAAAAACTTTTTCATTTGTTTCTTTTATATCTAAGGAGCCTTTAAAATATTCCATCGAAACTTTAAAGTAATCGCCACCAAAAAATATCCAGCAGTCCAGCATGGCTTCTTCCTCCAAAGAAGTATCTAAACCAAAAATCACATGAGTTGCATCATGACATAAGATATTAAATTTTTCGTCTTCTGAGCAATTTTCACCTAATACGTGGCGATTATTTTCTCTTAAATAACTTCGATATTCTTCAATTCCTTCTTTTAAGGTCAGTTCGCAAGTCTCTTGTTGATAAATGAGCATCTAATAATTATAAATTAGCGTTATCTTTATAAACTAAGTCATCCGCGTAAATCGCAAACATGTCAGGGTGATCCACTTTTTTTTCTGAAAGCGAGATAAAAATATGAATTCCACCGCGATTATCTGCATAGAATTTCTCATCTCCCCATGAAAGAAAGTCGGTTTTGTATAATGGGACTATCGAAAGAGTATTTGGAATGAAATCTAAAGGGTAAAGCTCACGTTCATTTCCTATATCTAGAGGATTAACCCATTTATCGGATCCATTTTGATTAAGAAAGTAAACAGGTGAGTCAGCTTTGCACAAATACATTATTGGCTTTCATCCATTCTCTTCTGAGCTTCCTCAAAGGCTCCTTTGACATCTCCTTTTTTGAGCAATTCTTTTTCTTTTGATGAAAGTCCATGCTTTTCATCAAATTCCTTAATCCATTTTCCCACGGGAGTGCCATCTACCCACTCTTTATTTGCTTCTACTCTTTCTTCGTAAGTCATGCCTTTAGTCAGATTGCTCCCTGGTTTAAGTTTTTTGCCATTGACGTCAATAAAATTTCCTTTAAAGATTTGATATAGATCAAACATTGCTAATGGAATGCCGATAATAAAAAAAGAAGCGAGAATATGAAGGAACCCAGACTTTATCCTGCCAACATAAAACTTATGAACTCCTAAAGGTCCAAGTGTCAAAGCTAAAAATGCACAAAGAAAAGTACCTTTATCGCTAAATTCATTATTTTCTTTTTCAGATATCATATTTTTCTCTTTTTGATTTCTTTATACCTTCAGAAATTGCTTTCCCTTTTTTCTTAGTTTCTATGGCTTTCTCTGCACTTTTTGCAGAAGAAAACAAGTTGAAAATAATTAAAGCTCCTGCAAGGGGACCCATAATCGGCACTCGAAAAATTGTTTGAATTATTCCCCAGATTAGATTCGATCCTTGAATGTGTATCAACAAAATTATTAAAAAAACAAAAATAAAAAAGTATTGAAAATACATTGCATTGGGATTTCTATATTCCGCTAGATTGAAATAATGTGTCTGCGTCTCAAAAAACTCAGCTTTTCTAGGAAATAAATCAGAGACTATAATTTCAATTTCTTTAAATATTTTTTTTGCACGATCATCGCAGCCCCCATTCAATTTTGGATAAACACAGCCATTTTCTTTCCATTTTTCTAAGGTATATCCTTCATAAGCTTTATAATATCTTTGCTCTTTAAATAAATTATCTATTAATTCTGATTTGGTTTTTGACTTAGTTAAAATAATCCCAGCAGGATGATAGTCACCTTCTAAACCTGCTTTTTCAAAAATACCTTGCCTGTAATCTCCCCAGCTATCAGCCTCTGCTTGAAAGCCTAAATATATACTTCCCCAAATCATCAAAAAGCTTAACATCATTGGTAAATCAACAACCTTGCCATTTGCTAAAAAAAAGTTTTTTTGAAATTTTGATTTAAAAGGAAAGCTCAAAATCACACCGACAATTACAAAAATAAGAATGTAAAGCCAGATATTTGAAGGAAACATCACCTAGGGTTTTTGATTGAACCAGACCATTCGATAAAATTTTTAGGTCTTTGTTTTTCAGAAAGTATTTGTATTCCGTATTCCTCTCTTAAATCGCAAATTTTCCTCGTCAAGTAGGATTCTGGAACTTTTAGAGGCCATTTTTTCTTCATTCTAAATCTCATTTTTAGAATACCAAAAAGAGATTTATAAGCATAAAACATGGAAATCACTGTCTTTTTGAAACCTACTTCTTTCCATAAATATTTCATGTGATTTTTTAAAAAAGGATCTTCAAAATAAGCAAAATAATCTTTCCATTTATAGGAACACAAAATAAGTCCATGCAGATCATTTATGGATTCTTCTTCAAAAGTAGCACCATTACCAAAAATGACATGAGTGCAATCGTGACATTGCCAAATCTTATAATCATCATCCGAACCGTCCGTACCAATTTTTTTGTTATTTTCTTTTAAATAACTCAGATAAATCTCTAGACCTTCAGCCAGAGTAAGTTCGCAGTTTTGTTCTTTAAAAGCCAACATTATTACTATTATATACTTTATAAAGATTCGTGTTTTCCTAGTTCATATCTTGCAACTGTGCGTCGATGCACTTCGTCAGGACCATCGCCAATTCTCAAATATCTCACGGAAGCGTATAAACTTGCGAGAGGCGTATCTTGAGAAACGCCTGCACCACCATGAATTTGAATGGCTTTATCAATGACTCTAGTTGCCATTAAAGGAATAGCAACTTTAATCTGAGCAATTTCACTTTTTGCTATTTTGTTTCCGGCTGTATCCATCATATGAGCTGCTTTAAGAGTCATCAATCTACACATTTCAATCTCTATTCTGCAATCAGCTATCACATCATAATTACCACCTAGCTCTGCTAAAGGCTTTCCAAAGGCTTTTCTATATAATGAGCGCTTGCATAGTAAGTCCAAAGCTCTTTCTGCGATCCCGATGATTCGCATGCAGTGATGAATTCTACCCGGTCCAAGCCTTCCTTGAGCTATTTCAAAACCTCTGCCTTCTCCTAAAATTAAGTTTTCTTTAGGAACTTTGACATCAGTAAATTTAAGATGAGCATGCCCATTCGGAGCATGATCTGCGCCATAGACAGTTAACATTCTGAGGTTTTCAATTCCATTAGCATCTGTTGGAATGAGAATCTGAGACTGTCTTTGGTGTTTTGGATTATCGGGATTTGTTACCCCCATAAAAATCATCACCTTGCAATCAGGCCTGCCAAATCCAGAAGTCCACCATTTTTCCCCGTTGATGACATATTGTTCGCCATCATCTTCTATCTTACTTTCTATATTAGTTGCATCAGACGAAGCAACATTTGGCTCTGTCATTGCAAATGCAGATCTAATTTCACCTTCAAGAAGAGGTTTTAACCATTTTTGTTTTTGAAAGTCAGATCCGAATTTATCCAAAACTTCAATATTGCCTGTGTCAGGAGCTGAGCAATTAAAAACTTCTGAAGCAAAGCTTACTTTTCCCATCATCTCAGCTAGGGGAGCATACTCTAAATTGGTTAAACCATAACCATTTTCGCTTTCAGGCAAGAAAAAATTCCACAAACCCAAACTTTTTGCCTTTTGCTTTAATTCACTTATAACTTTAGGAACTTGCCATGGATTTCCAGCTGCACGAAATGCCTTCATTTCCGAGGCATATATCTCCTCTGCTGGATAAACATTCTCCTCCATAAAATCGGAAACTTTTTTTATAAGATTTGTAGTTTTTTTAGAATGTTCAAATTTCATTTAGTTTAATTATTATAGTCATTAAACTTGTGATTATAACTTCAAAAAAATTGAGACTTACAAAGTTTTGACAGTTATACTGTCATTTTTTGCTATAGGGGAAACAAAAATCAAATCTTTTTTATTAAGTTTAATCTTTTTTGTAAATTTAATATTTGCAAACTACCAATTTAAAACAATAGCTTCTGACCTAGATGATGCATGGAGTTTTGATTTTTTAAATGAAAATCAAATAATTTTCACAGAGCAACCAGGAAAAGTAAAAATAATAACAATTTCATCAGGAGAAATAGTTGAGGTCGAAGGTGCTCCAAAAGTCCAATATGCAAGCCAAGGCGGATTATCTGAAATAGTTCTAGATCCTAATTTCAAAAAGAATAACGTTTTATATCTCACTTATTCAGCATTAAACGAAAGAGGAAAATCCACTCTTTTTTTAATGTCTGCTGAATTAAGTAACAACGCTTTAATTAACAAAAAAATTATTTTCGAAGCTAAAGCATTCAGAAGAGTTCCAATTCATATGGGAGCTAAAATTGATTTTCTCTCTGATGGAACTTTACTCCTAACTAGCGGCGATGGTTTCGATCATAAAGAAAAAGCTCAAAGTTTGGATAATCATTTTGGAAAAATAATTAGAATTAATAAAGATGGATCAGTACCCAATGATAATCCTTTTGTCGGAAACAATAATGTTCTTCCAGAAATATTTACTTACGGCCATAGAAATATGCAAGGACTAGTTGTTATGGATGATGGAAGGATTTTTGAACATGAGCATGGACCCAGAGGAGGAGATGAATTCAACTTAATTGAACCGGGAAAAAACTATGGTTGGCCTGCAATAACTTATGGCATAGATTATTCAGGTGCAGTTATTAGCCCATTCACAAAAATGGATGGCATGGAGCAACCCTTAAAGTA
The DNA here is from genome assembly GCA_902627595.1 of uncultured SAR86 cluster bacterium. GTDB lineage: Bacteria > Pseudomonadota > Gammaproteobacteria > Magnimaribacterales > AG-339-G14 > MEDG-81. Next base: position 93,379 of record CACOJO010000001.1, read on the forward strand.
TTGGGTACCATCAATAGCTCCTTCCGATATGATCTATTATGACGGAGATTTATACCCTGAGCTTAAAGATAGCTTTCTCATCACCGCTTTAGTATCCAGAGATGTGAAAAAAATTAAAAAGACAAACACTCTTATTACTGAAGAATCCATCTTTTCTAGCCTGAATAGTCGGTTGAGAAGCATTGGAGTCTCACCAAGTGGTGAACTTTATCTTTTGACAGATGGAAGAAGGGGAAAATTATTGAAAGTACTTTCTACTAAGGAATGAAAATAGCAAAATACCCATTTGCAATTCTTGTTGCGGCATTGTTTACCGTAGCTTTGACCACTCCAATTTCATCATTTACAAACATAATATGGCTTTCTTCAATGAATCTGCCTATAAATTTTTTTTCTTCCTTAGAAATCATCTTGTTTGATTTTCAAAGACTTGGAACTCTTCTTTATGGGATCATTATTATTGAATTCGTTATAGCATTTTCTTTAGTTGGTTTAATTCAAAAGTATGTTCCAGAGACAAAGTACCTTTATCCAATTGCAGGCGCCATTATCACAGGCTTAACTCTTTTTTTATTGGTTGAATTTTCAACACAAACAGAAGTTCTTGCTGGCAATAGGACTATTCTGGGAAAATTTTTGCATTGTCTTGCTGGTTTTGCTGGAGGATATTTGTTCAATATCCTTATTTCAAGAGAAAGAAAGATTTCTTTTGTTATAAGAACTTTAGGCATTATCTATGCTTATTTAATTTTAGGATTGGTCTTAAATTGGATTTTTACGCCTATTAGTGCAGCTTCTGACTTTGGATTTATCTTTAATGAGCTTAATTCTAGCGCTCAAAATGCTTTGCTTAGAGACTTTACCTCGTTTTTCGTGGCAACTTTTTTGTTTTCTATCATTGGCGTAATTACTTTAAACTCAGCGTGGTTTTTCTCTGCTGGAATTATTTATGTTGGGGCAGGAATTTTCAATCTCATAGCTATTTATGCTCACGGCACAGACTATAACCAAATATTTATTGGAGAGTTCTTACTAGGCAGTTTCCCCATTGCTTTGGGTCTAATAACTTCTTATCAAAAAAAGAAAGCTGAAGTATAGTCTTGTTTTATGAATAATTGGCAAGCGACTGCTTTGAATACAGCTCCGGATTCTGAAAATCAAATTCATAGCGATGACCTAGCGAAACAGTATGGTTTCAAAGGCGGCCTTGTTCCTGGAGTTACAGTTTCAGCTTATTTGCTCCATCCTGTGATTGAATCCTTTGGTATGGATTGGCTTGAGAAAGGATATGCCAACTGCAAGATAACTTCTCCTTTATATGATGGCGAGACTTTCGATGTATTGTCTGAAGATTTTCAAGAAGGTCGAATAAATACTTTTTTAAAAAATCAAGATGGGAAGATAGTAGCAAATGCAGAAACAAAACTTCTAGAAAAGCCGTTGTCTACAGAACCAAAATATAAAGGTGCCCCCTTAGTTAAAGACGATTATCAAGCTCCAATTGCATCACTCAAAGTTTGGCAGCAATTAAAAAAAGAAGGATGTAAAGCATTTAAGTTTCATTGGGGCGGGGAAAATCCCCTTATTTATCTATCAAATGAAAAGTTATTGCCAGAAATTTTACAACCTAAAAAAGGGGGTTATGCAAATTTGTGTTTTCTTTTGGGTTGTTCTAATTGGATCTTAGCTGGAAATGCTTTTATGAATCCTTGGGTTCACCTACAAACTAAATCACAAAATTTTAGACCAGTTTCTTTTGAAACTACTCTTGTTGCTGAAATGTCGGTTAAAGACTTTTATGAGAAAAAGGGACATGAATTTATTGAAGTAGATGTGAATTTATTTGACGACAAATCAAAGGAATGTTGCATGAGCATAAATTTATTAGCAATCTTTAAACTCAGAAACAATAAATAACTATTCGGTATCTACTGGCTGAGCAGTATGTAATAGAGTAGCGACTAATTTATCCTCATTGTTATAAATCCTTCCCTCTGAGGTAGCACTACTTCTTCCTAGCTTAATGATTTTAACTTTCATTTTTGCCGGACCGATGGCTAAGGGCCTATGAAACAGAACATGTAGATCTGTTGTCATAGGCGCTTTTTTTTCTTCATAACCTGAAATCATTGCTGCAGAAGTTGCATCATCTAAAGCTGCAGTGATCATACCTCCTTGAACAAAACCCATAGGATTGGAGCACTCTTCCTTGAAATTACAAGAAAAGATCATTTCCTCACCTTTTGATTCGATATATTTTAAACTAAGAAATTCCATGGATTTACCAAAGAATTCCTCTGAAAATCTTTTCAGTTTTTCATCATTTTTCATTTCTCTACCTTACCAATTCACTAACTAAACTTCCTAAAACAATCACTGTCACTACAAACCAGATTGACCATCCATAAGGCTTTAAAGGACTGTCTTTCATCCTCGCTGAAAATAAAGCCATATAGGATGCCATTAGCCAAGCTATGAGAAGAAAATAAAACATCAATTTAAATATTAATAACCCTCAACAACCGCATAAAGTCTATCTGCGCCACCATCTAAAACTTTCAAGGCATCTTGGTATTCTTTACTTTCGTAGGCTTTGAGAGCAATTTCAAAGCTAGGAAACTCAACAACAACATTTCTCATGTAATTTTCTCCTTCTTTAGTTTCCTGAGAACCACCTCTGACGATAAATTTACCATCAAATTTTTTGAGGACTTCCTCCGCTAATTTTCCATAAGCTTGTTGTTTTTCAGGAGAAATTACATTTGCTTTTGCTATCCAGTAACCTTTTTTATTACTATCCTTTTTCATAATCTAAATTAATATTTTTTTCTTGAAACTCTTTTCTACTATATTTTTATCTTCTAAGGTGACTAGGTAACTACTCTTATCTTTTTTGAATACTACAGCTGTGAAATTTTGCTCATTTTTTACATGAAGAGCAGCACCACCGTCAGCAGCATAAACATTTTTCACTTTTTCATTCATGAGAAATTTTCTTACAGTAGGTTTTCGCTCCGGCTCCTCATCGTAGTGAGGACAAAAAGTGCCTTTTATAAAATTCAAGCAAGGCATTAACTTCAAACTTGAGGACCATGAGTCTGTCACTCCATTTTTAAACCAACATATAGCTCCAGCACTTACTCCGCTCATCACTACACCTTTTTGGTATGCTTTTCTAAGAATTTTATCCAATCCCCATTCCTTCCAAACAGCCAACATACTTTTAGTATTGCCTCCTCCAACAAAGATTGCATCTTGATCAAAAATTAAGCGATTTAAGTCCGGAGTCCTTTTAAAAAAATCTAGATGTGAGGGCTGACAATTCAGATTAGTAAAAGTTGAATAAAAATTAACTTTATAAGCCTCGTTATCTCCAGTTGCAGTTGGAATAAAACATATCTTTGGGTTTTTCTTTTTAGTTTGCTTGAGGATATATTCTTCAATAATACCTTGTCCTGGACTTACTCCGAAACCACCTCCGCCAATTGCAATAATATTTCTAGATTTAGCCATCTGCACCTCTAAGGACATCTTTTGGTGTTTTCAAATTAAGATAAAAAGTAAATAAAGCAGCAATGACTCCAATTACCAACAATGAACTTACAGCTCCAATAAGAATTACATCCCAATAAATTTTTGGATTTATTTCAAAAACTAGTTCTTCAACAAAAAATGTCGTGATAACAGCAAGAATACTACCTAATATTCCTGCGAATAATCCAATACTTAAATATTCTAAAAAAGTGTTTTTTTGCATTACCTTTCTACCCAATCCCAAAGTTTTTAGAATTGCATTTTGCTTTTCTCTTTGTTTAAAGCTTTCTTGTATCGTCGCAAGCATTAGAAATAATCCCGCGATTAATGTTAAGCCCAATATTAATTTTAGAGCTTGAGAAACCTTTGAAATAATTGATTGTACTTCTGAAATAATGACATCTAACGAGATAAAAGAAATTGTTGGAAAATTTTTTACCAACTCTACCGCAAGAGCATTTTTTTCTGTTGGGATATGAAATGAAGTTATAAATGTTGATGAGATATTTTGGAAGTTTTCAGGGAAGCCAATGGCAAAGAAATTTGGGCTAAAATTTTCCCAATTTACTTCTCTGATACTTTGAATATAACTTTCGATCTTCTCACCTGCTACGTCAATGATAATTGCATCATCAATTTCTAGATTGTATCTTTCAGAAATTTCTGTCGATATAGAGATGCCATTTTTAGATCCTTCAAACCAATTTCCTGCTGTTATCTCATTGCCTTCGGGCAGTTCTTTCATCCAAGTAAAGTTAAAGGTTCTATCAATTTCCTTTCCAGATTCTTTTCTTTTAAATCTAGCACTTGTTACTGGATAGATGGGTTCTGCATTTATTTCATTAATCTCTAAAAATTCTAGTAAGTTAGCTATTTCACCTTCGTATATATTAAACAGGAGATTATTTGGTGCATTTTTCGGAAGAGAGTTTTCCCAAGAAGATACCAAATTGGTTGATGCTGAATAGGCAACCAAACTCAAAGCTATTGCAACAGTCATTGCAACAATCTGCATAGAATTAAAAAGTTTTCTTCTGCTCAATTCAAAAGCAAGCATTTTCATTGGTTTTAGTGGATTTAAACCCAAAGGTTTGATGAAATAAAAAATACCAAAAATCATCAAAAATATTAGACCAGCAAAAACTAGAATGGAGAAAAAAATAACATTAGTTAAAACAAAATCTTCAATGAAAAAAATTAAAAGCACATAAAATGAGCCCAAACCACCAACCAAGTATAATGAAGAATTAACCGTATCTATGTTCCTCTCCGTTTTTCTTAAAATCACGTTGGGCGAGAGATTAAAAAGATTTCTTAATATTGGGTATGAAAAACCCATCAGGCATAAAAAAGCTGTAACCAGAGAAATAAAGTATGGATCGAAACTAGGAGAGGGTAGATTTGTTGGGAAATACTCTTTAAGAAGTTCAATAAAGGATATTTGCACAATCCAACCTATCGAAATCCCGACTAAAAAAGAAAATAAAGCAATCAAGCCAAAGATGTAAATATATGTCTTTTTAATTTGGTTTGGAGAAAGGCCAAGAGCCTTAAAAACCGCAACGTAATCTACATGTCTTCTGGTAAATTGCAAAGAGCATATCGCAATTGCTAAGGAAGATAGAATAATAGCCAATAGAGCTCCGAGTAGAAAAAAATTAGATGCTCTATTTATTGCTCTTCCAAGAGGACTAGCTTCATTATCAGGAGTTACAATTTCATCTCCAGGCTTTTTTATGGATTGAAAGAAGTTTTCTAATTTTTGTATATTTTCCTCAGTGGCTAAGAAGAGATAAGAGTATCTAACTCTAGAACCTGGCTGAATGATGTTTGCCTCTTCTAAGTCAGCAGAATTCATAATCGCTTTAGGAGCAAAAGCAAAAGATCCTGCTCCTCTATCAGATTCGGAAATTATAATTCCGCTCACATAAAAGTCTTTTTCACCAATATTTATTTCTTCTCCAGGAGTTACCTCTAAGAGTCTTGCTAATCTAGAGTCCAACCAAACTTCTCCTGATTTAGGCGGACTTGTTTTTATGACTTTATCATTGTCTTTTTTTAGGATTTCTATCTCACCTACCAGAGGATAAGGAGAAGAAACTGATTTCACGGAAGAAAGTTGAAAATTATTTTTAGCACCAAGCACGGAGCCAAATTCATAAATCGTTGCATATGTATAATTACCATCAGGAAAGTTGGACTCATCCAATGCTGAACTTGACTCAAATTTGAGATCACCGCCTAAAAACTGTTTAGACTCGAACATAAGGGAACTATCTAGACGGTCCGTGAAAAAAGTTATAGAAGAAACTATTCCGACCGCTAAAGTTAATGACAAAAACATAAGCAGTAATTGTCCTGATTTAAGCTCTCTAAAAAAAATCTTTGATGCCAAAGAAATAATCGTCATAGAATTTTACCGTTAATAAGCTCGATTTTTTGGTCACACCTATTTGCTAAAGCAATATCGTGCGTAACAATAATTAAAGCACTAGAAGACTCTTTAAAACTATCAAAAATGAGTTCAGCAATTAGATCACTATTGCTAGAGTCTAAATTTCCTGTGGGTTCATCACAAAATAATACTTCTGCCTCACAAGCAAAAGCTCTGGCAATGGCAACTCGTTGCTGTTCACCTCCTGAAAGCTGCTGAGGATAATGCATTAGACGATTTTGCATACCTACTTTTTCGAGGTAATGCATGGCAGTCTTTTTGGCATTTTTCTTATTTTTTAGTTCCAAAGGAAGCATGACATTTTCAAGCGCATTTAAACCTGATAAAAGTTCAAAATTTTGAAAAACAAAAGCTACAGACTCTTTTCTGATTTTTGCTCTTAGTTCTTCTGATTGATTATGCAAGGGTTTCTGGTTGATGAATATTTCTCCAGATGAAGGAGAGTCTAAACCTGCTAGAATTCCCAATAAAGTTGATTTACCAGAGCCAGATGGGCCTACAACGGCTAGTGACGAAGATGCGCTTACATTTAAATTTATATCATCTAAAATAACAATTTCTTGATCATTAAAAATAACCTTTTTAGACAAATTTCTTGCTTCTATAATCATCAAATGAATTTTTTAGAAAAAATCGTAATAAGAGTAATTTTTACAATACTCCTATTTTTTTCGTATTCTATCATTGCAGAAACGAGGAAGCTTTTGATTTTAGGCGACAGCATTTCTGCAGGTTATGGTATTGATGCTTCAGCAAATTGGGTCTCGCTACTTCAGAACGAATTTGATAAAGAAAATTTAAATATAACACTCATAAACTCTAGTGTTTCAGGAGATACATCTACTGGGGGGCTTTCCAGAATTAAAACTGCATTGAGAAATTTCAACCCCGAATTTGTTTTAATTGAATTGGGTGGCAACGATGCTTTGAGGGGTTATCCACCAAAAAATATTGAAAACAACTTAAGCGAAATCATTAAAGAGGTAAAAAAAAATGGATCAAAACCATTTTTAATGCAGATCAGAATTCCTCCAAATTACGGAAAGCAATATACCATTGCTTTTGAAAATGTATTTCAAGATCTTGCTAAGAAAGAAAATATTCCTCTTATTCCTTTTATGCTGGACGAAATTGCATTAGATGAAGATCTTATGCAAGTGGATGGTATCCACCCCAACACCAAGGCTCAACCTAAGATAGCAGTATTTTTAAAAAAAGAATTAGTATCGTTTCTCAAATAAAAAAAGCCCTTCTTTCGAAGGGCTTTTTTCAAGATGATATGAGTTTCTATTTAGTCCATTAAATAAGTGAAACCAATTTTCACATTCCTACCTAAAGGATTATGTGTGTTTGGATCGTAACTCATTTCCCAGAAAGTAAATGGTGGCTGTTCATCAGTAAGGTTATAGACTGAAAAAGTCATACTAGCTTGATCGTCAAAACTGTAAGTATAGTTTGCGTCAATAGTAGTATGCGCTTGAATTTCTGTACCAGTCCTTCTATCGTCATATGCATTGATGTGATTAATTGCTCCATAAACATTATGTTTATCAGCAATGTAATTAACAAAAGCTTTCGCTTTTAGTTCTGGCATAGATCGACAAGAGTTGTTGATATTGAAAAAACCATCACAGTCGAAGGCACCAGCGATTTGTACAGCACCTATTTTGTATGCATCGGTAGAATACTTAAGTATCCAATTTGCTTCCATACCAGCGGTAAGAACACCATCTGCATAGTCGGTTTCGTATTTAACAAATAAATCAAGACCATTGGTTTGAACCTCAGCTCCATTTACAAAGTTGGATCTTATACGACCAATTTGAGCCGCAGTGAAAGAACCATCATTTGTCAAATTAGTACCACCATAGATCTGGCTTTGAATGGCTGCTTTTGCAGCTCCACCAGCTTCATAAGCAGCTGCCAATTGAGCATAGTTTTGGTTTTGGATTGGATTGTCGATAACAAAGTCATAATAATCCAAAGTCATTGTCCAGTTATCAGTTCCAAAATCAGATATGACTCCGACATTGAAAGTAGTAGCTGTTTCTGGATCAAGATTGGTATTTCCATAAATATCAACCGCTTTAAAAGCACCTGTTTGAGCCACATACGCTAAAGCCGTGACCTGCGTTTGCGACATCTCATCTGGGTGAGGCGCTCTGAAAGTAGTTTGTCCAGTAAATCTAAGTGTTAAAGCATCTAGTGGAGACCATCTCATGACAATCTTAGGATCTACAGAGTCTTTAGTTCCATAATCCTCATATCTCAAGCCAAGTTGCATATCAAATTCATCGGTAATTGGTAATGCAAATTCAGCGAATAAAGAGTCAGTTGATTGATCTTGATCTTCAGCATAAGTTGGCGCTAAGAACATAAACAACCCAACCGGGTTAGCTGCACAAGCAGCTCTTCCGTTTGCAGTTGAATTTTGAGTAGGAGTCACACAAGGGTATTTTGCTCCATCATGAAGGTCATTACCTGCTCTAAGAGATACATTTATATTGTATTCTCTTCTTTCATAACCAAATGCCCAAGCAGCTTCACCACCAGCTAAAGCACCAAGAATTCCTTGCATGGTGAAATCAGCAGTAATTAGAGAAGACTCAGTATCGGTAATACGAGTGTCAATCAACCAATCTAAGAATGCTGGAGAGTTTGATAGGCTTTCTTGGTAGTAAGGGTTCTCACCAACTCTAGCTCCAACTCCAGTACCCATAATGCTTTGAGATGGCGCAGCAACGAAAGTTACACCCAGTGGATTACCCGCAACTCCTTGAGTTGTTGCTTGATAACCTTGGAAAGCTTGTTGCGCGTGTTTGATTGAATTAGAAAACGGGTTCAAGTAACTACAACCAGTTCTGGTTGCAGAAGCAGCATTTGCAACTTCGTTAGCAGCAATTGCGTTTCCTGTAGTTTTATCTTTGAAAGTAGGTGTTAAGTTTCCAGCTCCAGTTTTAAGGGCAGTAAGCTCAACATTACAGTTAGGGCCACCATATCCCCATAAAGAAGCTAGGAATTTATGATGTTGTGTATCAGAAGACGAGATTGAACCTTCACTAAGTGAATAGTTTAAGCTCGTTGAATACTGAATATCATCAGTTAAATCTCCGTCAAAGCTAAAAGCAAATCTATAAGTATCATACTCTCTGAATTCAGTTTCAGCTCCTCTGTGATTTCCATTTGGATTTCCACCAGCACCCATCGCTCTGGTTCTAACCCTTTTAGCATTAGAGGGACCAGCTTCAGGGTCAATATATTCTGTTGTTGCCATAGCTTGTCCTAGAAGAGGAAAGTCGTTTACTAATTGAACATAACCAGGGTGAAAGTCAGGAACGTTGTTACCCCAAGGATCGTTTGGAGGATATGCAGGCGAGGTAGCCCAGTGAGGAACATCTGTTTTTCCATAAGCGAACTCTACATGATAGTCATGACCATCAACATCGCCATTGAGTTCCATCCAAAGTTGAGTATTTTCTTGATCTTCCTGAACGTTGTCAAAATAAGAATATTGATAACGACACCAGCCATCAAGACTTCTGTGTGCAGGCATAGTAGCTGAAATTGGAGTAATTCCAGACGTTACAGCAGTCTGAAGTCCACCTGCAGCATTACAGCCTGGATCTGAAACAGCAGCAAACTCACCCAAAAATCCTTTAGCTTTAGTAATGACACCTCTTCCCGCATCTGGTACAACTAAAGTTGCTGGATTTCCTAAAGTGGACCAGCCACCAAAAGGATTATCGATGTATTGTCTTATGGAATGATCGGTATTTCTTGCAGCGATTTCTGCTTTATTTTGGTAACCGAGAGATAGTAAAAAGTTTGCATCGTTAGCAACCTTTGTTCCATAAGTAATTGAGAATTCACTACCCATGCTATCAGCACCAGATTGTGGCTTGGCCCCAAGGTTTACTTTTAAACCTTCAAAATTAGAGTCAGTAATAAAGTTCACAACACCTGCAATAGCATCAGAACCATAAGTAGCAGCTGCACCTTCTTTTAAGATTTCTATTCTGCTTAGTGCAGCCATAGGTAAATCATGAAGGTTCACAGATCTTCCTGCACCAGATCTAATTGGTACAGTTACCTGTCTTTTGCCGTTGATTAATACTAGTGTTCTATTTGTTCCTAGACCACGCATATTAATGTTTGCTACACCCTCAGAAGCATTGGAACCGAATTGGTTTGACTCACCATCCATTCCAGAACTACCGGGTACCATTTTAATAAGCTCTACTATATTAAGATTATTTTGCGAAGCTATTGAAGCTGCATCAAAAGTAGAAATTGGAGAGCCAGTGTCAATTGGTGTGCCTTTAATTAAGGAACCAATTACAGTGACTTCTTCATCTTGGGTAAAGCTTACTGTTGAAAAAAGCGAGAAGAATGCTCCCGCTAACAGAAGTTTTTTATACATTTTTATCCCCCCTTGGAATAATAATAATTACTTTGTGAATAGTACCTTAAAAATCTTGTTTAAGTCGAGTATTAAGATGAAAAATTATGCTTGAAAAAACCATAAAAAATCTTGTTTTTCTAATGAGAATGATTATCATTTAATACCTTAATCTTCTTATTTTTAGAAATATGTTCATAAATAAACCAATACTTATTTGTTTGATCTTTTTAAGCTCTGTAAACAGTATTTTTGCCAACGAAGTAAATATCTATACTTCTAGACATTATGACTCTGATGTGAAGCTTTATCAGGATTTTACGAATCAAACAGGCATTAAAGTGAATATCATTTCTGCAAAAGGTAATGCTTTAATAGAAAGACTCAAATCTGAGGGAGAAAACACTCCTGCGGATATTTTTATTACGGTAGATGCAGGTAATTTATGGAAAGTTCAAAATTATGGTCTTTTCAGACCCATCATTTCTGACAGAATAAATCTAATTGTTCCAAAAAAATACAGAGGAGTGAACAACGAATGGATTGCTTTAGCCAAAAGGGCTAGGGTAATTTTTTACAATAAACAAAGTTATCTTGACGAAGACTTAAAAAATTTAAGTTATGAAACTTTAAACTCGAAAAAATGGAAAAATAAGCTTGCTATAAGAAGCTCCAACAATTTATATAATCAATCCCTAGTTGCATCGTTGATAGCAAGATATGGCGAAGATTACACAGAGAAATGGGCAAAAGGTTTGGTAGAAAATTTTGCTAGAAAACCTCAAGGGAATGATAGGGCTCAAATTATTGCAGTTGCAAACAATGAGGCAGACTTAGCGATTGCAAATAGTTATTATCTTGGGTTGATGCTCTCTGGAAAAAAGGGTGATAAACAACTCAATGCAGGAAAAAAAGTAAAAATTTTATTCCCTTCACAAAATAAGCATGGCGCTCATATCAACATTAGTGGCGCAGGAATTATGAAGTCCTCAAAAAATTATGATAATGCTATAAAGTTTTTAGAGTTTATGGTTTCAGAAAAGGCTCAGAAACATCTTGTTGAAAATACATACGAATATCCAATTAATTCAAAAGTAAAACCGAGTACTCTGATTTCTCAATTTGGTACAGATTTCAAAGAAGACAGTATTAAAGTATCAAATTTTGGAAAATACAATGCAGCCGCTTTGAAACTTATGGATAGAGTTGGCTGGCAGTAAGATAAATTTTCTTTTAAATTTTATCCTTACCATTCACAATTAATAAATGAAATTGCTAAGTTTTTCGCAATTATTTTGGCGATCAATATCGTTGATATTTTTTTCATTCTTTTTGCTTCCTGTAATTTTCGTTTTAGCGAGTCTTTTCACTGACTACAATGATAATTGGTCTCATCTAATAAATTTTGTATTAACAGATTACATTCTTAATTCCATATACCTCATTATTGGGGTTTCCATACTTTCTCTTCTATTTGGTGTTGGTACGGCTTGGTTGGTAACCAATTATGACTTTTTAGGCAGAGGATGGCAGGAGTGGGCCCTCATTCTACCTTTGGCAGTGCCTCCATATATTCTTGCGTATACCTTTACAAGCCTTTTTGATTCATATGGATCTGCCAATGAAATTATGAGATATATTTTTAGCGCTGAAGATGAGAAAGCTTTCTTCCCAAATGTAAGAAATCTTTATGGAGCCATTCTAGTTTTTTCATCAACCCTGTATCCATATGTTTATCTCACGACACGCGTGGCATTCTTAAATCAATCTAGAACTCTTCTTGAGTCGGGGAAATTGCTTGGTCTAGATAATAAATCAGTTTTTTATAAATTGGCCTTGCCAATGGCAAGGCCCGCGATAATAGCCGGCTTGGCATTGGTTATTATGGAAACTTTATCTGATTTTGGAGCTGTAGAGCACTTTGCAGTTCCGACTTTCACAATCGGAATCTATAGAACATGGTTTGGAATGTATGATTTAAATACCGCAATGCAATTATCAAGTTTGCTTCTAATATTTGTAGCGATTTTTTTACTAGTCGAAAGACTTGAGAGAAATAAGTTAGATTACTCTTACGCTGGCTCAACTTTTAAACCAATAAATAAAATTAAACTGACGGGTTGGAAAAATTATTTAGCCTTTACTTTTTGTTTTGTTCCTCTATTTCTAGGATTTTTGTTACCAATATTGGAAATATCTAATTGGGCAATTAATTACACTTCAGAAAGCTTTTTTTCAAATAACTTTCTTTCAAGCTTTTTCAACACGATTTTTCTTGGAATTCTTGCTGGAATAATATGTACTTCATTTGCCTTTTTGTTTAATTTTTTAAAAAGATTTGAAAGAGGAGCTTTTCTAAAAACAATTAGTTTTGTCTTGTCTTTAGGATATGCCATTCCAGGCTTAGTTCTGGCTGTAGGGATAATTCAATTTTTCTCTATGCTTGATAATAATTTCTTGCGATCTTTTTTAGATTTTGTTTTAACAGGTTCAATACTGGGACTTTTACTTGCTTACGTCATAAAAGCTTATGCGCTTGCCAATAATTCTATAGAGGCAGGTTTTCAAAGGATCGATAGTGCTGTAGATGATATTTCTCTTAGTCTCGGAACAAATAAAACTAAGTTGTTTTTTAAGATTCATTTTCCTCTTATGAAAACGAGTATATTGACAAGCCTTATTTTAGTTATTTCTGAAATAATTAAAGAGTTACCTGCCACGCTTATTTTAAGACCATTCAATTTTGATACATTGGCGGTAACTACTTACATCTATGCTGCTGAGGAAAGAATGTTTGAAGCCGCAACGCCTGCTATGATGATTGTTTTGATAGGATTAATTCCTATATTTTTTCTTTCAAAAATTATTAAAGATTCGAGACCTGGGAGTAAATGAAAGAGCAAGAAGTTTTAACCATAAGCGACTTATCTTTTGGATATGAAAAAAGTAGAGACATCTTGTCTGGTGTTAACCTATCTCTGAAAGAGGGTGAGATATTAGGTATCCTAGGTGCTTCAGGCATAGGTAAAAGTTCGTTATTAAGAATAATTTCTGGATTAGAAGTTCCTAAAGAAGGAGAGATACTTTTTGAAGGTCGTTTACTAAATCAGAAAAATTTAATTATTCCTCCAAATAAAAGGGGAGTGGGTTTGGTTGTTCAAGAAAAAGCTCTTTTTCCTCATTTGACCGTTCTGGAAAACGTTAAGTTTGGAATTAAAGGAGCAAGGTCAAAAAAAAATGATCAAGCTACTTACTTCTTAAGGTTGCTTAAAGCAGAAAAATTTAAAAACTCTATGCCAAACAAATTATCTGGAGGAGAACAGCAAAGAGTAGCTATTGCTCGGGCATTAGCTCCTCAACCCAAACTTATCCTTTTGGATGAACCTTTCAGTTCTTTGGACATGAATTTAAGGGCTGAACTCAGATTAGAAACAAGACAATTACTTAAGCGCACAAATACTGCATGCATCATTGTCTCCCATGACTTAGATGATGTTTCTAGTTTTTGTGATAAAGCTGCTAGGCTTGAAAATGCGCAACTAAAGGAAATATCGACTTAATTATTTCGATATAACTTAAAGTAAATAATAATCATTCTCATTGACATTAAAAATGATAATCATTATCATTTGCGCATTAATCTTATTTTAAAGGGAGATATTTCCGTTATGAAAAAATTTATTTATGTAATTGCATTAGTTATTTCTACTTCTGCAATTTTCTCACAAGATGAAGAGCTTCAAGTAAAAGGCAATGTGCTGCAAAAAGATCAAGTTAATTCTCTACAGCCTCCTATGCCTGTTTTGGATGTTCCTCAATCAGTATCAATAATTACAGTCGAGGACATTAGAAATCAAGGGTTTAGGCAAATAGGAGATCTCATTAGATACACACCTGGCGTCAATACTTCTCAAGGAGAAGGTCATAGAGATGCGGTTGTTTTTAGAGGAGTAAGGTCTACAGCAGATTTTTACCAAGATGGAGTTAGAGATGACGTTCAATACTATAGATCTCTATACAACGTTGAACAGGTAGAAATTCTCAAAGGAGCAAACGCACTTCTATTTGGCCGTGGAGGAACAGGCGGTTTGATCAACAGAGTTTCAAAAACAGCTAAAATTGGCGAAACTTTTGGAGCCTTAGACTCAGGAGCTGACACTTTCGGTGGTGCTGATGTGGCATTAGATGGAAACATAGAGGTTTCAGATACCATTGCATTCCGTATAAACTTTCATGCTGACTCTCTAGCAAACCATAGAGATATGTTTGATGGGGACAGAGTTGGCGTCAACCCTACTATGAGGTTTGAATTAAATCCAAGTACGACTTTAGATTTATCATATGAATACGCAGATCATGAAAGATTTATTGACAGAGGTATTCCTACAGATGATGTCTCAGGAGGAACTAATCTTCCGATAGACGCGCTTAATAAGTTTGTAATCGGTACTTCTGATTTGAACAAAACTACTTTAGAAGCAAATATTCTTAAAGGAAATCTAGTCCACAATTACTCAGATAATGGAAAGATTAACTTTAGTGTCACAGCTAATGATTTCAACAAAATGTACAAAAATTTATACGCGTCTGACTATGCTTCTGGAATTGTTACCTTAGACGGCTATGCAGATGTTACTTTAAGAGAAACAACATCAATTTCCTTAAGCAATGTGAACGAATTTGACAGAGGTACTTTAGCTGTAGGTATAGACATTCTTGATACAGAAAATAATAATTTCCGTTACAACACATTTTGGTCTACAACTAAAGATGATAATGAAACATTTGCTTTGACATCAAGCACTCCAAGACCTTTAAACTTCAATGTTGATGCTGATGGAAATCTAACTTACGTTGATTACACATCTGATTTAAATAATAAATCAGATACAGATATTGAAGTAACTTCAATTTACCTTACTGGAAATATAGATCTTTCAGATCAATGGAAAATGATTCTAGGAGCTAGGTATGACGATGTGAGTATCAGTATTAAACAATATGGAATAACTACACCTTCATCAGGTGCTAACGAAGGAAAAGGAGCTTTAAATGGCACTAATGTGACTAAAAGTAGAGACGACTCAACAGTGTCTCCACGTTTTGGAGTTATTTACAAACCTCAAGATAATATGTCCCTTTACCTTAGCTACAGCGAAAGCTTTATTCCACGTTCCGGTGAACAATATAAATCTTTCGGATCAAGTGGCGAAAGATTTGATCCAGATGTTTTTGAAAATACAGAAGTCGGTTTCAAATATGACACTGACTCAGGACTTTCTCTAGCATTAAGTTATTTCGACATGGAACAGATTAAAGCCGCAGAGGATGGAACCGGAGGAACTGAAACCAGAGCTCTAGCTATAGACGGCTTTGAAATCACTTTAAATGGCGACATTGACGAAAGAAATGCAATCAGGTTTGGTTTAGCATCAGTTGATGCTGTAAGGAATACTTCAGGTGATAAGGCAAAAGAAGTTCCTGAGCTGACTTATTCTTTATGGTATACCCATCAAGCAAATGATATTTTTTCAATAAGCTTAGGTGCAACCTACCAAGATGAGTCAATCATAAATACAGCCTCTGGACCAAAGTTGCCTGATTACACGAGACTAGATATGGCTATGGCCATTACGCCAAATGATAACGATGTTGTGAGAATAAATATTGAGAATTTAGGTGATGAAACTTATTATCCTCATTCACATTCAAACCATCAGGCTTCAGTAGGTGAGTCTCAGAACATGAGAATATCTTACTCAAGAAGATTTTAATAAATTTTTTAGGAGAGCAAAAAAGATGAGCAATTTAATTATCTTTGAAAAATAACCAGGATAGTTATTTTAGATAAAAAAATTGCTCACTCTTCAAGAAGAAAAACATAAATTGAGATATTATAGATTTTTAGAGACGCCTTTTTCATTTCATCTCATGGCATATCTACTAAAGATCTCCCCCTAAGTATTTCAAGGCAAGTTTTTTGGAGAGAAGAAATCCCGCTTAACAGCGGGATTTCGACATTTAAAGCTTAGTAAATTTTTGTGACTTGCTTGTTAACTGTTTCTGAAAGTCTTTCTCTTCTGAGACTCAGCTTATTCCAAACTTGATCTAGAGACGACAGAAATCCTTGTATGTCAGTTGCTTGATGCTTAGGAGTAATTGTTACTCTGAACCTTTCATCTCCTTTTGGTACTGTAGGATAGAATACAGGCTGGATATATATACCATGCTCTTCTATCAACAGATTAGCAGCTTCCTTGCAAAGTTTCGGGTCTTCTAAGTGAATAGGGATAATGTGGCTATCATTATCTAAATGAGGAATTTCTAAATCTCTTAAGCCATTCCTTATTAAATCTGAATTTTTTCGGATATCTCCTCGAAGATTCTCTGATTTTTTTGCGATCTCTATAGCTTTAATTGATGCAGCTGCAATACTTGGGTTGGCAGAAGAAGTAAAAATAAAACCTGGAGCAAAGCTTCTTACAAAGTCAATAATGTCTGAACTAGCCGCAATGTAGCCACCCATTTGACCAAAAGCTTTTGACAAAGTTCCGTTGATGATATCAATCTCATCAGAAACGTTCTGTTCTTCAGCTATTCCTCTGCCCTCAAAACCATATAGCCCGACTGAATGAACTTCATCAAGATAAGTGAGAGCGTTAAACTCCTTTGCCAAAGAAACAATTTGCTTTAATGGAGATCTGAGTCCCTCCATTGAATAAAGAGACTCTAGAACAATTAATTTTGGAACACTTGCATTGGAAGTATTTAAGAGCTTTCTTAAATGGTCAACATCATTATGGCGAAATATATGACAAGGGACATTTGCATTCTTTATACCTTGTATCATGGATGCATGATTGAGTTCATCAGAAAAAACTTCTATGCCTTCTAGTTTTTTACAGAGAGTCCATAAAGTGGACTGGTTTGCAGTATAAGCAGATGGAAATATAAGACTTGCTTCTTTGTTGTGTAAATCTGCTAATTCCTTTTCTAAGTCAGCATGATAAGAAGAGGTGCCCGAAATATTTCTAGTGCCTCCAGAACCTGTGCCCAATTCTTGAATTACCTCGACGGATTTTTTTATGACTTCAGGGTGTTGACTTAAATTTAAATAATCATTGCTACACCAAACTTCGACGGCTCGTTCATTACCTTCGAATCTTTCTGTAGCCTTTGGAAAGTGTTTTTTATCCCTATTAATTTCCCTAAACTTTCTATATAGACCCTGCGACTTTAAAGAAGTTAATTCGTCTGAAAAATATTTTTTGTAGTTCATTTCATCTCCTTGAAGGAATTGCTCATTACTATAGACGTAAATAAGCTCAAACTAAATATTTAAATTTATAAGGATTATAATAATATAATTGGTTATAAGGATTGGTTATAATGAATGAGTTAACTATCATTTCTAGAAAAAGCACTCTTGCAAGGCTTCAAGCTATTGAAGTCGCTGAGGTTATTAAAGAGAAATTTCCTAAAACTAAAATAATTTTCAAAACTAAAGATACATCAGGCGATATAGATTTAACTACTCCATTACACAAAATGCCTGAAATGGGAGTTTTTACTTCAGATATCCGAGAGGAATTATTAACTGAGAATGCTGATATTGCAGTTCATTCTTGGAAAGATCTTCCGGTTGATCTCGAAGAAGGGACAGAAGTTGGTGCAACTGTTAAAAGAGCAGATTCAAGAGATGTTTTGATCTTCAAGAAGACTTCTTTTAAAAGGAAAAAATTAGAAATCTTTACTTCGTCTCCAAGGAGAAAAGAAAATTTATCTAAATTTTTAAAAAAAGCATTCCCTTTCGAAATAAGCTCTCTTGAATTCAGTGATATTAGAGGAAACATTTTGACCAGAGTTCAGAAACTTAAAGAGTCTAATGCTGATGGTTTAGTAATGGCAAAAGCTGCTTTAGATAGATTGCTATCTCCTAAAGAAGATACTACAAATGAATTAGATTTCTTTAAAAAAGACTTGGAGGAATTTTTATGGATGGTGATTCCTTGTTCCCAAAATCCTTGTGCACCAGGTCAGGGCGCATTGGCTGTTGAGGTAAAATCGGGTAATAAAAAAGTATTTGAATTACTCAATGAAATCAATGACTTAGAAGTGTTTAAAGATGTAGAAGAAGAAAGAAAGAAACTCAAAAAATATGGCGGAGGCTGTCATCAAAAAATTGGCGTCAGCATAGAAAATCACCCTCTAGGAAAAATAACGACCGAGAAAGGTCTTACGCCAGATAATGAACTCATTGATAAAAGGTCTTTTTCACCCTTTAAGAAAGAATTATCCAGATTGAAAAATCCAGTAAAAGATTTCTTCCCGAAATCAAAAAAGGATTTCAAATTATTTTTCCGGTCAAAAATCAATAATGGGATTAATGAAATAAAGACGATTAAAAATTCTGGTCTGTATATATCCAGAGCTAGCTCAATAGAAAAAGGCACAGTAATTGATTTATCTAATGTCATTTGGACAAGCGGTATAGAAAACTGGTTTAAATTAGCGAAGAAAGGAATATGGGTTAATGGCACTTCAGATAGTCTAGGAGAGGAACAATCGAAACCTAGCTCGTTGCTTAAAAAGGTTGATTGGTTTTTGGTCTCTCATATTGACTCAGAGTCAAAAGATAAAAAACTTATAGCAACTTATAAATTAGTGCCTGAAAAAGATATAGAAGATTTATCTAAATATTCGCATTTCTTCTGGATGTCTATCAGTTCATTTAAAGAGGCTTTGAATAGATTTCCTAGTATTGAAAATGCTGAACATTCGTGTGGCTTAGGCAAAACTTTTGATGAGTTGAATAAACTATATCCTAATAAAATAAAGCCTTTTTTAAACTATGAAGACTGGCTGGAAAAAGTAAACGAAGCAAAGTAAGCTACGCACCTGTTTACCCGATATGGCAAATTTTAAAAGAAAATATCCACTTGCTAGGCTGAGAAGACTGCGCTCGAATAAATCTATAAGAGATCTTGTTGCAGAAAATAAATTGTCAATTGATGATTTAATTCAGCCTATTTTTGTTAAGGAATCCATAAAAGAAAAAGAAGAAATAGAATCTCTAGTCGGGATTTTTAGACACTCAGAAAAAAGTATTCTCAAAGAAATCGAAGAACTCGTTAGTTTGGGTATCAAGGCGGTAGCCATTTTTCCTGTGATAGATGAAGACAAGAAAGACGAGAAAGGTTCCGAGGCACTAAATGAAAATAATTTTCTGAATAACATCATTAGAACAATAAAACAAAATTTTCCGGAAATTTTAGTTATTGCTGATGTAGCTTTAGACCCTTACACAACTCATGGCCATGATGGGGTATTAAATTCGGATGGCGATGTTGACAATGATGAGACACTTAAAATTTTAGAAGATCAGGCATTGAAGCTGGCTTTAGCAGGTACAGACATCATTGCTCCATCTGACATGATGGATGGCAGAGTTGGAGTCATCAGGAAAGCCCTTGAAGAAAAGGACTTTAAAAATACTATGATTCTAGCTTACTCAGCAAAATACAGTTCTAAGTTCTATGGTCCTTTTAAAGAAGCAGTAGAATCTGCAAAATTTTTTGGAAATAAAACCAAGGATACTTATCAAATGGCTATTTCAAACATTGATGAAGCTCTTCATGAGGTTGCCTTAGATATAAATGAAGGCGCTGATATTGTTATGGTAAAACCAGGTATGCCTTATCTTGATGTGGTAAAGGCAGTTAAAGAAAAATTTCAAATGCCAACCTTTGTTTATCAAGTAAGCGGAGAATACGCTATGTTGAAGGCAGCAGTCGAAAAAAACTGGCTAAGTGAGGAAGTAATATTTGAATCGCTTCTTTCGTTTAAGCGAGCTGGTGCGGATTGCATCTTAACTTATGCCGCAAAAGAGATAGCAAAAAATCTATAATTTCTGATATGCGTAACTCCAGGTTTCAAAATGCTTTGAATCGGGTTCCTCAGGAAATTCCGCCGATATGGTTTATGCGTCAAGCTGGCAGATATCATAATCATTATCAAAATCTCAAGAAATCTCACTCTTTCGTTGAGCTTTGTAAAATTCCAGCCTTGTCAGCTCAAACTGCTTTAGGTCCAATAGAAGAATTTGACTTTGATGTCGCTATTTTATTCAGCGACATTCTTTTTCCCTTGGAGTCTTTGGGTATGGATTTGATTTATGACCCTGGTCCAATATTCAAAGAACATATATCAGAAGAAAATGCCTCCAGAATCCTTGTCAATAAAAATCCCATTTCTTCTTTGGAATTTCAAGGGGAAGCAATAGAGAAAACTTTGGAATTGCTTCCAAACGATAAGTCTATGATTGGCTTTATTGGCGGACCATGGACATTGTTATCTTTTGCCTTAGCTAAAAATAAATTAGACAAGATTGGAAAAATAGAAAGTTACCAATGGGCAATTTTGGAAGAGTATATCTATCCTCTTTTACATAAAAATATTTCTTTGCAATTACAGGCTGGCGCTGAACTGGTAATGATTTTTGATTCTTGTGCACACCAGCTTGCTAAAGATGATTTATCTATTTACCTCAATAAAGTTTTAATTGAGTTGGTAAAGTTTTTTCCAAATCAAGTTGGCTACTATGCAAAAGACGGAGTTTCTTATGAAGATATCTTTAAAGCGTCTGATAGTTTCGAAGTTCCTTTTGCGGGAATTGGGGTAGATTCAAATGTGAGAATTCAAGATATTTTTGCAAAAAGGAAAGATGGGTTCATCCAAGGTAATTTCAGTGAAAAAATCATTACTCAGGATTTCTACGAATTTGATAAAGCTTTAAATTTATTTCTAGAAGATATTTCTTCTCTTTCAATAGAGGACAGAAAAGGATGGGTATGTGGGTTAGGTCATGGCGTTATCAAGACTACACCTCAAGAAAATGTTAAACATTTTGTGAAAAAGGTAAGGTCTTATTTATGAGTTTTTTAGGTGAAGAGAATTTTTCCCACGAAGACAAACAAAAAGTTGGAGTCATTATTTGTAATCTTGGTTCGCCAGATAGTTACTCAACAAAAGATGTAAGAAAATACCTTAGAGAATTCTTATCAGATACAAGAGTAATAGAAGTACCAAAAATAATCTGGTGGTTAGTACTAAATCTCTTTATTTTGCCTTTTAGACCCAGAAAATCAGCGGCTCTTTATAAATCGGTATGGCTTGAAGAAGGCTCGCCATTGCTGGTTTATTCAAAGAGATTTTTAAGCAAGATAAAAAAACTGAATGAAAATTCTGAATCTATAGAATTTGAATTAGCCATGCGCTATGGAAATCCAAGTCTTGAAAAAGCTTTATTGAATTTGAAGAAAAAAAATTGTCGTAAAATTTTACTCCTTCCATTATTCCCTCAATATTCTGCAGTAACTGCTGCAACAATATTCGATAAGGTGAGCACAATTCTCTCAAGATGGCGATGGGTGCCTAGTTTACATTTCGTGAGCGGCTACCATGACAATTCTGAGTATATAAATTCATTAGCTAAAACGATTAAAACTCATGAATTTTATGGAAAACAAGACAAGGTAGTTTTTTCTTATCACGGCATTCCAAAAAAATATTTTGAAGAAGGTGATCCTTATCATTGTTTTTGTCAGAAGACTTCACGCTTAGTTGCAGAAACTTTAGGGCTTGAAGAAAATCAGTACATCACCAGTTTTCAATCGAGATTGGCAGCGGCTGGAAGAGAATGGTTAAAACCCTATACAAGTGAACTGATGGAAAAATTACCTACAGAAGGAGTAAAGAAAATCTTGATTTTATCACCAGGGTTTAGCATGGATTGTTTAGAGACCATCGAAGAAATCGATGAGGAGAATAAAGAAATATTCTTGGATTCAGGAGGAGAGGCTTTCCATTACATTGCTTGCTTAAATGACAATGTCGAGCATGTAGAAGCCATCAATAATTTAATTACAAATAAAATATCCCAATTATGACCAGCAGTTTAGACGAAAAAAAAGATCAAGCATCTCAATGGTTTAGATCTTTGAGAGATCAATTTTGTGTGGCCTTTGAAGAATTAGATGGTGGAAAGTTTGAAAGGAAAAAATGGGATCATAAAGGCTCAGGGGGAGGCGAGATAAGTATCCTTAAAGGTGAGGTTTTCGAAAAGGTTGGGGTAAATATTTCAACTGTTGCAGGAGAATTTTCTGATGATTTTAAATCTCAAATCAAAGGAACAGAAAAATCTGCAAAATATTGGGCTTCTGGAATTAGTTTGGTTGCCCACATGCAATCG
This sequence comes from uncultured SAR86 cluster bacterium, assembly GCA_902627595.1. Lineage (GTDB taxonomy): Bacteria > Pseudomonadota > Gammaproteobacteria > Magnimaribacterales > AG-339-G14 > MEDG-81. The sequence goes on from CACOJO010000001.1 coordinate 116,017, forward strand.
CCAAAGGTACCAGCATTTCATTTCAATACTAGATTTTTAGCAACTGGTGAAAATTGGTTTGGAGGCGGAACAGATATGACTCCATCAATTCCAAATGATAAAGAAACTAAATTTTTTCATGCCAAATTAAAAGAAGCATGTGATAAGTCAGATGATAACTATTACTCGGATTTTAAAAAAAATTGTGATGAATATTTCTATCTTGCACACCGAGATGAACCTAGAGGAGTAGGCGGTATCTTTTTCGATCATCTAAATACTGGAAACTGGAAAGATGACTTCGATTTTGTAAAAGAGCTTGGTTCAACCACTTTAAACATTATTAAAGAAACTGTATCTGAAAAAAAAGATTTAGATTGGACTGACGAAGAAAAAGAACAACAGCTTCTTAAAAGAGGCCGCTATGTAGAGTTTAACCTGATCTGGGATAGAGGAACTTTGTTTGGACTAAAAACCGGCGGTTCTACTGAAGCTATTTTGATGTCTATGCCTCCTACAGCCAAATGGAAGTAGCATGAAGAATACCCTTATCGTTTATTCTTCGATAGATGGCCATACCAAAAAAATCTCTACCAAGATTGCTGAATATTTGAGTGAATCAAATAATGTTGATTTGGCTTCTTTATTGGAAGCGAAAACATTAAGCCTTAAAAATTATCAACAAATCATAATTGGAGCCAGTATAAGGTATGGAAATTACCGTAAAGATCTATTTGAATTTATAGAAAAGAATCTTGATGATCTCAACGAAAAAGAAAATGCATTTTTTAGCGTTAACGTAGTTGCTAGAAAAAGTGAGAAGAATACAGCTGAATCCAATCCATATGTAAACAAGTTCTTAAAAGCTACGAAATGGAAACCAAAAAATTTAGATGTGTTTGCTGGAGTAGTGGACTATCCAGTCTATAATTTTTTCGATAAATTCATGATCAAGTTAATAATGTGGATCACAAGTGGGCCAACAGATACGAAAGCTCGTTTCGAATTTACAGATTGGGAAAGAGTAAAAGGATTTGCAGAAGATTTAATTTAATTCAATTAATTGTATAAGAATCAATTGAGCTATTAATTTTTTCGAGCTGGCCTGTATCTCCTTTTTTAAAGTCATCTGCCATTGCAAATAACTTTGAAAATAAACTTAAACCTTCTTTTTCTTTAGCTAATTCAAGCGTCTTTGACTGACTTAAAAGAATTGTCCAGTAATCTCTAACTTTGATCCAAAACTCAGAAGTTGCTTTCCAATAATCTTTTCCTGCTGACCAATCATGTCCCTTAATTCTTTCATACCTTGCGAGGCCGATTTCTTTTGCCAAAACTTCAAGTATTTCTGAATTTTCGTCTAAAACTACTTTTTTATTATTTTGTTCATGAACCCAGCCACTTGGAGTTATGGTTTTAAGATTTGTACCTATTAACACGTCATAATCTTCTCTTATAGAAAATTCTCTTCTAGGAAGAGGTCGCCAAGTATCTTTACTTTTCCAAGAAGAAAGATTTTCTTGATGATCCCAAATCCCATAACTTTGATAACGTGGCGAGTCATCAACCTGATACACAGACTGAGACCAAGCACCTCTAACTGCGAAAGAAGAATATCTTTTTTTTACCCATTTATTGAAGCCTTTGTATTCATTTAAGTTTCTATCTTGATACTTCCAGTCTTGGCGCCAGTGCTTTACTACCATTGGCTCTGATAATGAGCCATCTTCCTTCTCAGTGAAAATTACTAAGATATGCTGCAGGCTAATAAAATCTCTTTTATCTTCCACAAGAGTCACAAACTCTGTTGCCCAAGATTGATAAGGCCTGCTAGGACTGTAACCTTCTGTGAAACCCATGGTTTCCATGAAATCAAAATAAACTCTGTATTCGCCCAACATCGCCAGAATAGCTCTTCTATCCTTTTCAAACTTACTGATACCTTTTTGTTGAAGTTTCTCCCATGCAGCACTTGAGGAAAAGTCGAGATCAACAGCCGGACCTTTTGTGGAACCACCTCTTGGGGTTTTAAGTTTTTCATCTTCTATTTGAGACCAGCCAAAAACATAATTTTTATCACTCAAAGATAGTGATGAAAAAGAAAGTAACAAGACTAATAGAGCATTGAGTAATTTCATAATATTTAATTCCTTTGTTAAATGATAACGATTATCATTTATGATTCAATTAGTTTTATGAAATTACCTGTGAATGATTCTAAGGAAATAACACTCTTCGTTGATAATTATAATAGCAACCATAGCGATGCTGTCCTTTTAGTGGCAAATTATTTGTCAAAAAATCACAACTTATCTGCAGAAATAATAATCTCTGAAAATAAACAATTAAATTTAAAAACAACAAATAAAAACAAGAAGGAAGAGTATTTAGTTTTAGATTTAGATCTGAATTCAAAAACACTTGATTTTAAAACTTTTTTTATAGGGCTCATTTATCAGGCTCGAGAAAAATTAGGATCTGATTTTCCCAAAACAAAAATCGAAAAAGATATTGAAAAGTCATTGCACTCATTATCTTTTTACTCAGAAGTTAATGAGACAAAATTCATATCTAAAAATATAAAAGAAATTTCTTTTAGAGGAGATTTCAGGAATCTTGAAACTCAAAATAATGATGAATTTTTGTTTGTTATCGTTCCCTTAGATAAAAGAAAAACTTTTTTAGATAAAGATTACTCGATGGAGGATTATAGAAAACAGATGTCTCAGGAGAAAAAAATAACTGCTGGTGCTTATTACACTATAAGAAACTTTAGTCAGGATGAAATAAAAATGTGGTTTGTCTTGCACAGTCATTCAGGAAATTTAGGCAATTGGGCTGAAAAAGCTAAGAAGGGCGATCAGGCAATTCTGTGGGGCCCAAGGTCAATGTTTAGTCCATCTAAAAAATTTAGTCATTTGATTTTAATAGCAGATGAAACAGGGATACCTGCAATGAAAGTCATTAGTGAAAACAATAAAAATTTTTCCAAATGTACAACTTTTTATGAAGTTATCGATGAAAGCTGCCAAATACCATCAAAAGGAGAAAATAATATTTTAGAAAATTGGATTTATCGAGAAGGCGATGAACCCGGCGAAGGAGAGAAATTATTAGACAGTTTGAAAGTGTATGAGCTTCCAAAAAATGATTTTTATATTTTTGGAGCAGGCGAGGCTAGACAGATGATGAAAATTAGAAAATTCTTCAAAAATGAAGGTGTTGCAAAAGAACAAATGCACATAACTGGCTATTGGAAAAAATAGACTTTAAATTTTAAAGCTCAGTGGCAAGCTCAATAAATTTATTTTTTAGAAAAGTTAGTTTATTAGTAAGACTAAAAGCATGATTTCTAATAAGTCTTATCCAGATATTTTTTTGCTCGAAACCTCTTTTGAAAGCTTCCATAGCAGCTGCTAGGGCTAAATTGATTGGAATTCTTTGTCGGTTGTATTTATCTTCAATTTGTTTAACTTGAAGCAAACCATCAGGACTAATTAAATCTGATAGAGATTTCACATCACCGATTCCTGCGTTTAATCCCAATCCCGCTAACGGATGAATATGGTGTGCAGCATCTCCCACAAGAAAAACATTACCTCTGGCAAAAGTTTTTGCAGAGAGGTGTTTTAGGGGAAATGACTGCCTTTTGGCTGAGAATTTTATTTCTGGCAGTTTTTCTCCGAATGATCGATGAATTTCATCTATAAAGTCATCCTCATTCATACCCAAGTAATCAAAGGCCCTGCTATCGTCAATAGACCATATCATGGTAAGTTCAGTCTCATTCATTGGTAGCAAAGCAAGCGGTCCCACCGAGGTGAAAGTTTGTCTAATGCATGAGTCTGTTTTGGGTACAGAAAAGTTAGCAACTATTGCTGTCTGATTGTAACTCCAAGTTCTTGAAGAAATCGAAGAAAGGTTTCTTACACTTGATTGAATGCCATCTGCGCCTATTAAAATTTTTGTCTCCAATTTTCCTTTTGATGTTTCGCAATGAATATCTCCGTTAATTTTCTCTATTTTTTCTAAATTACAACTCCACAAAAGATTTTTTGAATCGGAAACGAGAGATAACAGAGAATTTTGAATGTCTCCTTCTTTGACTATGAAACCAATATTCGGAATATTTTTTTCCAATTCATTTACATTGAAATCTATGAATCCAGTACCTTCTTGATCCCAAACCTTTATCTGGTTGTATTCAAAAGCATTTTTACTTATGACATTCCATGCATCTAGCTCTTTAAGAAATGACATGCTCTTATTATTCAATGATAGATGGCGGTAACTGTTGGGCGCTTTGTCTCGACCGTCTATTAGACCGACATTTATATTTTTATTCTTCAACGCAAGAAAAAGGAGGGCACCAGTTACTCCAGCACCAACAATGAGGACATCATATTTCATTAACTCGCCATCAGTTGTTGAATGTCATCAAGCTCTTTAATGGCTGAACTAAGAACTTTAGGCTGATTATTTTCAACCAGCACATCATCTTCGATTCGAATTCCAATTCCTTTAAATTTTTCAGGTACGTTTTCTTCATTACTGATGTAGATCCCTGGCTCGATCGTGGTAATCATCCCATTTTCATAAGACCTTACTTTGCCATCTTTTTCATAGCCACCGACATCATGCACATCAAGGCCTAACCAATGACCGACGCGGTGCATGTAGAACTTTGAATAGGATTTAGTTTCAATCACCTCTTCTTTAGAGCCCTTTAACAAACCCAAGCTCAATAGTCCTTCAACAATGACTTCTAAAGATTTTTTATGCGTCTCAAGAGGATTAGATTTTTCTGAAATGCTTTCAATAGATTGCTTTTGAGATTCCAAAACGATCTCGTAGATAAGTTTCTGTTCTGACGAAAATTTTCCATTCACAGGAAAGGTCCTTGTGATATCGCTCGCGTAGCTCTTGTATTCGCAGCCTGCATCGACCAGAACCAAATCACCGTCTTTTAGCAAATCTGTATTCTTGCTGTAATGAAGAATGCATGCATTTTCTCCTCCTCCCACGATAGAAGGATAGGCACACTCCTTTGCTCCATTGACCATAAATTCATGCAGATATTCTGCTTCAAGTTGATATTCGTACATTTCTGGTTTTACAGCTTTCATTGCTCTTTCATGAGCCGAAGATGAGATATCACATGCTTTTTGAATAATACTGATTTCTTCTTTTGATTTTAAAAGTCTTAATTCGTGTATAAAAGAATCAACACTCTTAATGTTTTTTGGATTTAAATCAAAGTTGATCTTTTTTCCTTTTAGCCCCTTGGTTAATGAAAAGAATAATTTTTTTTGACTTTTGTTTTGACAAAATAAATGATCTGCACCTTCAAGAAATTCAGTGGTTTTTAAAATGAGATCATCTATTTTAAAACCGCTTTCAAAACCCAGTTGGGACACATTTTCAGGACCCAATCGGGGTCCCTCCCATTTTTCTCTTACTTCATCTCTTTCCGCACAGAAGAGATGAAAAATCGTACTCCCTTTTTTTTCAATAACTAACGCAGCATCTGCTTCATTAAAGTTAGTTAAGTACAAAAAATCACTATCTTGTCTAAAAGAATAGTCAGTATCACCATTTCTGGTTTTTTGATTGGCTGAATGAATGACTGCTACCGATCCATCAGGCAACAGATCAGCTAATTTTTTTCTTCTTTCTAGAAAAATGTCCATATGTTGATTTTACTTCAATATAAAGTCTTTATAGAAACGTTATTGATATAAGAATAAAATAATAACTGTGTCGCAGAAGGAATTAGAGAAAAATCTAAAGGAACTTTTAGAACTATCTAAAAAACTTAGAGAGGCAAATAAAGATTTAAGAAACAAAAATTTAAGACTCAAAAAAGAGAATAATCGACTAAAAGATAATATAGAATTATCAAGAAATAAGTTAGAAATATTGATTTCAAAATTAGAAGCTTTATGAGTGAAGACGATCAAGACATAGTAACCCTGAAAATAGCAGGCATCGAGTATCAGTTATATTGTCCTCCCGAGGAACAATCTACCTTGATCGAAGCTGGTGAAATCTTGGATAAGCGTATCAAATCCATCAAACGCAAAACTAGAAATCTTCCAATTGAAAAAGTTGCCGTATTAGCAGGCCTTGACGTAGTGAATGAATTCCTCTCAAACGAGGGAGCTTCTTCAACCGAGACAAATGATGAATCATCGGCAGCTACAGATGAAAAATCAGCCGTAAATGTTTCAGAAGAAAAAGTAGATTCATCTGAAGAAGAAAATTTAAGTCTTAAGTTAGTAGACGAGATTTCTGAATTATCTAAGCTTTAAAATATTGCTATAATTTTCAAAGCTTCCTGGCTTATTTGCTAGTTATATAACACTTCGAGCCGATGCAAAATAAATAGGGAATTTGATACTTCTCTTGTTGAGCGCCCCTAGGGCAGCCTGATAGATGGTGATTATTCCCGACCTGAACTTTACGGTTCGGGTTTTATTTAACGGCGGTAATTTGGGAAGCGCTTTTGAGTATGAATAAAACTGAAGCAAGAGATTTAATTTCAGATGGCTTCAAAAGCCTAACTGCTTCTTCCAAAAGTTACCAAGAAAAAGTCCACTTAGATTTTATAAAAAACCATATAGAGGAAAAAAGTTTTTCACATGTTGCAAGTTATATGTCTCTACCTTACGAAGTTTCAACTGAGAAAATAAATGAATTTCTTAGCGACTTCAAAACTCATTTTTACCTTCCAAAAATTAACTCCATCAGCAACACATTGGAATTTGTACGTTGTAATAAAAAAACAAAATTTAAAAAAAATTCTTTTAATATTCTTGAGCCTATCAGTGAGGAAACTATTAAGCTGGAGAAATTAAATGCGGTTATTGTTCCTTTACGCGCCTTCAATGAAAACTTTCAAAGATTGGGTTTCGGAGGGGGATTTTATGACAAAACTTTCTCAGGAGTCTCCCAACCACAATTAATTGGCTTAGCCTATGAGTTTCAATACTTAAAAAAATTGAAACTTGAAGACTACGACTTAAAGTTAGATACAGTATTTACAAATAAGCAATTACTTTAAAAAAGCTTGATACCCTAGATTTTCAGTCTCTCTTGTAAATGGATAGGATATTCTAAGCAGGTCTCTTTCCAGAGTTTTTACTTGGTTTTGCCTTATTGTAAAACCTACTAAAGCACCACCATAGATTGCACCTTGATTTTTGTAATGAAAAAGGGAAATGTCCCATTTATCTTTTAGCAAAGTTAAAAAATCGAGAAGGGCTCCTGGTTTTTCAGGAAAATCGACACTATAAACCTCTTCTATGAAATCTCTTTCCAATTGAGGCCCTCTGCCACCATGCATAAATTTAAGATGTTTTTTGGAAATTTCGTCATTGCTTAAATCTGTAAAAAAATATTTTTTATTTTTCAAGGCTTTTAAAAAAACATCCTTACTTTTTTTTGAATCTTGAAGTTCTAATCCCAAAAGAATTTTTGCCGAAGAACTATTATCTTTTCGATAACTAAACTCGGTGATATTTTTTTGGCCGATGTCTCTACAAAGTTTTCTGAACGATCCTTTTTTTTCTTCTATAGAAATGCTTATTATAATTTCCTTTTTTTCTCCAATTTTAGATCTTTCAACAATGTGCCCTAAAGACTCAAAATTGAGATTAGACCCACAATAAGTAGCGATAAGATTTTTATTCTTAATTCTTTTTTGTCTCACATATTTTTTCAATCCAGCTAGAGCTAATGCCCCTGTTGGTTCAGGAACAGTTCTAGTTTCTAAAAAGGTATCTTTTACAGCAGCACAAATTTCATCGGTATCGACAGTTATTGAGTCGTCCAAGAATTCTTTAATAAGTTCGTAGTTATTCTTACCAATTTGTTTTGCTGCAGCTCCATCGGCAAACAATCCAACTTCTTTGAGTTTTACTCTTTTACCTGCATTCATAGAGGCATGTAATCCAGCCGAATCCGCTGCTTCAACACCTATTATTTTTACATTAGGATGAGCCACATCTAAGTATGCTCCAATTCCAGCAATCAACCCGCCGCCACCAACAGCGACGAATACAGCATAAAGATTTTCAGGAAATTGTTCAGAAATTTCTAGACCAACTGTACCTTGACCTGCTATTACCAATGGATCATCAAATGGATGAATGAAATTCACTTTATTTTTTTTACAAAATTTCTTTGACTCGTTAAGAGCATCATCAAAGTTATTACCAACTAAAACTACTTTAGCTTTTAAATCTCTCACTGCATTTACTTTAATTAAAGGAGTAGTCTTTGGCATGAAAATAGTTGCCTTAATTCCTAGCTCTTTTGCTGAATAAGCTACACCTTGAGCATGATTTCCAGCAGACGCCGTTGCCACCTCAACAATCTTTTTTGATTGGTATAGATGAGCAATCTTATTGTAAGCGCCTCTAATCTTAAAAGAGTGGGTAGGTTGTAAATCTTCTCTTTTTAAATAAATACTATTTTTTAGTTCTTTTGATAAGAAATCAGCTTTACTTAGCGGTGAAATATTAGCGACCTCGTAAACTTTAGAGTTCTCTATTTTATTTATGTAGTTTTTGATTACTTTTTTCATAAAATTTCTTGAAAGCGAGGTATTATACGTAGAGTTCTCTTATAAGCCATAGACATGGAAAATTCTAACTCAGAAATCAAACAAGCTGTTGCACGTAAAGCCTTTGAGCACTTGGCATCAAAGCTTAATAAGGATTGTATTCTGGGCATAGGTACAGGTACCACCACTAATTTTTTTATCCAAGAACTTATCAATCAAAAACCTGAAATTAAAGCCATCGTGTCTAGTTCAGTCGCAAGCACGCAATTATTGGAAGCGGCAGGCTTGGAAGTTTCTGAATTAAACGACGTTGGTTCTCCAGATTTTTATATTGATGGTGCTGATGAAATCAATGATCGTTTTGAAATGATTAAAGGCGGAGGTGGGGCGCTTACTCGAGAAAAGATTATTGCCTCTGCGTCTAAAAAATTTATATGCATTTGTGATTCTTCAAAAAAAGTAAAACTACTTGGAAAATTTCCAGTTGCCATTGAAGTCATTCCAATGGCAAGAAGTTATGTCGCTCGACAGATGGTGGTAAAAGGAGGAACTCCAGAATACAGAGTAGGATTTTTATCTGACAATGGAAATCAAATAATAGACGTCCGCAACTTAAAACTTAACGTGCCTTATGACTTTGAAAACGAAATCAATAACATTCCTGGGGTGGTAGCCAATGGCATATTTGCTGCAAGAAAAGCAGATTGTTTGATTATTGATAAAAATGGAGTTCCGGAAGTTTTAGAGCAGTGATTCAATAGCGGAAATTATTTCCTCGCTATCAGGTTCAATATTCTTAGAGAAAGGTTTTAGAACTTCACCATCTTTTGATATCAAGTACTTGGTGAAATTCCAATCGGGGGATTTTCCAGTAATCATGGCTAGGTTTTGATAAAAGCTATTGGCTTTTTTTCCTTTAACACTTGATGTAGCAAACATAGGAAAGGTGACACCATATTTTGAATTACAAAATTCTTTAACTTGACCCTCATCGCTATATTCTTGAAACATAAAGTCCCGGGAAGGAAAACCTAAAATGACAAAATCTTTGTCTTGGTAGATTTCAAATAGAGATTGCAGCGCCTCATATTGATAAGTGAAGCCACATCGACTAGCAACATTTACTGCAAGTACTACTTTATCTTTATGTTTGCATAAGTTAATGATTTCTTTTGAGTCTAGCACCCGTATGTCGTGATTTAGAATAGCTGGACAGCCTTCTACAGGTATTTTATTTAAATCGGGTTGAAAATTGACTGCGTTTAAACTTTCTATTTCTGCACTTCCTTGGGAACAACTAACTAGGAGGAAGGAAAAAACAATTGAAATAAATCTCATGATCATAAGTTAAATAATAAATTTTAGTAAATCAATACTTGTGTACCTTTTCTTACTCTATTGAATAACTTTATAACGTCTACATTTCTCATTCTAATGCAACCCAAGCTTGCAGGTTCACCAATTAGCCCTTCTTCTGCAGTACCATGAATATAAATATAACGACTTTTAGAGTCTACATTCCCTCCTTTATTTTTACCAACTTCCAAACCATCCAACCATAAAATTCTAGTAGTTATGACATCTTCTTTGATATCAATTTTTTCTGTGATTGGCTTAACCACTTCCCCAGTGAATTTTCTGGCTTTAAAAACAGAACCTATTTTTGCACCTTTGCCGATCTTTTCTGAAATAACATGTGCTCCGAGAGGAGTTTTTAAACTATTTCGAACACTGCCGATTCCATAAGCAGAAGAAGAAATAGGATAAGTTTTACTTGAATAAGGATTTTTTATTGTAAGTTCTTGTTTGGCTAAATTTATTAAAACATGAGTTCGGTTTTTATTAATTTCTCCAAACTCCTGAAAATTTATATTCTCATAAGATGAAAAATTTATTGGAAGTGAACTACAACTATAGAAAAAGGCAGAACTAAAAATTAAATAAACTAAATATTTAAAGAAATTTTTCATTTCTCTTTAATTTTAATATTGCAGATGTAAAAAAGATAATAACTAATATGAATAAGAAGGGAGTTTTTCCAACACCTGCATAAGGAGTTTGCCCTGATTTAAGAATTAAATCTTCTTGAAAACTTTCTAAATTAGTTTCTTTGGTAGAAGTTTCAATCTTTTGAATAATCTGACCTCGATGATTGATCAAAGCACTGATGCCAGTTGACGTAGATCTGACCAAATATTTTTGGTGTTCGGCTGCTCGAAATCTAGCAATCTGTAAATGTTGATGTGGCCCTAAACCAGTTCCAAACCAATTGTCATTACTTGCATTGAATAAAACATTGGTCTCTTTACTATTAGATAAGAAGGTATTCTGATAGGCAATTTCATAACAAATTGCTGAGGATATTTTAATTTGATTATTGCCGATAATATCGTGACTTTTACCAGGAAATATTTGCGGACGATTAAAATCAAAAAAATCAAAAAATAAGCTGAAAAACCCTGAAAAAGGAATGTATTCACCAAAAGGCACTAAGAACTTTTTATCGTAAGTGCCTGATATATTTCCAAGCCCAACTAATGAGTTATTTATCTCCTCTGATTTAGTTTCTGATAAGGTTCCCATGACCATTCCTAGCATTTTATTTTCATTGACAATATTGTTTCTAAATTCATCAATTTGTTCTTTTTGAATTAATGAAGTTATGGTTACCTCTGGCCAAAACAAAATAGTTGGTAGAGAAAGATTTTGTATTGGATTTTGAGTTATTTTTATTTTTATTTCCTTTTCAATTTTTTTTAATCCTTTTTGCGTCCATTTTTCTTTGATATCGATATTAGGTTGAATAATTATTGCGGAGATTTTTTCAGTTGTTTTGGTCCAATTGATATTTTCAAGAGACTGATTCCCAATAAAAATGATAGTTAAGATTAATGAAGATAAATATAAAGATTTCTTTTTAGTTAAATCTTTCAAAGCACCTAAAAAAGAAAAGAATATTTGAGAGACCAAAACAATAAAAAAGCCTATTCCAAAAACTCCAAGTACGGGAATATAGCCTTGTAAAAAGGGGTTATCTACGGCGGTGTAACCAATGTATAGCCATGGGAAACCAGTAAATAGAAATTCCCTCAACCATTCGCTCAATACCCAAGTGGCTGGAAAAAGCAAAAAAATCTCATAATTTTCTCTTTGGTTTGTGACAAGTCTAAATAAGGTAAAACTTATAGCCTGAAACAAACTTAAAAAAGCTGCCAACAATAGTGTTAAAAAACTCCCTAATATTAAAGAAGCTCCTCCATAAACAGTTATGCTATTTTCTATCCAGAAAATTCCAAATGCCCAAAGACCAAAACCAAAAAAGTAGGAAATAAAAAAAGTATCTTTAATGCTTTCCTTTTTTATTAATTGATATAGAAGTCCTGGGATAAGAAGAGTTAAAAACCAATAATTAAAAGGTTGGAAAGCTAAGATAATTAGAGACCCTAAAATAAATCCAGCGAAAAATTTAGAAAAATTCACAACTTATTTTATCTGATTTAAAAAGTTATGGACTCAACCAATAGGCTATGTTCTTTTCTTTGAATATCTTACAAGTCTCAACAATTGGTAAGCCTACAACATTGCTATAGCTACCCTCTAAAGATTCAACAAACAAAGCACCAAAACCCTGAATACCATAAGCGCCTGCTTTATCTTTTGGTTCATTGGTTTCCCAATATTTTGCACATTGATTAGCAGTTAAGTTTGCAAATTGAATTTCGGTTTTGACAAGATCAAACATCATTTTAACTTCGGCATTAGACTGTGATTCGGTTTCGCCTAAGCAAACACATGTCATGACCGAATGTCTCCTTCCAGAAAACTCAAGGAGCATTGCAATGGCATGGTCTTTGTTTTGCGGCTTTCCAAATATTTTGTCATCCATAGTAACAATAGTATCAGCCGTTAAAATAGGTTTATTGGGCAACTTCTTTTTTTGTCTAATCGCATGAGCAGCAACACATTTTTGATGAGTATTTTTTATAACAAAATCTTCAGGACTTTCATCGGTAAAATTGGACTCATCGAAATCACATTTAAGGATTTCAAAATTTACTTTTAGATTTTTAAGAATTTCGGATCTTCTAGGCGAACTAGAAGCGAGATAAATATCGAAATTATTTGATTTTTTCTTCTTTGTAGATAACGTGCTTTTTGACTCTAGGGTCATATTTTTTAAATTCTATTTTGTCTGGAGTTTTGGTCTTATTTTTATCTGTTGTGTAGAAGTGGCCCGTTCCAGCTGAGGAAACTAGTTTAATTTTTTCTCTCATATCTTTTCACCTCGGTCCCTAATTTCTTTTAAAACAACATCAATGCCTTTTTTATCAATGATTCTCATCCCTTTAGCAGAAAGAGTAAGGGTCACATATTTATTTTCAGACTCTACCCAAAACTTATGACGATGCAAATTAGGCATAAATTTTCTTTTAGTTTTATTTACTGCCTTAGAAACATTGTTCCCTGCCATTGGCGTTTTTCCTGTTACTTGACACTCTTTACTCATAATATTCCTTTACAAGAAGTGCTTTATACCAGAATCCTAAGTTCAAAGAAACCTATCTGAGTTATAATTTTTGTATGGAACAATTGGCCAATAGACAAATTTTGCTTTGCGTCACAGGAGGTATTGCTGCATATAAAGCAGCTGAGTTAATCAGGCTATTTAAAAGCTCTGGCTCTGAAGTTCGAGTACTCATGACTGAAGCAGCCAAAGAATTCATTACACCTCTTACCATGCAGGCATTGTCTGGTAATGAAGTTCATTCAGATCTTTTAGATACTAATGCCGAATCAGCTATGGGACACATAGAATTAGCAAGATGGGCTGATGCCATAGTAATTTCTCCTTGTTCAGCAGATAGCCTTGCAAAACTTGCTGCTGGAAGAGGTGACGACTTAATGTCTGCGGTATGTCTAGCTGCAGACTCTAAAATATTTTTTGCTCCTGCAATGAATCAAGGCATGTGGAAGGATAAACGTACAAAAAAGAATCTTTCATTACTAAAAAAACCTGTTTTTCACCAAATCGGCCCTAACGAAGGCGATCAAGCTTGTGGTGATGTGGGTCCTGGCAGAATGTCAGAACCCAAGGAAATTATTGAGGAAGTAGCTAAAGAATTTTCTACTGGATTGTTAGCAGGCAAAAAAGTACTAATCACTGCTGGACCCACAAGAGAAAAAATAGATCCCGTTAGATACATCTCTAACAAAAGTTCTGGAAAGATGGGGTTTTCGCTTGCTAAAGCTGCTGTTGATGAATCTGCAAAAGTGACTTTGATTTCTGGTCCAGTAACTTTAGATACACCAGAGAGGGTTAAAAGAATAGATATCGAATCTGCCGAGGAAATGAAAGAACTCGTTACCTCAAATCTATCTGACATCGATTTGTTTATATCAACAGCCGCAGTTGCAGATTTCAAAATGAAAAATGCTGAACCTCAAAAAATAAAAAAAGATCAATCCAAAAACATTAGCTTGAGTTTAGAAAAAAATGAAGACATTTTGAAATACGTTTCCGATAACAATCCCAATTTAAAAATAGTAGGTTTTGCAGCAGAAACTGAAAACATGATTGATAACGCTAGAAAAAAATTATCTTCAAAGAATTTGAATTTAATTGTCGCCAACGATGTCTCAGATAGTTCTATAGGTTTTGACTCAAACAATAATGAGGTGACATTAATTACTGAAAAAGAAGAATTAAAAATACCTAAAACTTCTAAAGAAAAGATTGCCAGAAAAATAGTTCAATTTATTTCAAAAAACATCCTTAATGATTAGATGGATTTTGCTCAAATTAGTAGGAATATTCCTGCCTTCCTTAATATCAAAAGCGGTTAGTCCCGGACAACAAGCAACCTCGAATATAGCACTTAACGTTGAATTTAAAATTCTTGATAACGAACTTGGCGACAAAATTCCTTTACCTAAATTTAGCACCGCAGGATCTGCAGCATTAGACTTGAGGACTAATATCAAAGAAAAGAAAGTTCTCCAGCCCGATGAGACTTTTCTTTTTTCTACTGGATTTTCAATACATATTAAAGACTCTAAATATGCGGCCTTGATTCTCCCTAGATCAGGCTTAGGGCATAAACATGGAATTGTCTTGGGAAACCTGGTGGGCCTTATTGACTCAGATTATCAAGGAGAAATCATGGTCTCTTTATGGAATAGATCCAAAGAATCATTCGAGATTATCCCTGGAGATAGGATTGCCCAGATGATGTTTTTTGCTGTTACTTCACCTAACTTTAAGTTGGTTTCTGAATTTGATTTCTCAGAAAGAGGCTCTAAGGGTTTTGGTTCCTCAGGAACTAAATAAATTAAAATCTGAAAGCTTTTTTTCTTAACCTAATCGCTGAAGGAGTTACTTCTACTAATTCATCTTCTTCGATAAATTCCAATGCCTGTTCTAAAGAATGCTCAATATGTGGAACCAAAATAAGATTTTCATCAGTACCAGAGGCTCTGATATTGGTTAACTGTTTTGCTTTTGTTGGGTTAACCGGTAAGTCGTTGTCTCTGGAATGTAAGCCAACAATTTGCCCTTTATAAACATTCAATCCATGTCCTACAAAAAGCTTCCCCCTGTTTTGTAAGTTGAATAATGAATAGGCTAAGGTTTTGCCTTCAGCCATAGAGACCAGGACACCATTTTGACGTGTAGTAATCTCACCTTTTTTTGCAGGACCGTAATGATCGAAGATACTAGTTAGAATTCCGGTGCCACTGGTCAAGGTAAGAAACTGAGACCTAAATCCAATCATGCCTCTGGAAGGCGCAATAAAATCCAATTTTATTCTTGCCGTTTCGCTCGGTTCCATATTTTTCAGTTCCGCCTTTCTTGAACCCATCTCTTCCATTACAGGTCCTTGATGTTGCTCCTCAATGTCAATTACTATTTGTTCAAAAGGTTCATGAATTTCGCCATTCACTTCTTTTTGAATGACCTCAGGTTTTGAAACTCCCAATTCGAACCCTTCTCGACGCATGTTTTCTATCAAAACCGATAAATGCAATTCACCACGGCCAGAGACTTTGAATTTATCAGCACTTTCACCTTGCTCAACTCTCAAAGCAACATTACTTAATAATTCTTGTTCAAGACGGTCTTTGATGTTTCTTGACGTTACAAATTTACCTTCTTTACCAGCAAACGGGGAATCATTCACTTGAAAGGTCATACTCACAGTCGGCTCATCTACAGAGAGAGGAGGGAGTTGTTCTATTTTCTCTGGGTTACATAAAGTATCTGAGATATACAAATTTTCAATACCGGTCACACAGACAATGTCACCTGCTTCAGCTTTGTCGACCTCAACTCTTTCCAAACCTTCATGACCCAAAACTTGTAGAATTTTTCCTGTTTTTTGTTCTCCTTCAACATCGATCACTACAACTTGATCGTTTGGCTTAACGTTTCCGCGAGATATTCTACCGATACCAATTACACCCACATAGCTATTACTATCTAAAGCACTGATTTGCATTTGAAAAGGTTCTTCCAAACTCACAGGGGGTTCGTTCACTTTGGTAATGATGAGGTCTAAGAGCGGAGACATATCTTCTTCAATATTCTCCAAATCTAAGCCGGAAGTTCCATTCAATGCAGAGGCATAAATTGTAGGAAAATCCATTTGTTGATCATTCCCACCCAACCTATCGAAAAGATCAAAAACTTGATCTTGTACCCAATCGGGTCTAGCACTTGGACGATCAATTTTATTTATAACTAAAATGGGATTTAGCCCTTTTTCAAAAGCTTTTTGAGTCACAAATCTGGTTTGAGGCATGGGACCATCGACGGCATCAACTAGCAACAAAACCGAATCCACCATAGACAAAACTCTCTCAACTTCTCCACCAAAATCAGCATGTCCTGGAGTGTCTACGATATTGATTTTATGATCTTTCCACTTGATGGCAGTGTTTTTAGAAAGAATCGTTATTCCTCTCTCTCTTTCTTGATCGTTGGAATCTAAGATTCTTTCCGAGCCAATATTTTTTCGATCCAAGGTGCCGGAATGTTCTAGTAATTTATCGACTAAAGTAGTTTTCCCATGATCGACGTGTGCAATGATGGCGATATTTCTAATAAATTCAGGATTCATATAAATGGCTGATTAGGAGCCTAAACAATCAAGTATGAAAAATTATTTTTCTTCAGAAGAATTAGAAGATTCATCACTGACTTCTTCAACAGAAGTTTCTTCTTTAGGAGCTTCAGAAGGAGCTGCTTCAGAAGCTTCAATGGTTTCTTTAGCTGAGGATTCAGGAGCTTCTTTCGTTACTTCTTCAACCGGAGCTGAGGTTTTTACATCTTCTTCTACTGGAGGAGTCTCTTCTTGAAGATTTTCTTCAACAGGAGCAGCTTTAACAGCAGCTTTCTTTTTTGAAAAACGTTTTTTGAACCTTTCAACTCTTCCACCAGTATCAATAATTTTATTCTGGCCTGTGTAAAAAGGATGAGAGGCTGAAGATACATCAAGAGGGCAGTAAGGATAAGTATTGCCATCTTCCCATTCTTTTGTTTGGTCTGTTTCCAATGTTGATGGTATGAGATAGTACTTATCTACACTCACATCATGAAATAAAACAATTCTGTATTCTGGATGAATTTCTTTTTTCACTATTCTTCTTGATTAAAAAAATATGCTGCCGCACTATACCAGAAGACTATTTATTCTCAAATAAACTTAAATGGAAAATTTATATTATGAAGTAGCGCTTCCTTTACCTCTTAGAAACTCTTTTACTTACAGTTCAAATGTCAAGATTTCCAATGGCTCCAGAGTTCAAGTTTCATTTAGAAACCGAGAAATTATCGGATATGTTTTAAGTAAACAATCCAACCCAAATGTAAAATCTATTAAACCCATAATCAAAGTTTTAGATAGAAATTCTTTAATAGATAAGTCCTCTTACGACCTCATTCATTGGATAGCCAACTACTATAAAGCACCTATTGGAGAAATTTTTAAATCCTATTTCCCGCCTTTTTTGAGAAAAGGCAAAGAAATAAATGATTCCATAGAGGTGTACGCAATTACAAACTTGGGTAAATTAGCGAGCAAAGAATCCTTTGGACGTGCAAAAAAGCAATTTGAAGCACTAGAAGTTTTTCAACACAAATCAGAGTTATCCCGTATAGGTTTAAAAGCAAACAAAATCTCTAAAGCCATCTTGGATGCTTTAATTTCAAAAGGTTATCTTGAGATAAAAAGCCTTAATCGAAATGAATTGAAAACTAACAAAGAACTTAACTTAGAAGCTTTTTTTGAATTAAATGTTGAGCAAAATAAAATTTATAAGTCCATTAAAAATTCATCAACCAATCTTACTCATCTAATTTTTGGAGTTACAGGAAGTGGTAAAACCGAAATATATTTTCATCTTATTAGAGACTTTTTAGAAAAGGGTAAACAAGTATTAATTCTTGTTCCAGAAATTGGTCTGACTCCAAATCTAAAAGCCGAAATCGAAAGGAGATTTGGCGATGACAATGTCGCTCTTTTGCACTCTGAAATGTCAGAAAAAGATAGAGCTCACGCCTGGAATGATATTAACAAAGGCTATAAGTCAATTTTGATTGGAACAAGATCAGCAATTTTTACCCCCTTCAAGGATTTAGGCTTGATAGTGGTAGATGAAGAGCATGATTCTTCATACAAACAAATTGATGGCTTTAGATATTCAGCTAGAGATGTTGCAGTCTATCGAGCAAATCTTGAAAAAATTCCTGTCATCATGTGCTCAGCAACGCCTAGCCTGGAAAGTCTTAAAAATTGTCAGGATGAAAAATACAGCTTACACAAACTAACGCGAAGGGTAAAAGATGCCAGACAGCCTAAGTTTGAAATCTCTGATTTAAGATCATCCGAGTTAAAGTCAGGTTTAACCGAATATAGTCTTAATGAAATTTACAAAGAATTAAGTAAAGGCAATCAAGTTTTAGTCTTCCTCAACAAAAAAGGCTACGCACCAATGGTCTTTTGCAACAAATGCGGCTGGACTCCGGAATGCAGTAATTGCGACGTATCAATGGTTTATCACATCAATCCTAAAAGATTAGTCTGTCATCATTGTGGAACCAAGCATCCAATGCCAGTTGCTTGTCTGAACTGTGACGAAGAAAGTTTGGAATTTTTTCATACGGGAACTGAGAAACTCGAAGAATTTTTAAAAGAGCATTTCAAAAATACTTCTGTGATCAGAGTTGACCGAGAAGCTCTAGGTAAGGAGAAATTAAGATCCAACTCGGTGCTACCAGATTCCAAAGAGCCTCTCATATTGGTGGGAACGCAGATTTTAGCCAAAGGTCATCACATGCCCAATTTGACTCTAGTGGTAGTAGTAGACGCTGACAGTGGCCTTTTTTCAGTTGACCACAAAGCTTCTGAAAGGTTGGCTCAGTTATTGATTCAGGTTTCAGGAAGAGCTGGCAGAGAAGATAAAGAAGGCAGGGTCATTTTGCAATCGTTTGTACCTGAACATCCTTTTTTAGAAAAAATTTCTTCTTTTGATTACGAGAAGATTGCCAACGAAATTTTAGAAGAGAGACAAACCAATAAGCTTCCGCCTTTTGTTTATCAAATTAACATTCATGCGGAGTCCCTAAAACGACCTCTTCCAGAGAAGGTTTTGATGGAAATCTGTCGTTCGTTAAACTTAAATGACGATGAATTTATAGGACCAAAACCAGAGCTTATCGAAAAAAGAAAAAATTACTTTCGATGGGTCCTAACCCTGAAATCTGAAAATAGAAAATATATACATGCTCTTGCAAATCAAGTTATCAAGATGATCGATCAAAGCGATTATTCAAAAAACGTCAGAGTTGGAATTGATGTGGATCCACTCAACTAGCTTAAAGATTTAAGTTTAAAGAAGTTTTAATTTCACATTTTCTTGCAGTTTCTCCTTGATGGAATAATGAAATGGCAATGTCAGGCTCTTTTAAAAAACCAGATCCTTTTTCAGGCCATTCTATAAAGTTGATTGAATTCGCTTCTTGCAGATATTCTTCTAAACCGATTGCGCTTAGCTCGGTAATTTTTTCCACACGGTATAAATCGATATGAAAGATTTTTAAATCTTCGATTTCATAAGGCTCAATCAAAGTAAAGGTTGGACTATTGATGAAATTTTCTATGCCAAGATAATTTAAAACTTCTTTTACCAAAGTGGTCTTTCCTGTGCCTAAGTCTCCAGAAAGATGAATAGAAATCGGATAATTATTTTCTTTTATTAGAAAAGAAGAGAGTTTTTCTGCAAGTTGTTTAGTTTCATCTAGGCTTGATAAGACAAGTTCTTTATTCATTCTTCATTTTCATAAAGTTAAATAAATCAGAAGGCATCAAAGATTTCATATCGTGCTTTTCAATATAACTATCTGCTGCTCTTGCATGCATATCCACTCCTAAGCAAGCAGCATCTATGGACGATAAACCTTGAGCAATTAATCCAGAAACTAGTCCAGAAAGTACATCGCCCATGCCTCCTACTGCCATACCAGCATTGCCTTTTTTACAAACAAATGCAGTTCTTTTGTTGCCTATCATTGTTTCATGACCTTTAAGAATTACCGTTGCATTGTATTTGTCACAAAGCTCAGCTAAAGCTCGTGGTCTATTTTTTTGAATGGTCGAGACCTTTGTCTTGAGCAATCGAGCTGCTTCTCCTGGATGAGGCGTAAGGATTAATTTTTTTGGCAATTTAATTTTCAGTCTGTTTTCAGAGAGGATATTTAATCCATCTGCATCAATCAAAATCGGCAGATTTTCTTTTACTGCAAAGTTTGTTGATTTATAAAGCATCTGATCAGCCCAAAAATTTCTACCCAATCCCGGACCGATACAAATGACTGTTTTATTGGGCAAGTGATTTTCTAAGTCAGAGATGCTTTCCACAGTTTTCGTCATAACTTCTGGACAATATGCCAAAGCAGCTGACAGATGGTCTTTTCTCGTCGCCAAGGTCGCCAAACCTGCACCGCTTGCTAGAACTGCCTTTGAGGAAAGAAGGGCGGCACCACCAAAACCAAGATTTCCTGCAATGACTAAAACATGACCATAGTCTCCCTTATTAGAATTAGGGTTTCTGATGAGCTTTTTTTCGATATTTTTTGATTTAAATTCTTTGATTTTCAATTTGTATAAAAATTTATTAAATATATTATGTACAAACAATCCTGAAATCTAAAATTTATATGTCGGAAAAAGATTCTAAAGATATCAAAGTAAAGAGAAATCCTAAGATCAACATTCAAGAGGCTGATCCCTCTTTACCACCTTCAAAACCTAAACCTGCAGCTACGGTGTTGCTGGTTAGAACTATCGAAGAAGCAGTAGAAGTATTTATGATACAAAGATCAATCAAAACAAATTTTGGCGGTGCGTGGGTATTTCCTGGAGGGAAGCTCGATGAATATGATTTAAAAGATGACATCAACAATTACTGTCGTGGTTTAACAGATGAAGTTGCATCGCAATTATTGGGTGTCAAATCAGGAGGACTCAACTATTGGATTGCTTGCATAAGAGAGTGTTTTGAGGAATGTGGCGTCTTGCTAGCTTATAGAAGCAGTGGAGAAGTCTTTGGCTCTTCAGATGAAAGTGAAAAAGAAATTCTTAAAAAGTATCGAAATAAATTAAATCAAGGCGAACCGGTCTTATTGGAATTATGTCAAAAGTTGGACTTGCAACTTGCTGTTGATCGTCTGGCTTACATCTCACATTGGGTTACACCAAAATCCGAAGCTAAAAGATACAGTACGCATTTTTTTATTGCGCTATTTCCAGAAGGGCAAACTGCCAAGCATGATGGCAGCGAAGGAGTAAAAAGCATATGGATTAAACCCGAGGATGCTCTTGCTCAAGGAGAAAAGGGCGAGTTTCCAATAATTTTCCCAACCATTAAAAATTTAGAATCCATTAAAGGGTTCACCGATACTGAAACACTGCTTAAAAACAAAGTAGAAGACCAAAATAATATCGTTACTGTAGAGCCTAAAATTTTCATGCAAGACGGAAAAATGGTTTTACTGATGCCAGGAGATGAAGGTTATGACGATCACTGAGCTATCTCCATTAGTAAGAAGAATCACGGCAGGTAATTCCAGCGTCTTTACAGGCCCTGGAACAAATACTTATCTTGTTGGCAAAGAAGAAATCACAGTGATTGATCCAGGTCCTGCAATGCCAGAGCATATAGAAAATATTACCAAAGCTTGTGGAGAAGATATCAAGCAAATCTTAGTTACTCATACTCATCCCGATCACTCTCCAGGCGCTAAGTTACTTCATCAGAGAACTGCTGCACCAGTGATGGGAATGTATGCATTACACAAGCAAACTCAAGATAAAACATTTAAAGCTAATAAAGTTTTAGAAGATGGTGATGAAATCAGAGAAATTGAGTACACCTTAAAAGCTATTCACACGCCAGGACATGCTTCTAATCATCTGTGTTACCTCTTAGAAGAAGAGAAGATGATTTTTACTGGTGATCATATTATGGAAGGCTCTACAGTAGTCATAGGTCCACCCGATGGGAACATGAAGCAATACATTGACTCTTTGGAAAAACTCAAACAATTCGATATTTCTTTGATTGCACCTGGACATGGCAATCTCATGAAAGATCCTAAAAGTGTTGTAGATTGGATTGTCAGTCATAGAATGTTTAGAGAAAAGAAAGTAGTGGATGCATTGACTGAATTTTCAAAAGCCAACTTGGATGAACTGGTGGAGAAGGTTTATGACGATGTTGATGAAAGACTCCATGGCATTGCTAGAGCTTCGCTATTAGCTCACTTGAATAAATTAGTTGAAGAAGACAAAGCCATCAGCAAAGGTGACGAGTTTTTCTGGAAAGGTTAATTTTTATGAAAAAACCACCAAAAAAAGTTCCATATACTTGGTGGTTTTTATTAGCACTCTTTTCTTTGATATGGCCTATGTTTTTAGGTCCTTATCTAGCTATATATAATCCATCATTTTTTGAAGGACCAAATGTTTCCGAACTAACACTTAGTTCAGGGCTTTATGTCGCTAGAAATCTTGCAGTTGGACTAGCATTTCTTTTAGCTATTTATTTAAGAAATGCTTCTATGCTTTTTATTCTGATTATCGTTAGATTAATAACGGATTTAATTGATGCCCCTATGTTCTTTATCTTCAAAGACTCTAATCTGATAGGTTTAGTTATTATTTTTACAATATTTT
Organism: uncultured SAR86 cluster bacterium; assembly: GCA_902627595.1. Taxonomy (GTDB): domain Bacteria; phylum Pseudomonadota; class Gammaproteobacteria; order Magnimaribacterales; family AG-339-G14; genus MEDG-81. The sequence goes on from CACOJO010000001.1 coordinate 138,793, forward strand.
GTTACCTACCGGCATATATTGGATTACGTTATCTCTGGAATCAAACTAAAAAGTGAAAGCTTGCATCAACTTAAACAGCTTTAGTTAAATTAAAAAAATATTACATTTTCCCAATAAAATGGCGAAGAGACTTTTTCTTAACTTTTTACTTGAACTTTACCCCACAACCACCATGTCCACAGTAACCGTTAGGGTTTTTTGCTAAGTATTGTTGATGATAATCTTCAGCATAGTATTCTTCTGAAACAGGTAAGATTTCTGTAACAATTTCGCCAAAGCCATTGGTATCCAATTTTGCTTGATAAATTTCTTTGGTTTTGACTGCCAGTTCTTCTTGAGTTTTATCAAAAAAATAAATTCCGGAGCGGTATTGTGTGCCTACATCACCACCTTGGCGCATGAATTGGGTAGGATCATGTCCTTCCCAAAAGACTTGCAACAATCCTTCTAAATCAGATGCATCTTCATAAGTCACAAAAACAATTTCAGAATGCGCAGTTAATCCAGAACAAACTTCTTCATAAGTAGGGTTGGGCGTGTGTCCAGCAGCATAGCCAACACCGGTAACCTTGACACAATCCAAATCCCAAAACATTTTTTCTGCTCCCCAAAAGCAGCCCATACCAAAGAGTATTCTGGGATCGTCTTGAGACATACACTCAGACATAGGTGCTCCAGTCACAAAGTGATTTTCTGGATTGTAAATTGCCTGAGTTCTACCAGGCAGACAATCTTCTTTAATGGGTATTTCTAAACTTTTAAATCCAAACATTTATTTATTTAATCTTTCTTTGATCAAGATGTCTATGATACTGGGATCAGCAAGGGTGGTGGTATCTCCCAAATTGTCCAATTCGTTTTCTGCGATTTTTCTTAAAATCCTACGCATGATTTTTCCTGATCGGGTTTTGGGTAAATCGTAACAGAATTGAATGGAATCCGGTTTTGCAATGGGACCGATTTCTTTGACGATGAGTCCAATTAATTCTTGATGGATTTCATCAGAAGCTTTTGCCTCTTTCATAAGGTTCACGTAACAATAAATTCCTTGTCCCTTGATCTGATGTTCAAAGCCAACTACCGCAGCTTCTGCGACTGCTTCGTGTAACACTAAAGCACTTTCTATCTCTGCAGTACCCAATCGATGCCCAGAGACATTTAAGACATCATCAACTCGTCCTGTGATTCTATAAAAACCGTCTGCATCTCGCTCAGCACCATCTCCGGTAAAATAAAAACCTTTGTAAGTTGAATAGTAGGTTTCGACACATCTTTGATGATCTCCATAAACCGTTCTGATTTGCGATGGCCAAGAACTTTTGACGACTAAATTACCCTTACCAGGTCCTTCGATTTCATTACCTTCTTCATCCACAAGCGCAGGATTGATCCCAAGGAAAGGTTTACCAGCACAACCTGGTTTTTGATCAGAAAAACCTGCCAAACCAGAAATCATGATGCTACCGGTTTCGGTTTGCCACCAAGTATCAACTATTGGGCATTTGCCTTTACCAACCTCATTGTAATACCACTCCCAGGCTTCTGGATTTATAGGCTCTCCAACTGTACCCAATACTTCCAAAGAGTCTCTCGAAGAGGATTGCAAAGGCTCATTGCCATGGGCCATAAGCGCTCTAATCGCAGTAGGGGCTGTGTAGAAAATATTTACTTGATGTTTATCAATCACGTTCCAGAATCTAGAAACATCGGGAAATGTTGGTATGCCCTCAAACATCAAAGTAGTTGAGGCATTTGCTAAAGGACCATAGACAATATAAGTGTGACCTGTAACCCAGCCAACGTCTGCAGTACACCAGTAAATACTGTCTTCTTTTAAATCGAAAATGTATTTGTGGCTTAAGGCTGCACCCAACAAATATCCTCCGGTGGTATGCAGTACCCCTTTGGGTTTTCCTGTTGAACCTGAGGTATAAAGAATGAAAAGTGGATCTTCGGCATTCATTTCTTCGCAAGGACAATCTGCATCAAATTTTTCAATGTTTTGGTAATAGTCGACTTCCACTTCATTTTCGTTAATAAGTGAGTTTTCCGTTCGATTAACGACTATTACACTGTGCACATTAGGACAGTCCTTTAGAGCTTCATTCACATTATTTTTTAGCGGGACGAGTTTTCCTCCTCTGATTCCTTCATTTGCAGTTATTATTGCGGTGCAATCCGAGTCCAAAATTCTATCTTTTAGGGATTCGATGGAAAACCCTCCAAAGACCACTGAGTGAATGGCACCAATTCTGGCACAAGCCAACATCGCATAAGCTGCCTCAGGAATCATCGGCATGTATATGCAAACTCGATCGCCTTTTTTTACATTTCTGGATTTTAAAAGATTGGCAAACTGGCAAACATTTTTGTATAGATCTTGAAAAGAAATTTCTTTATTGTCGTTGGGATCATCTCCTTCCCATATGATAGCAGTTTTGTTTGCATGCTTTTCTAGATGACGATCAATGCAATTGAAACAGGCATTCAATTTTCCTGTTTTGAACCAGGCTACTTTGCCTGACTCCAAATCGGATGCAGCCACTTCATTCCAATTGGAAAACCAGTCCAAGGTTTCTTCAGCTTTGTTTTGCCAGAAGCTCTCTGGATTATTTATCGACTCTTGATATTCAGCATTGAAATCTTCTTCAGAGATTATGGAATTTTTCTTTTTTACTTCGCTTACCAAATAAGTTTTCATTAAATAATTCTATCTTGAAAACTTTAGTCAAAGTTAAAGTTTTTAAACTCTTGAGCTTGGCAATTTATTTCTTTCAATGGGTTTATGAAAAAGTCCCGATTTTGCCAATCGTAGTGTGGCACTTTCAAAAGGGGCGTATCTATTGTTTCGTCATCAAAAAATACAATGTCGATATCAATGGTTCGAGGTTTCATGTGAGAGTCTTTTTTGCGTTTGAGTTTCTTTTCAATTTTTTGCAGATGCTCAAGAAATTCGAAAGGAGTGAATTTTGTGTCAACTTCCAAAGCAAGATTGAAGAAAAATGGCTGCTCGATTGGACCATAAGCAGGAGATTTATGGATTTCGCTTGCTTTTAGAATTTTTGTTTCAGAAAGGGCGCTTATTTTTATTTTAGCATTTTCAAGATTTGTTGACCGATTGCCTAAGTTAGAGCCTAAAATCAAGTACGCAAGATGAGATGACATTAACCGAACTGTTGTTTTTCTTTAATTTCATCGACGGTTTTGCAATCGATACATTTGGTTGCAGTAGGTCTGGCTTCCAATCTCTTGATACCAATTTCAACACCACAGGATTCACAGTAACCGTAAAGACTATCTTCTATATCCTTCAAAGAAAGATCAATCTTTCCTATAAGTTTTCGTTCTCTTTCTCTTTTTCTCAATTCCAACATAAATTCTTCTTCTTTTGCAGCACGATCCAAAGAATCTGGAAAATTACTTTGATCTTGTTGAATTAACTGTTCAGTTTTTTCTTGTTCTTCTATGAGAGCGTCTTTCCAAGCGGTAAGCATTCCCAGAAAATGTTTCTGTTGATTTTTATTCATGTATTTTTCTGATTTCTTTGACCTATAAGGCTGAAAATTCTTCAAGAAAGCTGAAAAATCCGTAGGGGAGACGCTTACTTTGACTGCAGCTTTTTTTGGCGTCTTTTTAGTAACGGTTACTTTTTTTACTGGTTTACCTGTCTTTTTTGCAGCTGGTTTCTTTACCGGTTTTTTTTGTACCTTAGTAACTTTTTTAGCAGCAGGCTTTTTTGTTTTGGTTGGTTTTTTTGAATTTTTAGTAGCCATAATTTAGAAGAGCAAAATTTATCAAAAGAAGATGAAAGTATCCAGTTATTTTCCTATTTTTTAGAGAACTCCTTTAAATATTCTGGGTATTTATTTTTTTTAAGTCTTGGTCCAATTTCAGAAACTCCTTTTGAAGCCAAAAAGTTACCAAATTTTGCCGATTCATTATTTTCCCAGCCTTCGCTCAAACCATGAATTACACCACCCGCAAACATATCTCCAGCGCCATTAGTGTCAACTGCCTTTGCTTCATAAGCAGGTATCTCATAGGTTTGTTTTTCCTCAAGAACAATAGTTGGGTTAACTCCATTGGTGATAAAAATTGTTTTTGCACAGTCTCTTAAGTCTTCGAAGTTATCGGAACCACAAAAAGTTTTTGCTTCTTCATGATTGCAAAATAAATAATCAATTTGCTTATCCATCCAAGATTTCAAATCGTTTTTAAAGCCAGCAACAATTCCAGGATCGGAAAGACTCAAAGCTATTTTGATATCGGATTCGCGACAGCTTTCGACGAGTTTCTTTGCGGTATCCTTTGTATCTGGAGAAGTAACCACATAAGCTTCCATAAACAGAAGATTTGTCGAAGAAACCTGATGGAAATTTATTTCAGAGAATTTTGTTTCAGAACTAACGCCAAGATAAGTATTCATTGTTCTTTCTGCATCGGGAGTGATCAAAACAATACAGTTACCGGTTTTACCATCTGATGATGTGACGCAATTTGATATTTCAATATTATTGTCTTTTAAATCGGCGTTATAGATCTCACCATCTTCATCTTGCGCAACTTTTCCAATGAAACCAGCAGTAGTTCCCAAAGCTGCAGCTGCATAAATGCTATTTGTTGCTGACCCTCCACATGAAGAAATTTGATTGTAATTCTGGTCTCGCAGAAAAGTTAGCAACTCATTCTGTTCCTCTTCAGAATTTAAAGTCATCAAACCTTTTTCTATGCCCAGATCATTAAGCACATCATCTTTGATAAGAAATTGTTTATCGACTAGTGCTGCTCCAAAACCAATAACTTTCATAACTTTTTATACTCATCTAAAACATGTTTAGGATTTTTATAAAGGGCTTCACTTAGGGCAAAACAAGAATAGCCGCAATTTTTTACTTCCTTGATGTTTTTTTTGTTGATACCTCCAATAGCTACAAGAGGCTTATCAGTATAGCTTAGGAATTCCCTTTTTACGTTTTCATTTGTCTCCGAAATAGTCGACTTAGTATTTGAAGGATAAAAAGACCCAACTGCCAAATAAGTCCATCTGATTTCATCTTCAGGAGGATTGACCACCAGTTCCTTATTCCATTTACAAGATAAACCGCTTATCAAATTATTTGTAATAAAGTCTTTGTTCTTTTTTAAGATTTCTAAGTTTTCTTCAGATGAGTAATCTTCTAAACCGAGGTGAAAGCCATCGGCACTTATTTCCAAACAAATTTCGATATGATCATTGATAAGTAACTTGGCCTCATACTTTTTAGTCAACTTCAAAAGCGCATTTGCTTTTTCTTGAAAAGTCTTTTTATCAAGACTTTTGTCTCTGTACTGTATGAGTTTAATACCTTCTTTAAGCAAGACTTCGGTTTTAGAAAGTAAATCGTTTTCTTTCAAACCATCGGGCGTAATTGCATAAACTCCTTGAATCATTATTAAATTTTAAAAATATTCTGATGAAGATGATTTCTTGAATTTTTTACTAAAACTTTCATTAGGTTTTGTGATTTCGAACAAGCATCCTTCAAACTTTTTTTATTTACCAAAAAGCATAAGATGGATGTCGATAAAGCACATCCACTACCGTGCATGATATTTTTCAACTTAGGAACTTCGTCAATGTTTACTAACTCGCCTTTTGAGTAGAGATGACTTCTAATCTTTCCTTTTTTTAACTCTCCAGTTACGTAAACATTTTCAATGCCTTTATCTTTTAAAAACAAAATGCCATCTAAAATATTTTTTTTATTTGTAAGCGTTTTCAACTCATAAATGTTTGGTGTCAACAGAGTTGCTTTCGTATAGAGCTTTTGTATTAGTGAGTCCAAATCTTTTTTCAGAAAAAACTTTTTTCCAGTGCCGGATTTCAAAATGGGATCAATCACTACAATTTCAGGTTTGTTTGAAGCAATTAAGTTACCCAATTTACTAGCTATTTTGATATTAGGAACCAAGCCAACCTTGAAGTACTGCAGTGAAAAGTTTTTTAAAAGATTCTTAAAAGTTTCATGAATATATTTTTCATCTTGAGGAATTATTTTTTCAAAACTTTTCAAATTTTGAACAGTCTCACAAGTAAGAATTGAGAGACAATGCTTGTCGTGATGATTTGCGATTAGTGCATCAACTTGAATTCCGGCTCCACCAGTAGGATCGTGTCCGGCGATAGATAGAATAAGGTTGTCTTCCTTGATCATGCTTTAAAGTATAATGTTTTTGAAAAATTAAAAATAAATAAATGTCTTTGAATATTGGAATAGTAGGCGCTACAGGCTATGTGGGAGAGGAGTTAGCTTCAATCGTTGAATCTAGAGAGGATTTGAGCCTTGCCTTTGTATCTTCTTTTTCGCATGAAGGGAAGGAATACAAAGAAGTCAATTCAAAAACGAATAGTAAATTAGTTTTACAAACGATAGATCAAATGCCCGATGATCTTGATTATGTTTTTTTTGCAACCAAACATGACTATTCAATGGACTATGTTCCAGAAGTTTTAAAAAAAGGGGTAAAAGTCATTGATCTTTCTGCAGATTTTAGACTTTCAAATGGAAAACTTTGGCAGGAAACTTATGACAGCAAACACAGAGCAGACGATCTTTTACCTGAAGCAATTTATGGTTTACCTGAATATTCCGCAAAAAAAATCAAAGCAGCTAATTTAGTCGCAGTACCCGGATGTTATCCAACTGCCTCCATTCTTGGATTGCTTCCAGTAATTCCTTACTTGCAAAAAAATTCAAAGATCATTTTGGATGCCAAATCAGGCATTAGCGGAGCTGGAAAATCTTCAGTAGAAAATGGCCTAGCTGAGGAAATTAAAGAAAATTTTAAGTCTTATAACGTTGGTTTTCATAGACATCAACCTGAAATAAAAGATTTTTTGAAGACAGAATTCAATATTGACCATGAGATTATTTTTATCCCACATCTTTTACCGCTCTTCAGAGGAGAATACGTGACTATATACTGCGAAGTTACTCAAAGCGATTTGAGTCTTGCTCATTTATACAAAACTTATTACGAAAAGCATCAACTAGTAAGAATCAAAAAAAAGGGAGACATTGCTCAAATTAAAGATGTAATTAATACATTCTTTTGTGATATATCGGTTTCATATGCTTTCCAAAGTAATACAATTGTGATTAATTCAACTATAGATAACCTGTTAAAAGGTGCCGCAAGCCAAGCAATACAATGTTTGGATATAATGACTAATTGATATGGTAGAAAAATTTGTTCCAAAAGAACTTAACATAACAGAAAGCGCTGTTTTAAAGGTTAAAAAATTAATCGCTGAAGAAAATAAAAAAAATCTGTATCTTAGAGTTTTTGTTACTGGCGGCGGCTGTTCAGGCTTTCAATATGGTTTTAAGCTAGATGAGAATACAGAAGATGACGATACTGTCTTGAAAGAGGATAGCGTGTCTGTATTGATAGACTCTTTGAGTATTCAATATCTTTTTGGCTCAACTTTAGATTATGTTGAAAATCTTGAAGGTTCAAAATTTGTAATTGAAAATCCAAATGCAACAACAACCTGTGGTTGTGGAGCATCTTTTTCCATTTAGTTTATTATTTCTCCCATTAAACAAGGCTTGGAACCTGTGACACTGGTAAGTCTAATTTTTTGTTTTTCCAATCTCTTTTTTGCTAACCAAGCGAAAGTCATTGCCTCAACATCAAGAGGATCAACTCCTATATCTGATGTTTTGAAAAATTTAAGATTTTCATATTTTAGATCTTCAAACTTACTCATTAAATAATCGTTTTTCGTCCCACCACCACAAAAATAAACTTCGTAAAATCCCGAACAGTATTTTTGTAGATCTTTTAAGATTGCTTGAAAAGTAATTTCGGTCAAACCAGATATTAAATCTTCATCTTTAAGTTTCTTCTTTTCATTAATTTCAATTTTAAACTTTCTTAAATCATAATTTTCTACAGACTGACTCTTAGGAATTTCCTTTTTAAAGTAACTTGTATTTAAAAACTTTTGAATTGAATTTTTTAATGCTAGAGGATTTCCTTTCTTGGCTAAAGCTCCTTTATTGTCATAATGTTTTTTACCATTAGTTATTTTTTTTACAGCTTGATCTATAAAGCAATTACCCGGTCCAATATCCCAACCAAGTATTTTTCCTTTTGAAGGGAGCAAAGTTATGTTGGCTATTCCACCAATATTTACTATTGCACGATTTACTTTTGCTTTAGACATAAATTCGTTATGGAATGCAGGAGTAAGCGGAGCACCAATTCCACCATTTGCTATATCGCTTTGACGAAATCCATAAATTACTTTTATGCCTGTGAGCTTACTAATCAATTCTGGATTACCAATCTGTAAGCTAAAGGGGTTTTTTATCGAAGAATTATGCTTAATAGTTTGTCCATGACTTCCTATTGCTTTTATTTTTTTCCTATCTATTTTGGTTTTTTTGATTAATTGGTTTATACATTTACTAATGAGCTCTCCTAAAATGAGATCTAATTCTTTTTGTTTTTTAGAATAGTTAAGGACTTGATCGTTTAATACAAGTTCAAATATTTTATTTTTTATTTCTACAGGTATTTTCTTTGAAAAACGATTGATAACTTTATCCGATTTTGAAAAATCAATTAATAAAGCATCAATTGAATCTGCCGATGTTCCAGATAGGACACCAATATAAATCTCAGATTTGGGCATAAAATTTTAAGAATAGCTCATCAAGTCGATTGATCATCTTAATTGCATGATCAAGAAATTCTTTTTTTTCAATTTCTGAAATGGGTTTTGCATCAGGCAATTTTACTGTTAGAGGGTTTGTATGATTTCCTCCAACTCTAAATTCATAGTGCAAGTGCGGCCCTGTCGCCAATCCTGTTTGACCTACATAACCAATAGTTTCCCCTTGATCCACTTTTGATCCATTGCTTAACCTAGGGTTAAATTTCGATAAATGTGCATAGCGAGTGGAATAATCCTCTGAGTGTTTAATTTCAATTAGTTTTCCATAACCTCCTTTATTTCCTATAAAGGAAACGGTTCCAGAGCTTGTTGATCTGACTGGAGTTCCTGTTGGCGCTGCATAATCTACACCGGTATGAGCTCTAATTTTATTTAGCACAGGATGTTTTCTTTTTAGATTATATCTTGAGCTTATGTAAGAAAATTCTACAGGAGTTCGCAAAAAAGCCTTCTTAACATTCTCACCACGTGTTGAAAAATATTCCTTGGAACCAGAAACTTTCGAAAAAAAGCGAATTGCTGAAAAAATATTTTTTCCTCTTTTAAATCTAGCTGCTTTTATGTCTCCATTTTTAATTTTTTCTCCCTTATAAAAATATTCTTCATAAAGAATTTCAAAACTGTCTCCCGATCTGATATCAAATACGAAATCTATATCCCAACCAAATATATAAACTAAATCCATTATTACACTATCAGATATCCCTTCTTTCAGGGCAGATTGGTATAAAGACTCATCAATTGTCACAGAAGCAAATCTCTCCAAAACTTCGGGGACTCTTTCGTGATTTTTAATCGAATAACTTTTATCTTTTAATTCTGCTAAAACACCTTTCAAACCATTTCTTGTAACAAAAATTTCTATAGGGATTTTATTTTTAGAAAATGATATCTCAATAAAATCTCCTGTTTTTATATCAGCAAGTTTTTCTGACCCTTTTGTTTTGATTAAAGCTTTTATAAACCTATTATCTACTTCATTTGATGCCAATATCTTTATCAAAGTATCGTTTTTATCTACTTTAATTTTTTTTGATAATGCTCCTTTATAAATTTCTGTTTCTGAGTCGCTTTCTAAAACCATTTGATCTCGAAAAGAAGTATCTGAAATTATTTCCGGAGCATAATTTTTTCCAAAATTAGCCCCAAAATTCAGATAAAGATAAAAGGCAATTGTTATGACCAACAGGAAAAGCAAATAATATTTAATATCAAGAATTAAATTTTTCATCTGCGTTTTAGAGTATCATTCCAAGAAATATTTAAATTTTATTGAGAAATAATTAATTATATTTTATGAGTTTATCAATTTCAGAAAAATTAGAAATATTAAAAAGGGGAGTAGAGGAAATCATCCCAGAAAAAGGTTTAGAAAAAAAACTTAGTAAAAATAAACCACTTATCGTAAAAGCTGGATTTGATCCAACTGCTCCTGACTTACATCTTGGGCATACGGTTTTGATAAACAAATTGAAACAATTCCAAGATCTTGGTCATATAGTTATTTTTTTAATAGGAGACTTTACAGGTATGATTGGTGATCCCTCTGGAGTAAGCGAAACTCGACCAATATTGACTTTAGAGCAATTAAAGAAAAATTCTAAAACCTACCAAGAACAGATTTTTAAAATTTTAGATAAGAAAAAAACAAAGATTGAATTTAACTCTTCATGGTTTAAAAAAATGACAAGTGCGGACCTTATAAACTTAAGTTCAAAGATGACTGTTGCTCGAATGTTAGAAAGAGATGATTTTAATAATAGATATAAAGGAAACAAACCCATCTCAATCCATGAGTTTATTTATCCTTTGGTTCAGGGTTATGACTCTTATGAACTCAAATCTGATATCGAGTTGGGTGGTACTGATCAAAAATTTAATCTATTGGTAGGTAGAGATATACAAAAATCTTTTGGTATGGAAGAGCAAATAATTATGACATTGCCAATTTTAGAAGGGACGGATGGCGTAAAAAAAATGTCTAAGTCTTTGAATAACTATATAGGCTTGAGAGAAGATCCAAATCATATGTTTGGCAAGATAATGTCAATTTCAGATGACTTAATGTGGCGATACTTTGATTTGCTGAGCTTCAAAACGTCTGAAGAAATCAGAGAAATTAAGAAAAAAACTGAGAAAGGACTTAATCCGATGGAGGCAAAAAAAATGCTTTCAACTGAAATTGTTGCAAGATTTCATGGAGAAGAAGAAGCGGTTTCAGCTGATAAAGAGTTCACAAATAGGTTTTCCAAAGGCAACAATCCTAAAGAAATTAAAGTTGTTACTTTAAAGACAAAATCGTCTGAAATTTCTTTAGTAGATTTATTGTCTAGAGAGGATTTTGGAAAAAATAAGCTTTGTAAGAGTAAATCAGAGGCAAGAAGAATGATATCTCAAGGAGCAGTAAAAATAGATGGCAATAAGATTTTAAATGATGCTATTTTGGTCCCAAATCCTTCTGAAAATGTCTATCAAGTTGGCAAATTAAAACACTTGAAAATTAAGCTGAAAAAAGGCTAAAACTTAGCTTTCTTATTATTAAAAGCCATGTATAATCGCTCGCTCGTGCCTAAGAAAAATAGGTTCGGGTGTTCTTTTAAAATACAAACAAGTAATTCGTGCGGGCACTTACCATTATTAATAAAGGTTAGTGTCAATTTTTAGATTATCGAAATTCGATAGTCACCTATTTTTATTATTTTTTTTAAAAAAATAATCGTTTAATTTAATTGAAGAGTTTGATCATGGCTCAGATTGAACGCTGGCGGCAGCCCTTATACATGCAAGTCGAACGAGAAAGTTCCTTCGGGAGCAAGTAAAGTGGCGGACGGGTGAGTAACGCGTAGGAATCTACCTTTTAGTGGGGGATAGCTCGGGGAAACTCGAATTAATACCGCATACACCCTTCGGGGGAAAGGGGGCCTCTCCTTGGAAGCTCTCGCTATTAGATGAGCCTGCGTGAGATTAGCTTGTTGGTAAGGTAATGGCTTACCAAGGCTACGATCTCTAGCTGGTCTGAGAGGACGATCAGCCACACTGGGACTGAGACACGGCCCAGACTCCTACGGGAGGCAGCAGTAGGGAATATTGGACAATGGGGGAAACCCTGATCCAGGCATGCCGCGTGTGTGAAGAAGGCCTTAGGGTTGTAAAGCACTTTAAGTGAGGAAGAAAAGATTTAAATTAATACCTTAAATCCCTGACATTACTCACAGAATAAGGACCGGCTAACTCCGTGCCAGCAGCCGCGGTAATACGGAGGGTCCAAGCGTTAATCGGAATTACTGGGCGTAAAGCGCGCGTAGATGGTTTATTCAGTTGGATGTGAAATCCCTGGGCTCAACCTAGGAACTGCATTCAAAACTTATAAACTAGAGTACGAAAGAGGAGAGCAGAATTCATGGTGTAGCGGTGAAATGCGTAGATATCATGAGGAATACCAGTGGCGAAGGCGGCTCTCTGGTTCGAGACTGACATTGAGGTGCGAAAGCGTGGGTAGCAAACAGGATTAGATACCCTGGTAGTCCACGCCGTAAACGATGAGAACTAGCCGTTGGATCTTTAGATTCAGTGGCGCAGCTAACGCATTAAGTTCTCCGCCTGGGGAGTACGGCCGCAAGGCTAAAACTCAAATGAATTGACGGGGGCCCGCACAAGCGGTGGAGCATGTGGTTTAATTCGATGCAACGCGAAGAACCTTACCAACCCTTGACATCCAGTGGAAGTTTTAGAGATAAGACTGTGCCTTTGGGAACACTGTGACAGGTGTTGCATGGCTGTCGTCAGCTCGTGTCGTGAGATGTATGGTTAAGTCCAGTAACGAGCGCAACCCTTATCCTTATTTGCCAGCACTTCGGGTGGGAACTTTAAGGAGACTGCCGTGAATAACACGGAGGAAGGTGGGGACGACGTCAAGTCATCATGGCCCTTACGGGTTGGGCTACACACGTGCTACAATGGGAGATACAGACGGTTGCGAAAGCGCGAGCTGGAGCTAATCCTACAAAGTCTTCCTCAGTCCGGATTGGAGTCTGCAACTCGACTCCATGAAGCAGGAATCGCTAGTAATCGCGAATCAGAATGTCGCGGTGAATACGTTCTCGGGCCTTGTACACACCGCCCGTCACGTCATGGGAGTGTGTTGTACCAGAAGTGGCTTGCCTAACCTTCGGGAGGGCGGTCCCCACGGTATGATACGCGACTGGGACGAAGTCGTAACAAGGTAGCCCTAGGGGAACCTGGGGCTGGATCACCTCCTAAACAAATTACACGACTTTTATTGTGAGTGTCCGTTCGAATTACTTGTCTTACTATTTTCATAGGAAAATAAGTGATGTGTTCTTTTAAAGTATTGTTGATCCAGTAACTAAATTTATTTAGTTACGACACTAATAATTAATGTTATCAATTATTAGTGCACCAAGTTTTAAGATAATTATCTTAAAATGCTAATGGCAAATTTTGGCGCTTATTATTCGAAAGACTTAACTTTATTAATTTAAAGTATTTTGTTAAGTAATTAAGTGCATATGACGGATGCCTTGGCAGCTAGAGGCGATGAAGGACGTGGTAACCTGCGATAAGCTTCGGTAAGCTGGTAAACAAGCTATAACCCGGAGATCTCCGAATGGGAAAACCCACCTAGGATAACCTAGGTATCTTTACCTGAATACATAGGGTAAAGAGGCAAACGCAGAGAACTGAAACATCTAAGTAACTGCAGGAAAAGAAATCAACCGAGATTCTGTTAGTAGCGGCGAGCGAAAACGGAACAGCCCTTAAGCTTAAATTGGATTAGAAAAACGATCTGGAAAGTTCGGCCATAGTGGGTGATAGCCCCGTATTCAAAAATCTATTTTAAGTGAAATCGAGTAGGTCGGGACACGAGAAATCTTGACTGAACATGGGGGGACCATCCTCCAAGGCTAAATACTCCTAGCTGACCGATAGTGAACCAGTACCGTGAGGGAAAGGCGAAAAGAACCCCGGAGAGGGGAGTGAAATAGAACCTGAAATCATATGCATACAAGCTGTCGGAGCCTTAAGAAGTTCTTCGGAACTTCGGGGTGACGGCGTACCTTTTGTATAATGGGTCAGCGAGTTACTGTCTGTGGCAAGCTTAACTTTATGAGGTAGGCGTAGGGAAACCGAGTCTTAATAGGGCGTTTAGTCGCAGGGAGTAGACCCGAAACCGGGCGATCTATCCATGGCCAGGGTGAAGGTAAGGTAACACTTACTGGAGGCCCGAACCCACTTATGTTGAAAAATGAGGGGATGAGCTGTGGATCGGAGTGAAAGGCTAATCAAGCTCGGAGATATCTGGTTCTCCTCGAAAGCTATTTAGGTAGCGCCTCGTGTGTCACTCTTGGGGGTAGAGCACTGTCTCGGCTAGGGGGTCATCCCGACTTACCAAACCGACGCAAACTCCAAATACCAAGAAGTGTTAGCACGGGAGACAGACTGCGGGTGCTAACGTCCGTAGTCGAAAGGGAAACAACCCAGACCGCCAGCTAAGGTCCCAAATTATGATTAAGTGGGAAACGATGTGGGAAGGCTTAAACAGCTAGGAGGTTGGCTTAGAAGCAGCCATCCTTTAAAGATAGCGTAACAGCTCACTAGTCGAGTCGGCCCGCGCGGAAGATATAACGGGGCTAAATCATAAACCGAAGCTGCGGATAGATATTTATATCTATGGTAGAGGAGCATTCTGTAAGCCGTCGAAGAAGGACCGAGAGGTTCTTTGGAGGTATCAGAAGAGAGAATGCTGACATGAGTAACGAGAGATAGGTGAAAACCCTATCCGCCGAATGACCAAGGTTTCCTGTCCAACGCTAATCGGGACAGGGTAAGTCGGCCCCTAAGGCGAGGGCGAAGGCCGTAGTCGATGGAAAACAGGTTAACATTCCTGTACTTCCTATTGCTGCGATGGAGTGACGGAGAAGGCTAGATCAGCAGGGCGATGGTTGTCCCTGTTTAAGGCTGTAGATTTGTATTTTAGGTAAATCCGGAATACTTTAAATTGAGATCTGATGACGATTGATTTTTTAAATCAAGAAGTGATTGATGCCACGCTTCCAGGAAAAACTTCTAAGCATAAGTAGTAGGGAACCGTACTGCAAACCGACACAGGTGGTCAGGTAGAGAATACTAAGGCGCATGAGAGAACTTGGGTTAAGGAACTAGGCAAAATGGTACCGTAACTTCGGGAGAAGGTACGCCTCTATTACGTGAAAGAACTTGCTTCTCAAGCGGAAAGAGGTCGAAGATACCAGATGGCTGCGACTGTTTACTAAAAACATAGCACTCTGCAAACACTAATGTGGAAGTATAGGGTGTGACGCCTGCCCGGTGCCGGAAGGTTAATTGATCAGGTTAGTCCTCGGACGAAGCTTGTGATCGAAGCCCCGGTGAACGGCGGCCGTAACTATAACGGTCCTAAGGTAGCGAAATTCCTTGTCGGGTAAGTTCCGACCTGCACGAATGGCGTAACGATGGCCATACTGTCTCGACCCAGGACTCAGTGAAATTGAATTTGCGGTGAAGATGCCGTATACGCGCGGCAAGACGGAAAGACCCCGTGCACCTTTACTATAGCTTCACACTGGACTTTGAATTTATATGTGTAGGATAGGTGGGAGACTTTGAAGCATAGGCGTCAGCTTATGTGGAGTCGTCCTTGAAATACCACCCTTATACATTTGAGGTTCTAACTTAGACCCGTTATCCGGGTTGAGGACAGTGTGTGGTGGGTAGTTTGACTGGGGCGGTCTCCTCCCAAAGAGTAACGGAGGAGTACGAAGGTATCCTCAGCATGGTCAGACATCATGCAATGAGTGCAATGGCAAAAGGATGCTTAACTGCGAGACTGACAAGTCGAGCAGGTACGAAAGTAGGTCATAGTGATCCGGTGGTTCTGTATGGAAGGGCCATCGCTCAACGGATAAAAGGTACGCCGGGGATAACAGGCTTATACCCCCCAAGAGTTCACATCGACGGGGGTGTTTGGCACCTCGATGTCGGCTCATCACATCCTGGGGCTGGAGCAGGTCCCAAGGGTATGGCTGTTCGCCATTTAAAGTGGTACGCGAGCTGGGTTTAGAACGTCGTGAGACAGTTCGGTCCCTATCTGCCGTGCGCGTTGGATATTTGAGAGGAGTTGCTCCTAGTACGAGAGGACCGGAGTGAACGAACCTCTGGTGTTCGGGTTGTCACGCCAGTGGCATTGCCCGGTAGCTATGTTCGGAAAGGATAACCGCTGAAAGCAACTAAGTGGGAAGCCCACCTCAAGATGAGATATCCCTGAACCTTCGGGTTCCTGAAGAGCCGTTCAAGACTAGGACGTTGATAGGCAGGATGTGTAAGTGCTGTAAGGCATTGAGCTAACCTGTACTAATTGCTCGTGAGGCTTAACTTAATACTTTATATTAATAAAGTTTTATAACGCCAAAATTAAAAGGATCTACAATACGAAACTAGAATTCTGCCCGATGACATTAGCAAGTGTGTCCCACCTGACTCCATCCCGAACTCAGAAGTGAAACCACTTAGCGCCGATGGTAGTGTGGCTCGTCCATGCGAGAGTAGGACATCGTCGGGCTTCTAGTTAATTCTCAAGGGTTCCCAATGCAGTTGCAAACTCTCTGTTCTCAGGAAAAATCACTTCTAGACCGGAATATTCTATCCATCTTGTAAGAAGCTCTTTATACAAAAAGTAATTGGGAGACCTGCCTACAACAACTATTTTTTTTAACTTAGCTGCCAGGGCTGTTGAAGCAGCTAGTCTTGCAACGTTTGTTGCAACAAGATAGATAATAGATTTACAAATATCCTCTTTTTCTAACTTATCCATCATATCTAAATTTCCAAGATGAACCGCAATACTATCACTTGGCAAGTTACCTATAGGTCCAGATATAACGTCCTTCAATAAATAGTCTCCTATTTGACTTCCTCTTTTAGATAATTCGTTAATTTCCTCTGGGTCATCTATTTGAGTAGCTAACTTACACAATCCTTTAATAGTTCCTCCTCCAAGACCACTTCCACCAAGGTGAGTAGAGGTTTCGTTATTATAACCAACACATGCAGTTCCTGATCCACAACTTAACACCAGAAAACTTGTATCTAATTGAGTAAGTTTCTGTGCTCCTAAACCAATACAGTCTATTTCATTTTTTTTCAGTATATCCAGACCATCAAAATTGTCTGGAAGATCTAAATGTTTTCCTCCTGTTACAGATATACTTTTGATTTTTGAGTCTTTTTGAAAGTTTTTTAATATATTATTTAAAGAAAGATGAATATTCTTTTCACTTTTGATTGATTTAAATGACAAATCGTTATTGGAATTGATAACGATATCAGAATTTGTTATCCCAAAATCAATTCCTAAGTCAATGTTATTCATTCACGGGATATATTAGATACAAAGTTCAAACTCATCTCTTTGAAAAAGAATATAAATCAAAGAGATGAAAATGTAATAATTTTTAAAATTAATGATTGTGGAACATTTCCTTTATAACTTCAGCTTGTTCTTCTGCTTGAGTTTCAATCTCGTCAGAAGACTCTAAAGGTTTGGAAATTTCAGCCCAATCAATTTCAAAATCGCTCGGTGCGACTTCATATTCTAATAAACCAAGCTCATCATACAAAGGACGAACAGACTCGGTTAAAAGACCAATCTTTTTTAAATTAGGCATAACTCTATTGAACAGGAGTCCCCTAAAGTCATCGTTAACACCTGATTTGAGAATAGCTTCTCTAGCTTCTTGTTCAGAATATCCAAAGAATTTTTTACCTAACTCATAATTTTGAATTCTATCTCTCATGATTACACACGCCTCGTATGCAAATCTAGCTCGATCTTCAATTTCATCTTTAGATAATGTCTTATTGAAATCTTCTAAGTAATTAATTCCAAACGTAACATGTCTTGCTTCATCTCGAATAACATAATGAGTTAGATCTCTTAATAAAGGACAACTTGTACTCATTTTTGTTGATTGAAAAGCTGCAAGCGCAAGGCCTTCAATGATTATTTGCATTGCTATAAATTTTAAATCCCATCTAGGGTCAGTAAGGCCTTTATCTAAGAGAGCTTTTAAACTTGGTGATATAGGATAGGACATACCCATCACATCTTGTAAGTACCTATTAAATACTTCTACATGTCTTGCTTCATCAAAGCATTGAGAAGCCGCATAAAGCTTTGCTTGATAGGTTGGAGCACAAGAAACCAATTGAGAAGCAACAAGGAGAGCCCCTTGCTCGCCATGTAAAAATTGACTTAGTCCCCAAGCAGACGCATGCCAGCTTACTTCTCTTTTTTCTTCATCAGACATATCATTATATTCAGGATATACGTTACCTAAGTCATCGAATTCTGGTTTTACAGGAAGATCCCCTCGTTTTATGTGATTTGACCAGTCTAGATCAATTGATCCATTCCAATTGAGTTCCTTTCCTAATTCATACAATCTCTTAATTCTATTATCAGCTACTGTATAGTCCCAATTATATGATCCTGTTAGCGGCGTATTGAAAATTTCTCTTACATCCTCAACATGCTCTGAGGTCATACGATCTTCAATATCATCAAATTCCTGAAATCCAGGAGGTCCATCTACGTTTGTAATTTTCATAAGTAAATTATAAGCGTCTTTTTCTTAAATCTAAACCCTATTTCTCTTTAAATAAGTCGGTTAGTTGTTCTAACATAACATTTCCCAATTCCTCAGCTCTATGGATGGTCACAGCTTTTTTGTAATATTTTGTAACATCATGACCTATTCCAATTGCAATTAATTCAAGTTCCGTTCTGTTTTCAATTTCTGAGATGACTTGTTTCAGATGATTATCAAGGTAACTAGTTGAGTTGGTTGACAGGGTACTGTCATCTACTGGAGCTCCATCTGAAATAACCATAAGAATTTTTCTTTGTTCCGGTCTTTTCATTAGTCTTGAAGAGGCCCATAGCAAAGCTTCGCCGTCGACATTTTCTTTTAACAAACCTTCTCTGAGCATTAAGCCAAGATTTTTCTTTGCTCTTCTCCACGCAAGATCTGCTGGTTTAAAAATAATATGTCTCAAATCATTTAACCTTCCTGGCGAGCTAGGCTTTCCGCACTCAACCCATAGTTTTCTGCTATCCCCGCCTTTCCAATGTTTTGTAGTGAAACCTAAAATTTCAGTTTTTATATTGCATTTGTCTAAGGTTGATCCAATTATATCTGCAGAAATGGCTGCTGTTGTCATCGATCGTCCTCTCATTGACCCTGAACTATCTACTAACATGGTTAAGACAGTATCCTTAAAAGAAGTTTCTTTCTCAGTTTTAAAGCTTAGTGGAGTCAATGGATCAGTAATGATTTTATGTAACTTAGAGGAGTCTAAAATACCTTCCTCTTTATCAAATTCCCAAGACCGTCCTTGTTGAGCTAATAATAATCTTTGCAATCTGTTTGCCAATTTTGCTATGACGGATTTTGAAGGATCTATCAATTGATCCAGTCTATCCCTTAACCTTTTTAGTTCCTCTAGAGAACATAAGCTATCTGCATCAACTATTTCATCAAAATCTCTGCAAAAAACTTTGTATTCTTGATTTTGATTTAATGCAATCAACTCTTCTAACTTAGATCTATTTTCTACCCAATCATCGGTGTCTTCTACATCTCCATCCTCGATTTCAAAGTCTTCAATTTCTGTCTCACTTTCATTATCTGTTTCAGAAGCATCATTGTCGGGCTGTTCTTCTTGTTCTTGATCTGAAGAGCTGTCGTCTTCATCGTTATCATTATTTTCTTCTGTCTCCGACTTCGGCTCTTCTTGCTCTGGATGTTCAAATTCAAAACCTAATTTTTTAAATAATGAAATTAAATATTCATTAAACTTTTCTTTATCATTGATATATTTATTTGCAAGCTTTAAATCAGCATTTACTTCAGAAAGGTTCTGACTCCAAGGTTTTAAAAAAACTTCTTCCAATTTATTATTTTTTTGATTTAAGAGAGTATTTTTTAAACTTATCTCTACAGCAAGTTTTAAAGCATCTTGTTTGTTCTCTATCGTTTGCTGAGATAAATTTTTTAAGAATAAAGTTCTCAGATTTTGCTTTATTCCTAAAAAGTCTCGCGAACCAAGTATTTCTGACCTAACTACTTCAAAATCTCTTAGGAGAAAATCCAATTCAGATATACCAGTACTTTTTAAAGGTTTTTCTAATAATTTATATTTTTGGAGAAGAGCTTGTTTGTCAGCATCTCCTCTAGAAAGTTGAATGGACTCGATGTTCTCTTGATGATTATGTCCAGGTTCAGCAATTTGTGGCAGATAATTAACGTCTAGTTGAAGGTCTTTATCTTTAGATATTGCTCGACTAGAAGCGTTGATCACATCTTTGATGTTTTGTTCTGGAGATTTTTGACTCAAGCTTTATCTACTAAATTTATAATGGAGTCACTTGTTTCAGAGTCGAAACATCTTTGGAAGTATTCTGCAATTATTGATTTTTCCGTTTCGTCGCATTTATTTAAAAAGCTTAATTCAAAAGAGTTTCCAATATCATTAAAAATTGAATAATTTTCAGCCCAACTTATTACTGTTCTAGGGGACATTAAATTTGAAATGTCACCATTTTTGAAACCCTCTCTTGTAAGATTTGCAAGAGAAATCATTGCTTTTACCATGGATTGACCTTTTTTATTATTTAAATCTTTAACTTTTGAAAGAATAACTTTAAGCTCTAAGTCTTCAGTAAGATAATTTAGAGGAGAAACGATATGCCATCTATCCATTTGTCCTTGATTAATTTGTTGGGTTCCATGATATAAACCAGTACTGTCGCCTAATCCTACGGTATTTGCTGTTGCAAAAAGTCTAAAGTAAGGATGCGGTGTCAAAACCCTATTTTGATCTAATAAAGTTAATTTACCCTCTACCTCTAATACTCTCTGTATGACAAACATTACATCGGGTCTTCCAGCGTCATATTCATCAAATACTAGGGCTACAGGATTTTGGATAGCCCAAGGCAATATACCTTCTTGAAACTTTGTTATTTGCTTACTATCTTCGATGGCAATAACATCTTTACCTAACAAATCAATTCTGCTGATGTGACTATCTAAATTGATTCTTATACATGGCCAATTCAATCTAGCCGCAACTTGTTCAATATGTGTCGATTTTCCTGAGCCATGAAGTCCCTGTACCATAACTCTTCTGTTATTTTGAAAGCCCGCTAGAATTGATAGAGTGGTGGCTTTATCAAAACAATAGTCTGAGTCTAATTTAGGAACATATTCATTGTTTGTTGAAAAGGATTTTACTTTTAAATCAGAGTCAATTTCGAAGGTATCCTTAACCTTAACATCGGCATCAGGTTCTTGAATTGAAAAATTATCTAGATTCATATTTTTATTGGTTTCTAAAGTGAAATGTAATTATCCTTTTTTAAAAAAAAACAGCAAGAAAATATATAAATTTGGCTTAACTTGCCTTAGACTTGCGTCTTAATTTTTTTATCTTATGACTATTGTAGAAGATATTTGGAATGATATTCTTTCAGAAAGTGAAAATAAAATTTCCTTAGAACCAGAATCAAAAAGTCTTTTTCAAAAGAGGATTTTATCTCACGATGGCTTAGACGGTTCTTTGTCGGCAAAACTTGCCGATGATTTGTCTACAAAAGAATATTCCTCAGAGATTTTAGAAAAAAAATTTAATGAGGTTTTTTCTAAACCAGATTTTCTAGAAAAAGCCGTCATTGACTTAAAAGCAGTAAAGGAAAGAGATCCTGCATCTAGTGGATTTGTATTTACATTGCTATTCTCAAAAGGTTTCGCAGCTCTTCAAGCACATCGGGTTGCAAATTTTTTTATAAAGTCTAGACAAGAAGTTTTCGCTTTTTTTATTCAAAGTAGAAGTTCTGCTATCTATGAAGTCGATATTCACCCAAAAGCAGAGATAGGTCACGGAGTCATGTTAGATCATGCAACGGGTATTGTTATAGGAGAGACTTCTGTAATTGAGGATGATGTATCAATTTTTCAAGGAGTTACTCTTGGCGGTACAGGAAAAGAGACTGGAGACAGACATCCAAAAGTTCGTGAAGGAGTCCTAATTAGTTCTGGAGCTCAAATTTTAGGAAATGTAGAAATTGGAAAAGGAGCTAAAGTTGCTGCAGGAAGTGTGGTTCTCTCAGATGTTGAGCCAAATACGACTGTTGCAGGAGTCCCGGCTATTGTTGTTGGCAAACCATCATCTGAGAAACCAGCAACGGATGTTGATCATACAATTGAAGAGGCTTAAATAATGTCAACCCAAAAAAGTTTAGATGATCTTGTTGAAACCTTAAATTTAGAAAGGCTTGAGGAAAATTTATATAGAGGAGAATGTGAAAAAACTGCTTGGGGAAGAGTGTTTGGAGGTCAGGTTTTAGGTCAGTCTCTGAGTGCGGCTTACAACACCATTGAGGAAAAAAGATATGCTCATTCTTTTCACGCATATTTTTTGAGACCCGGCAGAATAGACATGCCTATTGTCTATAACGTCGTTAGAATTCGAGATGGTGGAAGTTTTACAACTAGAACCGTTGATGCAATTCAAAACGGAGAGGTAATATTTAATATGATTGTTTCTTTTCAGATTGATGAAGGAGGTTTTGAACATCAATTTGATATGCCCGATGTACCAGGACCAAATGATTTGCAAAGTGAAAGAGAGCTAAGAGAGTCAATGATTGAAGAAATACCAAAAGAGTTCAGAGATGGGTTTCTTAGAGAAAAAGCTGTTGAGTTAAGAACTGTAGAACAATATAGTCCTTTAAATTCAGAAAAAAAACCTCCCTATAAACATACTTGGATGAAAGCTAATGGCAAGTTACCTGATGACATTTTGGTGCATCAAAATATTTTAGCCTACGCTTCAGATTTCGGTCTTTTGAGTACCGCTCAACTTCCTCATGGTATTAGCTGGGGAGGCATGAATAGAAGAGTTATGTCAGCGAGCATTGATCATGCTATGTGGTTTCATAGACCTTTTAGAGCAGATGAATGGCTCTTATATGTTACAGATAGTCCAAGTGCTAGTAATGCAAAGGGCTTTAACAGAGGGACAGTTTATACAGAAGATGGAAAGTTGGTAGCCTCAGCCATTCAAGAAGGACTGATGAGGCAAATCAAATCTAATAAAGAAAAATAGTTTTTAGACAAGAGTAGTTTTACCCATAATCTTTCTATCGATTTCTCGTGCTGCCGCTCGTCCTTCGTTGATAGCCCACACGACCAAAGATTGGCCTCTGCGACAATCACCAGCTGCAAAAACTTTAGGATGAGAAGTTTGGTGGATATTATGTTCTGCCTTGAAGTTAGACCTTTCATCTAATTCCAGCTTTAATTTTTTATTAAGATAGTCTTCAGGTCCAAGAAAACCCATAGCCAAAAAGATTAAGTCAGCTTTCCAAGTTTGCTCAGTTCCTTTGATTTCTTTGAAATCTTTATCAACTTTTACAGTTTTGATCCCGATAAGCTTTCCATTTTTGTCTCTCAAAAACTCTTTTCCGGAAACAGAATATTCTCTGGGATCTTTACCGAATACTTCTCTGGATTCTTCGTGGCCATAATCAATTTTGTAAACTCTGGGAAAGATAGGCCATGGATTACTTTTCAATCTTTCTTTTGGAAGTTCAGGAAGTATTTCAAAGTTAGTAAGACTTTTGCAGCCATGTCTTAAAGATGTGCCTAAGCAGTCGTTACCAGTATCTCCACCACCAATAACAATTACATCTTTGTCTTTAGCATTAATAAAACTATCGTCTTTCAAATCGCTATCCAAAAGACTTTTTGTATTTTGACCTAAAAACTCCATAGCAAAATAAACACCCTCACCATCTCTATTCTTTATAGGCAGATCCCTTGGCTTGGTTGCTCCTGTAGTAAGTAAAACAATATCGTTTTCTTTGATGAGTTTTTCCATCGACACAGAGTTTTTTCCTTTGCCACCAACGTCGCAATTGGTGTGGAACTTTATTCCTTCTTCTTCCATGATGTCCACTCGCATATCAATAATGGACTTATCAAGCTTCATGTTGGGTATTCCATACATCATGAGACCACCAATTCTATCTGCTCTTTCATAAACGTTTATGGAGTGACCAACGCTATTAAGTTGTTGTGCGGCTGATAGGCCTGCGGGACCTGAACCAACGATGGCTATCTTTTTATTGGTTCTTTTATTAGGAATAACTGGTTTTATCCAGCCTGATTCTATCCCTTTGTCAGCAATTGCAAATTCTAGATTTTTAATGGTAACTGGAGTTTCTGTAATACCTAAAACACAAGCACCCTCACATACTGCCGGACAAACTCTACCAGTAACTTCTGGAAAGTTATTGGTTTTTAAGAGTCTTGCAAAAGCTTCTTCCCACTTTTCGTTATAAACCAAATCGTTCCATTCTGGAATCAAGTTGTAAACAGGGCAACCTTCGCCAGACTGGCAAAACGGAACTCCACAGTTCATACATCTCGAAGCTTGAGTGTTTAACAATGATTCATCGTGATCGGTATAAATTTCTTTGAAATCCAATACTCTTTTCTTGGGACTACGATAAGGCTCAACCTCTCTATTGAATTCTTTAAAGCCTGTTACTTTACCCATTAGCTTACTTTTAATTTTTGGTTATTTGTTTCCATCAATACTCTTTTGAAGTCTATTGGCATAACTTTTCTAAAGTTGGCCAATTCCAAGTTCCAATTAGACAAAATCTTCTTGGCAACATCTGACTTAGTATATCTGTGGTGTTTTGTAATGAGGGTTTTTAATTCTTCTTTGTCTTCGTTTATAACAAGTTTTTCTAAATCGAAAGTACTCATGTTGCAATTCTTTTTAAAATTATTTTTTGGATCATAAACGTAAGCAATACCGCCGCTCATTCCAGCACCAAAATTTCTACCAGTTGGACCTAAGATTACTGCTCTTCCACCAGTCATATACTCACAGCCATGATCGCCAATCCCTTCAACAACCACTTTTGCGCCACTATTTCTTACACAGAATCTTTCTGCAGCTATTCCTCTAAAATAGGCTTCGCCATCGGTTGCCCCGTAGAGCGCAACGTTACCTAAAATTATGTTTTCATTTGGAGTGAAACGACTATCAGCTGGAGGATAGATGATTAATTTACCTCCTGAGAGACCTTTACCTACATAATCATTTGCATCTCCTTCTAAAGAAAGAGTCATGCCTTTGGTTGCCCAAGCTCCAAAGCTTTGTCCAGCAGAACCGGTGAGATTAAATCTTAAGGTATCATTGGGTAGGCCAGCAGCCCCCCATGATTTGGCTACCTCGTTGGAAATAATTGTGCCAAATACGCGATTGGTATTTCCAATTTTAGAGTTAATAACAATTCTTTTTTTTGTTTTGATGTGATTCTTGATTTTTTTTAGTAGTTTCATATCAAGAGATTTTTCTAAATTATGATTTTGCTTTTGAGTATTGAAGACCTCAGTATCTTTGTAAATTATTTCGGCTGGAGAGAGAATTTTTGAAAGATCCAATCCATCCCTTTTCCAGTGATCTATAGCTTTATCCATTTCAAGAAGATCAACTCTACCAATCAAATCATCTAGTTTGGTTACTCCAAGATTTGCCATGATCATTCTTAATTCTTTTGCCACCATGAAGAGGTAATTTACGACATTTTCTGGACTACCTTTAAATTTTTTCCTTAGTTCTTTATCTTGGGTAGCAATTCCAACTGGGCAGGTATTTAGATGACACTTTCTCATCATAATGCATCCTAAAGTTACAAGTGGAGCAGTAGAAAAGCCAAATTCTTCAGCGCCTAATATAGCTGCTATAGCAACATCTCGGCCGGTTTTAAGCTGACCATCGGTTTGCAGAACAACTCTTGATCTTAAGTTATTCATGACCAGAGTTTGATGAGTTTCCGCGATTCCCAGCTCCCAAGGAAGGCCAGCATGTTTGATGGAAGTTAGAGGTGACGCACCTGTGCCACCGTCATGTCCAGCTATCACTAGATGATCTGTTTTTGCTTTCACAACTCCAGCGGCAATAGTACCTACACCAATTTCAGAAACGAGTTTTACGCTAATTCTTGAGCTTCTGTTAGCATTTTTCAAGTCGTGAATTAATTGAGCAATGTCTTCTATTGAATATATATCGTGATGAGGAGGAGGGCTAATTAATCCAACTCCAGGTGTCGAATGTCTAATTTTTGCAATGTATTTATCAACCTTTGTACCAGGAAGCTCTCCACCTTCTCCAGGCTTTGCACCTTGAGCTATTTTGATTTGCAATTCGTCGGCATTTGTCAAATACCACATGGTGACACCAAACCTGCCAGAGGCTACTTGTTTGATTGCGGATCTTTTGGAATTACCATCTTCAAGAGGTTTAAATCTGATTGGATCTTCTCCACCTTCTCCTGTATTAGATTTTCCACCCAATTTATTCATGGCAAGAGCAAGAGACTCGTGAGCTTCGGTTGAAATTGATCCGAGTGACATCGCTCCTGTCGCAAATCTTTTTACAATCTCTTTTTCTGGTTCTACTTTATCTAAAGGTAAAGGATTTTTAGAAAATTTAAACTTCATTAAGCCTCTCAAAGTACTATTTTTTGTAGTTTCTTCATTGGCATGATTTGAGAAGTTCCAGTATGCAGATTCATCATTATTTCTTGCTGCAATTTGAAGGGCTGAAATAGACTTGGGATCCCACATATGAGAATCACCCCCGTTCCTCCAGTGAAAATCACCAGGATTTGGCAAAGAAGTAACATTGTTTTCTAGGCTTTCAGGAAAACCCATCAGATGACGTCTTTCCATTTCTTCGGACAAAATGTCGAAGGTAACACCCTGAACTCTACTTGGAGTACCTGGGAAAGACTTTTCAATAATTTCATCTGAAAGTCCTACAGCCTCAAAAATTTGTGCTCCCTTGTAGGATTGTAAGGTTGAAATCCCCATTTTTGCCATGACCTTTAACATTCCTTTGGCCACTCCTTTTTTGTAAGCCTTAACAAGATCAGAAGAATTATTTAGATTTTTATCTTCTAGAGCCCCATCTTCTAAAGATTTTTCTAGAACTGCAAAGGCCAGATAAGGATTTATTGCGTCAGCACCATAACCTATTAATAAACAATGATGATGTACTTCCCTAGCTTCACCGGATTCTAAAACAATGCCTATTTGAGTTCTTTTCTCTTTTTTAACTAAAAAATTATGAACTGTTGAACAGGCAAGAAGGGTACTTAAAGCCAATTTATCTGAAGTAATGTTTTTATCAGACAGAATAATAAATGAGTATCCTTCGTCGATCGCCTTTGAGGATTCTTTGCAAATTGAATCTAAAGCTTTTGTAAGTCCTTTTTTCCCCAAACCTTTTTTGTAAGTTATATCTATGGTTTTTGATTTGTATCCTTTAGTTTTTATAGACCTTATTTTTTCTAGTTCTTGATTTGAAAGAATAGGATGCTCTAGTCTTAATCTTTTGACATTATTTTCATCAGTAGAGAGAAGGTTGCCTTCAGGACCTACCAAGCATTCCAAAGACATGATGATTTCTTCTCGAATTGAGTCTATTGGGGGGTTGGTAATTTGGGCAAATAGTTGTTTAAAGTAATCGTAAATCATCCTAGGCTTATCAGATAAACAAGCCAATGCTGCATCATTTCCCATAGACCCTAGGGGATCTCTTAACTCTGTTACTAAAGGAAGCAGCATGAATTCCAAGGTCTCAGTTGTATATCCAAAAGCTTTCATTTTTGAAATCAAATCAGAAACTGCATATTTTTTTGATCTATCTGGCAGATCGTCTAATTCAATGATTTGATTGCTATTCCAATCTCCGTATGGATGCTGATTAGCGACTTCTTTTTTTATTTCTTCGTCAGAAATTAATTTTCCTTTCTCAAAGTCGATTAAAAACATTTTACCTGGTTGCAACCTACCTTTTCTTAAGACGGTTTTAGACTCAACTTCAAGGACGCCAACTTCAGAAGCCATGATTACTTTGTCGTTGTCTGTAACATAAAACCTGCTTGGTCTAAGACCATTTCTATCTAAGACCGCTCCAACCTGTGTGCCATCGGTAAAAACTATTGAAGCTGGCCCGTCCCAAGGCTCCATTAGAGAGGAAGAGTATTGATAAAAGTCTTTTTTAGCTTTTGCCATATTTTTATCGTTTTGCCATGCTTCAGGAATCATCATCATGACAGCCTCGGGCAGTTTTCTACCAGTCATAATCAGGAGTTCTAAAACATTATCGAAACTTCCAGAATCTGAGCAATCCGGTTCGGCTATTGGAAAAAGTTTACTTATTTTATTCTTATAAAAATTGCTAGACGCCTTGCCTTGCCGAGACTGCATTAGATTCATGTTGCCTTTTAATGTATTTATTTCTCCGTTATGACACATATATCTGCATGGCTGAGCTCTATCCCAAGATGGAAAAGTATTTGTGCTAAATCTTGAGTGCACCATCGCTAGATGGGTTTCAAAAGATTTATCTTCTAAGTCTGGGAAAAAAGGAAAAAGTTGAGAGGGTGTTAGCATGCCTTTGTAAACTATTAGTCTTGAAGACAAGCTGCATGCATAAAACATCAAAGCTTGAGAAAGATTGCTTTCCTGTCTTAATTTTTTAGTAAATATTTTTCTTACAAGATAAAGTTTTCTTTCAAAGTTATTTTGGTCGATATTCTTTGGAGCCTTGATAAAAATTTGCTCAATGCCGGGCTTGCAATCTAAGGCGGCTGGACCCACGTCTGCTTTTTTTGAATCAGTTGGAACTTGTCGCCAGCCTAATAATTCAAGTTTTTCTTGTTTTAAAACATTCTCAATAGTTTTTTTGCAGAAATTTTTCTCAGACTGTTTCTGGGGTAAGAAAATATTTCCTACAGCATAATTTCCTTTTTCAGGAAGATTTATCTTCAGTTTTTTTGCCTCTTCTTTAAAAAACTCATGTGGCAAAGCTAAGAGAATCCCTGCGCCATCTCCAGTATTTTCTTCAAAACCACAACCGCCTCTGTGATCCATTCTTGAATTGATGATGTATGCGTCATCCATGATTTCCCTGGAAGGCACACCTTTAATATTTGCAACAAGGCCAACTCCACAAGAGTCTTTTTCAAACTCTGGATCATAAAGACCTTGCTTTTTTGGCCTGACGTCTAAATTTTTAATATTTTTTTTCAGCACACATTACCTACATCTCTTTTAGTAACATGCCCTTTTAACGCATGGACGATGCGCCACTTTTAAGGCATGTGATATGCCCCCCATTTAAAAGGAATATCAATTTATCAGAATATAGAAGTGAATTTTGCACCAAAATAGTGCATATAACTTTTGCTAATAAAATAAGCTATTTTTTATAGCATTTTCTATTTTTGAGTTATTAGCAATACCCATAATTTGAGCTTTTCCTAATTTCTCTAAAAGAATAAATCTAAGAAGATTTCTTTTCTTTTTTTTATCTGATTGCATCAACTTAATGAGCCTTTTAGGATTTATTTTTTTCTTAAGTTTTGTAGCGATACCTGATTTTTTGATAATAGAATGAACCCTTTCATAGGCATCTGGCTCTAAATTGGAATTAATTTCTGAAAGTTTAACTGCTGCAAGCATACCTAAGGCTACTGCTTCTCCATGACTATAAAGTTTATTGTCTCCAATAGTTTCCAAAGCATGCCCAAAAGTATGTCCAAAATTTAAAATTGCGCGAAGTCCTTCTTCTTTTTCATCTTTAGAAACAACAGCAGCCTTAATTTCAATCGATCTTTTTATGGCATGTTCTAAAAATTTAGGTTTTAAAGCTAAAACTTGTCTTAGGTTTTTTTCAAGCCAAGAAAAAAATCTTTTATCTGAAATAAGCCCATGTTTGATTACTTCCATTAGACCACACTGAATTTCTAACTTTGACAATGTTTTTAGAAATTTTGTATCTACAATTACTTGTGATGGTTGGTTGAAAGTTCCGATCATATTTTTAAATCCTTTATGATTGACCCCTGTTTTTCCTCCAATGCTGGCGTCGACTTGGGATAACAAAGTAGAAGGGATTAAGACAAAATCAACTCCTCGTAAAAAAGTTGAAGAAATGAAACCGGCTATGTCGCAAGTAATTCCTCCACCTACACCAAAAATAATACAATCTCTAGAATAGTTATTTCTAATTAGAAAGTCATAAACTCTAGTTAGATATGCCATATTTTTATTGCTTTCAGATGCATTAATTTTTATTGAATTAATTTTTTTTGAGGAAGAATTTTTTAAATTTCTTTTCAATTTATTTATTAGAAATTCCGGGACTTTACTATCCGTTATCAAAAAGACATCCTTTCGAGATACTAATTTTTTTAGCGGTATTGAACCAAGAAGATCATGACCAATCTTGATATCATAATTTTTTGAATTCGTTTTTACTCTGATGATTTTCATTTTCTTAAAAAATTAATTATTTTTTTCAAAATTTCTTCCTCTTTTAGATTATCCATAGAAATTTGTATCTGCGATACTTCTTCATACATATTAAATCTCTCTTTATATAATTTTCTTAATGTATTCAAAGCATCGCCATTATTAAGTAAGGGACGTTTTGAGCTAGCCTTGGTTCTTTCATGTTGTCTTTCTACAGAAGAGTCTAAAAAAATAACTTTGCTTTCCTTTTTTAAGAATAAACGATTTATATCTTTTTCAACTATTCCACCTCCAGTAGCAATCACAACATTATTCAATGGATGAGTATTATTTAAGGCTTCTGATTCTTTCAAACGAAAATAATTTTCACCTTTTTTTTCAAAAATCTCCTTTATTTTCAGTCCTTCAGCTTTCTCAACCAATTTATCAGTATCGTAAAATTCATATCCCAACTTCTCAGATAAATCTTTTCCGATTGTGGATTTACCTGTTCCCATGGGACCTACTAAAAAAACCTTCATAAACTAATCTCTTAGACTAAAATATTGAAATAAGTTTACCTTAAATGATGCTTTATCTATTCAAATCAAAAATCTTTTATTTGCTTTTAGTTGTGGTACTTCTTCCAATTCAGTTTTCCTTAGGAGTTTATTTGTATTTTGCATCAGAAATTCCATCATCTACCGAAGTTGCATCTGTTGAGTTACAAGTTCCTTTAAAGATTTTTACAAAAGATGAAAAGCTTATTGGTGAATTTGGAGAAATTCACCGTACTAAATTAAGATTTGAAGAAATACCTGACACCTTTGTAAAAGCATTTCTAGCTGCAGAAGATAGTGACTATTTCAATCATACAGGCGTTGATCTTTTTAGTTTAATTAGAGCTGCTTACCAGTTTCTGAGAGAAGGAGAAATTGTAAGCGGAGGTGGCACTATTACTATGCAGGTTGCAAGAAATTATGTTCTTACTAAAGAAAGAACTTTTGAGAGAAAGCTAAAGGAAATTTTTACTGCTTTGAAAATAGATTTTTCGTTTACTAAAGAAGAGATATTTGAGCTTTATGTAAATCAAATTTTTCTTGGTAATAGAGCCTATGGTATTAAAGCCGCGGCAGAAATTTACTACGATAAAAAATTAGACGACCTAAATCTTGCTCAATATGCAATGATAGCCGCTCTTCCAAAAGCGCCATCAAGAATTAATCCACTTATAAATCCAAGAAAGGCTATCAACAGAAGGAACTATGTCCTAAGAAGAATGCTTGCATTGGAGTTTATTGATCAAACGCAATTTGAACTTGCATCAAGTGCACCAGTTACAGCCTCATATTCTGGAATATCTCCAGAAGTAGAGGCCGATTATTTAGCAGAAGAAATAAGAAAATATATTATTCAGAATTATGGTCTTTCAGCTTATAAAGACGGTTATCAAGTTTTTTCTACACTTGATTCAAAATATCAATCTGCTGCAAGAGAGGCAGTAGAAAAGGGAATTGAAGATTATGAGGATAGACATGGATTTTCAAAACCTGAAAATCATGAATATTTAATACCAAAAAGCTTTAAAAATAGATCAGAATTTTTTTATGCATTTGCATACGACCCATTTTCTTATTTAGATGAGTTTGGAATAGAACTTGAGACTAAAAATCCCTTTTATAAAACTATGAAGTTCTTAGAAGGACAGGCTGACTTTAAAAGTTATAAACCAATAATTTTGATTTCTGTTGAGAATGAGAGGCTTCTTGCATTAAACAAAGAAGGACAAATAGAGAATATTCTTTTTAATGATTTAAAAAAATCAATAAGACCAAGAATTAATGAAAATAGAAAAGATAAAAAATTGACTAATTTTTCAGATTTTTTTGAGAGTGGAGACCTTATTTGGCTTGCTAGAGAAGAAAATCAAGAAAATTCGGTTAAGATATCCATTCACCCAAAAGTCCAATCTGCTTTGGTTAGCCTTAATCCATCTTCAGGCGAAATTTTGGCTTTAGTTGGCGGTTACAATTTTAGAAATAGTCAATTTAATAGAGCGATTCAAGCAAAACCTCAATTAGGTTCAAATTTTAAACCATTCTTATACGCAGCAGCATTTGAAAACGGCTTTAGTCCAGCATCAATAATTATTGACTCTCCTTTGGTATTTGATGATCAGAATTTAGAAGAAATATGGAGACCAAGAAATGCAAGCGGTAAATTTTATGGACCTACTAGGCTCAGAGAGGCTCTAGTTCAATCGAGGAATGTTGTCAGCGTTAAACTTCTTCAAGAGGTTTCAATTAAAAATACTAAAGAAGCTCTGGAAAAATATGGATTTCTTAGTGAAGAACTTCCAGATGATTTATCTCTAGCTTTGGGCTCTTACGGGGCAAGTCCTCTAAAGAATGCTGAGATGTTTTCTATTTTTGCAAATGGCGGCAAGAAAATTGTTCCTTATTTCATAGACAGAATACTTTTTCCAGATGGAAGTGAGATTAATTTTTCAGAAGAAAATAAATTTGAAACAGGAGATTATTTATCTCAATGGCATGGAACTTATAAAAATGAAAGTGAGAATTTTGACATAGACCCCAGAATTGCTTTTATGGTTAATGACATTTTAAAAGAGGCTGCACAAAGAGGTACAGGAAGAAAGATAAATGATTTAGGAAGAAAAGATTTTGCGGCTAAAACAGGAACTTCTAATGATGCTGAAAGCACATGGTTTACTGGATTCAATGAAAACATTTTAACTACTGTTTGGTTTGGATATGATAATCCATCTAGCTTGGGAGATAACGAATTTGGCAGCACGACCTCTTTACCGATTTGGCTCGAATATAAAAAACAAATTATTGACAGCATACCAAAAGGAAAATTCAAGAAGCCTGCAGGTCTAATCGCAAGAAAAATAAATTTAGAAACTGGAGAGCTTGCAAAACCAGAGGATAAAAAAGTTAAATTTGAGCTTTTTCTCAACTAGGAAAAATAGCTTTTTTTAAAAAACTCCATTGATCTTGCCATGATGAGCTAAGATCTTTTTTGAATTTACTCCTTACAAAAGATTGAATTTGGCCTTCTAAACAAGATAAAAGCAAGTCACAAGATGAAGCTAAATTTAAATTGAGTTTCTTCTTAGTTTTTCTTTCATAATCTTGAAGAGACTGCCTTATTTCTATGTTTATTTTTTCAAAACAATTAGAAACTTTATCTATTATTTTTATTTCGTCGGCCGTAAATACTTCTCGGGTGAGAATTCGAGAAAAGCCTTTGTTAGTTTCACAAAATTTCAATACAAGCGAGATTAATTGGCCCGGAAAATCTTCTGGCTTGGTTTCCTCCCTCATTGCTACTAATCGTGTAAAGATACTCTCTTCAAAAAAAATCACTAATTCTTCATATATTTTTCTTTTACTTGGAAAGTGTTTGTAAATGGCTGCTTCGGTAATTTCTGATCTTTTGGCTAACTCTGCAGTTGTGATTTTCAAAAGATCTCTCTCTTCAAGCATGGCTGCTAGAGATTGCATTATTATAAGTTTTCTTTGTTTTTTCTTTTCCATTTACTTACTTATCCAAGTACCGACTCCTTTATCAGTCAAAAGCTCTATCAATACAGAGTGAGGCACTCGACCATCAACGATGTGAGCATTTTTTACTCCTTTCTCTAAACAATCAATCGCTCCTGTTAACTTAGGGTACATACCTCCTTTTATATTTTTTTTGTCTTTTAAAATCTTTTTTGCCTCTTTTAAAGTCATTGTAGATATTTTTTTTCCTTCCAGATCTTTTACTCCTGAAATATCTGTGAGCAGAATTATTTTTTCAGCTTTTAATGAAGCTGCAATTTCACAAGCTACAAAATCGCCATTAATATTCATCGGTTTCTTTTTAGAGGTCCATCCTATAGGAGAAATAATAGGAATTTTTCCTTCTTTGATGCAAGCTAAAATTTTTTTTCTGTTTATTTTTTTAATTTTTCCTACTTCGCCAAGATTTTTTTTATCATCTTTTACTGCATTGATAGGAGAATTTTTCTTACCTACAAGTCTGCTAGTTTTTCCTCCCCAAAATTGAATTAAATCTGAAATACTCTTATTTATTTTGTTATCAAGAACTTTTTGTACAATATCTATCATTTCTAAGGAGGTTTTTCTTATTCCATTAATAAATTCGAATGAAATTTTTTTAGTATTGAGTTCTAAATCTATTTGAGGACCTCCACCATGAATTAAAACTGGATGAATTCCTACAGTTTTCATAAGCACTAAGTCTCTTGCAAAGTTTTTTTGTAAAACTTTATTTTCCATGGCATTTCCACCATATTTAATGACAACAATTTTGTTATTAAATTTTC
This sequence comes from uncultured SAR86 cluster bacterium, assembly GCA_902627595.1. Lineage (GTDB taxonomy): Bacteria > Pseudomonadota > Gammaproteobacteria > Magnimaribacterales > AG-339-G14 > MEDG-81. The sequence continues at coordinate 173,294 of CACOJO010000001.1, forward strand.
TTATATAAGGTAAAGCTTCAGTCAAAACCTTAGAGATATTTATTGCATTTTTCTCAGAAATACTCATTAAAAGTTAAGTTGCAGGTCATAATCTATTTTAGACAAAATTTCTTTGAAATAATTTTTTATTTCCAACAAATCTTTTTCTGTATTACCTTCAAACCTTAAAACTAAATTTGGAGATGTATTTGAAGCTCTAACAAGACCCCAAGAATTTTTACTTTCCAGTCTAATTCCATCGATATCAATTAGCTTGTAATTATTATCTTTAATTAAGGGTTTAAGTTCATCAATAATCTTAAATTTCTGTTGTTCCGTGACTTTTAGGTTTATTTCAGGTGTGGAGTAGCTGAATGGATAAGATTCAAAAATTTCACTAGAGGTTAATTTTTTTTTAGATAAAATTTCTATAAGTCTAAGAGCTGAATATATGGCATCATCAAAGCCATACCAATCATCATTAAAAAATATGTGGCCACTCATTTCTCCACCCAGAAGAGCATTAGTTTCTATAATTTTTGATTTTATATAGGAGTGACCAGTTCTAGAGAGCACAGGAGTTCCATTAAAGTCTCTTATTTTTTTTTCTAAAATTGTTGAGCACTTTACGTCATAAACAATATTTCCTTTAGAATTTTTCTTTAAAACATCTTCGGCTAAAAGAATCATGTACAAATCTGGGAAAACTATTTTTCCTTTGTTATCAACCAAGCCCACTCTGTCTCCATCACCATCAAGTGCAATTCCTAAATCTGAATTTGTTTCAAGAACTTTATTTTGAAGATCTTCCAAGTTTTTAGGATCGCTGGGGTCGGGATGATGATTTGGAAAATTACCATCAACTTTTGTATGCAACTCAATAAGATCTATTCCTGCGACTCTAAAGGCTTTAGGTGCAATAACTCCTCCAACTCCATTGCCACAATCCAAACAAACTTTTATCTTCGAGCCTATGTTAATTTTATTTTTTATTTTTCTTAAATAATCCTCTTTAACATCAAAGGAAGAAATATTGCCCGCACCGTTTAGATAATTTTCTTCTTCTATAATTAGTTTTATTTTTTTGATTTCTTCACTTGTCATTGATTTTTTATCTATGACAATTTTTAAACCATTATAATTTTTTGGATTGTGACTGCCGGTGAGTATGACTCCATCGGATACATTTGTTTCAAAAGTAGAAAAATAAAGAAGCGGTGTGGGCACTTCTCCAATATCTATTACATCACATCCTGAAGACATGACTCCTTTTTGAAACTGCTTTAAAAGCCTAGGCCCAGAAATTCTTCCATCTCTTGCAGTAACTAATGAATTTCTACCTTCAGAAAGGAGATAAGAACCTAAAGCTTTACCAATATAGAATATACCTTCTTCAGTAAGCTCTTCGTCAACTATTCCTCGAATATCATATGCTCGGAAAATTTGAGAATTAACTTTCATATTAGCTGATCCACTTTATAATGAATTTTTTTTAATTATGACAAGTTTGGCGGAAAAAAAAGGTTTTATTTGGTTTGATGGGAAGATTGTAAATTCTGAAAAAGCCAATGTACATGTGTTAACACATACTTTGCATTATGGGCTTGGTGTATTTGAGGGAGTAAGAGCTTATGAAACACCAGAGGGTACAAAAATATTTCGATTGAATGATCACACTGAGAGACTATTTTCTTCAGCTAAGGCTGTTGATTTGGAAATCCCTTTTTCTAAAGAAGAAATTAATCGAGCTCAAATAGAGATTGTGAAATTAAATGAGTTAAACGAAGCTTACATAAGACCAATGTGTTTTTATGGTTCAGGTAGCTTAGGTCTTAGAGCAGATAATCTTAAAGTCCATACGATAGTGGCTGCATGGGAGTGGCCTAGTTACATGGCTCCTGAAGTTTTTGAAAGAGGAATAAAAGTAAAGATATCCTCTTATAAAAGAGAGCGTGGAAATTTAGTTTCAAGATCTAAAGTAAATGGAAATTACGTTAAATCTATGATGGCTTTAAAAGAAGCACTCAGAGAAGGATATGATGAAGCTTTGTTGCTCGATAGCGAAAATTTCATCTCAGAGGGCTCAGGTGAAAATCTTTTTGCAATAAAAAATAAGGAACTTTTTACACCAAATTTAGAAGCCTCACTAGATGGCATAACAAGAAAGGCAATAATATCTCTCGCAGAAGAAATAGGTATTAAAGTGAATATTACTGATTTGACAGTAAATGATATTTCTTCTGCAGAGGAACTTTTTTTTACTGGAACTGCTGCTGAAGTTGTTCCAATCACACAAGTAAATGATCAAATAATCGGTTCAGGAAAGAGAGGCAAGGTTACCGAAATCCTCCAAAAAAACTATTTTGATCAAGTAAGAGGAAAAAGATCTTCTTTTCCAGAATGGCATACACTTGTTAGTTAAAGGATAAACTTGAAAAAACTTAAGATTGCTTTTCTAAGCTATAGAAGCAAGCCGTTTTCGGGGGGTCAGGGTATTTATGTAAAATATTTATCCAAGGCTCTAAATGATTTGGGGCATGATGTAGATGTCTTTTCAGGACCTCCTTATCCTGATTTAGATCCTGAAATAAAGTTAATTAAAATTCCAAGTTTAGGTTTGTACGAAAAAAAAAGTAAGTTTTATGATGTAAACCTATCTCAATTGCTAAACCCAATAAATTTATTTGAATGGATAAGTGTAAATTCTGGCGGTTTTCCAGAACCTTATACTTTTGGTAAAAGAATTAAAAAAATTCTAAAACAAAATTTAAATGCTTATGACGTGATTCACGACAATCAAAGCCTTTCATACGAGTTGCTCTTTTTTCAGAAACAAAAACCATTAGTTACTACAATTCATCATCCAATTTCTAAAGATCTTACTTATCAACTTCAAAGTACAGATGATTTCTTCTTAAAGTTGTTAATGAGAAGATGGCATTCTTTTCTGGTAATGCAGAAGTTTGTAGCAAAAAGACTCAATAAAATTGTGGTTCCATCATGGTCTTCAATAGAAGATATTTCTAATGAATTCAAGGTTGATAAAGGCAAAATGGAAAGGGTTATGAACGGTATAGATCTAAACATTTTTTATCCAGATCCTAAAATAAAAAAAGTACCATACAGACTTGTTACTGTTGCAAGCGCAGATGTTCCTCTCAAAGGATTAGATTATCTTCTAGAAGCTCTGTCTGATTTAGCCAAAGTTTATCCTGATATTTCATTATCGATCATAGGCGAGCAAAAGAAAGGAGGGCATACCGAAAGACTCATAAAAAAACTTTGCCTTGAAGATCGAGTGAGCTTTTTTTCAAATATAACGCGGAAAGAATTAAGAAAAACATATTGTGAAGCCGAAATAGCAATAATACCTTCCTTGTATGAAGGTTTTGGATTTGCTGCAATTGAAGCAATGGCTTGCGGAGTGCCTTTGATTTCAACATCTGGCGGAGCTTTACCTGAGGTTATCAAAGATGTAGGAATTATAATTCCACCAAAAAATTCTAAAGAAATTTATAATTCAATAGATCTGCTTTTGTCTTCTTCGGGGCTAGCTAGCCAATTGGCCTTAAAAGCATCTGAGAGAGTTAAATCAAAATTTTCTTGGAAAGTAATTGCAAAAAAATTGGAAAAGGTCTATTTGAATGAAATAGAAATTTATAAGAATGCAAACAATTGACATTAAATATATAAATCCAAAAAAAGGATCTAAAGTTCTAGATCTTGGGTGCGGCGAAGGCAGACATTGTTTTGGGGCTTACATGCATCAGGATTTGGATGTTTTTGGCTTTGATATGAGCCTAGATGACGTATCTAAGGCCAAAATGAATTTCAAAGAATTCGATGAGTCATCAACAAATAAAAGTTGTTCATTTGGCGTTACTGATGGAAGAAAGCTCCCCTTCAAAAATAATTCTTTTGACTATGTTATCTGCTCAGAAGTTTTAGAACATATTATTGAATTTGAAGAAGTTATTGAAGAAATCAATAGGATATTAAAGCCTGGGGGAATTTTTGCTGCTAGTGTCCCTAAATTTTTTCCTGAATGGATTTGTTGGAAATTAAGCAAAGCATACCAAGAGATGCCGGGCGGACATGTCAGAATTTTTAAGTATCACAAATTTAAGAAGGCAATTGAACAAAGAGGTTTTATTTTTAAAAAAAGACATTGGAATCATGCTTTGCATTCTCCTTATTGGTGGTTGCAATGCTTATTTTGGGATACTAAAGAAGACTCCTGGATTATAAGAAAATATCATGACTTTTTAGTTTGGGATATGATGAAGAAACCTTTGTTGACAAAGGTGTTAGAATTTCTTCTTCAACCAGTTATCGCCAAAAGTGTCGTTGCATATTTCAAAAAAAAATAGAACCAAAAGTATTTTCGATAAACAGATTTATCTGAACTTTGCTAAATATATTCTGTCTTGTCAGGACTCAGATGGGGGAATTAGATGGGAGCCTGACTCAAAACTTGATCCATGGGATCACATTGAAGCTGCTATGGGCTTGGATGTTTTAGGCTTTGAAAAAGAGTCAAAAAAAGCATATGAATGGTTAAAACTCCATCAAGAAAATGACGGATCCTGGTTTTCTTCATATCATTCACAAGAAAAAAATCTTCTAAAAGAAACCAACTTTTCTTCCTATATTGCAGTTGGAATGTGGCATCATTATTTGAATTTTTCAGATATAAATTTTCTAGAAAATTTTTGGCCAGTTTTAGACTTGGCGATTGAGTTCACTCTATCCGCTCAAACTGAACATGGAGATTTTTTTTGGGCTAAAGAAAAAAATAGTTGGCTGGATGACTCATTAAAAACTGGGTGTTCGTCAATTTATATGAGTCTGTTTTTTTATAAGAAAATTGCCAAAGAACTTAATCTTCAGGATAGAGTTTCAGAGTATCAAATTAAAAATTTAAGAGAGTGTTTGTTAAGTAACCCGAATAGATTTGATAGAAATTGGGAAAGTAAATCAAGATACAGTATGGATTGGTACTATCCAATATTGACTGGAGTTTTAAACAAACCTGAATCTATCGAAATACTTAGACGTAAATGGGATAAATTTGTTGTGGAAGGATTAGGCTGTAAGTGCGTTGAAGAAGAGCCTTGGGTAACTGCTGCAGAGTCATCTGAATTAGCAATTGCGTTATCTAGACTTGGTTTAAAGAAAGAAGCGGAAGAAGTCTTGCAAAATACTTTTAACTTAATTGACGAGGACGGCCTATTGTGGACTGGTTACGTTTTTAAAGACAAAAAATTTTGGCCAATAGAAAAACCAAGCTGGACGATGGGAGCTGCGATACTAGCAGGTAATTCTATAAACAAATTCAGCCCATCTCATAATTTTTTTAATTTTTAATTTTTTTTAGAATTCCCAAGCTTTCGTATATTCCTAAATCTTCAAATTCGTCTGAATTTTTTGCTAGAGAATATATTTCAAATGGGGGTCGACCTCCGTCTTTAGGATCAGGAAAAACATCATGGATGACAAGCAAACCATCTCTTTTTATTTTATTTTTCCATGAATTGTAATCCTTTAAAGCCGCATCTAAAGTATGTCCGCCATCTATAAATAACAAGCCTATCTTTTCCGAAAATGTTTTAGAGGCATTATGAGAATTATCAATTATGGGAATCACGAACTTTCCAACTTTAGAGGATAATAGATTTTCTATAAGTTCGGGAAGGGTGTTGAATTTTTTAATTCTTAAGTCAAACAAATCTTCATCATGATATTCCTCTCCGAGCTGATGTTCTTCTGATCCTGTATGGTGATCTATTGTATAAACCAAACCATTTACTTTTTCTGCTACAGAGGCAAAATTTAACGCTGACTTGCCGCAGTAAGTTCCAATTTCTAAAACAGATCCTAAGTGGTGGACATTTAGAAATAATTCTTGTAATTTTTCAGCTTCTTTCTTACTGAGAAAGCCTTTTATATCTTTCACTAAATTAGTTTATCAATGCAATTAATAAAAAGAAAAGAAGTTAACATTTCAAAAGATACGTTCTCTTATCTTCATCTTGAGAATGAAATCAAAGGTAAAAATATCTTTTTCTTTCATGCAACTGGTTTTAATGCGGAAACCTATTCTCCTTTTTTTCTTAAATTAGATGAATTATTAGCTCACGAATACTCAATATATGCTCTTGACCAAAGGGGCCATGGATTGTCTAGAGCTTCTGCTATTCCTTCTGATTTAACATCCTGGAGAACGTATTTCTCAGATGCAAAAGAATTTGTAGATAGGTTTAAAACTTCAGAAAATATTGTGATGGGACATTCTATGGGAGCTGTAGTGGCATCAAAAATATCTTTTGATTTTGAAAATAGTATAAAAAAAAGTATTTTAATCGATCCTGTTCTTCAACCTCAGAGCCTCAGTTTTCAGCTTCCTTTTTTTAATATTTCCAATAAATTATTTATAAGGTTAATGAGTTATTTAAAAAAAAATCGAGCTACAGAAATGATCAATAATGCGAAAAAAAGACGCTCTATATTCACTGATAAGGATGATATTTTTAATCATTACACTGGAAGAGGCGCATTTAAAAATTGGCCAGAAGATTTTTTAAGGGCTTATATTAATGGAGGTACAAAAGTAATAAATAACCAAACTAATTTAAGTTGTGTTCCAGAGTGGGAGGCAAAAACTTTCGCAGTTTCTTATGTAGCGAGAACTAAATTTATTTCAAAAATAAAAAAATCAACTTATGTACCTTACGCTTCAGAGGGATCTACTTTTTCATTAGATGTGAGAGAGCGGCTTAAAAGAAATCCTAATTATATTTTTGAGGAAATAAATGGAAGTCACTTTTTTCCAATGGAAAAAAAAGATTTAATATGTGAAAAGATTTCAACTTTCATAAGTTCATAATGAACAAAAATATTACGATAGAAGATTTTAGAGTACATAAAAAAGCTAAAACAAAATTTGCTTGCTTAACAGCATACGATTCTTCTTTGACACGGCTAATGTCTGAGGCTGGAGTAGAACTTATCTTAGTAGGAGATAGCCTTGGCATGGTAGTCCAAGGCCATGACTCAACAATACCAGTTTCTATGGAAGATTTACTCTATCATTTAAGATGTGTAAAAAGAGGAAATTCAGGTAGTCATCTAATGGCTGACATGCCTTTTATGAGTTATGCAACGGAAAAACTTGCATATGATAATGCAATGCGACTCATGCAGGCTGGAGCTAATTCTATAAAGGTTGAAGGAGGGGAGTGGATCCTTAAAACAACAGAACTCTTATCTGAGCGAGGCATTCCGATTTGTGCTCACTTAGGCTTAACTCCGCAGTCAATAAATAGACTTGGCGGGTATTATGTTCAAGGTAGAGATCTTGAAGACAAAAATAGAATTTTATCCGAAGCCAAACAGCTTGAAGATGCTGGAGCAGAATTAATATTACTTGAATGTGTCCCAGCAATCTTAGCTGAAGAAATTTCTCAAACACTTAAAATTCCAACTATAGGTATTGGAGCAGGTTCATCTACAGATGGACAAATAATGGTTTGTTACGATGCGATCGGGGCATATTCTTGGGAAAACCAACCTAAATTTGTAAAAAATTTTATGAATGATGCAAATTCAATTTCAGATGCATTTAAAAAATACGTTTCTGAAGTTAAAAATCTAGAGTTTCCTTCAGTTGAAAATTCTTTCTAATTTTTAAATGAAAGTTATAAATTCAAGCAAAGAATTTGATTTGATTAGTTTTGATAGTCCTGTTGCTTTTGTTCCTACTATGGGCAATCTACACGAAGGCCATCTTACATTGGTTAGATATGCAAAGAAAAATTATTCAGATGTCATTACATCAATCTTTATTAATCCTTTGCAATTTGGAAAAAATGAGGATTTTTCGAGTTATCCAAAAACATTAACTCATGATATAAAGCTTTTAGAAAATTTAGATTGCGATTATTTATTTTTACCAGAAGATAATTTTGCTGAAAACCTAATTAGTATCAAGCCAAAATTTGCTGATGTATTGTGTGGTATTTCAAGACCAATTCATTTTCAAGGAGTATTAACAATAATCGATAAATTTATAAAAGTCATAAAGCCTGATGTGTGTTTATTTGGATTGAAAGATTATCAACAGCAATTGATCATTAAAGATTATGTAAATACAAAGAAAATTAGAACAAAAATTATTTCTCTACCAACCGTAAGAGAGAAATCCGGATTGGCAATGTCTTCTAGAAACAATTATCTATCTCCTTCAGAAAGGAAACATTGTGGAAAAATCTTTGCTTGTATTGAAAATCTTTCAAAAGATTTAAGAGAGTCCAAAACATTATCTACAGTTGAGTCATTAAAAACAAAAGGGTTGATACACTTGAAAAAGAACGATTTTGAGATTGATTATTTAGAAATACTAGATGCAGATGATTTGTCTTTTGTTACGAAAAAGACAATGAACTTCTTAATTGCAGTAGCAGTAAAATACCGAAAAGTTAGACTCATAGACAATATTGTTGTTTCTTTATAGCCAACTTTCTCTTAGAGCATCATCAGGATAAAAACTATCTTCATTTTCGGGTCGATTTTTAAATCTTCTATGTATCCAATAATATTCTGTCATATTATTCCTAGCAAAATTTTCAATAGCAAAATTTATTTTTCTAAGATCATTTTCTACCTTGAGTCCTTCAAGGAATAATTCTTCTAAATCGGCATGATAATAATTATCCTTTTTCACTAAAGTTAGTAAAAAAACTTTACAGTTCGTTCTTTTAACTAAGATTGAAGGAAAAACTACAGTAAGAGCTTTATGACCAAAGAAATCAACAAAAATTGAATTTTTAAACCCATAATCTTGATCGGGAGCATACAAAACAGACTCACCATTATTTAGAGTATCAAGAAGCTTCTTGCCTTGATTTGGCAGAAAAATCTTCTCAACAAATTTTCCGCGTCCTTCTGTCATAATTTTATTCCACAATTTATTCTCAGCAGCCCTTTGCATTCCATTTACTTTTAAAAATAATGAAGGAGCCCTAACAACAAAATCAACGTTTCCAGTATGAGGAACTAACAAAAGATTTTTTGAGTTTTTAATTGCAGTTATCTTTCTTTTGAATTCTTCGATATTTTTTATTTTTCCTATAAATTTTTTATCAGACCAAAAATATGAATTACATATTTCAAATAAAGCTTGTCCTAAGCGAGTAAAGTTTTTTCTAGAAACTATATCAATTTCATTTTGACTTAAATTTGGAAAACATTTTTTAATGTTCCAAGCTACTACTCTTCTTCTTTTTTTTAGAACTCTAAAAAGCAGTTTTCCTAAGAGCATTCCTAAAAACATTTGCAATCTGAATGGAAGAATGCTTAAAAAGCGAAGAAAAATTTTTAACAGAATTTCCATTTAAGTTTGATTATACTTTTAACGATTTGCTTATTGATAGCACAAATAAGAAAATCTTATTAATGAAAATATACAATTTGGTTTTCTATATTTTATTTCCTTTTATTTTATTAAGAGGATTATATAAATCCTTTAAATATGGAGAAAAGTTATCAAGAAATTTTGAAAAATTATCAATCTTTAAGAATAAAAAAAACTCTAAGAGTATCATATTCATTCACGCAGTATCCGTGGGAGAAGTACTAGCAAGTAGAAAATTTGTCGAAGAGGTTAAAAAAAGATTTCCAAATCATCAGATTCTAATTACTTGCACAACCCAAACCGGATCGGCAACAATAAAAAGAATATATGGAAATTCGGTTTCACATCAATATTTGCCATATGACTTAAGGTTTTTTATAAAAAGGTTTCTAAAATTATGGAATCCAGAAATCACTTTTATTCTAGAAACAGAAATTTGGCCTAATTTGATTGATCAATTAAATAGGCAAAAAAGAAAAGTTTTTTTAGTTAATGGAAGATTGTCAGAAAAATCTTTTAATAGATACAAATCATTTTTACCCATTTTAGATAATGTTTTTGCAAAGTTAGATTTTACTGTCTGTCAAGGTTCCGAAGACTTAGATAGATTTGTTGATCTTGGCATAGAGAAACATAAAATAAAAAAAGATTTCTCTTTTAAGTTTGACTCAATTTCAATCAAACAAGAAAAAAAAATTGATTTCATAAATGCAAAAGGCGGTAAAAAGGTAATAATTTGTGCTAGTACGCACAATCCTGAAGAAAAAATGCTTGTCGATGCTTTTGAATTGCTTAATGACGAAAAAGTTCTTCTGATTTTGGTACCAAGACATCCTGAGAGAGCAATAAAAATACAAAAAGAAATGATTAAATCTCAAAAAGAGGCGTCTTTGTTTTCAAGAAATCAGCACAAAATAGATTTTTCAAAAAAAATAATATTGATTGATGAGATAGGATATCTTGAAAATTTATTTTCGCTAGCTGATATTGCATTTATAGGGGGCAGTTTGATTGATCATGGTGGGCAAAATTTTTTAGAAGCTGTTAAATTTTCGTTGCCTATATCATCAGGTAATAGTTATTTTAACTTTCAGGAAATAGCAGAAGATCTAATTGAATTAAATATTCTCAAAACAGCTGATACTTCAAAAGAACTTTCTAATATATGGAAAAAACAGCTTAGCTTAACTTCCAATGAAATAGCTCGCCAAGCATCAGATTATTTAGCTCAAAGGCAGGGAGCTTCGACAAGAACTTTGGAACATCTGCCTTTATAACTTTATTTAAGGTTCTCTCATTAACTTCCTAATAAAAAGTAATTATTTTTTTCTAAAAGAAGGGTGTATTATTTGCTTTTTAAGGGGATTAATGAAGTTTATTACCGCAATTATAAAGCCAATAAAACTTGAGGAAGTTCGTTCTGCTCTTTCAGAGGTTAACGCCTTAGGAATGACAGTAACAGAAGTAAAGGGTTTCGGTCGTCAAAAAGGACAAACAGAGCTATACAGAGGAACAGAGTACCGAAATGATTTTTTACCTAAGACAAAAATTGAACTAGCGGTAAAAGACGAAGATACTGAGTCTGTCATTAATGCAATTTCTTCAGTTTCAAATACTGGCAAAGTTGGTGATGGCAAAATTTTTGTTTACGATTTGGAAAAAGCAGTAAGAATCAGAACCGGCGAAACTGGCGAGGAAGCTCTTTAGCCAAGTTTTTGTTCAGCTTCTTCTCTTGCCCATTTGTAATTTGCCTTTCCGTTTGGAGCTCTTTTTACCTCATCTACAAAAAGAATTTGTTTTGGCAGCTTGTAGCCTGATAACTGTTCTCTAGTGAAGTCAATTAACTCTCCTTCTTCCATATCGCCACTTGTTTCAAGCGATGCTAGCGCTACAACTCTCTGGCCAAACTTTTCATCTTTTAATCCAACTACTAAACAATCGTAAACTTGAGGATGTTTCTTTACTGCCTCTTCAACTTCTTCAGGATAAACTTTTTCTCCAGCAGTATTTATACAATTACTTCCTCTTCCTAAGAGGTTGATAGTGCCATCAGCATTTATGGTCGCGTAATCCCCAGGAAAGCTATATCTTATACCGTTTACCTCCTTAAAAGTTTCAGCTGACTTTTCTTCGTCTTTAAAATATCCCTCGGGTACGAGTCCACTGGTCCCAATTTTACCCATCACTCCGCTTCCTGGTTCTACTTCACTTCCATCATCGCTCAAAACAATTACTCCTGGATTTAAAGCAAATTTGGCAGTTTTTGCAGGTACTTCTCTATTTGATACAGATGAACCCATACCACCCTCTGTGGAACCCATGGCATCAAACAAGGTCATATCGTGCAATTCAAGAAGTCCATCTTTAATTTCTGAACTCCACATAACTCCGCTAGAAATCATCGCCCGTAAACTTGAAATATCAAAAGGACTGGATTTTTCATTAGCCTCTTTTAATTCATCCAACAAAGGTTTTGCGAAGGCATCTCCAACTATCACCAAACTATTAACTTTATGTTTTTCTACTTCTTGCCAAACATTTTTCGGATTCAATCCAAGATCGCTTATTGTGACAACAGAACCACCACTAAACATAGGCAAAAAGGCACCAAGCCACATTCCGGTTCCATGCATTAATGGACAAGCAGGCATGCTTACTGTTAAAGCATTTTTTTCTATTGCCTGTCTGATGGTTTTTTCTAAATCATTTATGTCCTCAGGAACCTCAAAACCCATAGCAAAAGCTGTTTTTAACATCGAAGGTATAAAGCTTCCATGTTTATACATTACCCCCTTTGGCATACCAGTAGTGCCTCCTGTATAGAGCATGTATATGTTTTCGTCCGTTCGATTGAATCTTTTTTGTTCTTTTGAACTAGAAATTGAATTTTCAAAATCTATAGCATCTTCCATCAGTGGTTCAGTGCCATCGTCGACTTGAATATAAACTTTAATTTTAGGTAACTGATCTTTTATCGCCTTTATTCTATCTGCATAGCAACCTTGAAAAAAAACCGCTTCAGCGTCTGCATTATCCAAAAGGTAGATTAATTCATTTTCTTTATAACGGTAATTTACATTAATTGGCACACCCTCTATTTTAAAAACTCCATATTGTGCTTCTAGATATTCATTTGAATTATGAAGATAGATACCTACTTTAGAGTCAGACTTCAAACCATATTCTTCTAGAATGTTTGCAATCTTAGCTGCCTTAGAGTCAAAAGAAGACCAGCTCGATTTTTTTTCTCCATTAATTAGAGCAATTTCATCGCCAACTGTATCAGCAACTCTTTCCCAAACATTTGCAAATTGCATAGTCATATTTTTATCTCCCTTGAAACTTTAATTATCCTAAAATAAAACCAAAAAAACATGAAGAAAGCAATTTCTATTTTAGGACCTACTCATTGTGGCAAGACAGAGCTTGCATTAGAAATAAATAAGCAATTTGCATCAAAAATAATTAGCGTCGATTCTGTTCAGTTATATAAAGGCGCAAATATTGGAAGTAGCAAACCTGATCAAGAAATTTTAGAAAAAATTCATCATAGCTTAGTAAATATATTAGATCTTGAGGAAGATTTTTCAGTTAAAGATTTCCTTAATGAAATATCATACGAATTATTTGACTCTAATGAAGATCTTATATTTGTCGGCGGGACAATGATGTACTTTTATTCTCTTTTTAATGGCATATCTAAGCTACCTGAAAAGAATATTAAATTTAGAAAAAAAATCGCAGAAGAAGCAAAAAATAAAGGGTGGAAAATATTACATAAAAAACTTGAAGAAATAGATCCCGATGCAGCAAAAATGATAAATGATACTGACTCGCAAAGAATACTTAGAGCATTAGAAGTTAATTATTTATCAAAAAGCAGTTTTAGCCAGCTCAAGAGTCTGAAAGAGAAAAGCATTATTGAGGATTATCAAAAATTCTCTTTTGCGATAATTCCAAGATGTAAAAAAGCTTTTAAAAATGAATTAAAAGAAAGATTTAGGAAAATGCTTGAATTGGGTTTAATTGAAGAAACAAAAGATATATTGGAGCGCAGTAGCGAAAAAAAGATTAAAGTTCTGAACAGCGTTGGTTACAAACAAGTCGTAGACTATATTAATGGTAAAATTTCTTATGAAGAAATGATTGAGTTAGCTACTAATGCAACCTATCAGCTCGCTAAAAGACAAATCACTTGGCTCAAAAAATTTAAAATCGATAAAACTTTATTCTCAGATGAAGATGATAAGGTTATGAAGATTCTATCTATTATCAAAAATTGAATTCCATTATTACCTCTAACAACTTAAAATAATCATATGTCATGGAATGATCAAGGAAACAATAATGGTTCGAGAGATCCATGGGGAAGAAATAATAATCCTCCACCGGATATAGACGAACTTATTAAAAAATTTAGAGCTCAAATAAATTCAATCTTCGGAGGCGGCTCAGGAGGCGGAGACGGCGGTGTCAGAAAGATTCTACCTTCGGTTTTAATCGCCATTGTTCTTTTATACTCTGCTTTTGGTATTTATACGGTAGACGCTCAAGAAGAGGCTGTCATTTTAAGATTTGGTAAATATTCAACTACAAAAGGTCCAGGGATTCATTGGAATCCACCTTTTATAGATAACAGATTTATTGTAAATACTGAAAAATTGTTCACTCATACTACTAATTCTTCAATGCTTACAAAAGATGAAAATATAGTTAACGTTGAAGTTGCGGTTCAATACAAACGTTCCAATCCGGTTTTTTTTCTTTTAGAAGCTTCAGCTCCTGAAGACAGTCTAGCTCAAGCTTCTGAGGCAGAACTGAGACATGTTGTTGGGAGTACTACTATGGACAGCACCCTTACAGTAGGAAGGGAGCAAATAGCCATGGACGTAAAGTCTAGATTGCAGACTAGATTAGATACCTACAAAACTGGGATTGAAGTAGTAGCAGTATCTATTAGGGAATCTAGACCTCCGGATGCAGTTAAAGAAGCTTTTGATGACGTAGTGAAAGCTAGGGAAGACGAAGTCAGGTTAAGAAATGAAGCTGAGACCTATGCAAATGAGGTTGTGCCCATAGCTAGAGGTGAAGCTAAAAGAGCTGTTGAAGATGCCGAAGGATACAAGCAAAAAGTTATCTCTGAAGCTGAAGGTGAGGCATCAAGATTTGATCAACTCCTTGTTGAGTATTCAAAATCTCCAGAAGTTACTAGACAAAGACTATATCTAGACGCAGTTCAATCTGTTATGAATAGTAGTACGAAGGTGATGATTGATGTAAAAGAAGGTAACAACATTTTATATTTACCTTTAGACCAAATAGCTGCAGCTTCATTAGATCCAAATAGACGTTCTAGAGAAGATACTGCATCATCTGTATCGCCATCAACTCTCGGATCAAACATTCAGGAGATTACTGACCGAGTTATAGAAGAATTAAGAAGAAGGCAGGATAGAAGGTAATATGAAGTCACTAAATTTAAATATAGGAATTATCGCATTAATTCTGATAGTCATCCTTAGTAATGCCATCTATATCGTAAATGATAAACAAACTGCTATCTTGCTTAGATTTGGAGAAATAGTAGAGCCAGAGATTACTCCTGGTCTCCATTTTAAAATTCCTATTTATCATACAGTTAAAAAATTTGACTCAAGAGTTCTAACACTAGATGCGTTACCCCAGCCTTACTTCACAGCAGAAAAGAAGAGACTCATTGTCGATGCTTTTGTCAAATGGCGTATTACAAACAACGAACAATTTTATATAACTTCATCTGGGGGACAATTGAGTGCAATGAGAACCTTACTGACTCAACGGGTAGATGAAGGTCTCAGAAACCAATTTGGTACTAGGACTGTCCAAGAGGTAGTTTCTGGTGAACGAGATGAATTAATGAATATTTTAACTACAGACCTAAACACCGTTGCAGCTCGCGAACTTGGCATAGAAGTCCTCGACGTAAGAGTTAAAAAAATTGAATTACCAACCGAAGTAAACGAATCTGTTTATAACAGAATGAGAACAGAAAGAGAAAGATTGGCGCAAGAGCTTCGTGCTCAGGGCACAGAAATAGCAGAAGGCATTCGAGCAAACGCTGATCGTGAAAGAACAATCATTCTTGCTGAAGCTTATAAAAAAGCAGAAGAACTCAGAGGAAACGGTGACGCTAAAGCAACTGGTATTTATGCCAATGCTTATAATAAAGATCCTGAGTTCTATGAATTCACTAGAAGCTTAAAAGCCTACCAATCAACTTTCGAAAACAAATCTGATGTTCTTTTAATAGACCCAGATAGCGACTTCTTTAAATACTTAGATAGCTCTAAAGGGAAAAAGTCTGAATAATTAGTCTATGTCTATAATAGATACCGGCCTGCCAGATGGAACGGAGGATTTTGTTGGCTCTAAAGCTAAAGAGTTAGAAAATCTTCGCTCTTCTCTTCTGGATAAATTCTATAAGGATGGTTGCGAGTTAGTTATTCCTTCCTTGATAGAATATACAGAGAGTATTGGAGGCGTTGCTAACAACTCTTTAAAAGATTACACCTATAGTTTTTCAGATGAGACAGCAAAAGCTATTTCTATAAGGCCAGATATTTCTCAACAAATTGCACGAATTGATATACAAGAGGGGGTTAAAAATAAAAAAAAATATTGCTACTTTGGTGAAACTCTCAGGAAAACAAAAGACTCTTTAACTAAGTCAAGAATTGCATATAAAGCTGGCGTAGAGTTGTTTGGTAATATCAATTCGTCTGACGAAATTGAAATCATTAAGCTTTTAATTTCAAGCATCAAAAGTACAGGAAAGCACAAGATTACTCTTTCATTAGGAAGAACAGAACCCTTATCAGAGTTAATAGATGCTTTAGACATTCCCGAAAATGAGGTAAAAAATTTAAAGAAAATAATGTCATCAAAATCTGAAAGCGATTTAGAAGAGTTTTTTCTTTCTAGAAAGTTTAATAAAAAACTCTTTTTAGAATTTAAGAGTTTGATGTCTTTAAATGGAAAAAACGAATCTTTGAAGTTTTTAAAAAAACATAAAAGAAAAGCTTTTAGAGATGCTGCAATGAAATTG
The DNA here is from genome assembly GCA_902627595.1 of uncultured SAR86 cluster bacterium. Classification (GTDB taxonomy): domain Bacteria; phylum Pseudomonadota; class Gammaproteobacteria; order Magnimaribacterales; family AG-339-G14; genus MEDG-81. The sequence goes on from CACOJO010000001.1 coordinate 189,769, forward strand.
GGCAAAGTCATAAAAAGTTTGCCAAAGTTCATAGATTATCACCTAGATTTTTCCGACTTTCCAGGTTTTGATTATCACTCAGGTTTGGTATTTTCAATTCATGTTAAGGGTTTTGGTTTTTCTTTAGCAAAAGGAGGTCAATATAATGCTGGTCATCAAAGCGCAAAAAGAGATGCAATTGGGTTTGATATAAATGTTTCATCTTTATTAAAATTAAACAATCAAGAATGAATTCTACAAATACCGCTATTTTGGGTCTTCAATGGGGAGATGAAGGCAAGGGCAAAATAGTAAATTACTTAGCAGGAAACTATGCTGCAGCATGCAGGTATCAAGGTGGGCATAATGCCGGACATACTTTGATAGTAAACGATAATAAAATTATCTTGCATCTTTTACCATCATCCATCTGTCATACTGACTCCTTATCTCTAATTGGTAAAGGTGTTGTGATTTCTTACGATGCTCTCTTTTCTGAAATAAATGAGATATCTAATTTTACATCAGGTATTTCAGAAAGATTAAAGATTAGTCCCGCATGTGTCTTGATTCAGCCTTATCATCAACTAATTGATTTATATAAGGAAAAATCCAATAGCCAAAAAACAATCGGCACCACTCTGAGAGGGATAGGCCCTGCTTATGAAGATAAAGTTGCAAGGAGAGCAATAAGAATAGTTGACACTCTTAATGAAAATAAGCTCAGATCTTTGATGGAAGAAACGCTTGATTTTTATAATTTTAGTTTAGAGAAATTTTTTGGCAAAGAAGCACTATCCCTAGAAAAATTGATTGAAGAAAATTTAGCATTTGGAGAGAGAATAAAACCAATGCTAGCTGATGTTTCTATGTTAATTAGACAATTAAATTCAGAAGGAAAAAATGTTTTATTCGAAGGAGCTCAGGGAGCTTTATTGGACGTTGATCAAGGTACTTATCCATATGTTACATCAAGCAATTGCTCTCCAGCTGGCATAGCTTCAGGTGCTGGTTGTGGACCTTTAGATGTAGAAAATATATTAGGCGTTGTCAAAGCATATGTTACTAGAGTAGGTGAGGGACCAATGCCAACAGAAATCTTTGATGATTTGGGTAAACGTATAGCAAAAATAGGAGGAGAAGTAGGAGCGACTACAGGGCGACCAAGAAGATGTGGCTGGTTTGATGGAGTATTAATGAAAAGAATTATTCAAACAAATAGCATTTCAGGGCTATGTCTTACAAAAATTGATGTTCTCGATGAACTTGAAGAAATCAAAGTATGTAAGGCTTATGACAGTATCAATGAAGATTCTATATTTGGCGAATGTATGAACCTTGAAGACGCTGTACCAGTCTATGAAACTCTTCCGGGTTGGAAGGCTCCTACCAAAAATCTTAAAAATTTTGAAAAGCTTCCAAAAGAAGCAACTGATTTCATCTCATATATAGAAAGCATTTGCGGAGTACCGGTCAAAATAGTTTCTACTGGTCCAGATGATCTGAGTACAATAGTGAGATAGCCTAATCTTTTTTAATAACTTTATCTAAAATTGCGTTTATAAATTTATGACTAGAGGCTTGTCCAAACTTTTTAGCTAACTTAATGGCTTCATTTATAATTATTGGCTTATCTAGTTTAGTTTGAGAAAACTCATACAATGCCAAATACAAAATGGATAATTCAATTCCTCCAATTCTTGAAGACGGTATATTCGAAAACTCAGAAATACATTCTAAATATTCCTGCTCAAAACTTTTTATATCTTTAATAATTTGACCAACTTTTTCAGTGTTTAGATGTTTTTGAGTTTGTTTGAGTTCTTTTAAAACCTTTGTATTTGAATCACCAGAAATATTTTTTTGATACAGAGTCTGAACAACCAACTCTCTTATTTTTGTAGGAGATGGATCAGTTTTCACTTAATTTTCTTCAAAGTATCTAAAAAATTCAGAGCTGTTTCGGCAAATTCAGAACCTTTGCTAGCCGCTCTATTTTTAGCTTCGGATTCATTATTAGTTGTTAGAACTCCAAAAATTATAGGAGTCTCTTCTTTTAGGGAAGTTTTTAGAACATTGTCACTTATGCTTTGTGAAATTATTTCAAAATGGGGTGTCTCACCTTTAATGATGCATCCTAACAAAATCACAGCATCAAAATTTTTACAAAGACTTTTAGCAGTCAATGGTAATTCATAAGCTCCCGGTACAACAAAAGACTCTATTTTTAAATCATATTCATCTAACTTAGAAAGACAGTCTTTAAGCATGGGCATTATTATTTTTTCATTCCAAACAGTACTCACAACAGCTATTTTTGCATTACTCAAGTTCTTGAGGGATTTATTAAAATTGAGTTTTGAAGATTTCATTTTTTTACGTATTCAATTACTTCTAAATCAAATCCTGATAAGGAAGGATACCTTACCTCACTTCCCATTAATTTAATTTTTTTGACACCCAAATCTCTCAGAATTTGAGATCCTATTCCAATTCTTCTTGGGTCATTATTTGGAATACTTACTCTTCTTTTCTTTGAAGCATTTATCTCATTAAATTCGTTTACTTTATTACTTTCCCCATCGATGAGTAATATAATGCCTTTTCCAGCTTCGTTAATTTTTTTCATTGCATCAGAAACTGACCATCTAGCACCAAATTCACTTACGTTTAATAAATCATGAAAGAAATTACTTTGTTGAACCCTTACGAGTGTTGGGCTATTTTTTGTAATTTTTCCCTTTTGAAGCACTATGTGAGTCTCGTCAAAAATAAGATCTTTGTACAAAATAAGATTAAATTTACCATATTCAGTCTTTACTGATTTTCGTTCTACTCTCTTTACAGTTTGTTCATTAAATATTCTATAGTTAATAAGATCAGCTATTGTTCCAATCCTTAGATCATGCTTTTTACTAAAATCGATTAATGCTTTTTTGCGTGCCATAGTTCCATCTTCATTCATGACCTCACAAATAACAGCAGATTCTGTTAATCCCGCCAATCTACACAAATCAGTACTTCCTTCAGTATGACCTGTACGGGACAAAACTCCTCCTGGCACAGCTCTTACAGGAAAAATGTGACCTGGCGAGACTATATCACTTGCTTTGGCTCTAGCTTTTGAGGCAACAGCAATAGTTCTTGCTCGATCAGCTGCAGAAATACCAGTAGTTATTCCAGTAGCAGCCTCAATTGAAACTGTGAATCCAGTACCATGCCCACTCTTATTATCATCTACCATTTGGTTTAAATTTAAAGCAGCACATTTGTTTTGACTCATTGCCAGACAAATTAAGCCTCTTGCATGCTTGGCCATAAAATTTATTTTTTCGGCAGTTACTTTTTCGCCAGCAAGAATTAAATCTCCTTCATTTTCTCTATCTTCATCATCCATCAATAGAACCATGTTTCCTTTTTTAATTTCAGAGATAAGTTCTTTAGTGCTATTCAAATCCATTTTATTTTTTCCTGAGTATTATTTTTTTGTCTTTTCCCACCTGAATTTCTTCAACTATATCGAATTGCTTGTTATCAAAAAAGTTTATTTTTTTTCTGCCGTTATAAAAATATTCTGCCTGTTTTCCAAGTTTCTCTGGAGAAACATAAAAAATAAACTCATCAATTAAATTATTATCTCCAAAACTTCCGAGTAGTCTTGGTCCGGATTCAAGCAGAATATTATTTACAGGAAGTTTAGAAATTTTCTTAACAAAATAATTTGGGTCTAGATAATGTCCTTTACTTTTGCAATTTAATAGAGAGATATTTTTTAGTCCCTTTGCAGATTTTGGCAAACTACTTTTTGAGGTTACAACAACTTTGTGCCCAGGCAGTTTAAAGAATGGCGCATTCCAATCAAGCGCAAGGTCTTTCGAGAAGACATATCTTTTTGGTTGAAAAAATGCCTTGCTAGAAAGTATCTTGTTGAGTCTTACGTTCATTGAAGGTAAATCTTCATTAATCGTTCCAGCTCCAGTTAAGACTATATCTGACTCAGCACGCAGACGTTGCACATCGTTTCTAGCGGGAATGCCAGTAATCCATTTTCTTCTTTTTGTTAGAAAAACTGATTTGTGATCGGCTGACATGGCAACTTTTGCTCTTATGTAAGGTCTTTTGAATTTCGCTTTATGTAAAAAACCTAAATTTAAATCGATGCAATTTTGGTTATTAAGATTTTTAACTGAATAACCTGCTTTGCGAAGTTTTTCCAAGCCATTTTGCGAGGGATCTTTTGAACCAATAACAATTCTCTTAAAATCATACTTTACAAGTTCATCAACGCATGCTCCCGTTTTACCTTTTTTGCTGCATGGCTCTAAAGTTATGAATATTTCACTCCCAGAAATTTGTGAAAGAAATTTTTTTTTATATCTTTTCTTTACATCGTTAATGGCATTGATTTCCGCATGTGGCCCGCCATAAACTTCGTAATATCCCTGCCCAATTATCTTCTCATTTTTAACAATTATAGAACCAACATTGACTCCTGGCTTGGTACTATATTTTCCTTTAATAGCAAGACTTATTGCTTTAGTAATGAAGGAATTGTCATTCATCGCTTAATTTTTTGACTTCCTCGCTGAATTCATTTGGATCTTGAAAACTTCTATAAACTGATGCAAATCTTACAAAGGCGACTTCATCTAATTTTTTTAAGTGCCTCATTACAGTCTCACCAACTTTTTTAGATTCAATTTCTCTTTCTCCAAAATCTCTAATTTCTTTTTTTATTGTTTCAATGAGTGTTTGAAATTGTGCATCGCTTACAGGGCGTTTCTCTAATGATCTCGCAATACCTTCTCTAATTTTTACTTCATCAAAAGGCACTCTGGATTTGTCTTGCTTTATAATTTTTGGCATTACCAACTCACCTACTTCAAAAGTAGTCCATCTTTCTCCACATTTGAGACATTCTCTTCTTCTTCGGATTTCATTACCTTCAGTTACAAGGCGAGAGTCTATAACCTTACTTTCTTCAAAGGAGCAAAACGGACAGCGCATATTTTATTGGGAGTAAACTGGAAAGTTACTGCAAAGACTTTTAACTTCTTCTTTGATATTAGAAATTAAGTTTTTGTCTTCAATATTTACAATGATTTCCGATATCCAATCAGCAACTTTTGAAACTTCTTTCTCAGTAAAACCTCTTCTAGTTACTGCAGGCGTTCCGACTCTAATTCCCGATGTAACAAAAGGGGATTTAGGATCGTTAGGTACAGAGTTTTTATTAACTGTGATGTAGGCTTCCCCAAGAGCTGCCTCTAGATCTTTACCTGTTACATTGTTCTTTATCAAGTTAACTAGAAACATATGATTTGAAGTTCCATTCGAAACGATATCTACATCATTATCCATAAATCTTTTACTCATCGTTTTGGCATTGTTCAGAATTTGTTGTTGGTACGTTTTGAAATCATCTTCCATAGCTTCTTTGAAGCAAACTGCCTTGGCTGCTATTACATGCATTAAAGGGCCACCCTGAGATCCAGGAAAGAGTGCTGAATTAAGTTTCTTTTGAAGTTCTTCATTAGGACCAGCCAAAATTAGACCACCTCGAGGTCCGACTAAGGTTTTATGAGTAGTTGTAGTTACTACATCCGCATGAGGGAAAGGATTTGGATAAAGACCTGCTGCAACAAGACCTGAGACATGAGATATATCAGCTAATAGATAAGCATCAATCGATTGCGCAATTTCTTTAAATCTCTTCCAATCTAAAATACCTGAGAATGCAGAAAAGCCACAAATTATGAGCTTTGGTCTATGCTCTTTGGCTAAACTTTCAACTTGTTCATAATCAATATCGCCTGTATTTGGATCAATACCATAACTATAAGACTCGTATATTTTTCCTGAAAAATTCACTTTTGATCCATGAGTTAGATGTCCACCATGATCAAGACTCATACCAAGAATTTTATCGCCCGCATTTAGTAGGGCTAAAAATACAGCTGCATTTGCACTGGCTCCTGAATGAGGCTGAACATTTGCATAATCAGCTTTAAATAATTCTTTAGCTCTATCGATAGCAAGCTGTTCAGCGATGTCTACAAATTCGCATCCACCGTAATATCTTTTTCCGGGATAACCTTCAGCATATTTATTTGTTAGAACCGAGCCCTGGGCCTCTAGAATTCTTGGCGAGGCATAGTTTTCTGAGGCAATAAGCTCAATATGTTGTTCTTGTCTTATCCTTTCTTTCTCAAGAGCCTGCCAAAGATCGTCATCAAAGGATTTTATCGATAAGTTATTTCCGTACATAGAAGTGAAATGTGTAAAACAAAATTATACTCTTGAAAAAGATTATTTTAAGCTTTTAAAGTCTTTATTTTATTTTTTCTATTAGGATATAAACTTTTACACATAAAACAAACTGTCCCGTCACAACCCTTAGCGGTGCAAAAACCTCTTCCGTAGAAAATAAACTGTAAGTGAAGATCTCTCCATTTTGACTCATCAAATAAAAGTTTCAAATCCTTCTCAGTTTGTTTCACAGACTTTCCGCTAGTTAAGCCCCATCTTTGAGCTAGTCTATGAATATGCGTGTCTACGGGAAAGGCAGGGACATTAAATATTTCACTAACCACTACCGATGCAGTTTTGTGCCCGACTCCTGGCAACTCTTCTAAAAGAAATAAATCTTTGGGTAACTTTTCTCCATATTTTTCTATTAAGATTTTTGAGGTTTTGATGATTGCTTTCGTTTTTTTTGGAGCTAAGCCGCAGGTTTTAATATATTCGTAAAGCTTTTTTTCTCCCAGAGCAAGCATTTTGGATGGAGTATTTGCTTTTTTGAATAATTCTGCCGTTACAATATTTACTCTCTTATCTGTTGTTTGTGCACTCAATAAAACAGCTATTAAAAAAGTAAAGTTATTAACAGAGTTCAAAGGAGCTTTTGGATTCGGAAATAACTCAGCAAGTTTTGTTTCTATGAATAAAGCCCGTTCTTTTTTTTTCATTGGAAATGCAAATATTTAAGATTAAGCATAATTTTAATACTTTGTAGACTCAAAGTTTTTTCTATTTATAAAAGGGTTGCAGTAGTTACAAAATTAGGTATTATCGAAACTATAGGGGGAGAATCCTAAGCTTATAAGCCTGAGTTATTAGAGGCAAAGCTTCTGTTTCTTCACATTTAATTTTTTTTAACTCATTAGGGGAGGATTCTAAATGAGTAAATTCTTTAAAACTAGCTTGGCTATTTTGGGCTCCGTTTTTATGGTGTCTTCTATGTTCGCCCAAGCAACTATTGAGGAAGTAATAGTTACGGCACAAAGAACGGAACAAAGTCTTCAAGACGTTCCGATCGCGGTTTCGGCTTTTACTGATGAAATGTTAATCGAACGTCAAATTGAGGTTGCAAGTGATATTCAGCTTCAAGTTCCAGGCGTGGCATATAGTGCCAATTCTTTTGGTAGTGGTGGTTTTGCCATTAGGGGTATTGCAAACTTTGCAACAGCCGCAAGTGCTGATGCAGGTGTGGAAGTCCACGTAAATGGATTGCCCATGGGAGCAACATCAACCAACGAGCTTGGTTATATGGACATGGCTCGAATTGAGGTTCTTCGTGGTCCGCAAGGAACTTTATTTGGAAGGAACTCAACCGGTGGTGTAATTAACCTGATTACTGCTAAGCCTGACTTGGATGCTTTTGCTGGTAGAGCAAAAATTCAATATGGTAAAAATGATGAGAAGCAAATCGACATGATGCTTAACATTCCATTAAATGATGAGTTGGGATTAAGATTGGCATTCAACAATTTTGAAAAAGATGGTGTTAACAAAAACTTATATTCAAAATTAGCTGGCCAACCTTTTGATAACAGAGATAGTTATCAGTGGCGTGCTACTTTCCAATGGGAGCCTACTGACGACTTAACTATTAGATTAATGCACAACGCATTCGATGAAGAGTCGTCTAGAACACAGCAAGATGGAACATGGTGTCAGACAGGTGGTAACTTGGTACAAGGTTGTGTTATTGGTGGAGCGCAAGTTTTCCAACCCATTCACCCTATGTCAAATGGTTCAACTTTACCTGGTTTACTTGGAGGAACTCTTGGTTTTTATGTTCCGTCTAACTTAACAAATGGTTCAGCAAATGAAGGTAAATTGTATGCTCCGGCTGGAATGCCACAAGATAGCGGAACTTTACCTCAAGACTTTTTTGAAAGTAACGTTTGGGGCGCACCTAGGCACGATGTGCAAGAATCCACGTCTCAATTTAGTATTGATAAAGACTTTGATAACGGTACTTTGACTTTTGCTTACAACGATAACTTACGTAAGTTTTATCGCGATACTACTTCTCTCTCTGAAGAAGGAAGTGGAATTAGATGGAGTGCTGCAGTTCAAGCTTCTTCAGTATACGCAAGTTCATCAGATCCTAAAGGTGAAGGTTTACCACTTGGATACAGTAACTCTCAGATCGCACCTAATTGTGTAGTGGAGCAATTTAAATCAGGTATTTTCTGTCCTAATGGAGAAGGTGTAAGAGGAAATCACATCTTGCCTGTATCAGGTGATGCTTTCCACCAAAAAGTTAACTCCAAAACATCTGAGATAAAATTCGTTTCAGATCTTGATGGCATGTTTAACTTCTTGATTGGTGCTATTGATATTTCCAACAACACGCATTCTTACTACGATGTATATGCATCGGGTATTACTCTAAATGCTTTACAGCTGCCTTCGACTATTGCATCTGGTGCAAGAGCTGGTCTTAGAGGAGCATTAGCATGTTCTGCTTTAAGTGCACCTGCAGGTCCTTGTACTGCGGTAGCAATTGGAACAGGACAAGCTTTATTAGCTGCGTTTACTCCAGCCGCAACACTAGTTTCAGCTGGAATTGAAGCTGCTGGTGGTGCTGCGAACAGAGTAACTCCTTTGCAATTTGCTCATGATGCAATTTCAAGAATTGATGGTTTATACACAGAGCATTTTCATAACATTACTGACTCTTACAAGCTAGACTCAACTGCATTATTCACAGAGTTCTATTTTGATGTTAACGATAGTCACAGAATAACCGCAGGTCTTCGTTATAACGAAGATACTAAAGCAGTAAGTGTAAATGCAACTTTTTATAAAGTTCCTGTTTTCTCTAACTGGAATAGTACATCTGCAGGCGCTGGCGGTATTGGTGGAACTTGTGGTTTTAATGTTCTAACTGGTCATTCTGGATCTGTTACAGTTGATGGTTCTGGAAACGTGACTGGCGAAAATGCTGCTTGTTTCACTAGCGGCTTGAACGGTCTAGGTGTAAACACTGTTGGACAACAAATTGGTCAAGTTCCAGGAACTGCAGGAACTACTAACGGTACTTTACCTTTAGGACTTCTACCTGCTAACAACGCTGACTATACTGCTTTTGGAGTGAATCCTGTTAAAAACTTCTCTCAAACAACTGGAAGACTTGTTTGGGATTTCCAAATTGATGACGACACTTTATTCTATGCTAGTTATTCAAAAGGATTTAAAGGTGGTGGGTTCAACCCTCCATTCAATGCTCAGCAATTCCCTGACACACCTTTTGCATTTGAAAGTACAGAAGTTGACTCAATTGAATTTGGGGTGAAAGCAGCTGTTCCTGAAGTTGGACTAATTGCTAACGCGTCGATTTATTACAATGATTTCACAAACTTCCACATTGGAGTGATTAGAAATGAGACTGCTATTAACACTGGTATGCCTTTGGAAAACATGGGTGCTGAATTGGAGTTATATTTAGCTCCACCTAGTGTTCCAGGCTTATCTTTCAATATGATGATGTCTTATGCAACATCTGAGATCGGTAATTTCAAAATGATCAACCCGCATGATTTAGGTGGTCATTACAGACAGCAAGCTTCTACTGGAAACATGGACGGTCACACAGACTGGCATGTTGCTAAAAACTTCACAGCTAACTCTTTCTTGGTTAACAAAGACGCTCTTGGTGTTCTTTACTCAAGAATGTTAGATGTCCAAGTTGGTGGTGCTGGTGGTCAAGCAGCTGCTGTAACCGCTTACTATGCGTCTAAAGGAATTACTCCAGGAACGAATCAAGACTCTGACGCTCACAAAGCTGCAGCTGCAGTTGCAGGAGCTGCTGGTAACGCTGCTTACGTTGCAAGCATAAGAGGCACAAATGAAATAGCCTTTGCTTTAACTTGTGATGCTGTAGGTGATTGTGGAGCTGGAGGACAAGCTCTTACTTCTGCAGATATGGCTTCTAACGTTTTACCGTTAGAGATGAGTTCTGCTGCTGTAGGTTACGGTAATCTTGGTGGTGCATGTCACTTCATACCAGGCGTAATAAATACTTGTTTACCTGTTGCTCTTGGTGGAACTGCTGGATTAGCTCCAACTGCTACTCAAGTTTATGCTCCAGCTGGTTCAAGTGCTTTAGGAACAACAAGTGCTACAGGTACTTTATTACCGTCTATCATTAATAGAGGAACTGGAACTTCTTTACAAACTGGTGGTGTATGTAAGATGTTTAAAGCTATGACTGATCACGCTGATTCAGTAACTGCTCAAAACGAACTTTCGTTAGCTGCTAGTGAAAGATGCGCCTCTACTGTAGAAGGTGGAGTTTCCATTACAGGTAAATGGTTAAGTGGAGGTCTTGAGCAAGATCTTTCTGGTAATGAAATGCCTTATCCTGAATTAACAATGTCTGTTGGTCTTGCCTATACTTTCCAGACTTCAAATGTAGAAGTTACTCCTAGAGTAGACTACTACTATCAGTCTGATGCCTACTCAAGTGTGTTTAACATTGAGTCGCAAAAAATCAAGGCTTGGGATGAAATTAACTTCTCGTTAAATGTTGTTCCTACTAACGGTGATTGGAACATTAGATTCTGGGCACAAAACTTAACTGATGACAGAAACGTTACAGGCTCTGGAGTTGGTAACTCTTCAGTTGGTCATACAACTGGTGTTTTCGTAAGAGAGGGTAGATCTTTCGGAATGAGTTTTGGCATAGACTTCTAAGAAAGGCCAAATCAAAAAAACCCCTGCTGTTGCAGGGGTTTTTTTTAATAGTATTACCTATAATAAAACTTTATAATTTTATCTTTAAAAAATAGGAGATTTTATGAGAAACGTAGTAATCGTTGACAGCGTCCGAACCGGATTAGCTAAATCTTTTCGCGGGGGATTTAATCAAACACGTGCTGATAATATGACGGCACATTTAGTGAATGCTCTGTTAGAAAGAAACCCTGGTTTAGATCCTTCCATGGTGGAAGACATGATTTTAGGGTGTGGTGCTCCGGAAGGAGCTCAAGGACATAACATTGCAAGAAATGTTGCAGTGTTATCAAAATTGCCAATTGAAGTAGGAGGCACAACAGTAAACAGATATTGCTCTTCAGGTCTTCAAACTGTAGCCATGGCTGCAACTCAAGTACAAAGTGGGTTCAGTGACTGCATAATTGCTGGTGGAGTTGAGTCTATATCTACCACTCAAGGAAACACAAATATGCACATGTATGTCAATGAACAGTTAGCTGCAGACGTACCAGGTATTTATCATGCTATGGGCCAAACAGCTGAATGCGTTGCAAAACGATACAATGTGACTAGAGAAGCTCAAGATGAGTATGCTTTATCAAGCCAACAAAGAACGGCTGCGGCACAAGAAGCTGGTTATTATGACGATGAGATTGTTCCAATGGATACGGTCATGAAACTTGTAAATAAAGAATCAGGTGAAGAAAAAGATGTTGAAGTCACTGTGGACAAAGACGACTGTAATAGACCAGAAACAACAATTGAAGGCTTATCAGCTTTAAAACCTGTGTTTGATCCTGAAAATGGTTCTGTAACTGCTGGAAATTCTTCTCAGTTATCTGATGGAGCATCGGTTACTTTAGTAATGAGTGAAGATAAAGCCAAAGAATTAGGTCTTGAACCTAAATTATATTTTAGAGGCTTTACAGTTGTGGGTTGTCAACCAGATGAAATGGGAATCGGCCCGGTTTACTCAATTCCTAAACTTCTTAAATCAGCTAATTTGAAATTAGAGGATATTGATCTGTGGGAGCTTAATGAAGCATTTGCATCCCAAGTAGTTTATATCAGAGACAAACTTGGTTTACCGAGCGACAAGCTTAATGTAAATGGCGGTTCAATTTCGATTGGTCATCCCTTTGGCATGACTGGATCTCGTCAAGTTGGCCATGTAGCAAGAGAGCTTAATAGAAGAGGCGGAAAATATGGAATCGTTACCATGTGTGTTGGTGGCGGAATGGGAGCTACAGGCCTTTTTGAAGCTTACAATTCATAATAATTTATCCGATTCTCTATGAAAGAGTCGGATGAATTTTTAATTCTTCAAAAATATTTCAAGAACTTGGGGAGTCAATATAATGACTCCTCAGGTGTCTTCATCGGTCCTGGTGATGATGCAGGTCTTTTTAGCGCAAAAAAAACAGATCTTATTTTTTCCACCGATGTTTCCAATTCGGAAATCCATTTTCCTAAAAACTTAGAACCCGATTTAATTGCCTACAGATCATGTTGTGTTGCTGCAAGTGATATCCCTGCTTGTGGCGGAACTTTGAAATGGCTTTCTATCTCATTAGTTACACCAACCAACAAGCTCAGTTGGCTGAAAAAATTTGCCAAAGGCGTTAGACTTTTTACTAAATCTTATAAAATCCCGGTTATCGGAGGTGATTTGATAAGAGGCAAAGAATGTTCTGTATCGGTCGGCGTTTGTGGAGAGATAAACCAAAACGATTTTCTTTCTAGAAATGGAGCAAAGGCCGGTGACTCAATTTATATCAGTGGAAAGCTTGGACTTGCAAAACTTGGACTAAAGTTAATCACTTCAAGAAAAAAAAATCTCTCAAAGATAGAACAAACATACAAAAATAAATTCCTCAAACCTAAAGTCCATACTTTACTAGGTAAAAACTTAAGAAAAATTGCAAATAGTTGTATTGATATTTCTGATGGTTTGGTAGGTGATTTAGGTCATATTTGTACACAAAGTAGCTTAGGAGCAGAAATTGATGTTGAGTCTGTTCCTTTTGCCGGTGAATATAAAGAAGCTTTAACATGGGGCGATGATTATGAACTTTGTTTCACTGTTCCAGAAAATAAAATAAAAAAACTCATTGAAGTTTCAAAAAAAATTAAAACAAAAATATACAAAATTGGAAAAATTACAAAGAAACAAGGAGTGAGAATTTATCATCAAGGAAAAGAAATTTTTATTGAAAACCAAAGTTATAATCATTTATCTAAATGAAACAATTCCCTGATTTAAAGAAATTTTCTCACCTTTTTTCAACTTTCTTTGGGGTAGGACTTTTACCAATAGCGCCAGGTACATGGGGCTCTATAGCAGCACTTATTTTATTTTTCTGTTATGTTTTTTTCCAAATAAATTTTTTTTATTTTTTATTGAGTTTTTTTTTGTTATCTATTTTTGCGGTAATCGCATCTGAATTATCGTCAAAGGATTTGGTGGAAAAAGATCACAAAGCAATTGTTATTGATGAAGTTTCTGGTGCTTGGCTTTCTTTTTTATTTGTCCCTGCATTAGGCGGTTACGACTTCACTTCTGCTGAATGGCAGTTTAAAGCTTATTTTATTGCGATGACACTATTAGTACTATTTCGTTTTTTTGATATTTTGAAACCTCATCCTATATCTTTGGTTGACCAAAGATTTAAGTCTGGGTTTGGTATCGTCTTGGATGACCTAATTGCTGGAGTTTTTGCAGGTTTGACCTTATTGGGCGGAAACTTTTTTATTAATATTTTTTAAGTCAATTTCTACAGAAAGCTTTTTCAATATCTCAGTTTTTGTTAAGCCCGCAGCTTCTCTTTGATCAGTTTGGCTTCCAACGATTGGAAAATCATCTGGAACACCAAACATTTTTATCTTTTCTGCAAAACCAATGATTGATAAATACTCGTTTACAGCTGAACCGGCACCGCCAGATAATGTATTTTCTTCAATTGTAATAATATGTTTGCAATTATTTGCATATTTTCTAATTATGTTTTCATCCAAAGGTTTGATAAATCTCATATCCACCAAAGAACAATCTAATTCATCAGCTATTTCTTTTGATAATTCAAGCATGTTGCCAAAGGAAAAAATTACAATATCGGAATTTAAATCTCTGATAATTTTTGCCTCACCTATCTTAAGATTTTCAAAGCTTGAAATTATTTCTGTTCCAGGACCTTCTCCTCTAGGATACCGTATAGCAGCCGGTCCTTTGTAATCATACCCAGTAGAAAGCATTTTCCAACATTCATTCTCATCAGAAGGGCTCATGATAATCATATTTGGAATACATCTTAAAAAAGCAACATCAAATATACCTGCATGTGTAGCTCCATCTCCACCAACAAAACCTGCTCTATCTATAGCTAATGTAACGTCTAATTTTTGTAACGACACATCATGAATCAATTGGTCATATGCACGCTGTAAAAAAGTTGAGTAAATTGCAAGAATAGGTTTTTTCCCTTCTTTAGCAAGGCCCGCCGCAAAGGTCATACTATGTTGTTCAGCTATTGCAACATCAAAAAATTGATCGGGATATTTAGTTGAAAATTCATTCATGCCTGATCCTTCAGACATAGCAGGCGTGATTGCTACTAAATTTTTATCTCCATTTTCAACTTTCCTGCATAACCAATCTCCAAAAACTGCAGAATATTTTTTCCCGTTAGTTTTGTTATTCGATGTTTCAATTTTATTTAGGGCATGAAAGCCTATAGGATTTTTTTCTGCTGGCTCAAAACCTTTACCTTTTTGAGTAATTAAATGTAGAAGTTTTGGTCCTTTGAGATTTTTAAGATTTCTCAAGGTAACTAACATTTCGTTTAAATTATGACCGTCCATAGGACCAATATAATTAAAGCCTAATTCTTCAAATAAAGTTCCAGGAGCCAACATACCTTTGAAGTGAGTTTCTGCTCTTTTGGCAAAATTTTTAGCAGATGGAATAAATCTCAATGCTGTTTTCCCACCTTCTCTGATGGAGGTATAAAACTTACTAGCCCAAATTCTTGCTAAATAATTTGAAAATCCTCCGGTGTTTTTTGAAATAGACATACTATTATCATTTAGGATTACAAGAATATTTGAGTCGAGAGAGCCTGCATGTGCTAGCGCCTCGTAAGCCATACCTGCAGTCATAGCTCCATCGCCTATAATGGCTACATGATTTTTTTCAGGTTTAGCAATTGCCATACCAAGTGCCGCGCTTATTGAGGTACTTGAATGACCAGCACCAAAAGAGTCGTAAATGCTCTCATCTATATTTGTAAAAGGATGCAATCCTCCTTTTGATCTAATTGAGGATATTTCATTTTTTCTTCCTGTAATTATCTTATGGGGATAACTTTGGTGTCCAACATCCCAAACCAAATTATCTTCAGGTGTATCAAATATATAGTGTAAAGCGACAGTAAGTTCTATGACTCCAAGCCCGGCTCCAAAATGTCCACCGCTTTTAGAAACTGAATAAATTAAAAATTCCCTAAGCTCATCAGAAAGTTGTCGAAGTTCTTTTTTTGAGAAATTTTTTAAATCACTAGGATAATTTACCTTATCAAGCAGAGGAGTATCAGGCTTAGATTTTGGAATTTCAAAAAAAGTCTTCATCATTTGTTCCTTGAAATTATAAATTTTGAAAGTTTAATTAAATTTTTATTATCATATGGAAGCAAAGATAAAATTTTCAAAGCTTCTGTACACAACCTCTCTGCTCTTTCTTGAGATGCTTCAATACCAATAATTGAAGGATATGTAGCTTTGTTATGTTTAGTATCTGAATTTAATGGCTTGCCTAAAATTTTTTCATCTCCTATCACATCCAAAATATCATCTTTTATCTGAAAAGCTAAACCAAATTTTTTTGCAAAATTTAAGAAAGCCTTTAAATGTTTTTTTGGTAAATTTTCCTTGAGAATACAAATTGACTCGACACAGGCCTCAATAAGCTTACCGGTCTTGAGGTGATGAATTTCATCTAGTTCATCGATTTTAATTTTCCTATTTTCTGCATCTAAGTCTCTACTCTGACCCTCAACCATTCCTCTTGGTCCACAAGCTTTAGCAAAAAGATTGATTATTTTAAGTTTTTGTTCGGGTTTCAATTTTTTATCATTTATCGTTGTTAAAACTTCTAAAGCAAGGGGTTGAATGGCATCGCCAGCTAATATTGCAGTAGCTTCATCAAATTTTTTATGACAAGAAAGTTTCCCTCTTCGATAATCATCATTATCCATTGAGGGTAGATCATCATGGATAAGAGAATAACAGTGAATTAACTCACCAGAAGCTGCCATTAAGTCAATAGTTTTAGGATTAACGTCTACTTTAAGGGCTTCGGCCATCAACAGTACCAATTGAGGTCTAATTCTCTTACCGCCATTTAAAACAGAGTAATGTATCGCCTTAGATATTTTCGATAGGTTTTTTGGCGGTAGCGATTGAAGAATAGCTTTATCAATTCTTTTAAGGTTTTTGTTAAGAAAGGGTAGGCTATTAAAGCTTGGATCTCTTACTTTACTTGTCATCAAAATCTTCTAGATCAAGTGAGCCATCATCTTTCTCTAAAAGCTTTTGAATTTTTAATTCAGCTTTGGTAAGAAGTTCTTGACAGTGTTTAGTAAGCTTGACGCCCTCTTCAAAAGTTTTGATTGACTCGTTCAAAGGAAGATTACCATCTTCTAAGGCATCTATTATACTTTCAAGCTTAGCTAAGGATTTTTCAAAATCTAAGGTTTTTTCTTTGGATTTATCGTTCACTGGCAGTTTTTAAGAATGTGTTTTTAATGTTTCTAAGTGTTTTTCTTATAGATTCAGGTAGCATAAGCCAACAAGGAGTTAAGAACAAGGTTAATCCTGAAGCAAAGGTTAAGCCCCAAACAACAGCAAAGGACATAGGTTGCCACCACTCAGAAACTCTTCCGCCAATTTCGATATTCCTTTGATAAAAATCTACACCAATTCCTGAGGCTAATGGTAATAAACCAATAACCGTGGTGGCTGTTGTTAAAATTATAGGTCTTAATCTTTGGGCTGCAGTACGAACTACAATTTGATCTCTCGATAGATCAGGATTTTCTTTAGAAATAACGTTGTATGTATCAACCAGAACAATATTATTGTTTACAACAATTCCAGCTAAGGCTATTACTCCTAAACTGGTAAATAAAGCACTTGATACTTGTTGCGTGACTAACAAGCCTAACTGAACTCCAGCTGTGGATAAAACAACAGCAGAAACAATTATGAAAACTTGATAAAAGCTATTGAGCTGAATCATCAATAAAATGGACATTAAAAATATGCCAACAATAAAAGCAAAAAGAAAGAAAGCTGAGTTTGCATCAGTTTCTGCTTGTTGTCCGCCAAATCTAAATTGCAATCTTTCATACTCATTATTATCTGCAATCCACTGTTCAATTTTTGGAATGACGTCTTCTACTAGCGCACCTTTTGCATATTCGGCTGCTACCGTGAATGCTCTTTCTCCAGATACTCTTCTTATAGAAGGTGGAATATATGCTGGAACGACCTCTACAAAACTGCTTAATGGAGCTTGTCCAAATCTAGTATTTACAGTTAGCTCATTGAATTGGTCCAATCTTCTCTGGTTGGCTGGAAATCTAACTCTTATGTCAACTTCTTCGTCCAAATCTTCAGGTCTATATTCTCCTACTTTTACTCCGGCAGTCATGAATTGTATTGCGGCTCCAATGTCTTGAGTTGCCACGCCAAATTGCTTTGCTCTTTCTTTATCGATTTTAATGGTCCATTTCAGAAGATTTGTTGGTATCGTGTTATAAATATTTTTTGCACCTGGAACAGAATCTTTCATGTAATTTGTTAGAGCCATTGTCGCATCAGTCACCAAATCAAAATCTTTACCAAATATTTCAATCTCTATTGGGGAGTCGGTCGGAGGGCCATTTTCTCTTATCTTTGCATTTACTATGAGCCCCGGTATATCTTTCGTTTTTTCTAAAAGATCGTCGTATACATCCCAGCCAGAGCGCTGAAGGTCTTTTTCAAATGGCATTTCAATGAAAATGGTTCCTATTTCATCAGAATTACCTCTATCTCTGGGATCGGCAACGCCATTCATATTCAAAGAAATAGATCTTGGACCAGGAATACTTAAAACAATATTTTCTATTTCTTTTAAAAAACCCAGTTTTTCAGATTCACCAAAACTTCCACGACCCTCAATTTTTACTTCCATTTCCATTGGCTCTTCTTCAATGAAGAATCTACTTCCAGGAGCATGCTGCGCGTACAACATAAAAATTGTTGCAACGGTTAAAACAACAAAAACTATAAACTTTCCAGGAGAAGAGATAACTTTAGTAAGAGCTCTGGCATATGTTCCTGTCATGCCATCTATTTCAGTAGGATCTCCATGCTCGAGAATGTCAGCATTCTGCAAAGTTTTAGATTTTCTAATTCCTAAATTGCCAAATCTAGATCCAATTGCCGGAGTGAATATTAACGCGTACAGAATTGATCCCAATAAAACAATAAATAATGTCGTAATCATTGGCCTTAAAAATTGACCTGAAATTCCTGGCATAAAAAACATTGGAACAAAAATTGATAATGTTGTTCCGATGGAAATTGTTACAGGCCAAAACATTCTCTTAGCAGAAAATTTATAGGCTTCAATTCTGTCAAATCCCTCGGCCATTTTCCTATCGGCATATTCAACCACCACAACACAGCCATCAATTAACATTCCTAGTGATATCAACAACCCGAAACACACCATAAAATTAAAACTGTAATCTATTGCAGCTAAAAAAATTGAAGCGAAAAGAAAGCAGGTAGGAATTGCACCCGCGACCATGGTTGATGACCTCAAGCCCATGGTTCCAACAACAATGGTCATTACTAAAATCAAAGCTGTAAGAATGTTGCCACCTAGTTCGCCAACCATCATAGAAGACCAACCGGTCCTGTCTTGGGTAATCACTATTTCTACACCATTGGGTAAATTAGGACGAAATTGGTCTAGAACATAATTTACTTTTGCTGCAGCAACTACTTCTTTGGCATCCTGTCTTTTCATGACAGAAAGGGTGACGGAATCTTTCCCGTTTACCCTCGAAAAGGAGTCTTTATCCTTGAATGTCCTTTTTAAAGAAACTAAATCCTTAAGAGTAATGACCCTTCCATTATTTTCTATGATTGGGATATTCTCGACATCTGTAACATTCTCAAAAACAGAAGGGACTAATACAGAAAACTTACCAGTCGATGATCTTAAGTCTCCTGCAGGGATTGCTCGATTAGCATCTCCAATGGCATTGTACAGATCTCTTGGTGAGACGTTATAGCTTTCAAGTTTGGTTTTATCTATTATGGCCTCTAATAAGTCATCAGGAACTCCTCTTAACTGTGCCTCTAAAACATCTGGAATGGCCTCTATTGCAGTTTGAAGCTCTCTGGCAAAAGCCAAAAGTTCTCGCTGACTTGCAGAGCCAGAAATTAAGTTTATATCCAATATCGGATACTCATCCAAAGTGAATTCTTTAACTACAGGATCTTCTGATTCTGATGGCAAATCTTCCTTAGTTTCATCAATCAGGTTCCTAACATCTTTAACAGCTTCATCTTTTGAATATTCAACTGGAAATTCTAAAATAATATAAGACATGTTTTGCCTACTGTAAGATTGAAGATCTACCAATTCATCGACGGTTTTTAACTTTTGCTCTAATGGTCTAGTAACAAGCCTTTCAGCATCCTGAGCAGAGACACCTTCGTAATAAGTAGAGACAAATACATATGGAATATTAATGTCTGAATAGGCGGAAGCCGGTATTTGTATTATCGAAGTGAATCCCCAGACTAATATGAAGGTTAAGAATGTGAATGTAGCCTTGTAGCGATCTACAAAAAAATCAATTAATGTTTTCATCAGTATTCAGTCTATAGTCAATAGCGATATCAACCTTTTCATTATTATTTACATAGTCCTGACCGACAGTAATGATTCTCGAATTGAATGGAAGACCAGTTACCCAAACTCCTTTTTCTGTATCTTGAATGATTTCCACTTTGTAAAACTCAACAAGACTATCTTTGTTGACGACTCTTACGCCAATATTACCTGCCTCATCTAATCTTAGAATAGACAGTGGAACTATATGAGCTGGCTCAGGAGTAGCAAAAACAACCACTTCAGCTGTTTGTCCATCTTTGATCTCGCCAAGTGGATTGGGAATAGAAATCTCAATGTCAAAAGTATGCATCATCTCATCTGCTGAAGAAGAGATAAAAGTAATTTGGCCTTGAAATTCTCGACCGTCGTTGGTTATAACTTTTACGCCACTATCTTTTGTTAAATCTAAAAGTTCAGACTCAGAAATATCACCTGTAACCATCATAGGATCTAAATCTAAAAGAGTAGCGCAGGTAGAGCCGCGACTTAGAAAATCTCCAACATCCAAATCAATTTTATCTACTACACCATCAAATGGTGCTTTTATGCTTGCATAGTCTAATTCAAGTTTAGCTCTTTCATAATTTGATTTTGCATTTTGTAGTTGCTTTGACGAATAAAGCTCTTCTTCGTAAAGTTTTTGTGCTGAATTAAAATCAAGCAATGCTTTATCAAAATTTGCTTGTCTTTCGGCAACAAATAAAGAACAGATAACATCTCCTTTTTTAACAAAAGTACCTTGGGCAATTGGTAAATCAATAATTTTCCCTGAGGTTTCTGATTTGACTAATACTTTTTTATCGGCTTTTGTAAAACCTTTTACTATAATTTCTTTAGAGAAATTTTCTGCTTTTTGATCAATAACTCTAACTACTGCATCCTTTTTTTCAATCAATGCCTCAGGGGCCGGTTCTTGAACGAATAGACCAGAAACCATCCAAATGATTGCAAAACCAATGAAAATCGATGCCCACTCTAAGTTGGATCTTGTAAGAATCCTTGAAACTATACTCATTTATTAATTCCCTTTATTTTATATAGAGGCGAGGGAGGATTATATCAAGGAAAAAACTATAAATATTTCTTTTTTATGCTCTCTAATCTTGCTTTTTGTTTTGCGCTAGAAAGGGGTTTATCCTTTAGAACTTCTTTGTTTTTTTCCGGTAACAAAAGAAGACTTTCCTCATGTTCACTTTTTTCCAATATTTCTTCATAAGCTTCTAAATATTCGTTTTTTATAATAAATTCGGACTCTGTCTTTAGTCTATACCAGCCGACTTTTACTCCAGCATGATAAACAAATGGATGGGACCATTTAAAACTCAGAGGGCTTGTCTCACCTAATGAACTTGCTTCGACGTATGCAGAGTTCGCAGATGGTATATTTAGTTCGCTCATTTTGAGTTCTTTAATCTGGTTCAAAACAGCGCTAAGTGAAGGTAAATATTTTGAAGTTTCTATAATTTTATCTATTGCTCTAAAAACAAGTTCATTTTGATATTTTTCTAACTTTGCGAGCCAAAGCTGCTTAGCAAGAGTTAAGGTCTCTTCGTCAGGGAATGCTTTATGAAATTGATTATGAAAAGTGATTTCTAATTCAGCAAAGATAAGATTTATAAGTTCTACCTGGCCTTTAGGAATTTTAATTTTTGAAGTTAACTGCCCATTCATGATCTTTTAATCTAGATAATACATTTTTTACGTTACCATTTTTACTTTTCCATTTGAATTTGACATGCTGTATGAATTTAGAATTCCAGCAATTGCGCATTTCTTTGGTCTCTAACCAATATAATTTAAATTCTGGTATTTGAGAAATTGCAAAACTTTTATTTATTTTAGCTAAGCTCAAAACGTCAAAACAATCTTCAGAAGGACTCCAATCTTTATTCATTCTAGTTGGCTTATTTACCATAGAAATTAAGTTTTTATACCTGACCCATTGATTTTTCACATGGTTTAGAAACTTACTATTCCATGAGTCAGATGCCGTATTTCTCTCGCTCCAATATAAAATAAATTCTGGCAAGGCATCGATGATAAATTTTTCGTCTATTTCGGCATGTTTTAATATTTGTAATGCTTCTTTAGAGGGTTTCCAATTTTTTTGAATTGGTTTCATTTTCAATGCTTTATTTAGGTTTTCTTCTTCGGCTCTCCATTCTTTTAAAAGATACTTGAGAAATTTATAATCCCAAGAAAAACTTTTATCCTTTCGATCAGACCAATAAGCTTTAAATTCAGGTAGTTTATTTCTAATGAAATCTTCAGAAACACCGAGGCTTTTAGCTTCTTTCAAGATATTGTTTGAAGGAAAATATCCCTTAGAAATGTTTTTCTTTCTTTCTGAGATAGTTTCTTTACTTTTAGATTTAAGACAAAAAGTCTCTTTTGATATCTCTTCAATTAATTTAAGCTTAAGAAGTTTCTTTAGGACTTTATGAACTTCCTTATTTTCAATAAACGAAAGTTTATCAATCAACTGAGTTAAGCTTTGTTTTTTTTCAGACTTAAGTATTTGAAGAACAATTGCTTCATATAAACCAATGCTAGATGCAATTTCTTTATCAAAGTTTAATAAATTTGTTTTATTCGACATAAACTTAGGCAGAGTGCTTAAGTTTTTCTCTCCTTGCATCAACTGCTTTAGCCAAAAGTTTTAGCATTACTTCAGTATCTTTCCAACTGACGCAGGCATCAGTAACACTTTGACCATATTTAAGGTTTTTAAGAGAATCTATTTTTTGGTTACCTTCCTCAAGGTTACTTTCAATCATGACTCCAAAAATGCTTTGATCTCCTGATGCAATTTGATCTGAGATATCTTTATTCACAATGAGTTGTTTTTTGAACTGTTTTTGACTGTTTCCATGAGACATATCAATCATAATTTTTTGAGTTAAATTAGAGCTTTTCAAATCCGCATTAACTTTTTGTATATCTTTTTTTGAATAATTTGGGGTATCTCCGCCTCTTAGTATGACGTGACAGTCTTTATTTCCAGAGGAATTGAAAATAGCAGATTTTCCTTCCTTTGTGATGGAAAGAAAAATATGGCTGTTTGAAGAAGAGCCAATTGCATCCAAGGCAACCTGAATAGAACCGTTGGTAGAATTTTTGAATCCAACTGGACAGGATAATCCAGAGGCTAACTCTCTATGTATTTGGCTTTCGGTGGTTCTAGCGCCAATTGCACCCCACGAAATTAAGTCTGAAATATATTGTGGAGTGATCATATCCAAAAACTCAGTACCTGCAGGTAAACCCAATTCATTAATCTTTAACAAAAGCTTTCTAGCGACCTTAAGTCCTTTATTAACATCGTAACTATTATCCAAGTCTGGATCGTTGATAAGACCTTTCCAACCCACAGTCGTTCTTGGTTTTTCAAAATAAACTCTCATGACAATTTTGAGTTGGTCTTTTAGATCTTTTTCGAGAGTTTTAAGTTTTTTAGCATACTCTATTGCGGCTTTGGGATCATGAATAGAACAAGGGCCAACTACTACAACCAGTCTATCCTCATTCCCATGAAGGATGTCTGAAATTTCGTTTCTGGAGTTGAACACTAATTCCGAAACTTTTTCTGAAATTGGAAGTTTTTCAATAACTTCTACAGGAGGAGACACCTCCATTAAACCTGTTATTCTGGTATTATCCGTTAAATATTTCATTTGACCGTTGATTTTATCTCTTCTAAATTTAAATTAAAGCTTAAATTAAGCAATGTACAAAATAAAATTAGTTCAAGAAAACACAAAAGTTGGTGATATTCAGGGTAATTTAGACCTTGCAAAGTCCCATATTATCGAAGCTAAAGAAAAAGGTATAAATCTAATTGTATTTTCTGAAATGTTTTTAACAGGCTACCCGCCTGAAGATCTGCTTTTAAGGGAAGATTTTTTAGAAGAAAGCGAGAGGTGTTCCAAAGAACTTGAAGGGTTATCAAAAGAAATATCTATAATCATTGGCTGTCCCTCTCGTATAGAAAAAAATATTTTTAACTCGGCACTTTTTTATCAAAATGGAAAAATTGTTAAAAATTACAAAAAGCAAATCCTTCCTAATTACAAAGAATTCGATGAAAAAAGATATTTTTTAAAGGGAGAAACTCATGAAGTTTTTGAAGATGGAGATCTTAAGTTTGGCATTTCTATTTGTGAGGATATTTGGGATGAAGATTTTACAAAAGAAGTATGCAATCAAGACATAGACTTGCTGATAAATCTAAGCGCATCGCCTTTCACCTTAGATAAAAAAAATCTCAGAGAAGAAATGCTTTGCAATTATTTTGCTAAATTTAAAAAACCAATAATTTATGTGAATCAGGTGGGTGGACAAGACGAGCTCGTATTTGATGGGAGTTCTTTAATTGTCGATTCAAAAGATACTGTGAAGCGTTTGAAGAGTTTTGAAACAGATCAGGCCGTTATTGAAATTGATAATAATAATATTTCAACAAGCTTAAAAGGAGATCAATTAAGCAGGGTAGGCGATATATCTGATATCTACAAAGCTTTGGTTTTAGGGACTCGAGACTATGTTCAAAAAAATAATTTTAAGGGAATATTAATTGGCTCATCCGGAGGTATTGATTCAGCTCTAACCGCTGCAATAGCATCTGATGCATTAGGACCCGACAAGGTCAATACAGTTATGATGCCTTTTAAATACACCGCAGACATTAGTGTTGAAGATGCTCAACAGCTAGCAGAGAACCTTGGCTTTACCCATGCGGTAATTCCCATATCCGAGATGTTTTCTGCATTTAAAAATTCTTTGGATGGTAAATTAAAGCCAAGAGAATTTGATAAAACTGAAGAAAATCTCCAATCTAGATGCAGAGGAGTTACGCTAATGGCTCTTTCCAACAATTTGGGCTATTTAGTTCTCACAACAGGAAATAAAAGCGAGGCAGCTGTTGGTTATTCAACCTTATATGGTGACACTGCGGGAGGGTTTTCTGTGCTTAGAGATGTTTACAAAACAACCGTATATGATTTGGCCAGATACAGAAATTCTCTTAGCGAAGCTATCCCTCAAAGAATAATTGATAGAGAACCTAGCGCTGAGCTATCAGAGGATCAGAAAGATAGTGACTCTCTGCCAACTTACGATTTGCTTGACCCCATTATTGAAGCATATGTTGAGGACGACAAAACTAAAAAAGAAATTATTGACTCAGGTTTTAACTCAGACGATGTTCAAAAGGTTATAGATTTAATCAATTTCAATGAGTACAAAAGAAGGCAAGTACCTCTTGGAATAAAGATTTCGGCTAGAAATTTTGGCAAAGACAGAAGATATCCAATTACTAACTTCTGGAAAAACAATATATAGACAATTTTAAGCCTAAAAACACAATATTTTGTGTAATTAAGGCTTTTTAAACTATAATTGCTCTTTAAATTATGAAAAAAGAGCAGGAAAAAAACCCGATGCAATCGGAGTTTAATCTAGCTACGGTTAATGGTGAGCAAATATTACTTCCTCACGACGACCTTTATATTCCTCCAAATGCCCTTAAAATTTTTCTTGAATCATTTGAGGGTCCTTTAGACCTTCTTCTTTATTTTATTAGAAAACAAAATTTAGACATTCTTGATATAAATGTTGCTGAAATCACAAACCAGTATGTTGAGTACATAGAATTAATGGAAAAATTGCAGTTTGATCTTGCAGGAGAGTATCTTCTAATGGCGGCATATTTAACAGAAATTAAGTCAAGAATGATGTTGCCAGTTGAAACGGCTGATGACGAATTGGAAGATGACCCTAGAGCAGAACTTATTAAAAGGCTCCAAGAATATGAGCGTTTCAAAACAGTTTCTATGAAAATTGAGTCTATGCCAAGAATAAATAGAGATTTTTTCCCGGCAAGCACAGCTCTTCCTGAGTTTGAATCTAAAGAGGCTCTACCATCTTTAGAGTTGGAGAAGTTATCAAATATTTTTTATGAGCTACTAGAAAAACAAAAACTTAGAGGCAGTCACATTATTGAGTTTGAAAAACTTTCTACTAGAGAAAAAATGTCCAATGTCTTAGAACTATTGGTAAGTGAAAACTTTTTGGAATTTTATAATCTTTATAAGAAAGCCGATGGGAAACTTGGCTTGATTGTTACCTTTTTAGCTGTTTTAGAGTTAGTAAAAGACTCCATGATACAGTTGGTTCAATCTGATTCTTTTGGTCCCATTCATGTCAAAGCCAAGGAAAAGGTGCATTAAGGCTATGGATAATTTATCTCTAATCATTGAAGCCTTACTTTTCTCTTCTTCAAGACCTTTAAGCGAAAAAGAAATATTGTCTGCTTTTGATCAAAGAAGTCCTCCGACATCGAGCGAAATTAAAGAAGCTTTGAAATCCATTGAGGATAAATATTCAGAAAATTCAATCGAATTAGTAAAAGTTGCAAGTGGCTATCGTTTAAGAATAAGACAAGAGTATTCTTCTTGGGTGGCAAAATTATGGGAAGCTAAACCTCAAAAATATTCTCGAGCTCTTTTAGAAACTTTAGCTTTGATAGCCTATAAACAACCTATTACCAGAGGAGAAATTGAAGAGGTAAGAGGAGTTTCTGTTAGTAGTCAAATCATTCGAACTCTTCTAGATAGATCTTGGATCAAAGTTGTGGGACATAGAGATGTCCCTGGAAGACCAGCATTATTCTCAACAACAAAAGATTTTTTGGATGATTTAAATCTATCTAAACTTTCAGATTTACCAGATTTACCAGAAATTCAAAATATTCCTGAGGAAGCCCAAATTTCCCTTTTGAAAGAATCTTCTCCAAGCAATTCAGAATAGAAGCGTTGTCTAAGGAAAGGATTCAAAAAATATTAGCTCAAAACGGATACTCATCAAGAAGAAAAGTTGAAAGTCTAATTAAAGAAGGCAGGGTATTCATCAATGATATACCGGCTAAGTTGGGAGATAAAATTTCCAGTGAGGATAAAGTTTATATCGATGGCAAAGTAATAAACATTGCCGAGAGAATTTCATCTGAACTTTTAATGTATAACAAACCAGTTGGGGAAGAATGCTCTCATGCTTCATCAAAGAGAACTATATTTGAAAATTTACCTAAACCGAAAACAGGAAAATGGATATCCATAGGAAGATTGGATATTAATACCAGCGGACTACTATTAGTCACAAATGACGGAAAATTAGCAAACGACATAATTCATCCATCTAATGAAATTGAAAGAGAATACATTGCTAGAGTTCGAGGCAAGCCCTCGGACTCAAATCTAAAAAAATTAATGTCTGGCGTTACAATTGACAAAGAAAAAGTGTTTTTTACTGACTTGGTAAAGGGCAAGGAAACTTCATCTCATACCTGGTTCGCTTTGGTAATCATGTCTGGCAAAAATAGATCTGTAAGAAAGTTATGGGACTCAATAGGTCACGAGGTATCTAGGCTAAAGAGAGTGAGACTAGGAAAGATGTTCCTACCTAAAGAACTTAAGGAAGGAAAGTTTAAAAGAATTAGCCCTGATGAGATATTAGGTTAAATATAGCTTAATAAATCTTCTATTTGATTTATTTTAGAGGTTGGATTCAAAAGAGAAGCTTCTTTTTTATCTATGTAACCATACAAAGCAAGTGCTGAGTCTATTCCAGAATTATTTGCTGCTTCTATATCTCGCCAACTATCTCCAATGTAAATAGATTGCTCTTTTTTTATAGATGTTTTTGCTAAAGCTGCATCTAAGCTTGCTGGATCTGGTTTTCTTTTACCATTTACATCTTCGGGGGAAACCATTGCCATTGCGTATTTGTGCCATTCAAATTTTTGACAAATTTCTTCAAAGAACCTTTTTGGCTTATTAGTTACGATCATCCAATCAATCTTGTTTTTGGATAATATAAATAGAAATTCATCGACGCCAGGAAAGGTTTTAGAAAGAAGATAATTCTTATGATATTCAGCTAATAGATCATTTCTTAATCCTCCAAACTCAGAATGATTTTCGTCAATAGTGAAGCTATCTTGAATCAATCTTCCTACGCCATCAGAGACTCTATTTCTGACAAAATCATAAGTAACTAATTCCTTTTTATTTTTCTTTAATAATGCATTCAGGCAAGTTAAAAACTCTGGTGCTGTATCTAAAAGAGTGCCATCTAGATCAAATAGAAAACATTTATATTTTTTTTGCATGAATTAGATAATTAACATCAACATTTTTGCCTAACCAATAATTTTTAGTAAGAGGGTTGTAACTCATTCCGGTTAATTCTTTGACTGTAAGGCCATTATTTTCCATCATTTGTATCAGCTCAGATGGCTTTATAAATTTTTCATACTCATGAGTTCCTTTAGGTAACAAATTTAAGATATATTCAGCCCCAACAATTGCAAAAAAAAATGACTTTGGATTTCTATTTATAGTTGAAAAGAAAATATCACCATTTTTTTTACAAAGATCAGAACATGTTTTCACTAGTTGATTTGGATCGGGAACATGTTCAATAGCTTCGAGACAAGTTACGACATCAAAATATTCATTTTTTTCGGGAAGTAAATTTTCCGCTTCTCCCAAAATATAGTTGATATCAATATTTTCTTTATTCGCATGCTTTTTTGCTGTATGAATAGCAACATCTGATATATCAACACCAGATAGATTTCCTCCTTTAAGTGAAAGCGCTTCTGCTAACAAACCACCACCACAAGCAACATCGAGAATTTTTTTATTTTTTAGTTCAGTTCTTTCAGAAATATAATTAGCTCTGAGAGGATTAATTTTATGTAAAGGTGCAAACTTTCCAGATGGATCCCACCATTCTTCAGCTATTTTATTAAATTTTTCTTTTTCTTTTGGGTCGATATTCATTTGTCTATCATTATGTTAGATTTATACTGCTTTTGAAATTATAGTCTAACAATTTTATATGAATATTTTTTTCCCAAAAGAACCTGAATTTGAGACTAGAGTTTCTTTGACCTTGGAATCTGCTAAAAAATTCTTGGATAAAGGTTTAAATATTTCAATCGAAAAATCTTTTGCTGAGCACCTTGGGATTAATGATAAAGAATTTGAAGATCTTGGGGTGAAAACATTAAACCGTAACGAAGGTCTTGATGCTGCAGAAATAGTTTGTAGTGTAAGAAATCTAACTGAGGAAGAACTGGATAAGATAAATCAGAGTACCTTATTGATAAGTTTTCTTGACCCCTTTAATGAAAAATCTCTTGTTAAAAAAATAAGAGAAAAAAATATATCAGCTATCAGTATGGAACTTGTTCCCAGAATCACCAGAGCTCAAAAGATGGATGCCTTAAGTTCACAAGCAAATTTGGCTGGATACTCTGCTGTCATAATTGCCTCTCAAGAACTACAAAAAGCATTACCTATGATGATGACTGCCGCAGGTACAATCTCTCCTTCAAAAGTGTTTGTCATTGGAGTAGGAGTTGCTGGACTTCAAGCAATAGCAACGGCTAAAAGATTGGGCGCAAAGGTAGAAGCTTTTGATACTCGACCTGTGGTAGAAGAACAAGTTAAGTCTTTGGGAGCTCGTTTCGTAAAGATTGATATTGGCAAAACAGGAGAAACTGAACAAGGATATGCAAAAGAATTAACTCCAGAACAAATAGAAATGCAAAGAGAAGGTATGAAAAAAGTTTGCGCTTCCTCTGACATCGTGATCACTACGGCACAGGTCTTTGGAAGGCCGGCCCCCACACTTGTTACAAGTGAAATGGTTTCTGCTATGAGTCAAGGCTCTGTAATTGTAGATATGGCAGTAGGAACAGGAGGAAATGTTGAAGGATCTGTTCCAAATGAAACCATTGATCTAAATGGCGTAAAAATAGTTGGGAATACCAATCTCCCTGGTGAACTTCCCTATCATTCAAGCCAAGTTTACTCTTCAAATATATTTAATTTGATAGACGAGTTTTGGAGTGAAGAAGAGAAACATTTAAATATTGATATTACAGATGAAATTCTATCAACTTGTCTTGTTTCTCATGAAAAAGAATACATAAACAAAACCATAAAGGAGATAATGATCTAAATGGAATCCCAAGCTTTGCTAGTTTTGCTTTTGTTTGTTCTTGTGCTCTCAATATTTTTGGGTTTTGAGTTAATCAATAAAGTGCCATCGACACTTCATACTCCTTTGATGTCAGGAGCTAACGCGATATCGGGAATTACTATTGTTGGAGCTCTTTTAGCCTCAGGAGGAGAAGGTACTTTTTCATCAATATTAGTTGGTACTTTTGCTGTTTTCTTTGCCTCTATAAATGTTGTTGGTGGTTATTTGGTAACAAACAGAATGTTAAAAATGTTTAAGAAAAAATGATCGCTTTTTTTCAATCTTCAATTTTCGCAAATTTAGCTTACATTTTTGCCTCTATTTTATTTATTTTTGGTTTGAAAATGCTGAGCTCGCCAGAGACTGCTCAAAGAGGAAATCTTGTTTCTGCATCAGGAATGTTGATTGCAATCTTAGTTACTTTAGCTCAAAACGAAATTATTGCTTATGAGTATCTATTAATTGCCCTTATTGGTGGTTTGATTGTAGGTGTTTTGGCTTCTTCGCTTGTTAAAATGACTTCAATGCCAGAATTGGTAGCTTTGTTCAATGGCTTTGGAGGAATTGCTAGTCTGCTGGTTGGAGTTGCTGAATTCATTAATCCATCTATCTCGACTCTTATTCAGATTATCGCAATTTCATTTACTGTTCTAATAGGTGGAATAACATTCTCAGGAAGTCTTGTTGCTTTTGGAAAGTTATCTGAAATTATTTCTGGAAAGCCACTTATCCTATTTGGTCAAAGATTTGTCTTATCAGCTTTGTTATTTGTTGCCTTGCTCTTAGTTATTGAATTAATCATATCAACAGGCTTATTGAATATCTCCTCTCAAACTATTCTCTTTACCCTTATTGGAGTGACTTTGATATTGGGTGTGCTTTTAACTGCACCAATTGGTGGAGCAGATATGCCAGTTGTTATTGCTTTGTTGAATAGTTATTCTGGCCTTGCAGCTTCCTCTGCAGGTTTTGTAATCAATAATAACGTACTAATAGTCGCTGGCGCTTTGGTTGGAGCAAGTGGTCTTATTCTTACTAACATCATGTGTAAGGCAATGAATAGGTCATTATCAAATGTTTTATTTGGCGGTTTTGGAGCAGCTCCTTCTTCCTCAGAAGAAAGCGGACAAATTCAAGGAGAGGTAAAACCTATTACAGCTGAGGATGCTTATCTTATTTTAGAAGCTGCAAATTCTGTTTTAGTGGTTCCAGGATATGGAATGGCAGTTTCTCAAGCACAACATGTTGTAAGGGAATTAGGCGAGCTACTAGAAGATAATGGCTGTGAGGTTAAATATGCCATTCATCCTGTGGCTGGCAGAATGCCTGGACATATGAACGTTCTTCTTGCAGAGGCTAATGTTTCCTATGATGTTTTAGCTGAACCAGATGATGTTAACCCTTTAATGGATACAGTTGATGTCTGCATTGTTATAGGGGCAAATGATGTTGTAAATCCTGATGCAAGAGAAAACGAAGGAAGCCCTATATACGGAATGCCAGTAATTGAAGTCGATAGAGCAAAGACGGTATTTATTTTAAAAAGAAGCATGGCTGCTGGTTTTGCAGGCATAGATAATCCACTTTTCCTCAAAGAAAATTCAAGAATGTTGTTTGGAGATGCTAAAGAATCCATTTCAACTTTAGTCTCTGAATTCAAGACTTAAAGCTCTATTTTTTACAGATAAAATACCCATAAAATGTTAAAATAATGGCATTAAATGAGCCGTTATTTTTACTATAAATTTCATTAATTTTTCATTAATTTTTTCTCTATGGATGACATAACAGAAGACGTAATTCCCGTTAATATTACGGACGAATTAAAGAGTTCTTATATGGATTATGCAATGAGTGTAATTGTAGGGAGAGCTTTGCCTGACGCTAGAGACGGTTTAAAACCAGTTCATAGAAGAACTCTTTACGCTATGTTCAGACTCAATAACGAATGGAATAGACCCCACTTGAAATCTGCAAGAATTGTTGGTGAGGTAATGGGTAAATATCACCCTCATGGAGACTCAGCAATCTATCAAACAGTGGTCAGAATGGCTCAAGAATTTAGCCTTCGTTACCCACTAGTTGACGGTCAGGGAAATTTTGGTTCTATGGACGGTGATGGTGCTGCAGCCATGCGATATACCGAAGCTCGAATGGCAAAAATTAGCAATGCTCTTCTAAACGACATAAATAAAGAAACTGTAGATTATGTTGAGAATTACGATGGTACCGAACTAATCCCAGAAGTACTTCCAGCGTCATATCCTAATTTATTGGTTAATGGATCTTCTGGTATAGCTGTAGGATTAGCCACTAATATTCTTCCCCATAATTTGAGCGAAACAATTGATGGAGCTTTGGCAATTTTGAAAAATCCAGAAATATCCATTGATGAATTGGTAACTATAATTCCAGGACCTGACTTTCCAACAGGAGGAATCATAAATGGAAAGGCGGGTGCTATTGAAGCTGCTAAGACCGGAAGAGGAAAAGTTGTTCTCAGAGCCAAAGTAGAAATTGAACATAAGAAAAACGAAAAAAGTAGATTAATCATTTCTGAAATTCCTTATCAGGTAAATAAGGCCAACTTGGTAGAAAAAATTGCAGACCTTTCAAAAGACAAAAAAATTGAAGGTATATCTGAAATTCGAGACGAATCAGATAGGGAAGGAGTCAGAATAGTTGTAGATCTCAAAACCGGTCAAAATCCTGAAGTAATTTTGAACAATTTGTACGCTCAGTCTCAACTAGAAACCTCTTTCGGTATAAATAACGTTGCAATTGTCGACCGAGTTCCAAAAGTCTTAAATTTAAAGGAGCTTCTTGAAATTTTCTTAAGCCACAGACGGTCTGTTGTTTCAAGAAGAACAGCTTTTGAATTAGCGAAGTCAAAAGATAGAGGTCACATTTTGGAAGGTTTAACAATTGCTCTTTCAAACATTGATCCAATAATTGATTTAATAAAAAAATCCAAAGATCCCAATGAAGCTAAACGCAAATTACTAGCTAAAAAATGGAAATCTACTTTGATAAATAACTTATTAAAAAAAGCGGGTTCAATTGATACTCGTCCTGAGGATATATTTGAAGAATTTGGTCTTTCAGGTTCTAGCTACAAACTTTCCTCAAAACAAGCACAAGCTATTCTTGATTTAAGGCTACAAAGACTTACTGGTTTAGAGCAAGATAATTTAATTAATGAGTATGAAGAAGTTCTTAAAGACATAGCTGCCTTGAATGAAATTTTAGAAAATCCTGAAAGATTACAAGAAGTTATTGAGAAAGAACTTATATCTGTTAAGGAAGAATTTGGTGACGAAAGAAAGACTCCTATAGAAGATAAATTAGACCTTTCCACTGAAGATTTAATCAAACCTGAAGATATGGTTGTTACCATTTCGAATATGGGTTACGCAAAAACTCAACCTCTTGAGGTATATCAATCTCAAAGAAGAGGCGGCATGGGTAAAACAGCGGCATCAGTCAAAGATGAGGATTTTGTCGAACAATTAATAGTTGCTAATACTCATAGAACTCTTCTATGTTTTTCAAACTTAGGAAAAGTTTATTGGCTTAAAGTTTATGAAATTCCTCAAGCCTCTAGAACAG
Organism: uncultured SAR86 cluster bacterium; assembly: GCA_902627595.1. Classification (GTDB taxonomy): domain Bacteria; phylum Pseudomonadota; class Gammaproteobacteria; order Magnimaribacterales; family AG-339-G14; genus MEDG-81. The sequence continues at coordinate 223,364 of CACOJO010000001.1, forward strand.
CAAAAGGAAGACCTCTTGTGAATTTAATTGATTTGGACGAATCGGAAAGAGTTACCAGCCTCTTAGATGTAGAGTCTTTTGAGGGTGAGGCCTATGTATTCATGGCTACACAAAATGGGATAGTAAAAAAAACTCCCCTATCGGAATTTAAGAAACCTAGAAAGAATGGCAAACGAGCAATAAAACTTGATGATAATGATGAGCTTGTAGGTACTCTTTTGACTGATGGCAGCGCTGATTTAATGGTTGTTTCTAATGCAGGAAAAGCAGTATTTTTCAATGAGATAGATGCTAGATCCATGGGAAGAGATACTAGAGGAGTAAAGGGCATTACTCTAGAAGGAGATCAAAAAGTAATCTCTTTATTAAAACCTTCTAAAGAGTCTGAGATATTAACCGTTTCAGAAAATGGGTATGGGAAAAGATCAAAAGTTAATGATTTCAGAAAAACTAAAAGAGGAGCTAAAGGTGTTATAGCCATGCAGACCTCTGAAAGAAATGGAGGCTTAATTTCCGCTAAGGAAGTTAGTGAAATGGATGAAGTTATTCTTATCACAAACAAAGGAATGCTTGTAAGAACAAAAGTTTCAGAGATTAGTTTGATCGGTAGAAATACTCAAGGAGTTAGAGTGATTAAGCTCAAAGAGGATGAGGCTCTTAATGGACTTGCATTAGCTATTGATTCGTAAATAATTAAATTATGTCTAGAAATTACAATTTTTGTGCAGGACCTGCAGCACTTCCAAATGAAGTTTTGGATCAATTAAAAGCAGAAATACCTGATTGGCAAGGAAAAGGTTTATCCGTTATGGAAATGAGTCATAGAAGTAAAGAGTTTGTCGAAATCGCTGAAACTGCAAAACAGGATTTCATTGATTTATTGGAAATAAATGATGACTACGACGTTCTTTTTATACAGGGGGGTGCTTCCCTGCAATTTTCAATGATTCCAATGAATCTCTTAGAAAATAATCAAGCTTTATGTAGTTATCTTGATGTCGGGCAGTGGTCCAAGAAAGCTATTAAGGAAGCCAAGAAATTTGGAAAAGTAGAAATTTCTGCATCTTCAGCAGATTTATCCTATAAAAAATACCCAAAACCTGATACTTGGAAAATCCATCCTGATTCTATTTTTACTCATCTTGTATTGAACGAAACAATTGATGGAGTTTGTCTTAGGAACCTAGATAATCTTCCGAAGAAAAGTCTTATTGCAGATTGCTCTTCTTGTATTCTTTCTGAGCCTATTGATGTAACAAAATTCAGTGTACTTTACGCGGGGGCTCAAAAAAATATAGGTCCCTCTGGATTAGCTATTATTGTCATAAAAAAAGATCTTCTCGAGGAAAAAGATACTCTGCCAGCTATGATGCAATATAAGACTTATGCTGACTCTGACTCAATGTATAACACCCCACCTACATTTGCTTGGTACTTATCAGGCATGGTTTTTAAATGGTTAAAAAAGAATGGGGGTCTTACGAACCAAAAGAACGTTAATGAGTCAAAAGCTAATAAACTTTATTCTTACATCGACCAAAGCGATTTTTATAATAATGATGTTGATAAAGAATCAAGATCTATAATGAATGTTCCATTTCTTTTGGGAGAAGATTCTTTGAACAATAAATTTTTAGAGGAGTCCGAAGGAAGTGGATTATTAAATCTTGCCGGTCATAGATCTGTTGGTGGTATGAGGGCGAGTATATACAATGGAGTTCCGGAAGAGGGAGTAGATGCTTTGATAGATTTTATGAAAGAATTTGAAAAAAATAATGGCTGAAAAAAATCTACCAAAAAATCTAACGGACAATAGGAAAGAAATTGATCAAATTGACCAAAAACTTCTAAATCTCATCCACGAAAGATCTAAGCTTGTTATAAATGCTGGAAAAATAAAAAAGAAATCAGGTGATAAAACATTCTATAGGCCGGACAGAGAAGCAAGTTTAATCAAAGCTCTACAAAAGAAAAACAAAAGTTCTATTCCTGCCGAAAATATTAAATTTATTTTTAAAGAAATTATTTCAGCATGCTTTACCCTTGAAAAAAAAATAAAAGTTTATTATTTGGGTCCTAAAGGTACTTTTTCAGAAATTGCAACAACAATGCATTTTGGAAGCTCTGTTGAAAAGGTAGAATCAGAAAATATTAGAGATATATTTAAAGAAGTAGCCAAAAATAAAAATTCCTATGGAATGTTGCCTTTTGAAAATTCAATAGAAGGTATGGTGAATCAATCTTTAGATAATCTCATAGAAAGTAATTTAAAAATTTGTTCAGAATTGGAATTACCTGTAGAGCATTGTCTTATTTCTTCTGAAAGAAATATAAATAAACTAAATACCGTTTGTGGACATCCTCAAGCTCTAGCGCAATGTCGAAACTGGCTAAGTAAAAACCTTCCAAAAGCTAAAATTATCGAAACTGAGAGTTCCGCCAAAGCAGCCCAGCTGATTAAAAATAAATCTGGAAAAGGCTCTATAGGACCAAAACAAATATCTGAGATATATTCGTTAAATTTATTAAAAGAAAAAATTCAAGATCAAATAACCAACACAACTAGGTTCTTGGTGATTGGAAACGAATTTCCAGAAAAAACATCTGATGATAAAACGTCAATAAGTTTAAGTTTAAATAATGAACAAGGAGCTTTGTTAAAAGTTTTGCAGATAGTAAATAAGAATAAAATAAATCTCACAAATATCTTATCCAGGCCGGTTAAAAAAAATAAGTGGCAATATTCTTTCTTTTTAGAGTTCTCAGGACATGCCTCAGATAAGAATGTTTTAAAATTATTCAAAGAACTTCAAAAAGTTAGTTATGACCTTAAAGTCTTGGGTTCCTATCCAGCTGCATACTAACCCATGAAAAATTCATTTTTAGAAAATTTAAATCAAGGTGTTCTTGGACTTAAACCCTATGAGCCAGGATTGCCGTTAGAACATACTCAGAAGAAATTAGGCTTAGAAAAAATGATCAAACTAGCTAGCAATGAAAACCCTTTAGGACCGAGTCCAAAGGCTTTAGATTTGCTTCAGGGAAAAATGAATAGCTTATCATCCGAATTAAACAGATACCCCGATGGAAACGCTCATGAATTAAAGGAAGCAATATCAAAAAAATACAATGTGGACTCAAATCAAATAACAATAGGTAATGGCTCTAATGATTTAATTGAGTTCGTTTCAAGGTGTTTTTTGGGGGAAGGGAAAAAAGCAATTTATTCACAACATGGTTTTGCCATCTACCCACTAGCTATAAAAGCAACAGGAGCTCTCCCGGTAAAATCAAAAGCAAAGAATTGGGGTCATGATTTAGAGCTAATGTCAGATTTAATAGATGATAAAACAAAAGTTATCTTTATAGCCTCCCCAAACAATCCTACTGGAACAGCAAAAACTCTTAAAGAAATTAAAGATTTTTTGAATAATTTGAATGACGATATTTTGGTCTTTCTTGATCAAGCTTATTATGAGTATATAGAAGGCTCAGAGTTTGATATTCCTTTTTCATTAATTGATGATCATCCTAATTTAGTCATTTCACGAAGCTTCTCTAAAGCTCATGGATTAGCAGCATTAAGGTTAGGCTTTTGCGTTTCAAATCCTGAGTTGTCTGACTATCTCAATAGAGTCAGACAGCCTTTTAACGCAAACTCGCTAGCTTTGGATTTAGGAAAAGTTGCTCTCTCTGATCAAGAACACATTAGAAAATCGGTAAAAATTAATTCTTCCGGCATGGAACGAGTAAAAAAAACCTTCGCTAATCTTGATTACAACTTTATCGCATCATGGGGAAATTTCATTTCTTTTGATGCTAAGCAAGACTCTGATGTTGCTTTTCAATACTTTTTAGAAAAGGGAGTTATCCTCCGATCGTTAAAAGTATATGAAATGCCTCAGCATTTGAGAGTTTCTATTGGCACAGAAGAAGAGATAGATTTTTTTCTTCAAGTATTAGAGGACTATGAAAAAGACCTTTCTAAAAAATAAAAAAAACATCCAGTTTTTAATTATTGGTCTCGGTTTAATAGGGGGCTCAGCAGCAAAAAGACTTTCAAAAAAAGGGTTCGAGGTTTTAGCAATTGATAAGAATAAATCCCATTTAAATTATGCAAAAAAATCAAAAATTATAGTTGGTAGCTCAGAAAAAATTGATAATGCAAAAAAACTTTTTGTAATTGTTGCTTTACCACCAAAGACTCTTCTCAGTAAATTTGATAAATATCTGGATTTTTTTCATAAAGCTGACTTTATTACTGACTGTACAAGCGTAAAAGGTTCTTTGCTGAATAAAATTAGAAAGAACAAACTTGAGTCAAAATTCATTTTATCTCATCCGATTGCGGGATCTGAAAAAAGCGGATTTCTAAATTCAGATGAAGACTTGTTTAGAGATAAAATTTCGATAATTTCTATGCACAAGGCTCAGTCCATTCCTACTCTGCAAAAATGCAAAGAACTTTGGTTTGAGTTGGGGTCAAAAACTCATAATCTAGATCTAAAATTACATGACAAGATATTTTCTCTGACAAGTCATCTTCCCCACGTAGTTGCTTTCAGCTTAATTTCTTTATTCGCAAAAAGAAAAACATCTGAATATAAAAAGTTTATTGGAGGTGGTTTAAAAGATTTTACTAGAATCGCAGAAAGCGATCCTACGATGTGGGAGAATATTTTTTCTCTGAATAAAAATAACTTATTGAAAGATATAAGTGAAATTGAAAAAGAAATTAATAAAATTAAAACATACATTCTCCAAGACAAAGGAAGTAAATTACAAGAGCACTTAAAAAAAATTAAAAAGACTAAAGAGTCTTTAAATAGATGAAACTCATTTCAAAATTTTCCAAAGGACTTCATGGAGAAATAAAAATTCCGGGTGATAAGTCTATATCTCACAGAGCTTTGATATGTGCTTCAATTTCAGACGGTATATCTAGAATTTCAAATCTACAAGAGAGCGAAGATGTAATTAATACTCTCAACTCTCTTAAACAGCTTGGTATAAGCATCTCCAAAGAAAATGGCTCTTACTTTGTAGAAGGCAAGGGTTTTAAAGGATTAAAACAATCAGAAAACCCGCTTTATTTTGGCAATTCTGGAACAGGAATTAGATTGATGTCAGGATTACTATCAATACAGAGTTTTTCTTCAAGTCTTACAGGGGATGAGTCTCTTTCTAAAAGACCAATGAAGAGAATAATAGAACCTTTATCTAAGATGGGAGCTAACATATCTGGTTCAAGGGAAGACAAACTTCCTTTGAGAATAACTCCTTCTGAGAATATAAATGGTATAAATTATGAAATGAAAGTAGCAAGTGCCCAAGTTAAGTCTGCAATTTTATTTGCAAGCCTAGGCTCACAGAGTAATACGAAAATTATAGAACAATCCATATCGAGAGATCATACTGAAAGAATGTTTGAATATTTTGGAGCCAACATTAGTTATTCTGAAAAAGAAACAACTTTAAAAAATACTGATAAATTTTCTCCTCAAAACATACAGATACCTGGAGACTTTTCATCTTCAGCTTTCTTTATTGTTGCAGCTTTAATTTCAAAAAATTCTAATATTACTCTCAGAGAAGTTGGCATGAATCCTTCACGAATTGCTCTCTTAAATAAATTGGTAGAAATGGGAGGAAATATTCGAGTATTCAATCACTCTTCATTTGGGAAAGAGCCCGTTGCAGACTTGAATATAAAGAGTTCTATTTTAAACTCTTGTGAAGTGACATCAGATGACGTGCCCAATTTAATTGATGAACTTCCTATATTATTCATTGCAAGTTCTTTTGCGGAGGGTATTTCAAGTTTTAAAGAGATAGATGAACTAAAACATAAGGAAAGTGATAGGCTAAAAGCTATGCAAGACGGCTTAAATAAAATGAAGATAAAAAACTTTTTGGATGGCAATGTTTTTTGTATTGAAGGTATGGGTAAAAATTATAAATTACCAAATTTTTTAGCTGAGACTTATTATGACCACAGAATTGCCATGTCTTTTGCTATAGCCGGCTTGAATAGCAATTCTTCTATTGAAATTGCTTCTCCCGAGAGCATCAATACATCTTTTCCAGAATTTATTAATCTGGGTAAAACACTTGGATGTAATTTTGAAATTAGTTAGGAATATAATAACTATAGATGGTCCTAGTGGAGTTGGAAAAGGAACTCTTGCATTCTTACTAGCTGAAAAATTAGATTGGCATATTCTCGATAGCGGTCTTCTCTATAGACTTGTTGGGTATTTGAGTCTTAAAGAGAAATTAGAGACAACACGAGAAATCGTTCAATTTCTAAATAAATCAAAAATTCAACTTGTTACTAATCTCAAAGAAGGCATTTGTGAAATAAAGCTGAATAAGAAGATTTTAGGGAAAGAGCTTAGAAATGAGAATATAGCGTCCAGAGCATCAGAACTTGCTAAAAAAGAAGAAATTAGAAACGCGATAATCAAAATTCAAAGAAATGCTTACGATTCAGAAAAAGGCCTCATTGCTGATGGAAGAGATATGGGAACAATTATTTTTCCTGAGGCAGCCTTGAAAGTTTTTCTTCTGGCATCTCCTGAAGTTAGAGCAGAAAGAAGGGCTAATCAGTTGAAAGAAAAGGGCATGAGCGTTATCATGCACGACCTTTTGGAGCAAATTCAGCAAAGGGACGAAGAAGACATAAATAGAAAGATATCTCCTTTAAAACCAGCTGACGATGCAATAGTTATTGATACAAGTAGTTTAAGTATCAAGGAAGTAGAAAAAAAGGTAATGGAGAATTTTAAAAAATTATGACAGAAACAGCATTTGAAAAATTATTAGATGAAAGCCTTACAACCTTGAATTTTAATCAAGGAGCTTTAATTTCAGGAGTTATTGTAGATTTAACTTCAGATTGGGTAACTGTCCATGTAGGTTTGAAATCAGAGTCTTTAATTCCAAGAACGGAATTTTTGGCTGATGAGGTTGATGGTGAGTTATCTATTGGCGATGAGGTTAAGGTGTCTCTTGAAGCCGTTGAAGATGGCCATGGTTCTACTAGAGTATCTAGAATAAGGGCAATGCACGACGAAAGTTGGAAAAATCTTGAGGAAGCACTAGAAACCGGAGCATTAATTAAAGGTTACATATCTGGAAAAGTTAGAGGTGGAATGACTGTAGATGTTGCAGGAGTCAGAGCATTTCTTCCAGGATCTTTAGTCGACTCAAGGCCTTTAGAAAGTTTCGATCATTTAGAAAAGACTTTTCAAGATTTTAAAGTCATAAAGCTCGATAAAGAAAAGAGCAATGTTGTGCTTTCTAGGAAGGCAGTGCAAGAGGACCTAAACTCTGAAGAAAGAGAAAAGATATTCGCCACTATTCAAGAAGGTTCATTGATCTCAGGAACGATTAAAAATTTAACCGATTATGGAGCTTTTGTAGATCTTGGCGGAGTTGATGGGCTTTTACACATTACTGATATTACTTGGAAAAGAATTAATCATCCGTCTGAAGTTTTAAATGTTGGAGATAAACTCGATTTTAAAGTAACTAATTTTGATAAAGAAAAGTCAAGAATTTCTCTTGGCTTAAAACAATTGACTAATGATCCTTGGGAGGACATCAAAGACTCTTTCCCTATAAATTCTATCCATAAAGCAAAAGTCTCTAGCATTGCAGAATATGGTTTTTTTGCCGAACTAGATACTAATACAGAAGGCTTGGTACACATTTCGGAAATAGATTGGACAAATAAAAGCATACATCCCTCCAAGGTTGTGTCTGTAGGCGATGAAGTAGATGTTATGGTTTTAGAGATTGATATAGAAAAAAGAAGAGTATCTTTAGGAATGAAACAGTGTCAGGTAAACCCATGGCTTACTTTTTCAGAAAATAATAGCCTAGGCGATGTTGTAAAAGGGGAAGTCAAATCAATTACTGATTTCGGAATGTTTATCGGTCTTGATGGAAATATTGATGGATTGGTGCATCTTTCAGATTTATCATGGACTCAATCTGAAGATGAGGCCGTCAAATCATTTTCAAAAGGGCAAGATGTTGAGGCAGTAATTTTAGGGATTGATCCACATAAAGAAAGAATATCACTTGGTATAAAACAATTGTCTGAAGATATCTTCGATACATTTGCAAAAAATAATCCTAAGGGTACTGAATTAACAGGTAAAGTATCATCCATTGGCGAAGACATCATATTCATCAGCTTGGCTGAAGACGTCACAGGAAAAATTAAGAATAAAGAATTTAAGGATAATCTTCCTGCAGAGGGCGATAGTGTAACTTCTCTTGTCACCTCAATAGACAGAAAAAATCGTCAAGTAAACTTATCCATCTTTGCTTTAGAGAAATCTCAGGAAAAGGAACTTATCAAGGAAAATATATCTAAAAATAAGCAAATAGAATCTGAAACAAAAACTTCTATTGGAGATCTCATTCAAGAAGAACTTAGTGACTCTTCCAAGGATTAAATGAAGAAATCGGACTTCATCACTTTGCTATCCAAGAAACTCGAAAACTACAATGAAATGGATATTTCACTTTCGGCTGATTTAATCCAGAATTCGATAGTTGAGTCTCTTAAAAGAAGAAAGCGAGTTGAGATTAGAGGTTTTGGATCATTTTGTTTGAGAGATAGAAAATCTATTAGAGCAAGAAATCCTAAATCAGGAGAGTCCATAGAGCTACCAAAAAGATCTATTCCATATTTTCGTGCATCTAAATTGCTCAAACAAAGAATCAATTAGAATATGGTAAAATGAATACATGAAATATTTTTATTTCATTTCAATTATTTTACTAATTTCAGTTTTCTCTATTTTTACAAGTTTAAATTCCGATCTTATCGAAATAGATTTATTTTTTTTGAAAATTGAAGGTATTTCATTAGGATTTTCTATAGTTATTTCAATTCTTTTTGGAGCAATCATTTCTTTTATTCTTCAACTCCCAAAGCTGTTTGGAAGAAAATCAAAGGTAAGAGCAGACAAAAAAAGTGAAAATACTTCATCCTAAACAAGCAATAATAGCTTTAGACTTTGACTCTTATGAGGAGGCAAGCCTAATTGTAAAAAACTTAAATCCAGAAAAGTTTAGATTAAAAATTGGAAAGCAGTTATATAGTAATGAAGGTCCTAAAGTCATAGAAAAATTCAATAAAAAAGGTTTTGAAATCTTTTTAGATTTAAAACTTCATGATATTCCAAATACTGTTTACAAGAGCTTAAAAAATTTGTTTAACCATAAGATTTGGATGACAAATATTCATCTTTTCGGAGGAGAAGATATGATGGATGCTGCTGTCCAAGCAAAAAGGGAAACACAATGTGAAACTTTGCTAGTTGGAGTTACTGTTCTGACAAGTTTGAATGAAGATGATGTAAAAAAAATGGGATTTGGAATGGGCATATCAGACTTGGTTGAAATACTCTCTTTTCAAGCGAAAAAAAATGACATTGACGGAGTAGTATGTTCTGCAAAAGAAGTATCAAATCTAAAAGAAAATCTTGGAAAAGATTTTATTACAGTTACTCCCGGCATAAGAATTAACGAAGATAAAAATGATCAGGCCAGAGTTGTTACCTTGAAAGAGGCAGTAAAAACAGGCAGCAATTTTATAGTTTTGGGAAGAGAAATTACTAATTCCAAAAATATACCTAAAATGATAAAAAAAGTTGAATCATATATAATTTAGATATGGATAATAATTGGCATATAGTTAAACAAGACGAAAGATATATTGTTCTAGACAATAGTTCTTTATCAAAACTTGTACCGAGTATAACCAAATTAAATCCAAGTAAAAGTACCTCAGGCCATAAGCACGATGGTCAAGAAGAAGTCTATGTTTTTTATAAAGGAACTGGAATTATGCAAATTGATGACGCTAAGTTTGAAGTCAAACAGGGCGATGTAATTCCTGTGCAAGATGGAGCATTTCATAGGGTTTTTAATGAATCTGATGAAATCTTAGAATTTGCTGCAGTTTTTAATGGTGAGAGACACACTGAAGATAAACCTAAATAGGAAATTACATTCTCTTAAATTCCTGATAATAGCTTTCCTGTTATTTTTATTATTTACTAATAGCACAGAAAAAAAACCAGAGACATTTGCCGTTGCAACTCGTCATCACATTGCATCAGATATAGGAATGGGAGTTTTACGGGCCGGTGGAAATGCGGTAGATGCAGCTGTTGCAGTAGCTTTTGCTTTATCGGTAGTTAATCCTTCTGCTGGAAATCTTGGAGGTGGGGGTTTCATGCTGATACATCTTGCTGAAAGAGAAGAAACTATTGCTTTAGATTACAGAGAACGTGCTCCAAAAAAATCATCTCAAGACATGTTTTTAAACGCTGAAGGTAACGTTATAAAAGGATTAAGTTTAAATTCAACTCTTTCAGCTGGAATTCCAGGAACCGTTGCAGGATTATTTTATGCAATAGAAAACTTCGGCTCATTTGAAGTCGAGTCTTTAATTAAACCATCTATTAAGCTCGCAAGAGAAGGTTTTGTACTTTCAAATTTCCAGTCAAAAAATATTAATAAATACAAAAAAAAGTTTCTTTCGAATAAAGACGCAAAAAAAATATTTACTAGATCGGAAGGTTTTAAAGAAAATGATTTATTAATACAGGAAGATCTTGCAAACACATTAGAGAGAATTTTAATTAATGGAAAAAAAGAGTTTTATTCAGGAATAACATCGAAGAGGATCATTAATTTCTATAAAAAAAATGGAGGTATTTTTTCTCAGGAAGATTTTCAAGAATATAAAGTGAAAAAATTAAGACCTATATGCGGTGCATATAGAATATATAAGGTTTGTTCAATGCCGCCACCCAGTTCAGGAGGTATAGCATTGATACAAATGTTGAATGTTCTAGAAAATTTTGACATCTCTAAGTTGGAACATAACTCTCTTGAGTATTTAAATATTTTAATTTCAACTATGGATTATGCTTTTTTTGACAGAGCTAAGTATTTAGGAGATCCAGAATTTTTTGAAGTTCCTCAAAATATGCTTACTTCAAAAAAATATGCCTTAGAAATTTTTAAAAATATCAAAGCAAAAAAACCCGCTCCAAAAGCAAACATTAAATTTACAGAAAGTGAAGAGACTACTCATTTTTCTATAATTGATAAATGGGGAAATGTAGTAAGTAATACTTATACTTTAAATACAGCATATGGTTCAGGAATAGTTCCAACAGGTACAGGCATACTTATGAACAATGAAATGGACGACTTTTCACTAAAACCTGGTTATCCAAATGCATACGGCTTGGTAGGATCTGAAGCAAATAAAATTGAACCTAAAAAAACTCCTTTATCCTCAATGTCGCCCATAATAGTTTTTCAGAATAATAAACCTTTGCTAATTTCAGGTTCTCCCGGGGGGTCTACAATAATTACAACCGTTCTACAGGAAATTATAAATGTTCTAGACTTTGGAATGAACTTAGAAGAGTCATCTAAACAGAGCAGAATACACTATCAAAATCTTCCAGATATAGTCTTTCATGAAGATCTTAAATTTGAAATAATTGAAATTCTTTCAAAAAGAAAAAAACTAGCCAAAAGAAAACTTGGAGAGACTCATTCAATTCTCCTTTTTGATAAAAATATAGAGGCAGTTTCAGACAATAGAAGGCCTGATGGAAAAGCAAGTACAATTCTTCAACAATAAAACTGTTTTTAACGAAAATCTCGATATTCCTGACTCACCTGGAATTTATAAATTCTATGATTCACAAAACAAAATTTTGTACATCGGCAAAGCTAAAAATATCAAAAAAAGAGTTTCTTCTTACTTAACAGTTAGAAAAGGAGAGGGCAAAAGAATAAAAAAGCTCAAAGCTAATATTAAGTTTATAGAAACCATCATTACAAATACTGAATCAGATGCTCTTATTCTAGAGCAAGGTTTAATTTCCAAAATTAGACCCCCGTTTAATGTTCAGTTTAGAGATGATAAATCTTACCCAGCTATTCATCTCTCTACTAAAAAGGACTATCCAGCAATATATGTCTCTAGAAAAAAAGATGGCGATGCAACAAGTTTTGGACCTTATGCAAATGTTGGAGCTATGAGATTAAATGTTAATTTAATAAGATCTATTTTTAATCTTAGAAATTGTAAAGATATCAATTTTAAAAACAGATCTAGACCTTGTATCGAGTATCAAATGAATAGATGTTCAGCCCCATGTGTCGGAAAGATATCTAAGGATGATTATAGAAAAGACGTAAAAAATGCAATTGATTTTTTATCTGGAGATACAAAAAAAATAGTAAAAGATTTAAACAAGAATATGGATTATTACTCACAAAAAGAAGACTACGAAAGAGCAATCATCTATAGAGATAAGATTCAAGCAATTAGAGATACTCAAAGAAAACAAAATGTTTTAACAGGTTTCAATGAATTAGATGTAATTGCTATAAAAAGAAATAAATATAATAGCTGTATAAGTGTTGTCAGAATTGAAGATGGTTGGATAAACAATTCTAAAAATTATTACCCAGATTCAAGTGATAATTTTTCTGACTCCGAGCTCTTATCATTTTTTATTGAAAAATATGTTTTAGAAAATAGTAAAAGAAAAGAAATTAACTTACTTTTACAAGGAGAAATTAAAAACGATACTTTAGATTTTGTTTTAAACTTAAAAGAACCAATAATAAAAATTATAAGCCCATCTAGGAAAAACAAAAATCTTATTGATATATGTTCATCCCAAGCTGAAGATGCTTTATCGAGAAATAATAACTATCTTTGGATAGCAAATTCATTCGAGTCCCTTTCTGCATTTATAAAAACAAAAAATATTAATAAAATTGAGGCTTTTGATATAAGTCATACTTCAGGTAATCAAGTTTCTGCTTCTTGTGTGGTTGTTAACAAAGAGGGTCCAATTAAAAAAGATTATAGATTAATGAATCTTAAATCTGAAACTAATGATGATTATCAGGCTCTATCTGAAGCTATAAGCAGAAGATGTAAAAATCTACTTTCTAATAAAAAAAGTCTTCCAGATGTAATATTAATTGATGGCGGGAAAGGACAGCTAAACTCAGTTCTTAAGATTTTGAACAAAGACTTAAGAAAGAAGATTACTTTCCTTTCTATTTCAAAAGGTCCAAACAGAAAAGAAAAGTATGATTATTTACATTTCAAAAATAAGGCCTTTGAACTCAATAAATTAAAAGATATTGCAAAGCTGCTACAACTTTTAAGAAATGAGTCTCATAGATTTGCTTTAAATCAACACAGAAAAAGACGTAGTAAAAAGTTTTTTTCTTCTAATCTAGATAATATCCAAGGTATAGGTCCAAAATTAAAAATTAAATTAATTAGATATTTTGGGGGTATTGACAAGCTAATGGAAGCCTCTCCGGAAGAGCTAGCATCTTTACCTGGAATTGGAATAGTTAAAGCAAGAGAAATATACAATAATCTTAATAAAGAAATATGAATTTTCCTAACTTACTTTCTATTTCAAGAATTTTTTTATTAATTCCAATTTTGATTTTATTTGAGTTTGGCTACTTTTATTCAGCATTAGTAATTTATATAACAGCATGCATAACTGACTTTTTAGATGGCTACTTAGCTAGAAAATTAAATAAAGAAACTCAACTTGGAGCTTTATTAGATCTTCTTGCCGATAAAATTTTTGTTTCAATTCTTTTAATTTGGGCTACTTATAATTTTGATAGTGTCTTAATTTTATTATCTACTTTTATGATTATTTCCAGAGAATTAACAATAGGATACCTGAGAATGTATTTTTTACAGAAAGGCTTTTCTGATAAATCACTGAAATCTAATTTTTTTGGAAAACTCAAGACTACTCTTCAAATGTTTGGTTTAGGAGCTTTATTCATAGGACCTTTGAGCGATACTTTGACATTAATAGCTATTTATTTAATTTTTATAAGTGCTGTTTTTTCTTTGCTATCTTTGGGTAACTATTCAATCAAATGGATAACTGAGTCCGAAAAGAAAAAAACTTAAGAAATTCAAGTATTAAAATAATTTATAATGTCGACTAAAAATGACAAGCAACGAAGAAAACACTAAATCTATGGAATTTACCATACTAGACATATTTAAAGCTTTTAAAAAACACATCTACTTTTTTTATATTTTTGTACCAATAGGATTAGTTATTGGGTTTATTTTGTCTGTTGCGCTTACTCCACTATATTCATCTGATATTTTAATTTCGGATAATAATGAGTCTGACGAGTCTACTTCCTCGACGATAGGCGGATTAGCCTCTCTTGCAGGTATTCAACTTCCCCAAACTAATAATAAGTCCTTATCAACACTTGCCATCTTAAATTCTAGAACTTTTTTAAAATCCTTTATAAAAGAATACGATTTAAAGCCCAAAATTTTCAAAGATTTATGGAATGAGCAATCAAGTTCTTGGTTTGGCCAAGAACCTTCTGATCTTGGCGCAGTTGGAGAATTGAAAAAGTTAATTGAAATTAAAAAAGTTGAAGGCGGATTGGTAAGAATAAATGTAATGACTTATGATCCAAAACTGTCTCAATTTATAGCTAATGAAATTGTTTTTCATATAAACAATTACATGAGAACTTCTGCTATAGATGAGTCTGAAAACCTCATTAAATTTCTAGAACAAGAAGCAGTGAAATCTTCTTTATCTGAAGTTAAATTAAGGATTTTTTCTCTTATCAAAGAGCATATTGCAGAAAAATCTTTAGCAAATGTTAGGCAGGAATTTGTTTACAAAGTAATAGACAAGGCGTACCTGTCTGATTATCCAAGTTATCCAAATAAGTTTCAGTTAAGAATAGTAGGTATGTTTCTTGGATTTTTCTTTGCTGCTTTGTTAAGCATATTTATGTATTTCTTTCGAAATAGAAATTAAATTAATCCGACTTAAAAAAAATTAACATGATCAAAGTAAAAAACTCTTTGGGAGAAACTCCAAGAATAGGAATTATAGGATTAGGATATGTAGGTTTACCTTTGGCTACAGAGTTTGCAAAAAGATATGTGACCATTGGTTTTGATTTAAATGAAAAAAGAGTTTCTCAATTAAAAAAAGGAATAGATAAGACTAATGAAGTCGAACAAAAAAGTTTATATCAAGAAAAACTATCTTTTACATCTCAAGAAAAAGAAATTTTGCAATGTAATACATTCATTGTCACAGTCCCCACTCCAATAAAAAAAAATAAAAAGCCGGATTTAAAATACTTAAAACAGGCAAGTCAAATAGTAGGAAGAGTTATAAAAAAAGCAGATGTTGTAATTTATGAGTCTACTGTTTATCCAGGAGTTACAGAAGATATTTGCATCCCCATTGTAGAAAAATTATCAAAACTTAAGATGAATGTCGACTTCTTTTGCGGGTATAGCCCAGAAAGAATAAATCCAGGAGATAAAAAACACAGACTTGTAAATATAAAAAAAGTTACTTCAGGTTCCTCGAAAGAAAGTTCAAATTTCGTCGATCAACTATATAAATCAATCATAAAAGCTGGAACTTTTAAAGCAAAAGACATAAAAACTGCCGAGGCTGCAAAAGTTATTGAGAACACTCAAAGAGATGTAAACATTGCTTTAATGAATGAATTTTCAATGGTATTCAACAAAATTGGTCTTGATACACATTCGATTTTAGAGGCTGCTAGAACAAAATGGAATTTTTTACCTTTTGAACCCGGACTAGTCGGAGGTCATTGCATAGGAATTGACCCTTATTATCTTGCATATAAATCCATCATAAGCGGTCATACACCAGAAATGATCCTTTCGGGTAGAAAGATTAATGACTCTATGCCCAAGTTCGTTTCAGAAGAAATTTTAGGTCTAATGAAATATAAAGGTCTAAAAACTAAAACATCAAAAGTTTTGGTTTTAGGATTTTCTTTCAAGGAGAACTGTCCGGATCACAGAAACACGAAAGTTTATGACCTTTACAATCACCTTTCTCAAAAAATTCCAAAGGTCGACGTCTATGATCCTATGATAGATATTCGAGAAGCAAAAAAAAGTTACGATGTTAACTTTATAAATAAAGTCCCAAAAAAATCATACAACGTAATAATTATCGCAGTTCCTCACTCTTCTTTTATTAATTTAGGAAAAAACAATTTTGAAGAATATTCAAAATCAAATCGTATAATTTATGATTTGAAAAATCTTTTTAAAAATAAAAAAAATATTTATAGGCTATAGTTGAAAACTTTTGATAACTACATAAATCATTTAAAAAAAAATCAATATTCTTGGTTAATAACAGGAGCCGGAGGATTTATAGGATCTAATTTGGTTAATTTTTTACTTAGTTTGAATCAAAAAGTAGTCGGCCTAGACAATTTTTCATTGGGCATCAAAGATGAATTAATGAATTTAACTAAGAATTACAATAACGATTTATTTAACCTAATCGAAGGAGATATCAACGATAAGGATATTTGTTTTTCGGCTTTGGAAAAAATTGACTTCGTTTTACATCATGCTGCTCTTGGATCTGTTCCAAGATCAATTTCTGATCCATTTAGCTCAAATGAAGCAAACATATCCGGTTTTTTAAATATGTTAATTGCAGCTAGAGACTCTAATATTAAAAATTTTATTTATGCTAGTTCAAGCTCAGCATACGGAGACCACGAAGCTTTGCCAAAAGTAGAAGATGTTATAGGGAAACCCAAAAATCCATATTCAATAACTAAATATGTAAATGAGCTTTATGCGAACACTTTTTCAGAGCATTACAGTTTTAAATCTATTGGCCTAAGGTATTTTAATGTTTTTGGACCAAGACAAAGGGAAAATGGTGATTATGCTGCAGTAATTCCAAAATGGATCAAAAATATTCTAAACAATCAGGATATTGAAATTTATGGAGATGGCGAAACCTCAAGAGATTTTTGTTATGTAGATAATGCTGTACAGGCAAATATAATTGCGGCCTTATCTGAAAATGAAATTGCCAAGGGTCAGGTATATAATATTTCTGTTGGCAATCAAACCTCTTTAAATAAATTACTTTCTATGATTCACAAAAATATTGAAAATTCGATTGGTGAAATTATTAAGATAAAGCCAATTTACAAAGATTTCAGACCTGGCGACATTAGGCATTCAAGAGCAGATATATCTAAAGCAAAAAATTTACTGAATTACTTTCCTTCGCATAACGTTGAACAAGGAATAAAAGAAACTATCAGCTGGTACATAGATAAAAAATAGAAATGAAAGTTTTAGTTACAGGAGCAGATGGATTCATAGGATCTCATCTTACTGAGCTTCTATTAAAAAAGGGCTATGACGTAACTGCGCTTGCTCAATATAACTCTTTCAATAATCTAGGTTGGTTAGAAGAAATTTCTGGAAATAATACCAAAAAATTAAAAATAGTTTCTGGCGATATTAGAGATCCATTTTTTTGTAACAACCTAACCAAAGATACCGAAATAGTTTTTCACCTAGCAGCGTTGGTTGCCATTCCTTTTTCTTATTTAGCTCCTGAGTCCTATTTTGAAACTAATGTAAGAGGTACTTTGAATATAACTAACTCATGTTTAAGAAATGGTGTAGAAAGACTAATAATTACATCTACAAGCGAAGTTTATGGAACGGCGGAATATGTTCCGATCGACGAAAGCCATCCGTTAAAAGCTCAATCCCCATATAGTGCAAGTAAAATAGCTGCTGATGCATGTGCCATGAGTTTTTTTAATTCATTTGATTTACCAGTTACAATAGCAAGACCTTTTAATACTTATGGACCAAGACAATCTGCTAGAGCAATAATTCCAACCATCATTTCTCAAATACTTGATAACCAAAAAAATATAAAAGTAGGAGATATCTCACCTACTAGAGATTTTACTTTCGTGCAAGATACATGTCAGGCATTCTTAGAATTAGCTAAGTCTAAAAAAACAATCGGAGAAACGATTAATATTGGAACTAATGTTGAGGTAAGTATCAACGACTTAATTTCTTTAATAAAAGATGTCACTGATAGTGATATTCAAATAAAAACTGAGAAAAAGAGAAAAAGGCCCAAAAATTCTGAAGTATTTAGATTAGTTTGCGATAGTAGGAAGTTAAAAAAGTTAACCGGTTTTGATTCTTATACTAATCTAAAAGAAGGTCTTATTGAAACCGTTGAATGGTTTTCAGTTCCTGGAAATCTCTCAAAATATAAGACTGATATTTATAATGTTTGATGAATTTACTAATTTTGTAAGAGATTTATATGGTTCTGAGGGATTAATCCCTCTTCATGAGCCTACATTAGCGGAAAAAGAAAAAAAATATCTTATTGATGTAGTTAACTCTTCATTTGTATCAAGTATTGGAAAATCAGTAACTGAGTTTGAAAAAAAAATTTCAGCTTATACAGGAATAAAACATGCAGTAGCGGTCGTGAATGGAACTTCTGCACTTCATCTTGCTCTAAAAATTTCAAATGTTGAAGAAAATTCTGAGGTGATTACTCAGTCTTTATCTTTTGTAGCTACATGCAATGCAATTAGATATTGCAACGCATATCCAGCATTTTTGGATATAGATAGGGAAAACTTAACTGTAAAACCAGAAACTGTAAAAATTTTTCTAGATAAATTTGCTGAAATAAGAAAAGATGGTCATTGCTGGAATAAAAAATCAAACAGAAGAATTTCAGCTTTACTTCTCGTAAATACCTATGGATTTCCAACAGACACATTAAAAATAAAAAAAATATGCTCAAAATTTAAAATACCAGTAATAGAAGATTGCGCTGAGTCTCTAGGGAGTTTTTTTCGAGATAACCATTGTGGCATAAACTCTGATATTTCAACTTTAAGTTTTAATGGAAACAAAATAATAACTACTGGTGGCGGAGGTATGATTTTGACCAATAACAGTAAAATTGCCAAGCAGGCTAAACACCTATCAACTACGGCAAGAATTTCTCATAGATGGGAGTTTGCTCATGATCAAGTTGGATACAACTATAGAATGCCCAATTTAAACGCAGCTTTAGGTCTTGCACAATTTCAATCTCTTCAAAAATTTCTCAAGAGTAAAAGACTCATAGCTAAAAAATATCAGAAGTGGGGAGAAGAATTTGGTTTTAATTTCGTTAAAGAAAATGAGCTTTCTAAATCAAATTATTGGTTAAATTGCTTGATCTTGAAAAGTAAAAAGGAAAAGGAAAGTTTTATTAAATTTACACAGAAAAACGGAATAATAACAAGACCTACTTGGACTCCAATGCATAAATTAAAAATTTATAAAAGGTCTTTTAAAGATAATCTAAAAAATACAGAATGGATCTCAGATAGACTTGTTAACGTTCCAAGCTCTCCTATAACTTAATTTAAATGGTTAATTCAGAAGCAAGAAAAATCTGCTTTCTTACTGGCACCAGAGCTGAGTATGGTTTGCTGTCAGGATTGATCAAAAAAGTAGAAAAAAATAAAAATTCTATATCTCAGCTTATCGTAACTGGAACGCATCTTTCTAAAGAATATGGGAACACTATTGACACCATATTCAAAGATAAGATCAAAATAACTCGAAAAATAGATATTTCTTTAATCAATAATTCTAGATTGGGAGTTTCAAAATCTTTTTCTTTAGCTGTAGAAAAAATATCTAGAAGTCTTAATAGTTTAAATCCTGATTTATTAGTTTTACTAGGCGATAGATATGAGACTTTTGCCGCTGCTGTATCTGCTACTATTCTTAATATTCCTATCGCTCATATCCATGGAGGCGAGACAACTCAAGGTGCTTTTGATGAGTCATTTAGGCATTCAATTACAAAAATGTCACATTTTCACTTTTGTACTACCGATGCTTATAAAAAAAGAATAATTCAATTAGGAGAGAATCCTAAAAATGTTTTTTGTGTCGGATCTCTTGGAATTGATAATATCTTATCGAATAAATACTTGAATACTAAACAACTAGAAAGGGAAATTTCTTTGCCATTCTCAAAAAAAAATATTTTCATTACTTTTCATCCAGTAACTTTAGAGAGAGATACTTCTAAGCAACATTTTAAAAATTTATTAAGATCTTTAAACAAAATTGAAGACGTAAGTTTATTTTTTTCAAAAGCAAATGCTGATCCTGGAGGAAAAAAAATAAACGATGAAATTGAAAGATTTGTGAAAAAAAATCTAAGTAAATCTACGGTTAGATCATCCTATGGTCAACAGTTATATTTTTCACTACTTAAGTATGTAGATTTGGTAATTGGAAACTCTTCTAGTGGATTAATTGAAGTTCCACACTTTAAAATACCAACTATCAACATTGGAGATAGACAATTGGGAAGAATAATTGGAAAAAGCGTAATTAATTGCCTACCCACTGAGGACTCTATTGATAGCGCTCTTGAAAAAGCCTTTTCAAAGTCATTTTTGAGTAATATAAAAAAATTTAAAAATCCTTATGGTGAGGGTGGTGCCACAGAAAAAATAGCTAAAAAAATTTTTTCGCTTAATTTAGATAATATCTTAAAAAAAACATTCTATGATCTTTAAGGAAGGAATGACTTAAAAAACTATGAAAAAAACTTACATCATCGCAGAAGCTGGAGTGAATCATAATGGAAATAAGAAACTGGCTCTAGAATTAATTGATATTGCGAGTGAGTCTGGAGCAGATGCAATAAAGTTTCAAACTTTTAAAGCTGAAAATCTATCTACCCCATATGCCAAACAGGCATCATATCAATCTCTAAACTCAGGCATAAAAGAGTCTCAGTATCAAATGTTAAAAAAACTTGAGTTAGAAAGTGACTTTTATTTCGATCTGGAGTCTAAATGCAAAGAAAAAAATATAGATTTTTTATCAACTGCTTTTGATTATGAGAGTTTAAATTTTTTAGTATCAAACTTTAATTTAAAATATCTAAAAATTCCTTCTGGAGAAATTACTAATGGACCATTTCTTCTTTCTCATGCTCTAACAGGAAAAAATATTATTCTTTCAACTGGAATGTCTACCCTTAAAGAAATTGAAAAAGCTCTATCAATTCTAGCTTTTGGCTATCTTAAAAAAAACAAACCAAAAAAAATTTTAAAGGAGGATTTTACTAACGCATTTAACTCCTTAGAAGGAAAAAATATACTTAAAAAAAAGGTTACTATTCTCCACTGCACAACTGATTATCCTGCAAAAATCAATGAAATAAATTTAGGAGCAATGGAAACCATTAGAGATAAATTTAATACCGATATAGGTTATTCAGATCATTCAGAGGGATTTATAGTATCTTTATCAGCAGCTATTTTAGGAGCCAATGTTATAGAAAAACATTTTACTAAAAATAAAAAATTAAAAGGACCTGATCATAAAGCTTCTCTAAATCCTAAAGAATTAAAACATATGATTACTTTAATAAGAGAATTTGAAACTCTCAAAGGAAGTAAAGTTAAAAAACCTTCTAAATCTGAGATGAAAAATTTAAATATTGTTAGAAAAAGTATTGTTGCAAAAGAAATAATAAAAAAAGGAGAAAAATTCACAGAAAAAAATCTTGCATTTAAAAGACCTGGAGGCGGAATGAGCCCAATGAATTTATGGAAAATTCTTGGAACAAAATCTAAGAAAGATTACAAAAAAGAAGATATCATCTAATGTTAAATATAGGCTTTTTCGGTGATGGTCCTTGGGCAGATAAGACGCTAAAAAAGATTTCTAAAGATAACAAATTTTCACTATCTTTCATTGTTTCACGTTTTGAAAAGCCTGATCTCAAACTAAAAAAGTGGTCCAAAAAACTGGGTGTAGACTTTATTTCTTTTAAGAATATTAATTCACCTCAAGCTTTAGCTAAAATAAAAAAATACGATGCTGATTTATTTGTTTCCATGTCATTTGACCAAATTTTAAAAAAAGAAATTATTAGCCTGCCACAAATGGGCTTTTTAAATTGTCATGCTGGAGCTTTACCTTTTTACAGAGGAAGAAATATATTAAATTGGGCTTTGATCAATGATGAGAAGGAATTTGGGGTTACCGTACATTTTATTGATGAAGGTATTGATACAGGAGATATTATCCTCCAAAAAAAAAGACCAATATCTGATAGAGATGATTATTCAACGCTGCTAATAAAAGCAGAAAGCCTTTGTGCAGAATGCTTGTATGAAGCCATTGCTAAAGTTGAGTCCGGTAATTTTAAAAGAATTAAGCAAAAGTCTATTCATCCACATGGTTCATACTTTTTTAAAAGAAAAGAGGGCGACGAAAGAATAAATTGGAATAGTTCATCTCGAAATATATTCAATTTTGTCAGGGCTTTAACTGATCCGGGACCATGTGCTCAAACATTTCATAATAAAAAAAAACTCAAACTAAGAAAAGTCAAGATTCCCAAAATTAGTAATGTTTACCTAGGGAAGCCCGGAGAAGTGGTTTTGAAAAGAAGTAAGTATGTATTCATTAAAACTGAAGATTCAGTAATAAAATTATCTCTTGAAGATTCGCTTTCAACTAAAAATCAATTATCATTGCAATCACTTAATCTTGGGGATCTCTTAAAATAAGAATAAGGAGCAAATTTTGTCATTAAAAAGCTGGGAAACATGTCTGCTAGACATTAATAAAACTTTATCTGATGCAATATCCAAATTAGAAGTAATTGATCAAAAAATTATTTTAGTTACTAAAAACGATAATTTGTTGGTAGGCACAATAACTGACGGTGACATAAGAAGGGCAATTTTGGCAGGAATAGGAATGAGTGAGAATATCGAAAAAGTAGCCAATAAAAACCCTGTTTACGTTCTTGAAAACACACCGCCTGCGGAAATTAATAAAATAATGAAAGAAAAAGAAGTTATTCAGATACCTATTTGTAAGAAAAATAAAAAGGTTATTGGATTGAAAACTTTTTTTGAAGAATCTTCACTTAATTCATTTAAAAATCCCGTATTTTTAATGGCTGGAGGATTTGGCAAAAGACTGACTCCTCTGACTGATAATATTCCAAAACCACTTTTGAAAGTAGGCTCTAAACCTATTTTACAAATTATTTTAGAAAATTTTATAGACTCAGGATTCGAAGATTTCTTCATTTCAACTCATTTTATGTCCCAAAAGATTAAAGATTATTTTGGTAATGGTAAAAAGTGGAATGTTTCTATTAAGTATATTGATGAAAAGAGTCCATTAGGCACAGCTGGCGCCTTAAGCCTTTTACCAAAAAAAGAAATTAATATGCCTTTAATCATGATGAATGGTGATCTTTTAACGAATGTAAATTTTAAAAAGTTACTTGATAATCATAATAAAAGTAACTCAGTTTTGACAGTTTGTATTTCAGAACATCAGATACAAATACCTTATGGTGTAATAAATAAAAATAAATCTAGATTAGTGCGAATTGAAGAGAAACCATTCCAAAAATTCTTTATAAACGCTGGAATTTATGTTCTCAACCCAGATATCGTAAAAAAAATTGGCAAAGAAAAAAAGATGGATATGCCATCTTTAATACAAAATTTAATAGACAGAAAAGAAAAGGTGAATATTTTTCCTATTCATGAATATTGGCTAGACATCGGACGCATCTCAGAATTTCAAAAAGCAAATGAAGATTATGAAGAAATTTAATGATAGCTGTGATTATCTTGTCGTGGGAACAGGCTCTATTTCTGAAAGGCATATATCAAATCTAAGATTATTATTTCCAAAGTCTAAAATAGGAAATATATCCGCATCAGGAAAATCTTTGAAAAGAAGAAATAAAAATGTAGATTTCTTTTATACCTCAGTAAAAGAAGCGTCATTAAAAACAACAAAATTTGCAATCATCGCATCTCCTGCTTCTCTTCATTTGGATAATGCAAAATATTTTCTTAGAAAAAATATTCCAACTT
>CACOJO010000002.1 GCA_902627595.1 uncultured SAR86 cluster bacterium
ATGAACTTGGAAAAGAAAATTCCGTTAATTTAAATTTAGCCATCACTTATTCTGAAATGAACCAAATAGATAAAGCTAAAGAACTCCTAAATAAAATTAAATTAGATCAATTAGATGAAGAGGAAAAAAATACTTACCAAACAATCTCTCAAAAACTAAAATAACATGCAAAGATATGCATTAGGCATAGAGTATATCGGTACTTCTTACAAAGGTTGGCAAAAACAAAAAAAAACTAACCTGACAATTCAAGAAAAGATTGAAGAATCATTATCTAAGGTTGCAAATGAAAGTGTAAAAACTATTTGCTCAGGTAGGACTGACTCGGGAGTTCACGCTTCTATGCAAGTTATTCATTTCGAGACTTCAGCGAATAGATTGAATAAAGGGTGGTTGGCAGGGTGTAATTCAATTCTTCCTCGAGATATAAGCATAAATTGGATTAAAAAAGTTCCTGAAGATTTTCATTCCAGATTTTCAGCAACCAAAAGGACTTATAGATATCATATTCTCAACGGCAATAAACAATCTGTCTTAAATAGAAATTTTACGTCTCTGATAAGAGCTCCTCTTGATATAAATTTGATGCAAAAAGCTTCAAATTATCTTATTGGTGAAAAGGATTTTTCCTCTTTTAGAGGATCGGGCTGCCAATCAAAAAGCCCCAACAGAAATGTTTTCGAAGTTAAGGTCAAGAAAAGACAAAATATTGTATCTATAGAAATATCAGCTAATGCTTTCTTGTTGAATATGGTACGAATTATTGTTGGTACACTTATAGAAGTCGGTTCAGAATTAATTTCACCTGAATCAATGAAGGACATTTTAGAAGCTAGAGATAGAACCCATGCAGGTAAGACTGCAGAAGCAAAGGGTTTGTTTTATTTAGGACCAGAATATGACCCTTCATTTAAAATATATAAGCCAAAATATAACAATCAATTAACGTTGAAGAGTTGATGAAACCATATATTAAGATTTGCGGAGTAACAAATGATCAGGACTTAAAAGAGTTGATCAAATTGGATATAGACGCCATAGGCTTTAATAGAGATAAAGATAGTCCAAGATATGTCTCTTTTGAGTTTTTAGAATCTTCAGGAAAATCTTTTAATGAAAAAATCTCTCCCGTCATCGTTTTTGTTAACGAATCAAAAGAAGGTATAAAAAAAGCTATAAGTTATTTTAAAAACCCTATTCTTCAATTTCATGGAGATGAGAGTCAGGACTTTTGCGCTTCTTTTAATCTACCTTACATAAAAGCTATTTCAATGAATGAGAAAGACTTTCAAAATAAAATAATAGAATTTGGTGATGCATTTGCAATTCTTCTTGATTCCGGGAGTCAAAAAATAAGAGGTGGCACTGGAAAAACTTTTGATTGGAAGCTTATACCCAAAGAAATAAAAAATAATTTAATAATTGCAGGCGGGTTAAATTCCAATAATATAACGTCTTTGATTAAAAGCTATAAGCCTTACGGCGTTGATTTAGCTTCTGGAGTAGAATCTAAACCAGGAAAAAAAGATATAGCCGAGTTAAAACATTTTTTAAAAATTGTAGATGAAATATAAAAACTTAAATAACTATGCATTTCCCGATAAAGAAGGAAGATTTGGAGATTTTGGAGGCAAATATGTTTCTGAAACTCTTATTACAGCTCTTGAAGAGTTAGAAAAAGTTTACGCTAAAGTTAAAAAAGATAAATCCTTCCAAGAAGAAGTAATAAAAGATTTAAATGATTTTGTTGGCAGGCCATCACCATTATATTTTGCTGAAAGATGGACTAAAAAACTTGGCGGAGCAAAAATTTATTTAAAAAGAGAAGACTTAAATCATACTGGAGCTCACAAAATCAACAATACCGTTGGTCAGGTTTTACTTGCAAAAAAAATGGGTAAAAAGCGAGTCATTGCTGAAACTGGTGCAGGTCAACATGGAGTTGCAACTGCAACTGTCGCAGCTAGACATGGACTGGAATGTATTATTTTCATGGGAGAAGAAGATATTGAAAGGCAAGCTCTCAATGTATATAGAATGAAGCTACTAGGAGCAGAAGTTTGTTCTGTAGATTCTGGAACAAAAACTCTTAAAGACGCTATGAATGAAGCAATGAGAGATTGGGTTACTAATGTTGAGGATACCCATTACATTATTGGTAGTGTGGCTGGACCTCACCCATACCCAGAAATTGTAAGAGATTTTAATTCTATTGTCGGAAAAGAACTTAAGACTCAATCAAAAAAAGAGTTTGGTAAATATCCCGATATCATTGTTGCTTGCGTTGGAGGAGGATCAAATGCAATGGGTATTTTTCATCCCTTTATTAAAGAAACAAAAACTAAATTAGTTGGCGTTGAAGCAGGAGGTTCTGGAGTGAAATCAGGAAAACATGCTGCGCCATTAAGTGATGGTAAGGTAGGAGTATTGCATGGAATGAAAACTTATCTTATGCAAGATAAAAACGGTCAGATTTTATCCACACATTCGGTTTCAGCCGGCTTAGATTATCCAGGAGTTGGTCCAGAACATGCTTATTTGAGAGATATCGGTAGAGTTGAGTATCAAAGTGCAACCGATCAGCAAGCATTAAAAAGCTTCCATGATTTAACTAAAACAGAAGGAATCATGCCCGCATTAGAAACTTCACATGCTTTGGCCTATGTTAATAAAATTGCACCTAAACTTAGCAAGTCTAAGATAATAGTCATCAATCTATCCGGAAGGGGGGATAAAGATATGTTTACTGTTGCTAAAGAAGATGGAATGACTTTGTGACGCGTTTAAAAAAAGTATTCAATCAAAAAGAAACTAAAAATAAGGTTTTAGTAACTTACACGGTTGCAGGAGATCCAAATTTAGGGAGTTCAAAAAAAATTCTAAATGATTTAATTGCCTCAGGGGCTGATATTTTAGAAATTGGGGTGCCTTTTTCCGATCCAATGTCTGAAGGACCAGTTATACAGAAAGCGCATGAAAGGGCGCTTAAAAAAAATATTCAATTTAAAGATATTTTAAATCTTTGCAAACAAATCAGAATTAAAAATAAAAACGTACCTATTGTTCTCATGGGTTATATGAACTCATTTCTATCTCTCAAAAATAAATTGGCAAAAGAATTAAATCAAGCTGGCGTAGATGGTGTGATAGTTGTAGATTTGCCCTACGATGAAAGCAAATCTTTTTTTAATAACCTTAAAAAAGAAAACATCGATCTCATAAGGTTGATTTCTCCAACAACAGATTCCAAAAGATTGAAAAGAATGCTTGCCTCTTCATCTGGATATTTGTACTACGTTTCACTGAAAGGAATCACCGGAGCTGAGTTAAAAAACTTCAATGAAGTAAAAAATAAAGTAAAAAAGATTAAATCGCTAACAAATCTGCCAGTTGTAGTTGGGTTTGGCATTAAAGACGCACCAACAGCAAAAAAGATGGCATCTTTTTCAGATGGCATTGTAGTTGGAACAAAAATAATTGACTTCATAGAAAAAAAATCTATACCAAAAATTTCTAACTTCACTAAATCTCTAAAAAAAGCTATAAATTAGTATGGTTAAAAGTTGGTTCAACAAGATTCTACCTTCTCTTGGAAAACAGCATAAAGAAGAGAAAAAAAGTCCAATACCTCAAGGCCTATGGCAAACTTGCTCAAATTGCAAAGAAATTCTTTATGGGCCTGATCTTGAGGCAAATATGTATGTCTGTCCAAATTGTAATCACCATATCAGAATTGGCGCTCGACATAGAATTTCTTACTTAATCGATCATGATGAATATAAAGAAATCTCATCCGATCTAAAAACAAAAGATTGGCTTTCGTTTACAGATACAAAGAAATACAAAGAAAGGCTAAGTGATGCAAAAAGTAATATTGATGAAACTGAAGCTTTGATATCTGTTCACGGAAAACTCAACGAAAAAGATGTAGTGCTTTCGGTATTTGAATTTAGATTTTTAGGGGGCTCAATGGGCTCAGTAGTTGGTCAAAAATTCGTCGATGCAGTCGAATTTGCTATTGAGAAGTCTTGTCCTTTTATATGTGTAGCAACTAGTGGAGGAGCAAGGATGCAAGAGTCTTTATTCTCTTTGTTTCAAATGTCTAGAACAAGCGCAGCTCTAAACAAACTTAAAAGTAAGAAACTTCCATTTATTTCTGTACTAACTGATCCTATATATGGAGGGGTTGCAGCAAGTCTAGCAATGCTTGGAGATATAAATATTGCAGAACCAAAAGCACAGGTGGGTTTTGCTGGACCAAGAGTTATTGAAGATACTGTAAGAGTTAAGTTACCTGAAGGCTTTCAAAGAAGTGAGTTTCTTTTAAAACACGGAATGATAGATATGATTATTCAAAGATCTCAAATGAAAGATAAAATTTCAGGTTTGATTTCTAAATTACACATAACCGGTTAATTCGTTGCCTGATAATTTATCGAAATGGATTGAAAAAAATTTACTCATTCAAAATTATAAGAAAAAGAGTTTAGATGGTTATAAAGAAATTCTAAATTCCTTAAATCTAAAAAAACCCAAAGAAATAATCCTCATTGGTGGCACTAATGGAAAAGGGTCACTTTCAGAACTAATTACTAAACTTGCTATAAAAAGAAATATTTCAGTTGGAACCTTCACTTCTCCTCATCTTCTAAATTTTAATGAACGCATCAAAGTTAATGATAAGGAAATATTAGACGAAGAACTTTTAGATGCTTTGAAGAAATTTAATAGACACAAGGAAAGTCATAACTTAAATTTCTACCAGATAATTTCTTTGGCAGCCCTTTTTCTCTTTGATAAATTAGATCTTGACCTTTGGGTTTTAGAGATCGGCATGGGCGGAAGATTGGATCCAATGAATTTTATTGAACCTGATATATCTGTGATTACTAAAGTCGACCTTGATCACCAAGAATATCTAGGAGATACAATTGAAGAAATCGCTGCTGAAAAGGCCGAAATTGCAAGAGCAGAAAAACCTTTAATATTCGGTTCTGTAAATGTACCAAATGCAATCATTGAAAAAACTGCAAAAATTAATTCTTTTTTAATTTCTCCTAAAAAAGAAAGCTTTTCGTTTAATGGATTTTATAAAAATAGCATTATTTCGAATGAAGTATTTTTTTGTTTAAATGAAGTCTCAAAAAATAGTATCTTTGATTTTTCCTCTGAAATTACAAAGAAATTCATAGAGAGCTTTAAGTTTTATGGAAGATTGACTTTGTTTGATAATTTTCTTGTAGACTCAGCTCATAACGAAGACTCAGTCAGAAATTTAATTGACTATGTTGACTTAAACTTCAAAGGTAAAAAAGTTAATTTATTTTTTGCTTGTTCAGAGAACAAAGACCCAATAAAACTATTAAAGCCTTTTGAAGGCATAGTTGATAAAATCTATTTAGCAGACAA
Source organism: uncultured SAR86 cluster bacterium (assembly GCA_902627595.1). Classification (GTDB taxonomy): domain Bacteria; phylum Pseudomonadota; class Gammaproteobacteria; order Magnimaribacterales; family AG-339-G14; genus MEDG-81. The sequence continues at coordinate 5,410 of CACOJO010000002.1, forward strand.
CATACATCAAAAACTTATGTCTTCAAAAAAAGTTCTATCAAAAACTAAGACTCTTAGTTTTGACTTCATTGTCAAAGACTCCATAAGAAGTCTTTATTCAGCTGCGAAAGATAAAAATACAAATGAACTCAATTTATTTGCGGGCTCCTTCTATTTCTCTGGAGAATTATTTAAGCATTTATTAGAAGTTAAGGGTTTTCCAATTTCCATATCAAGTCTGGGAGAAGTTATTTAATGGATTTTCTTTTATATCTTAATGTTTTTGATTTTTTTGTATTAATCATTTTTTTTAGTTCTCTCCTTATCGGGATATCAAGAGGCTTATATATCGAAATTATCTCAAATGCTATCTGGGTAAGCGCAATTTTAATTGCGTGGTTCTTCCGATATTACCCTATGGAGATTTTTGATAACTTTACCAACGATAAAGAAATAAAAAGTATCTTTAGCTTTGTTTCCATTTTTATAATTTTGCTCATAATTTTTAGAATTACAGGAAAAGCCATCATGAAGGGGATGAATTCCATGCAAAAAGGACTTTTAGATAGAATTTTTGGAGGCTTATTTGGGGGTTTTAGAGGGGCAGTAATAATATTAGTAATGTTTTTAGTTGGAGACACGTATATAATGCGACAAACATGGTGGAAAGATAGTTATATGTCTGACTATATTTTAACTGGCGCAGACCAACTAGGCTCTTTCGTAGGTAAAGTTCCTTACAAAGAGATCAACTCTGAAGATTTAGATTTAGAAAAAAACCCTTTTAATTAAATTACGCAAGATGTGTGGTGTTGTTGGTATAGTTTCTAAAGACGATGTAGCTCCTGCTTTGTATGAGGCTCTCACAGTAATTCAACACAGGGGTCAAGATGCTGCAGGAATTGCTACCAATGAAGGGGAAAAATTCCACATTAGAAAACAACTAGGACTTGTTAGAGAAGTCTTTAGACAACAACACATAGTTTCTTTGAAAGGAAAAATAGGTATAGGACATGTCAGATATCCAACCGCAGGAGGACAAAATAGAGAGCTTGCACAACCAATGTATTCAAATTCCCCTTTTGGAATTAGTATTTCTCATAATGGTAATTTAGTTAATACAAAAGAGCTTACTCAAGAACTAATTTTTCAAGACCTTAGACACATCAATACCAATTCGGATTCCGAAATTATTCTTAATGTTTTTGCTCATGAACTTTACAAAGTTAACTTTCCTGGTACTAAACCTTCAGCTAAAGAAATATTTGAAGCAGTTTATAGGACTCACCAAAGACTTAAAGGCGCCTATTCAGTTGTAATTATGATTTGTGGAGTTGGGATAGTTGGTTTTAGAGATCCTAATGGAATAAGACCATTGATCTTAGGAAAAAAAGACAATGATTTAATTGGTTCCGATTATATGATTGCATCAGAAAGTCCAGCGTTAGAGACCCTAAATTTTGAAGTAGTAGGCGATATAGATCCTGGAGAAGCAGTTTTTATATCTTTAGAGGGAGAAGTCGAAAGAAAAGTTTGTTTTGACAACCCCTCGCACTCTCCATGCATTTTTGAATATGTTTATTTAGCAAGACCCGATGCTGTAATAGATAAAATATCTGTCATGAAATCTCGTCTTAGAATGGGCCAATATTTAGGTAAAAAAATTCTCTCTTTATATCCTGATCATGATATTGACGCAGTGATACCCATTCCTGAAAGCAGTACCACATCAGCAATTGAAGTTGCAAAAACACTGGGCGTTAGCTATCGAGAAGGTTTCGTAAAAAATAGATACATAGGAAGAACTTTTATCATGCCCAAACAGGAAATGAGAAGTAAATCTGTAAGAAGAAAGTTAAATCCTGTGTCATATGAATTCAAAGGAAAAAACATTCTTTTAATCGATGACTCAATAGTAAGAGGTACAACAAGCAAACAAATAGTTGAAATGGTAAGAAAGGTAGGAGCAAAAAAAGTATATTTTGCCTCTGCAGCTCCCCCGGTTAGATTTCAAAATGTCTATGGAATAGATATGGCGGCAACTACAGAATTAATAGCTCATCAAAGAGACGAAAGCCAGATTGCAGATTTCATTGGAGCGGACTGGCTTGTCTATCAAAATTTATCTGACTTGATTTCAGCTGCTCAAGAGGGCAATCCTGAAATGAAAAATTTTGAGACTTCTATTTTTGATGGAAATTATATATGTGGCTCTGTAACAGAGGAGTACCTAATGAATCTTGAGGTTGATAGAAAAGACTCTAATAAATCTTTTACAAAGGGCTTGATTAATTAGTCTCTATTGTCACAGAGGGCAATACTGCGTTTTCAGCTGCATTTTTATAAGATGCAATTTCATTAAAATTCATATATCTAAAAATCTCTGAAGACATTGTATTTATGTCTTTCATAAAATTATTATATTCTTCAAGAGAAGGTAGTTTTCCTAGTATAGAAGAAATTGCAGCTAACTCTGCTGAAGCAAGGAAGACATCAGCTCCATCTCCTAGTCGGTTTGGAAAATTTCTAGTTGAAGTAGATACAACTGTTGAATTTGGCTCAACTCTTGCCTGATTTCCCATGCATAAAGAGCAACCTGGAACTTCAGTTCTAACATCAGCATTTTTATATATCTCATAAAAACCTTCCTCTTCCAGTTGAAATTTATCCATTCTCGTTGGAGGAGATATCCAAAGTCTTGTAGGTAAAGGAGAAGAAACATTTTTAAGAAGCTTTCCAGCTGCTCTAAAATGACCAATATTTGTCATACATGATCCAATAAATACTTCATCTATATTCACTTCTCCAATTTCAGATAAAGTTTTAATATCATCAGGATCATTTGGACATGCAAGAAGAGGTTCTTTTATTTCATTGAGGTCTATTTCTATAGTAGCGGCGTATTTTGCATTTGAGTCAGGTTTCAATAGAACAGGATTTTTTATCCAGTTCTCCATTTTTTGAGCTCTACGCTCAAGAGTCCTAGCATCGCCATAACCTTCTGAGATTAACCATCTTAGGAGGACAACATTTGATTTCAAATATTCTAAAATAGGTTCTTCATCCAACAGAACAGTACAACCTGAAGCTGATCTTTCTGCAGAGGCATCTGAAAGTTCAAAGGCTTGTTCAATTTTTAAGTCAGATAAACCTTCTATTTCTAAACATCTCCCAGAAAAAATATTTTTCTTATTTTCCTTTTCTACAGTTAGCAAGCCATTTTGGATAGCTGCATAAGGAATTGCATTTACCAAATCTCTTAAAGTGATTCCTGCTTGCATCTCACCAGAAAACCTGACTAATACAGACTCTGGCATGTCCAAGGGTATAACTCCTAATGCAGCACCAAATGCAACTAAACCTGAACCAGCAGGGAAACTTATACCTATCGGAAATCTGGTATGAGAGTCTCCTCCAGTCCCTACCGTATCTGGCAAAAGCATTCTATTTAACCAAGAGTGAATAATTCCATCTCCAGGTTTAAGAGCAACCCCTCCTCTTGTTCTTATAAATTCAGGTAGTGTGTGTTGAGTTTCTATATCAACAGGTTTTGGATAAGCAACTGTATGACAAAAAGATTGCATCACTAAGTCTGAAGTAAACCCAAGACAAGCTAGTTCTTTTAGCTCGTCTCTAGTCATTGGTCCAGTTGTATCTTGAGAGCCTACGGTTGTCATTATGGGTTCACAGTATGTTCCTGGTCTTATACCTTTAACTCCACAAGCTTTTCCAACCATTTTTTGAGCTAATGTAAAACCTTCATGAGAATCATCATCCATTCCAGGTCTTACAAAAACGTCAGAAGGAGCCAAGTTTAAGTACTCTCTAGATTTATCAGTAAGGCTTCTTCCAATGATCAAAGGAATTCTTCCGCCAGCTCTTACTTCATCAAGAAAAGTTTCTGATTTAAGACTGAATTTAGTAATAAGCTTGCCTTTTTCATCTTTTATTTCTCCTTTAGCAGGAAAAATGGAAATAATATCTCCCATATTGAGGTTTTCTACATCTGCCTCAAAAACCAAAGTTCCTGAGTCCTCCATTGTATTAAAAAATATAGGAGCAACTTTTTCTCCAATACAAATTCCTCCAGTTTTTTTATTTGGTATATAAGGTATATCTTCGCCTATATGCCAAAGAACAGAATTAGTTGCCGATTTTCTTGAAGAACCTGTACCCATGACATCACCAACCAAAGTAACAGGTAAACCTTTTTCTTTAAGAGCTTCAATTTCCTTTAAAGGTTCTTTAGTTAAACCCTTTCTTGGCATTTTGTACATTGATAAAGCATGAAGAGGGATATCAGGTCTAGACCAAGCATCTGGAGCAGGAGACAGATCATCGGTATTTGTTTCTCCAGGAACCTTAAAAATAATCGTATCTATCTTTTCTGGTACTTCAGGTTTTGATAAAAACCATTCAGCTTCTGCCCAAGAGTTTAAAATTCTAGCGGCATTCTTTGAAGATTTAGATTTTTCTGCAATATCATTAAATGCATCAAATACTAAAAGAGTATTTGATAGTGCTTTTACAGCTTCTTCTCCACACTCAGAGTCATCTATTAAGGATATTAGAGGCTCGACGTTATAGCCTCCAAGCATGGTGCCTAAATAAAAGGTAGCCTTTTTTGGAGAGATTAATTCACAAGAGATCTTTTTCTTAGCGACATCTGAAAGAAATGCAGCTTTTACATATGCAGCATCATCCACACCTGCCGGAACTCTTTCAGTTAGAAGCTCCAAAAGGTTTTTATCTTTTTTTGAAGCAGCCTTAATAAGCTCTATCAAACCAGAAGTTTGTTCAGCATCAAGAGGTAAAGGGGGTATACCTTGACTATTTCTTTCCTTGACTGAATTTAAATAATCCTCAAGCATCTCATCTCCAAAAAAAGCTATTATATCATGACGAGTCAAGAATCTAATTTTGAAAATTATTGATAGAATATAGGGAATGGCCAATAGAACTAGAACTCCTTGCGTAGGTATTTGCTCTACCACTTATGGTGATGATGTTTGCAGAGGATGTAAAAGATTTTCCTTTGAAGTAATAAATTGGAATGCTTTTAAGCCAGAAGAAAGGGAATCTGTTTGGAAAAGGTTAGAAAAGCTTAAGTCACAAATTATGGCTTCCAGATTGAAGATTTTTGATCCTAAAAAGCTTGAGAACTCAATAAAACATTTTCAATTAAAAATTAAAGATGATTTGAATGATTTTTCGAAGGCCTTTGAAGTAATAAAACAAGTGAGTGAAAGCTTTAGCAATCTAGATGAATTTGGTATCGATGTGTTTGAAAAGAATAAATCATTAACTGTTTTAAAAGAAGAGATAGAAAACGAACTCTATTCCTTATCGAAGGCTCATTATGAAAAATACTTCATTGAGCCGCTTAACAGAAATAAGACTATGTAATTTCATTTGAGCGAAGACTGACTCTTTCTCCGATTAAACTTATAAACCAGTATTTCTTATTCCAATCACCTAAGACAATTCTTTGACCAAAGACCTCATTATGAATTTTTGGGCGATGCACATGTCCATGAATTATAATCTCAACTTCATTTTCTCGAGCTATTTTTTCTACTTCTGATTTATTTACATCCATTAAATAGTCTTCTTTTTTTGAATTTTTCATTGCACTTTCATTACGTAAGTTTTTTGCAATCTCTTCTCTATCTTTCAAATCTTTTGAAAGGAATTCTTTCTGCCATTTTTCATTTCTAACTTTCTCTTTAAAACTTTGATATTCCACATCATCCGTACAAAAAATATCACCATGAGACAGCATAATTTTTTTTTCTTTATATAATATCAAGGGATCTGAGATTAATTTTGCACCACATTTTTCTGCAAATTTTTCACCCAGAAGAAAATCTCTATTCCCATGCATTATGAAAATATTTTTATCTTTAAGGGCAAATTTTTTTAATTCAGAAATTACTTCTCTCGTAAAATCATCTTCAAAATCATCACCTATCCAAACTTCAAATAAATCTCCCAAAATATAAAGATTTTCGAATTCGGAGGCTTCAGATTCTAGAAACTTAAAAAAAGCTTTTTTTATTTCTTCGCGTTTATGATCTAAATGAAGATCAGAAATAAAACAAGACGACATTTATTTTTTTTCAACTTTTATAATATAAACATCTTCTACAGGCACATCCTGGTATGGACCAACATTTGTAGTTCTTACTGAGGCTATTTCATCAATTACATTTTCTCCTGAGATAACTTTACCGAACACTGCATAGCCTCCCATCGAAGGATAGTCTAATGACTTATTATCTTCCAGATTGATAAAAAATTGAGATGTAGCAGAGTCTAGGTCCTGAGTTCTAGCCATTGATAAAGTATATTTATCATTTTTGAGGCCATTATTAGCTTCATTTTTAATAGGCGGATTAGTTTCTTTTGGCGACATACCAATTTCAAAACCTCCACCTTGTATCACAAAGCCTGGTATGACTCTGTGAAATAAAGTATTTTCATAAAAGTTTTGCTCTACGTACTCTACAAAATTGTTAGCTGTTATAGGAGCTTCTTTTTGGTAAAGTTCAATATCAAAGCTACCTAAAGAAGTCGTGATAGTTAAAATAATTATTTCGTTCATGATTTATCATACCTTTATCTAGCTTTACTTAAAAATGAAAATATTCAATTCACTTACAAGTAAAAAAGAGAACTTTAAGCCCAAAATTAAAAATGAGGTGGGTATTTATATATGTGGATTAACTCCCTACGATGATGTGCATATTGGTCACGCTAGGACTTTCATAAACTTTGATGTAATTGTTAAATTTTTTAAATTTTTAGGATTCAAAGTCAGGTATATCAGAAACATTACTGATGTTGATGACAAAATTATAAATAGAGCAAATGATGAGGGCATTTCAGCTTTAGATTTCTCAAAAAAATATATAAGTGAAATGCAAAATGATTTCTTATCCCTTGGTATTGAATCTCCTGATGTCGAGCCTAAGGTTTCAGATCATATTGATGAAATTATTTCAATGATTCAATCTCTAGAGGATAAAGGATATGCCTACAGAAAAAACGACTCGGATGTATTTTTTGACGTAAAGAAATATAAAGAATATGGAAAATTGGCAAATCGAACTTTAGAACAATTATCTGCTTCAGAAAGAACAATTCCAAATTTTAACAAAAATCACGAAGCAGATTTTGTTCTGTGGAAAGTAGATACAGATGGCATTACTTGGTCATCGCCATGGGGAAAGGGAAGACCGGGTTGGCATATTGAATGCTCTGCGATGAGTATAAAATATCTAGGAGCAGAGTTCGATATTCATGGAGGAGGCTTAGATTTAAAGTTTCCACATCATGAAAATGAAATTGCTCAATCCGAATGCGCAACAAATAAAAAATTTGCTTCATTCTGGATGCATACTGGCCCATTACGAATAAAAGATAAAAAAATGTCAAAATCTTTAAAAAACTTTATTACTGTAAAAGATATTTTAAAAAATTTTCATCCTGAGGTTTTAAGACTATTTTTCTTATTAACGCATTATAGAAATCCAATTTCTTATTCTAGGGAGGGTTTAGAAAACTCAAAAAGGATTTTAGACAAGTTTTATGCAATTGTTAGCCAGAAAAAAATACCATCTAAATTTACAGAAGATAACTCCTTAAAAAAAGATTTTATATCTGCAATGGAAGACGACTTTAATACACCAAAAGCGATAAATCTCATTCAAGCGTATGCAAGAAATATTGAAAAATCAATTGATGATGATCTATCAAAACTTGGAAATTTTCAAAAAATATTAAACTCTTTGGGTTTGTTAATTGATAACTCAGAAGATTATTTTAAATTTGGTGAGTCTGAGATTTCTGACCAAGAGATAGAGAATTTAATTGTCTTAAGAAATCAGGCACGAGAAAAAAAAGATTTTAGTTTAGCTGACAAAATAAGAAATCAGTTGATTGAAAAAGGTATTCTTTTAGAAGATCTTAATGGCAAGACTATTTGGAAAAAGAAATCTTAAAATAGGCTAGTAAGATAATAAATCATTGAAATAAACATACCTACTCCGAAAACTGGATATAAAACCTTCTTTAAACCTCCGCTTTGTTTTCCAACTGTTACCAATAAAATAAAGGTCGCCGTAAAAATACTCATGACCATGAAGTCTCTGTTAAAAATTTCTTGATCAAAAAATGTAGAAGATCCAATTCCAATAATTGGAAATATCAAAACTATATTTAGTATGTTTGATCCAACAATATTTCCTACTACCATATTACCTTTATTTCTTCTGAGAGCCGAGATAGTCGCTGCTAGTTCTGGCAAGCTTGTGCCTATTGCCACCATTGTTAAACCAATTACAGCATCTGGAATACCTAAACCTGTGGCTAAATCGACTGCACCTCTAACTGTTAATTCAGATCCAATACTTAATAAAACCAAGCTAACAATAATTAATATTGATACTTTACTTAATGACTCATCTTGGCGTTTATTTTCTTCAGACTCTTCGGGCTTCTCTCTAAATAGATTTAAAACAAACAAAATGAATAAAGCTATAAAAACGATGGAGTCTCCAATAGAAATAGTTAAATCGTATAGAGCCCATCCAGCAATGAGCACACTTAAAATTAAAATAAAAATATTTCTTAAACTTATGTCTAATGTTTTGGAAGCAAGCCAAAAAAGACTTATTCCATAAATAATAGCAATATTACTAATGTTTGAGCCAATTGAATTACCGAGAGCAATTGCGGGAGCATCGTTGATAATTGACGAAATGCTTACAAATATTTCAGGTATAGATGTACCAAGAGCTACTAGAGTAATGCCAATTACAACATCACTTATTCCTAATTTTGTTCCAAGTTGGGAACTGTAATGAATAAATACTTCAGCTCCAGAAAACAAAATTCCTAAACCAATTAAAAAAATAAGAGATGCAAAAAGTAGTTCCATATTTCTCCTAAATATTTGCTTTGGTTATGTATCTACAATATTCACAACCAGGCTCCGCTGAAGGAATACTATCATCATCTAAGATTTTTTTTATTTCTCTTGTGATAGGATCTATCCAATCTGTATTTCCTTTATAACTTATGATTTTAGTTTTAAATTCTAAGTTATTATTAAAATCTTTTTTATCTCTTATTCCATTGCAATAAACAAAATAGGCAACGTCTTCTACATCATAGTCGTTTTTTCTAAAAAGCCACTGATAAATTTCTACTTGCCTTTTATAACTTATTTGCCATGGAGCATCTAAAGAAACCTCACCTTTTTTTGAAGTTGCTTTGTAATCGACAATTATTAATTTTTCATTGATCGTACTTATCCATACATCATCAACCAATCCATAGAAGTATAGATTTGTATCATTATCCAGAAATCCTATGCCTTTATTTCTTGTTCTCCAATTTTCTATTTCTGGATGAACAAAGGGTTTTGCATCAATACCATATTCGCTAATCAATGGATGGTTATCTTGAGTACCCCTAAATTTATCAAATTCATTTTTTAGTAATTCATCAACGGCATTATTAAGATTAAAGGGAAATTGAGATGGTCGGGAGATACCCAATTTTTCTTCAAGATAGAAACATTTTTTACATCTACAAAAGTTCTCAATTCTTGATCGACTGAGTTTGTAGGGTTCGTGTGATTCGCTAGAATATATAGGCATATTGTTTTTTGGCTCCGCGAGCAGGGCTCGAACCTGCGACCCAGTGATTAACAGTCACTTGCTCTACCAGCTGAGCTATCGCGGAAAAAGGAATGTATTATAAGCAAAAAAGTTAAGAAATGAGCAAATCATTTAAGATAAAGTCCAATTTTGGACCTTCTGGCGACCAACCACAAGCGATTAAAAAAATTGTAAAAGGTTTAAAGTCAGGTCTTCTCAACCAAACTCTCAAGGGTGTTACAGGTTCGGGTAAGACTTTTGCGATGGCTAATGTGATTGAAAATCTTCAAAGACCGGCAATTATCATGTCTCATAATAAGACTTTAGCCGCACAACTTTATGGCGAATTCAAAGAGTTTTTTCCTGAAAATGCAGTTGAATATTTTGTCTCCTACTATGACTACTACCAACCTGAAGCTTATGTTCCATCTTCTGATGTTTTTATAGAAAAAGATGCTTCTATAAATGAACATATTGAGCAAATGAGGTTATCAGCAACTAAAGCAGTTCTTCAAAGAAGGGATGTAATAATTGTTGCTACTGTTTCCGCGATATATGGCCTCGGGGATCCAAAGTCTTATTTAAAAATGGTATTACATCTTGATAAGGGAGATAAATTAGATCTTGGCAAACTACTCTTAAGATTAGCAGAACTTCAATATACAAGAAACGATATAGAATTTAAAAGAGCCACTTATAGAGTAAAAGGAGATGTGGTAGATATCTTTCCAGCTGAATCAGAAAAAGAAGCTTTAAGGGTAGAATTTTTTGATAATGAAATTGAGTCTTTAAAATATTTTGATCCTCTCACAGGAGAGATTTTTAGAGATGTTCCAAGGGCAACCATTTTTCCTAAGACTCATTATGTAACTTCTAGAGATATCATGCTTAATGCAACAAAAAAAATCCGTTCGGAAATGCAGCAAAGAGTTAAATACTTTAAAAAAAATGAAAAATTCATCGAGGCTCAAAGAATTGAAGAAAGAACTAAATTTGATTTGGAAATGATCAAAGAACTTGGCTACTGCTCAGGAATTGAAAATTATTCAAGATACTTGTCTGGTAGAGATGAAGGAGAAGCTCCTCCAACTCTCTATGACTATCTTCCTGAAGACACTATTGTTTTTGTTGATGAATCACATGTGTCTCTTCCTCAAATTAAAGGCATGTATAGAGGAGACCGATCAAGAAAAGAAACTCTTGCAGATTATGGATTTAGATTGCCAAGTGCATTAGATAATCGTCCATTACGATTTGATGAATGGGAGTCGATGTCTGGGCAAAAAGTTTTTGTATCTGCAACTCCGGGAGAATATGAAGATAACCACTTGGATCAATTAATTGAAATGATCGCAAGGCCAACTGGCTTATTAGACCCATCTATTGAAATTAGGCCAGCAACCAACCAAGTTGATGATTTGATTTCTGAGATTCAAAACAGAGTTAAGAAAAAAGAAAGAGTACTGGCTACAGTTTTGACAAAAAGAATGGCTGAAGATTTGAGTCAATATTTATTTGAAAGAGACATAAATGTGAGATATCTACATTCAGATATTGATACTGTTGAGAGGGTAGAAATCTTAAGAGAGTTAAGAATGGGAAATTTTGATGTTTTGGTTGGCATCAACCTTTTGAGGGAAGGTCTTGATCTTCCAGAAGTATCTCTGGTAGCAATTCTAGATGCTGACAAAGAAGGCTTTTTGAGATCTGAAACAAGTATGATTCAGACTATAGGAAGAGCCGCTAGACATGAGCAAGGCCATGCTATTCTTTATGCTGACTCTGTAACGGGTTCAATTCAAAGGACTTTAGATGAAACCGAAAGAAGGCGGAAGATACAAGAAAGTTTTAATAGAAAAAATAATATTTCTCCGAAAGGTATTTATAAGCCAATTAAAGATATTTTAGAGGGAAGCAAAATATCCTCTAAAAAGCATTTTATTAAGAAAGTTGAAGATAAATTAGAAGAAGAATTTTTAAATCCAAAGGACTTATCAGCAAAAATTGATGATCTTGAAAAATTAATGCTAAGTCATGCAAATAAACTAGAATTTGAGGAAGCTGCCTCTCTAAGAGATAAAATAACTAAGTTGAAAGAAAAATTATTACTCAGTTAGGAAATTATTAATTCCAATTAAGGTATAATTTTCAATTTTGGATGCCTTTTAAAGTTTTAAATTCTAGAACAATTATAATTGTTGGCGAAAAGGTCCTTTCAAAAGATAAGCTCAAGACGTTAATTTCATCTACATCCAAAAAAAATTCAAAACCATACTCTTTTAATTATTTTTATCTTCTATTTTTAAATAAAGCTTGGAAAGATATTCCAATACATAAAGTTAAAAAACTCTATGAGTTGTTAAACATTAACAACAATAATTCGTTAACATTTTCGAAAAATATCATTTTTTTCTCACCTAGAAATGGTTCGCAATCTCCTTGGTCCTCAAAAACTGAAGATATTTTTGCTTCTTGTAATTTAAATGAAATCCAAAGAATAGAGAGAGTAAAAGGTCTAGAAATAGAGGATTTTTCTGAAAAGTTGTTAAAAAAAGAGAAATTTCCTTTTGATTATCTGACTGAAGAGTTTTCAATTGGATTAAAAAGTCTCGAGTCTTTTTTCTCAAAATCAAATAAGAATTCATTTTCATTCAAACATTTAAAAAATAATTATCAAACCTACGTTGATGCTAATGAAGAATTTGGTTTTGGTTTAAATGATTACGAGATTAATTATCTATTGAATAGTTATGAATCTCTTAAAAGAAATCCTACAGATGTGGAGCTGATGATGTTTTCACAAGCAAACTCTGAACACTGTCGTCACAAGTTTTTTAATGCCTCATGGAATAACTTAGACTCAAAAAATGAACCAAGTTTGTTTCAACAAATAAAATCTACTCACAAAAATTTTAAAGATGGCGTTTTAGTTGCCTACGATGATAATGCAGCAGTAATTCAGTCAGAAAGTTCAGAAAAATTTTACCTTGATACCACTACGAAAGAGTATCAAGCTAAAAATTTAAAACATAATATTTGTATAAAAGTTGAAACACATAATCATCCAACGGCAGTATCTCCTTTTGAAGGTGCGGCTACGGGATCTGGTGGAGAGATAAGAGATGAAGGGGCTACAGGGATTGGTGCGCAACCAAAAGCAGGCTTGACAGGCTATTCAGTATCCTATTTAAGACTTAAAAACTTAAAAGAAAAATGGGAATTTAAAGAAGATCGACCTAAAAGAATTTCTTCTCCAAAAAAAATAATGATTGAGGGGCCTCTTGGCGCAGCTTCATTTAATAATGAATTTGGAAGACCTAATTTAATTGGATATTTCAGATCTTTTGAACAAAAAAATAATGGAAGACATTATGGATTTCATAAACCAATAATGATTGCCGGAGGGTTGGGAAGTATAAGCTCAAATAATACATTCAAAAGAAAGGTTAAACCTGGAACAAAGATAATTATTTTGGGAGGACCTGGTTATTTAATTGGATTGGGCGGAGGTTCTGCATCTTCCGTACAAGCAGGCTCTTCAGATGAATCCTTGGATTATGCTTCCGTCCAAAGATCAAATCCTGAAATGCAAAGAAGATGTCAAGAAGTCATAAATTTATGTTCTTTGAAAAAAGCAAAGAATCCTATTTTGTTTATTCATGACGTTGGAGCTGGCGGTCTTTCAAATGCAATTCCAGAATTGGCTAAGGATTGCAATATGGGAGCCAATATTGATTTGAGAAAGATTCCTCTTGCTGATAATTCTATGTCGGCTTTAGAAATATGGTCTAACGAATCTCAAGAAAGATATGTTTTAGCGATAGAAAAAACTGCTTTAAAAGAATTCAAAGATTATTGTGAAAGAGAAAAATGTCCTTATGCAGTGGTCGGGAGTCTAACAGCAAAAAAAATTTTTAAACTTAAAGATAGCAAAACCGGAAAATTACCAATACATCTTCCTATGGATACTATTTTTGGATATGAAGAAGAAAACATCCACGAAATTATTTCTGATACAAAGACAAATCTTTTTGATAAACCTAAAAAAATAAACTTAAAAAAATCTTTAATAGATGTGCTGAGACATCCTACAGTAGGATCAAAAAGTTTTCTCATAAACATCGGTGATAGAAGTGTAGGAGGATTGACTTACCGAGATCAATTCGTAGGTCCATATCAAGTTCCTGTGGCAGACCATGCAATTACATTATCAGATTTCAATACAAATTCTGGAGAAGCTATGGCAATGGGAGAAAAATCTCCCATTGCGATTTCTAACCCAGTTGCAGCTGGAAAATTAGCTCTTGCTGAGGCTTTGATTAATCTATTATCTTCTGGGGTTTCTAAACTATCCGACATAAAAATATCTGCAAATTGGATGGCAAGCCCAGACAATCCTAAGAGAAAAACAGATTTATTCAATACAGTAAAAGAACTAACTCAAAAAGTATGCAATCCTTGGAAAATAGCTATTCCAGTTGGAAAAGACTCGCTTTCAATGAAAACAATATGGCAAAACGATAAAAAAACTAACTTATCCCCCCAAAGCTTAATAATCAGCGCCTTTACAAAAATAAAAAATGTTAAAAAAAGCATTACTCCCCAATTAATAAACAAAAATGACTTGATACTAGCTTATTTAGATCTTTCAAAAGCAAAAAAACGTTTGGGTGGTTCCATTCTTTCTGAAGTTACTCAACAGACAAATCTTGAAACACCTGATTTAGAGTGTTTGGATGAATTTCCAAAAATTTACAATTACTTAGCAGCTAGGATTAATAAAAAAAGGATCTTCTCTTTTCACGATATTTCAGATGGAGGCTTGATTGTTTCTGCAGTTGAAATGATGTTAGCTGGAGGGTGCGGTTTAAATCTTGATCTTTCTAAAATTTCGTTCATGAAAGAGCCTAGTAGTTTATTTTCGGAAGAGTTAGGAGTTCTCTTTCAAATTAACAAAAATGATTTTTCTGAGTTCAAAAAAGATTTTAAAAAATTGGGTTTAAAGAATTCCTTTTTTAATATCGGATCGACAAGTAATACAGACGAACTTCGCCTCAAAACGTATCAACAAATTATAAAAATACATCATAAGGATTTGATGAAATCATGGTCTAGTGTTTCTTATAACATCAAACTATTGAGGGATAACAAAGAAACAACTAAACAAGAACATAGATTTTTACAGAGTAAAAAGAGATCAAAGCTTATTCAGAAATTTAATTTTAAATTGAATAAAACTTATCTCAGTAGAACTCCAAAAATAGCTATTATGAGAGATCAAGGCGTTAATTCTCATTTAGAAATGGCAGCAGCTTTTGCTCAAGCTGGTTTCAAAGTTATTGATGTTCATATGAGAGATCTTTTAGACAATTCAAGTTCCTTAAAAAATTTTCAAGGTCTTGCCTTTCCGGGAGGCTTTTCTTATGGAGATGTTCTAGGAGCAGGAAAAGGCTGGGCACAGTCAATAAAATCTAATTCAAGGCTTAAAGATAAATTTTTAGAATTTTTCAATCGACAAGATACATTTGCATTAGGAGTTTGTAATGGGTGTCAGGTTATGTCAGAGCTTAAAGATCTTATTCCAGGGGCGGAGCATTGGCCAAAACTTGAAAGAAATAATAGCAATAGATTTGAAGCAAGATTGGTACAAGTAAAAATAAATAAATCCAATTCGCACTTTTTTAAGGATATGGAAGGCTCACAGCTTTTAGTTCCAATAAATCATGGAGAAGGAAAAATGATTTTTTCTGAGGACCTAAAAATCAAAAAAATAATTTCTAGTAGTTTGACTCCAATGCAATTTTGTACAAATGAAGGTTTTGAAGCTAAAGAATTCCCTGAAAATCCAAATGGCTCTATTCATGGTATTACTGCAGTGACAAATGATGATGGAAGGTTTTTAATTATGATGCCCCATCCAGAAAGAAGTTTTTTAAATAATCAATTGTCTTGGACGAATGAAAATGGGAAGTATAGCCCTTGGTTTAAATTATTTTTAAATGCTAGAAATTTTTACAATTAACCTATTTCTTAACTAACTCTCTAATCCTCAGAGGAAAATAGTCCTCGCTTAAATCTTCATAAAATTGTTCGAGAGCAATAGGTACAAAAGGAAATGCTAGCTCATCCCAAGGTATTTCATCATAGGAAAACAATTCAACCTCGAGACTTTCTGTTGTCGGAGAATAAGAATTTTCTTTTATAGAAGCTTTATACAGAACATAAAATTGTCCAATTTGAGGGATATCAAACATGAAATAAATATCATCAATTTTTACAGTTGAATTTGTTTCTTCTTTAGTTTCTCTTAAAGCTCCTTCCTGTAAGGTTTCTCCTAATTCCAAAAAACCTGCAGGTAAAGTCCATAAACCTTTTCTTGGTTCTATTCCTCTTTTACACAAAAGAACTTTATCGCCACAGTAAGGTAAAGTTCCAACAACCGCATTCGGGTTATGATAATGAATAAATCCGCAATTGTTGCACACATATCTTTCACGATTGTCGTCTTGGGGTATCTTTTTAGATACTGTTCCACCGCACTGTGTACAAAATTTCAAAGTTTTTCCTGCTTAAATTAAGTTAGCAAGTATAATTCAATACCATTTATTAACATAATGATCTCCTTTATAGAAAAAAAACTTAAAAGTTTAAATCCGAAACAATCGGATAAAAAACTACCCCAAGCAGCAGTACTAATTTTGATTACTGATAACGAAAATGACTACTCGATTGTTTTTACAGAAAGATCTAAAAAATTACCATCTCATGCAGGAGAAGTAGCATTTCCAGGAGGAAAAAAAGAAGATGAGGATAAAAACTTAATCGAAACTGTTTTAAGGGAAACATATGAAGAAATAGGCATAGGATCTAATTTAATCAAAATATTAGGTCGCATGGATCCTCAAGAGTCAAGATTCGGAATAAGTGTCACGCCTTATGTTGGCTACGCAACAGGGAATTTAAAGTTTAAAAAAGACCCTAAAGAAGTAGAGACAATTTTTTCTGTTTCTTTAAACTATCTCAGAAAAAATCCGCAAATATCAAACAAAATAACCAACGCAAGCGGCGAGACTTTTGAAACTCCAGTGATAAATTATGAAAATCATAAAATTTGGGGATTAACTTTAGGTTTTACATTACAATTTCTGGAATTAATTGAAATAGATATTGATATACATGATTTATACTTTAGATCAGCATAGTGTTAAAACGGAAGGAGATAATTTTTATATTGCTCCTAACGCTACTGTGTTGGGTCAAGTAGAGCTAGGAAAGGATGTAAGTGTTTGGTTTGGAGCAGTAATAAGAGGAGATGTAGAAAAAATCATCGTTGGCAAAGGATCAAATATTCAAGATTTATCTGTTTTGCATGTAGATCCTGGAAGCCCAATAATTATTGGTGAAAATGTTACGATTGGCCATAAGGTAATGCTTCATGGCTGTACCATAGGAAACAATTCATTAATTGGCATTAATTCAGTTATCTTGAATAATGTAGAAATAGGAGATAATTGTCTAATAGGAGCGAATACTCTTCTCACAGAGGGAACAAAAATTCCAGATAATTCGCTTGTTATGGGCTCTCCAGGGAAGGTGAAGAAAGAAATTGATGAGAATTTGAAGATTATTTTAAAAGGTTCAGCAGAACATTATGTTGAAAATGGAAAAAGATTTAAGTCAGGTTTAAAGGAGGAAAATTGATGAATACCGAACTTGTATCATATGAAGTAAATTCCAAGACATTTGAGGGTTTGCATGTAAAGCCAGAGGCTATAAATGCTCCATGTGTTCTTATCGCTCATACTTGGGCTGGAAGAGATGGGTTTGTTGAAGGCATTGCAAATAAGCTTGCTGAAGATGGATATAATGCATTTGCTATTGACATGTATGGAGACGGAAAGGTTGGTGAATCTAATGAGGAGAATCAATCGATGATGCAACCCTTATTGGATGATAGAAAAAATTTATCTCAGATTATTGTTGGAGCATATGAAGCAGCAAAAAAACTTAAAGGAATAGATACTTCAAATATTGCGATTATGGGATACTGTTTTGGCGGCTTAGTTTCTCTAGACCTTGCTAGAAGTGGAGTGGATTTAAAAGGGGCCGTTAGTTTTCATGGTTTTTTGTCTGGTTCTGAAGACCTTGAAGATAGAGATATTAGCGCGAAACTATTAGTCCTTCATGGCCATTTAGATCCCATGGTAGGCCAAGACCAGATAGACTCTTTTTCTGAGGAAATGAATAAAAAAAGTGTTGATTGGCAATTACATTCTTTTGGTAATGCCATGCATGCTTTTACAAATCCTGATGCAAATGATCCAAGTTTTGGAACGGTTTATTCGCAAGATGCCGATCAGAGATCCTGGAAAATCTTTAAAGATTTTTTATCAGAAATTTTTAGTTAAACAACGTGAAGTCATCTGAAGTAAGAAAGACTTTCTTAGATTTTTTTGTTCAGAAGGGGCACATAGAAGTAGCGAGTTCCAGCCTTGTTCCTATAAATGATCCAACCTTGATGTTTTCCAACTCTGGGATGAATCAGTTTAAAGATGTATTCCTTGGCACTGAGAAAGTAAATTTTGATAAAGCAACTTCATCTCAAAAATGTGTGAGAGCAGGGGGAAAGCATAATGACTTAGATAATGTTGGGTTTACTCTCAGACACCATACTTTCTTTGAAATGCTTGGAAATTTTAGTTTTGGGGACTACTTCAAAGAACAAGCAATAGAGTTAGCCTGGGAACTTCTTACAGAAAAATTTAAACTTGATAAAGATAAACTTTGGGTAACAGTCCATGTTGATGACAAAGAGTCAGAAGATATTTGGCTTAAAAAAATAAAGTTTCCTGCTGAAAGACTCTCAAGACTTAGCGAAGACAATTTCTGGTCCATGGGAGATACAGGTCCTTGCGGACCCTGCTCAGAAATTTTCTATGATCATGGTGAAGGTCTTCCAGGAGAAGCTCCGCAAGAAGGCGTTGATACAGGTGAACGGTTTGTAGAAATCTATAACTTGGTTTTTATGCAATATAACCGAGATCACAATGGCAAACTTTCCAATCTTCCTAAGCAGTGTGTTGACACTGGAATGGGCTTGGAAAGAATTACAGCAGTATTGCAAAAAACTAGCGACAATTATAAAACGGATATTTTTAATGACATTATTGAGTCAATTGCCGGAACATTAAATGAAAAAAATCTTTTGAATCCATCATTAAGAGTTATAGCTGACCATCTTAGATCATCTGTCTTTTTGATTTCTGACGGCGTGAACCCAAGTAATGAAGGAAGAGGGTATGTCTTAAGAAGAATCATAAGAAGAGCTCTGACTCATGCCTACAAAATAAACAATGAAAAAGATTTTTCTTTTTCAGATATTTTTGACGCGTTGGGCGAATCGTTATTAGAAACTTACCCGGATGTCAAAAAAAATAAGACTGTTATTTTGGAGGAACTTAAGTACGAAGAAGATCAATTCAGAGAAACTTTAAAACAGGGAATGAGACTTCTTGAGGAAGAAATTAAAGACTCAAAAAAAACGACTTTGCCCGGAGAGCTTATTTTTAAACTTTATGATACCTATGGATTTCCAGTTGACCTGACGAGAGATTTAGCTCAAGAAAATGAACTAAGCTTGGATCTTTCCGGCTATGAAAAGCTCATGGCAGCACAAAGAGCAAACGCAAAAAAGGAAAGTAAATTTGTAGCCCTCTTGCCAGCTGCAATTGATTTAGATGATGAGACAAAATTTGTCGGCTACGAAGATAGCTCGATCGAATCTGAAATTAAACTAATTTTCAAAGATGGCAAAGAAGTAAAATCTACTTCAGAAGGAGAATGCATGATAGTGCTTGACTCAACTCCCTTTTATGGAGAATCAGGAGGTCAAGTTGGTGATAAAGGTAAACTGAGTGCAAAAGGCCTAGAGATTGAAGTATTAGATACTCAGAAGATAGGAAATTTTCATCTTCACATTAGTAAGATCAAAAAAGGTTCAATAAATCTTAATGACAGAGTTAAAGCTGAGATAAACACAGAGAGAAGAAGGGCAATTGTTTCCAATCATTCAGCAACACATCTTATGCACTCTGCTTTGCGAAATATTTTAGGCGAACACGTTCAACAAAAAGGCTCTTTGGTAAATGAGGAGAAGTTAAGGTTTGATTTTTCACACAAGCAAAAACTTTCAGAATCTGAAATTGAAAAGATCGAGCAAGAAGTCAATCTAGCAATAACATCTGCTGAGGATACGCAAATAATTGAAACTTCAATTGAAGAATCCCAAAAGCTTGGAGCAATTGCTTTTTTTGGAGAAAAATATGGCGATCAAGTGAGAGTTTTAAAAATAGCAGGAGATTACTCCATCGAGTTGTGTGGCGGAACTCATGTAAAAAATAGCTCAGAAATCAAAAGTTTTAAAATAATCTCAGAGACAAGTATTTCTTCTGGAGTAAGAAGAATAGAGGCAATCTCTGGTGATCTTGCAATTAAGGACAAGGCTGACAATAAAACCGACTTACTTAATACTGCAGAGACTTTTAATGTTTCGGTCAAAGATTTACCCATATTTTTGAAAGATAAAATTAAATTAATACATTCTTATAAAGAAGATTTAAAAAAACATGAACAGAAGATTTATCAGAATTTATTGGATGATTTAAAAGGCAGTTACAAGAGTCTTGGAAAGATAAACATAATTACAAAGAGGATAGATAATCTCAATTTATCTAAACTAAGAGGTGGTTTAGACAGTCTAAAAAAGGAAGTAAGCAATCTAATAATTATTCTCGTTGGATCTATGGAAGAAAAATCAACAATATTGGTTTCCGTATCAAACGATATTACTGCTACTTATGATGCAAGAAATTTGCTAGACTCGCTTTCCGAAATTATAGGAGCGAAAGGAGGAGGAAAGCCGGACTTTGCACAAGCTGGCGGACCAGCTTCAAATAAACTTGATGAAATATTAATTTCTGCTGAGAAAATTCTAACTGAGATTTAAAAATACCAATGTCTAATATAGTTGTCCAAAAATTTGGCGGAACTTCACTTGCAGATACTGACAGATTCAAAGCAGTGGCTAAAATTATCAAAGATACATCTAAGAAAGGAAAAAAAGTTGTTGCCGTTGTTTCAGCCATGGCAGGCGAAACTCAAAGACTGATCGACCTAGCAAAAGAAGTTCAAGAAATTCCTGATCCTAGAGAATATGATGCATTGATTTCTTCAGGCGAGCAGGTATCTGTAGCTTTATTGGCTATGACATTAAGAAATGAAAAAGTTAACTCAAAATCTTATACTGCTTTTCAACTTGGCCTTAGAACAGATGACTATCATGGAAAAGCTAGAATTAATTCGATTGACACAAAAAATATTCTCAAAGATATATCTGCAGACATAACTCCAGTCATAACAGGTTTTCAAGGAGTCAATGAAGAAGGAGACATTACCACTCTTGGCAGAGGTGGCTCTGACACTTCGGCAGTTGCTTTAGCTGTTGCTTTGGATGCAGAAGAATGTCAAATATATACTGATGTGGATGGTGTATATACAACAGATCCAAATGTTTATGAAAAAGCAAAAAAGATAGATAAATTAACTTTTGAAGAAATGTTGGAATTATCAAGCTTAGGCGCTAAAGTTTTGCAAATTAGATCTGTAGAATTTGCCAGTAAATATAATATGCCAATAAGGGTAAAATCTAGTTTTACTAATGATGAAGGAACACTTATCAATGGAGAAGAAAACATGGAAGATGCTTTAATTTCTGGTGTAACGCATACCAGCGATGATGCCAAGCTAACTATTAGAAAAGTACCTGATATTCCAGGTATTGCGGCAAAGATTTTAGACCCTATAAGTTCAAAAGGGATTGAAGTAGACATTATTATCCAAAACGTTTCTGAAGATAAAACCACAGACTTTACTTTCACTGTAAAACGCGAAAAATCTCAAGAAACAAAAAAAATTCTCTCTAATTTATCTAAAGAATTTGGAGGAGGAGAAATTGAGTTAAATGAAGACATCAGCAAGGTTTCTTTAGTTGGAGTTGGGATGAAATCGCATGCTGGAGTTGCAGCTACTATGTTTAAAACTTTA
The DNA here is from genome assembly GCA_902627595.1 of uncultured SAR86 cluster bacterium. GTDB lineage: Bacteria > Pseudomonadota > Gammaproteobacteria > Magnimaribacterales > AG-339-G14 > MEDG-81. The sequence goes on from CACOJO010000002.1 coordinate 27,156, forward strand.
GCAGAAAAAAATATAAACATTGAAATGATTTCAACTTCTGAAATAAAAATTTCTGTTGTGGTTAAAGAGGATCTTGCTCATCAGGCAGTAAAGTCTTTACATGATGCTTTTGGTCTTGAAAAGTAATAGGAGAGGTGGCTGAGTGGTTGAAAGCGCTCCCCTGCTAAGGGAGTATGTGGTAATCCTGCATCGAGGGTTCGAATCCCTCCCTCTCCGCCAATATTATTGATAGAGTAGGTTTGTTAATAATGAAACTAAAACAAAAAAAATCAGACAAACTTTTTTCTCAAGCTCAAAAGTTAATTCCAGGAGGCATTTTTGGTCATTACAAGTTCGCTGTTAGAGAAGAAGGTCCAAAATTTTTCTCTAAAGCAAAAGATGCTTATTTTTGGGATGTCGATGGAAATAAATATATAGATTTAATTTGTGGATGGGGACCTATGATTTTAGGTTATAACTATTCAAAAATAGATAAGGCTGCGCAGACACAATATGATTTAGGCAATACCGTTAGTGTAGCTTCTCCAGTCATGATCGAACTTGCTGAAACTTTGACTGATATGATTGATATTGCTGATTGGTCTCTTTTTGGAAAAAATGGAGGTGATAGCACCCAATTAGCTGTTATGGTTGCAAGAGCAGAAACTGGAAAATCGAAAATCCTAAAAATTAAAAATGGTTATCATGGAGCTAATGGCTGGATGCAAAATAGAGATAATCCAGGAATAATTGACTCCGATAGTGAGGAAGTCCTTAGCATTCAATGGAACAGTATCGAAGAATTTGATCAAATGATTTCATCCTTTGGAAATGAAATTGCTTGTTTCATTTCCAGCCCATATGATCATCCTACTTCAAAAGATAGTTCTCTCCCTGAAAATGGCTACTGGGAACATATTCAAAATAAATGTAAAGAAAATAATATTGTACTAATAGTAGATGATGTTAGAACAGGATTTAGAATTGATTTAAAAGGTTCTCATAATGCTTATGGGTTTAGTCCAGATTTAGTGTGTCTAGGAAAAGCAATGGCTAATGGCTATCCAATTTCTGCTCTTGTTGGTAAAGATTCATTAAAAGATGCAGCAAATAAAGTATATTTTAGCGGGACTCAATTTTTTAATTCAGCTCCGATGGCTGCATCCAAAGCTACATTAGATGAACTTCAAAAGGTAAATGCTATAGAAACCATGAATGCTAATGGCGAAAGGCTAAAAGATGGTTTGGTTTCTGCCGGAGAAGAATTTGGATTCAAAATGAAAGTTACTGGAGTACCTTCAATGCCATATTTTAGAATTGAAGATCAAAATAAAGATCTTCATATTAAATGGACCGATGAGTGCCTATCAAGAGGAGTTTATTTAACGAGTTATCATAATCATTTTTTATCGGTTGCTCACGGTGAAACTGAAATAGATGAAATCATAAGAATAGCTTCAGAGGCTTTCGAAGCTATATCTACCAAATTAATTGAGAAATAAATTTATAATTAAAATTTCTCATCAATTCAACTTATAAATCTTTTTTTTATAATAAATTATGGATACATTTGAATTGCAAGAACTCAAAACAGCTCTTCTAGAAGAAATTCAAAATGCCTTTAAAGATAAAAAGAATCCTTTGCTCAAAGAGTATGAAGAACAGACTGAAAATCTTCTGGCTCTCACTGAACTGATGTCTAAAGAAAAAGATTTAATGCCTCAGGAAAATTTTGATTTAGTCATGGGCCAAGATTATGTAATCCTTCAGCTAGAAAGATGGATTGAGGATAATCAAAAGATAATTTCACACTGGGATAATAATGAAGAAAGCCTTAAAAAACATTGATTTAGAAAGCATTAATCGAATAATTGAAATGGCTTGGGAGGATAGAACTCCTTTTGAGGTAATTGAAAAAGAATTTTCAATAACTCATGGAGAATTAATTTCCATAATGAGAACCAACCTAAAGTCCTCGAGTTTTAAACTTTGGCGAAAAAGAGTAAATGGCAGAAAGACAAAGCATGGAGAACTAAGAAATTTTAAAGTAGGTCGTCACAGATGTGACAGACAAGGCAAGTTAAAAAGCTAAAAACGATATTTAAAATCCAAGCCAATAATATTCTTATCTAATATTTTTCCCCTGTAAGAAAGTGTTTCACTGAGACTCATCAGGTTCAATCCCACGTCAATTTTTGTGTTTACTTTAAAATCAAAATTTAAAATAATCCCAAAAAAATCATCATTTATCGTTCCCCAGGAATTTTGGACACCACTATTGTCCTTATTTAAATTTCCATAAAACATTGAAAACTCAATATTTGTGAGATTATTTACCTCTCCATTAAAAGATAAATGAACATAATTAGAGTCTCCATCGATAAATGCTCCCAGAGGACTTCCTTTGTACCTATACCCACTTGTATATGAACCATGTTCGTAAATCACATTTGTTCCAGTATCCTGACCGTTGTAATAAGTATCTATGTACTCTATGACTAGACTATTAAACTTACCATTTTTAAGATACGTGAATTCTGTCCCGCCTAAATAAAATGTCCTCCACGGCCAGTAATCTGTTCCATCTTCTCCGATGTACTGTCCATAAAAACTCCAAACTAAATCTTTTATGGTAAAACTATATTTTAGATCAACACCCGCTAATTCATTATCTATATTTGAATCTCCTGATCCTTGGTGAGTAGATGCATCTCCCCTGACAGCATCCCAAAGGGCTTTAAAGCTATTGTCTTTTCCATCACCGCCAAACATAATCGACCTAGTTAAACCTATAGTTAAACCATTTACAGGATTAAAGGACAAACGTCCGCCTATTAAAAAAGGATTTTTTATTGACCTATTTCTTTCTAATTGGTTTGCAAAAAATGAAAAATTTAACTTACCAAAACTTCTTATTAAAGGAAGAGGTGAAGTAAATCCTTCCAAAGATCTAATAAATAGACCAGGTGAGGATTTGGAATAGTTTGAAAGTATCAAGCTTGCATGGTGAGAAGGCCCCCACCATCTATCATAATTTCCAACTCCTAAAATAAAATTACCGGAGACTACTGCAAAGTAAGAGTCGCTAAAGTCATACTTTTTTTCCTCGTAAGGATCCTCAATAGAAGAAATTGAAATTTTAGTTGCAAATCTTTCCCCCAAATAAGAAGTTGAAAAAAAGATAGAATTTTTATCCTTGAATTTACTATCAATAAACCTAAAAGGATTAAACTCTGAATTCGAGGAGAATCCAAATTCATTAATAAACTTTTTGGACTCTTTATCTAAGATAAGTTCTGCAACAGCAATATATTCATTCATCAAAGACATATTGTTAAACATATCTTCATTTGGACTTCTGATAAGCGCTAAAGGAATTGGATAAGCAGATGAGTCAATGGAAAAATTATTTTTGATAGATAGGTATTCTAATTTTTTTACTTTGAATTCGTCTTTTCCGCTTAACCAGGGATCAGAAAAAGCTGGAAAAGACAAAAAGCTGATTATAAGAATTTTAAAAAAATAACTATTCCACATTTTGATGATAATTTATTGCAGAGGAGATTATAGCCTCTAAAGAATTCTTTTCTGCAATCCAACCAAGCTTATCAATTGCTTTGCTTGCATCTGCTATTAATACATCAGGATCACCATCTCTAGCTGAGCCAATTCTAAATTTAATCTTTAGCTTCATCAGCTTTTCGCATTCTTTAATTATTTCCATCACTGAAAATCCTTTTTCCGAACCGAGATTAAATATATGAAAACCTTTTTTTTCCTCAATAAAATTCAAAGCCAATAGATGTGCGTTCGCTAAATCATTCACATGTACATAATCTCTTACACAAGTTCCATCATGAGTTTTATAATCATTTCCATTGACAGTTAATTCATTTGAATCCATAGCAGATTTAATGACATTGGGAATTAAGTGAGTTTCTGGATTTCGTTTTTCGCCTAAATCTCCATCCTCATCAGCCCCAGCAGCATTAAAATACCTCAAACAAACTACATCTAGAGAAAACTCCATAGATAAGTTTTTTAATATATTTTCTATTTCTAATTTATTTTTACCATAATTATTTATAGGGATAGCAGGGTGACTTTCTTTTATTGGAATTAAATCTGGAGCGCCATAAACAGCAGCAGATGATGAGAAGATAAATTTCTTTATTTTTTTTTCAAGGGCAAATTTGGCAAGGTTTTTAGATGCCTCAACATTGTTTTCATAATAGTCTTTTACTTTAATTTGTGAGTCTGAAACAACAGATAAGCCTGCAAAGTGAACAATTGCAGAAAAATTTAGGTTTTTGAGATTTAAATATAAATCTTCATAACTCCTGAGATCAATCTCGAAGAACTTTTTACCTCTTACAAAATCTTTATGACCAGTTGAAAAATTATCGACTATGACGCAGTCAATTTTTTTTCTTTCGAGGTATCTGACAAAATGACTACCTATGTAACCAGCTCCACCGGTCACTAAGATAGTCATTTTCTAAAAAAGACGATTTATTTTGAAGCGTAGCCCATTACAGCTTTTATTTCTAAAAACTCTTCAAAGCCAAATTCTCCCCATTCTCTTCCATTTCCAGACTGCTTAAAACCTCCAAAAGGAGCATCTATGCCAGTAGGTTTATTGTTTATATGAACGTTACCACTTCTGATTCTTCTAGCCACATTAAGAGCATGCTCAGGATCTTCAGAGGATATATAACCTGAAAGCCCATAAGGTGTATCGTTTGCAATTTTTATTGCATCTTCTTCATCTTTATAAGGAATGATGCATAAAACTGGACCAAATATTTCCTCTCTTGCGATTGTCATATCATTTGTAACATTGGCAAAGACTGTTGGTTTTACAAAGTATCCTTGATTAAGACCTTCAGGTTTACCAGGTCCGCCGACAACAACTTCTGCTCCTTCTTCAATTCCTTTTTCAATTAGTCCTTGAATTTTATTGAATTGAACATCACTTACTACAGGACCCATATTTGTAGACTCATCAAAGGGATCGCCAACTACCATGCCGTCCGCAACCGCCTTAGCCGCTTCTTTAGCCTCATCTTGTCTTGATGCTGGAACTAGCATTCTAGACGGAGCATTACAAGATTGACCGGTATTGTTGAACATATGAGCTGTTCCTTTCGAAACTGCTTTACCAAAATCTGCATCATCAAGAATAATGTTTGCTGATTTACCACCCAGTTCCTGATGAACTCTTTTAACAGTATCAGCAGAGCCTTTAGCAACAGCAACTCCAGCTCTAGTAGAGCCCGTGAAAGACATCATATCAATTTTAGGGTGCGCAGACATTGCTTCTCCAACAGTCGGCCCATCACCATTAATAAGATTAAATACTCCTTTAGGGACCCCAGCTTCATGAAGAACCTCAGCTAATAAAACCGCATTAAAAGGGGCAATTTCTGTAGGTTTTAATACCATAGTACAACCAGCTGCAAGGGCAGGACCGACTTTGCAAGAAATTTGATTTATAGGCCAATTCCATGGAGTAATCATTCCAACTACACCAATTGGCTCCTTTCTGATAAGCGCAGATCCTTTGACTTCTTCAAATTTATAATTTTTTAAAGTTTCTAAAGCAGTACCAAAGTGACCCAATCCAGTTGCGGCTTGAGCGGCTTTTGACAAGCCTATTGGTGCACCCATTTCCGACGAAATCGTTTCAGCTATTTCGTCATATTTGCTTTGATATATTTCTAATATTTTTTCAAGGAGGCTTACTCTTTCATCAACTGTGCTATATCCAAAGCTTTGAAAGGCATCACTCGCTGCATCAACTGCAGCATTAACGTCATCTGCATCTCCTAGTGCAATTCTGCCAAAGACTTCTTCGGTAGCAGGGTTAATTACATCTAAAGTTTTTAAATCATTAATAGGTTTAACCCATTCGCCATTTATATAAAACTCTTCACAAACTTTCATATTTATCCTCTATATTTATTTTTCTAATAATTTTACTTGTAAACTTTTTTGGACTCTAGTGATCCATGAGCAAAGATACTGCCTTGTGTCTTTCGGGTCAATGATTTCGTGAACGGAAAAAGCTTCGGCTCTAGGAAACGGACTTTGCGACTTAGCTAATTTCTCTTCGATTTCCTTCCTTTTCTTTTCGGGGTCTTTGGCTTTCGCAATTTCTTTTCCAAAGGCAACCGCCACACCTCCTTCTAATGGAAGGGCGCCTGCTTCTGAAGAAGGCCAAGCTAAGACATAAGGGTCTTCTCCAAAGTGAGCAGCAGCAGCTACTCCAAATGACTTCCTCACTAAAAGAGTACACCAGGGAATAGATGAGTCTGCTGCAGCAAGAACTGCTTCTGTTCCATATAGAATAGTGGCATCTTCTTCCGCTTTTTTTCCAATCAAGAATCCAGGCTCATCAACTATCGTAAGAATTGGGATATTAAACTGATCACATAATTTAATAAAACGAGTTGTTTTCTTAGCATTATCTGCTGTCATGGAGCCCGCATAAAAATTACTGTCATTTGCGAAAATTCCTACGGAGAAACCATTTAAACGAGCAAAACCAGTAATGATGCCTCTACCAAAGAAATTAGACATTTCAAAAAAATCTTTTTCATCAACAATCATTTTGATGATATCCCTCATTTCATATGTTTTTTTTCTATCTTTTGGAATTATTTCCTCAAGGTTTTTTTCAGCTCTCCTTGGGTTATCGGCTGTTTCCTTTTTAGGAGGTAACTCATATACATTTGCTGGAAAGAAAGACAAAAATTTTTTTATTTGTTTAAAAGCATCTTCTTCATTTTCAGCAATATTATCGGTTACTCCATTTTTTTTATGCACTTCAGAACCACCGAGTTCTTCTTTTGTAAAATCTTTTCCAAAAGCTCTTGAAACAACAGCAGGTCCGGCAACCAAAATCTGAGAGGTATCTTTTGTCATGACTCTAAAATGTGATCCAACGAAACGAGATGCTGGTAATCCCGCTACAGGTCCTAAAGCAGCTGAAACTACTGGAACTTCTTTCAAAGTCAAAGCTACTGATTTAAATCTCGATCTAGCAAAAACAGGATCTCCTCCATAACCTTTTTTTTCTTTGCTCGGTCCAGCAACCGATCCTCCTCCGCCTTCGTGAAGTCTTACTAACGGAAATTTATGTTTTACCGCAAGATCTTCCGTGTAGACGCTTTTTCTTAAACCAGCAGCATTTGGCGATCCTCCTTTAACTGTGAAATCCTCACCACCTACGATCACATCTCGTCCATCAATTCTTCCAAAACCCAAGATAAAATTAGCGGGTGTTAAAGATGATATATTTCCTTCATTATCATATTCTGCACCACCAGCAACTTTTCCAATTTCATCAAAAGACTCTTTATCTAACAATAGATCAATTCTCTCACGCAAAGTTAATCGTCCTTTGTCATGCTGTAATTTTACAGCATCAGGACCACCTTGCTGTTTAGCTAATTTTTCTCTCAGTTTTATTTGAGATATTTCTTTCTTCCACGTCATTATTTGAATTCTTTTTCTTCCCACCATGGATAAAAATCTGGTAAATCTTTACTGACTTTTCCAGGAAAATTCGGTTCTCTTTTTTCCAAAAAGGACATAACACCTTCGCCTGCTTCACCAGTTTTTCCTAAAGAATAAACTCCTCGAGAGTCTATTTTATGAGCTTCCATAGGGTGATCAGCACCTAACATTTTCCATAACATTTGTCTTATAAGAGTAACTGAAAGACTTGATGTAGCATTAACAAAATCTGCTGCTATTTCTTCTGCTCTTTTTAGAAGATTTTCTTCAGAGGTAATTTCGGTTATTAGACCTTTTTCCATAGCTTCTTGAGGCAAAAAGATTTTTCCACTTAAACACCATTGCAAAGCATTAGAAATTCCGACAATCTTTGGTAAAAACCAACTAGAACAAGCTTCTGGAACTATGCCTCGTTTGGCAAAGACAAAACCAAATTTTGCTTTATCAGAGCAAATTCTTACATCCATAGGTAATGTCATGGTGACTCCAACACCAACTGCAGCCCCATTAATAGCAGCGATCAAAGGTTTTTTAAAATCAAAGAGTCTTAAAGTAAGTACTCCGCCAGTGTCTCTTTTTACTTTTTTATCAGACTCATCTTTTCCAGACATATCAAAAGTATCTTCGCCAGACGATAAATCTGCTCCTGCACAAAAAGCCTTACCCGAGCCAGTAAAAATTACCGCTCTTATGTCATCATCCTTTTCTGCTTCATCAAGAACATCCAAAATGTCTCTAAGCATTTGACCTGAAAAAGTATTCATCTTATCTGGTCTATTGAAACTCACTGTAAGAACTTTATTTGCAATTGATGTTTTTAAACTTTCAAAATCTTTCATTTTTTCTTTCTCTTTTTTAGTAAATATGTGTATATTGCATTTATAGCGTTGATTTAACCGACTTGCAAACGCTTTATAAATTTAGCTAAATAGGATTTTTTGAACCTGTTTAGCGAAAGCAAACAGGTTTTTTTTACTAATTTATGGAGATATACCATGGCATATGAAGGAAAAAATTTAGAAACAATTGCATTACATGCAGGCTGGAGAAATGATGAAACTACAGGGTCAGTAGCCGTTCCAATTCACCAAACTACTAGTTATCAATTTAATGATACGGCACATGCAGCTAGCTTGTTTGGTTTACAAGAGTTCGGAAATATTTACACGCGTATCATGAATCCGACTTGTGATGTTTTAGAACAAAGAATGGCAGCTTTAGATGGAGCAGCAGCTGGCTTGGCTGTTTCTTCAGGACAAACTGCGTCAGCATATTCAATACAAAATGTTGCAAGAGCAGGAGACAACATTGTTTCTTCTTCTCACCTCTACGGTGGAACTTATAATCAATTCAAAAATAATCTCAAAGAGATGGGAATTGAGGTTAGATTTGTTGATCCAACTGATCCAGCCAATTTTGAAAAAGCTACTGATGATAAAACTCGTGCTTATTTTGCTGAAACTTTACCCAATCCAAAACTTCAAGTGTTTCCAATAGGTGAAGTAGCAGAGATAGGTAAGAAACATGGCATACCTCTAATTGTTGATAATACGGCTGCTCCGGTTCTTTGCCGACCTTTTGATCATGGCGCTGCTGTAACAACTTACTCAACAACAAAATATATTGGCGGACATGGAACTACTATTGGAGGTTTAATCCTAGATGGTGGTAATTTTGATTGGGGAAAGGCAGGTACAGAAAGACAACCTGCTTTGAATACACCAGATCCATGTTATGGAGGAGTAGTTTGGGATGAACAAGTAACAAAAAATATGGGCCTTCCTTTCGCTTATTTACTTAAACTGAGAACTACTTTGTTAAGAGATTTAGGTGGAGCAATGAGTCCGTTTAACGCTTGGATGTTCATTCAAGGTCTAGAGACATTGCCTTTAAGAATGCGTGAACATGCTAATAATGCTCAAAAAGTTGCTGAATTTTTGGCTTCAAATAAAAAAGTTGAATCAGTTACTTATCCTGGACTTTTTGAAGGCGCTGAAAAAGAAAAAGCTGATAAATATATGACTGGAGGTTACGGAGCTTTAATTGGTTTTGAACTTCCAGGTGGAAAAGAAGCTGGAAGTAAATTCATTGACTCTCTAGAGCTTCTTTATCATGTAGCAAATATTGGAGACTCAAGATCGCTTGCAATTCATCCAGCTACTACTACCCACAGCCAACTCGCTCCTGAGGAGCAACTATCTGCTGGGGTTACTCCTGGATATGTAAGACTATCTATTGGTATTGAAAATGCTGAGGATATCATCGCTGATATTTCTCAAGCTATAGATAAAGCTTCAAAATAATTTTATTTTTCCCTCTTGATAACCGAGAGGGAAACTTTAAAAAAGTTAAAATTTTTAAGTTATATATATAAAATTTTAGGAGATTTTAAAAATTAAACTGATAAAAAATTTTATTTAGTATCCAATACACATAATTAGGAATTATTATGAAATTATTTGTAGGGAATCTTCCTTGGAGTGTAGACAACTCGGAATTAGAAAGTTTATTTTCAGATTTTGGAAACGTCTTATCAGCAAATGTCATCACTGACAGAGATACCAAGAGATCAAGAGGATTTGGTTTTGTAGAATTGGAATCTGGGGGGGCAGAAGCTATAGAGTCTATGAATGACTCAGATTTTCAAGGCAGAAAGCTCACAGTCAATGAGGCTAAGCCAAGAACTTAAAAGTTTAATTTTTTTCAAAGTCTATCAATAGTCTCTCTTGGCATTTTGAGCTAAAATCGTGAAATGATTTGGTTGCTGATTTTTGCCGTTCTTTTTTACTTATTTATCAAAGCTCTATTTGGCTTTGCAGGCGCAATTTTAGAACTAGGTTTCTTCAGCTCTATATGCCTTTTTCTTGTAGGGTATTTTTGGTGGAATTATGGATATTGGGCCACTTTGCTTTCTTTGCTAGGTTTTATTGGTGCAATGATGTTATTTGCGAGAGAGTATGAAAAAAGAAATAATTAAAGGAGAGTTATGAGCGAGGAAAAAATAAATAATTTCATTTCAAATTACAAAGATTTCAAAAAAATATTCAATTTACTAGGAGATAAGTTCCTTCAGAAAACTAATTCACAATTTGCTGCTGTTGAAGAGGGAAAGTGTGATGAAAAAACTATGGATTATGCTCTAGCTTTAAGCGAATACATCAAAACTTTTAAAAAAATAGAAACCTCTTTTTTTGATGCTAGTAAAAATACTATAGAAGAGGAAAGCTTTCTAAAAGATGGAGGCGAAAAGGACCTTCTAGAATACATTGGTTTAAGCAGTTTGGTAGATTCAAAAAGGTCTGGATATGGAATGAGTCTTTATCTAAACAAACAACATGGAATTTTAGGGGGGGTTATATCCGGTTTAGTTTTGGCTTTTTTTAAAGAAAATAAATCTTCTGACATCATTATTTGGTCCGTTAGAGCATCCTTGGTTATTGCTACTTATTTTATTCCTTCTCCAACTTTCTTTTTTATTGGTTATGATGCCTACCTTCTTTTAATCTTATATGGCTTGGGCTTTGTTTTTTTAGGAGGGGATAAAACAGACGAAGCCATTGCATTTTCAAACCAAGCTGAAAATTCAGAACATGATACTTTTGAGGAAGTAGAAGAACTTCATCCACTTGTAAAAGAAAAACTTAATGTTTTTATGAGCACCATGGATTCTGTAACAATTGAAAATTATCAAGAAGCAAAAACTTCTTTAAAAGATCTTGCAGATACTTTGGGGAAGTATAAGAAAAATATTCAAAATCCAGCAATGTTAACTACCATTGTAAATACAGATAAATTCATAGAAAGGCTAGATAAAAATGAAGTTGAATTTGCCCAAGAGGCAGTTGATTCCATCAAATTGATTTTAGATTTATGGGACAAAGCAAAAATAGATAATGACCCAGATTTTTCCATGATGGAAAATATCTCTTCTGAAATCAACCATCTTTCTCAAGATCCTCTTTATGAGGCCTTATCAGAAGGTTATAAAGCTTCTCTTTTAAAAGAAGGAATGATGAAGGAATACCGAGAATATGTAGATGAAGAAGATGCTCCGGATATTGCAAAAGTTTTTAAAGAAGCTATAAAAAATGAAAATTGGGATCTTGCCGGTATTAATTATGGCTATATGGTAGTTATTACTCAAAAAAGAAGAAAAGCTGAAGAGGAAGCTAGACAAGAAGCTCAAATTGAAGCTGTAAAGGGAGCAGCAAAAGGTTTTGCGCGAGGCGTTTCAAAAGGAATAAAATCATCAAGAGAATCAAGAGCTCAAAATCCTTCAAAAAAAGGAGCTTTTCTTACGGGAGCTTTAACTGGAGCAGCAGCTAGTCATATTTTATCTAATAAGTCAGATAAACCCGAAAAAAAGGATAATAGAGTTTATTGGGAAGGCTCTTGTAGAAAATGTGGTGCTGTAGCTCACCACACAACATATAAAAACGAAAAAAACTATTCCAGAAGTTGTTCGGTTTGCGTTGGACTTGGAAATCCTAATCCAAGAATGGATTGGATAAGGAAAAATTAAATTAACAATCTGTGGTGCCCCTGCCAGGAATCGAACCTGGAGCTGCCACTTAGGAGGCGGCCGTTTTATCCGATTAAACTACAAGGGCTAAACTCAAAGCTTAGTTGGATTTTCTTGTCCTTCATAAACTTCTTCGGGATCAAATAATTTCTCTTGTTCGACAAATTTTAAATCCTTCGAGTTCTCTACAGATCTATAGAAACAGGATCTGTAGCCAACGTGACAGCTAGCTCCAGATCCTTCGACTTCTACTTTAAAAATCATGCAATCTTGATCATCATCAACAAGAATTTCTTTGATATTTTGATATAAGCCGCTTGTTTCGCCTTTTTTCCATAACCGTTCTCTGCTTCTACTCCAGTAGTGAGCTTGCTTGCTTTCAATGGATAGTTTTAAAGCTTCTTTGTTAAGATAACCATGCATTAAAACTAGGTTAGAGCCTTCTTCCATAGTTATGACAGGTATTAGTCCTCGCTCATCAAACTTAGGCATGAATTCACTTCCTTCTTCTACGACTTCTATACTTATTCTCTTTCCAAAGTCCATATTTAATACTCGAATTTTAATTAGATATTATAGTTATAATAGCCATCAAATTTAATTTATTTTAGTAATAACCGCATATTTAGATGCTAAAAACAGCAAATTTATCATACAAGTTTGATGATAAATATATTTTTTCAAATCTGAACTTTGAAATCACTGATCAGAGTGTTTATAAGCTTGTTGGAGATAATGGGTCAGGCAAATCAACATTATTGAAGGTTCTATCAGGTATATATAAAAATTACGAAGGTGAGCTATCTTTTCTAGATAAAAACACAGTATTTTACTCGGGCCATAAAACTGGATTAAAAAATAGCTTGTCAGCGAGAGAAAATCTTTATTTTGATATTAGACTACCTAAAATTTCTCATTCTCAGATAAATTCTGTTCTTAATCAGCTAGATTTGAGTGATTACTCTGACATACAGTCCGTATATTTATCAGAAGGCCAAAAACGAAAAATAAACATTGCAAGTTTTATTCTTTCATCTGCAAGTTTATATCTTCTTGATGAGCCTTTTAATAATTTAGATAAAAAAACTTCTCTTCTTTTAGAAGAGGTTTTTAATATAAAAATTAACAAAGGATCTAAAATTATTTTTTCTTCTCATGATAGATCAGATGATGAGTTTTCTTTAATTGATATGAATCTCTTTAGCTGATGATTTACCTCCTAAAAATATTCCAAAAAGAATTTCTTATTTATTCAAGGAAGTCTTCTTCTTTCATTAGTCCAGTGGTCTTTTTTTTAATTTCCATTTCATTATATCCAATTGGAATTTCGAACGATCCAGACATATTAAAAGATTTAGCTCCAGGTTTAATTTGGATTACTATCCTCCTGTCAACTTTGATATCTTTTCAAAATATTTTTTCTGAGGATTATGAAGATGGAAGTATTGAGGTTTTATTGGCATCTGGACAAAACATATCATTGATTGTTTTGATAAAAATTTTTGTGAATTGGATTTTTAGTTGCTTACCAATCATCATTCTTTCTGTTTTTTCTATTTTTTTACTTTATCTTCCTCAAGAAGGTTTAAGACCTTTGATTATAAGTTTGTTGATTGGAACTCCAACCATTTGTCTGTTTGGGGCATTAGCTGGAGCACTTTCTCTTGGAAAAAATAGCATTACTGGACCTGCTTTAATGTTGCCTTTGAGTTTGCCGGTTTTAATATTAGGTACTCAAGCGATTAACTACTCATTAAATGGTATTAATTTTTTTTCAAATATTTTGTTTCTTATAGCAATACTTATTTTTTTGTTACCTATTATTTTGTTCGCTTCTGTTGGAGCATTGAAACTCCATTTTAATTAGATATGTTTCAAGTACTAAAGAATTTTTATCATAAACTTGGATCCTACCCATGGTTTTATAAAATTTCTGGAAAAGTAATTCCATTTGTTGGAGTGCTTAGTATTTCCTTAATAGTTATTTCTTCTATTTGGGGTTTGTTTTTTTCTCCAACTGATGCCGTTCAAGGAGATGTTTATCGAATAATATATTTTCACGTTCCAGCCGTATCTGTATCTCAAGTTATTTATTATTCAATGTCCGTTGCAGCAGCAGTTTTTTTAATATGGCGTATGAAAATGGCAGGGGTTTATATTAAAAGCCTTGCTCCGATAGGTGCAGCTTTTACTTTTATTGGATTATTGAGCGGTGCCATTTGGGGACAGCCAACTTGGGGAACATGGTGGGTTTGGGATGCTCGTCTAACTTCTACTTTAGTGCTTTTTTTATTTTATTTAGCAATCATTGGCATGCAATCAACTTTTGCCTCTAGAAAGTCAGCTGACACAGCAGTTTCTATTATAACTTTGGTTGGGGTTGTAAATCTTCCGATAGTAAAAAAATCAGTTGATTGGTGGAACACTCTCCACCAACCTGCATCAATAACTATTTCCGGTGAGTCTTCTATATCCAACGAAATGTTAATTCCATTATTACTCTCTATTCTAGGAGTCTATTTGTTTGTTTTTTTTACCGGATTGCTTTCTATGAGAGCAGAAATTTCTACAAGAGAGCAAAATAAGGAATGGTTCAAAAAACTTTCAAGCAATAATTAATTATGGATTTTGGAGAATTTAATATTCATATTTGGTCGGTTGTTTCGATAACTGGATTTATTTGCTTAGTTTTAATTTATTTACCTCTAGCAAAAATTAAAAGAAATGAGTCTAAGATAAAAAATAATGAAACAACATAGATTAAGGAGACTATATGGAGTCTTGTTTGTAGTTTTTTGTTCAGCGCTTGCTTTTGCTTTAGTTTATTTTGCTATTAAAGATAATGTAAATTTATTTTATTCACCTTCAGATTTATTCGAAAATCCACCTCAAGGAAAAAATGCAATCAGAGCAGGAGGTTTGGTTGAAATTGGTAGTTTAAAGAGAGCAGTCAACTCTTTGGAAGTAGAATTCATAATTACTGATTTAAAAAAATCTATTTCAGTATATTACACAGGCATTCTTCCGGACTTATTTAAAGAAAACGCTGGAGTCGTTGCTACAGGCTATTTTGATAAAAACAAAATGAGTCTTGATGCTTATCAAATTTTAGCCAAGCATGATGAAAATTACGTTCCCAAAGAAGTTAAAAAGGCCCTTGAAAAATGATTCCAGAAATAGGTTTATTATTTTTAGTCTTAGCTTTTACCATATCTAGTTTCTATGTTTTTGGAAACTCTTTCACATTTTATCAAAACAACAATTTTGTAATTTCTCCCAAAATAGTCTATCTATTTTTTGTAAGCGTTCTGTTGAGTTTTTTATGTCTTGAAATAAGTTTTTTGATGGATGACTTTAGTGTTTTATATGTGGCAAATAACTCGAATGAAAATCTTCCTAATTATTACAAATTTGCAGCGCTATGGGGTGGTCATGAAGGCTCTATGCTTTTGTATCTTTTATTTCTTAGTTTTTGGACTTTAATCTATTACTTTAAATCCAAATCCAGCTCAGGTATATTTTTTCTATTCGTCATATTTTCTCTTTTTTCAGGTTTTGTTATTTTTACTTCAAATCCTTTCGAAAGGTTACTGCCTTTTTCGCCCGAAGGAGGTTTAGATTTAAATCCCTTACTACAGGATTTTGCTTTTACCATTCATCCGCCAACTCTTTATCTTGGCTATACTGCTTTAACACTTCCATTTGCCATTGCAATGGCACGTTGCGTAGACTCGGGTTATAAAAACTGGGCAAGCGATTTAAAAAATTGGTCGGTCATTTCTTGGTCATTTTTAACTTTGGGTATAGCACTCGGAAGTTGGTGGGCTTACTATGAACTTGGCTGGGGAGGCTGGTGGTTTTGGGATCCAGTTGAAAACTCATCTTTAATACCCTGGCTTATTGCAACGGCTTTAATTCATTCAGCAATAGCTACCTCTAAGAGGAACATTTTTTCTAAGTGGACGGTACTTTTATCTTTGGGTGCAATTTTATCCAGTTACATTGGCTTATTTTTAGTTAGGTCTGGAATTGTTACCTCAGTTCATACTTTTGCTTTAGACCCAGAAAGAGGCTTGATTCTTCTTTTTATAATCTTATTTGTTTTAATTTTTTCGTTGATTATTTATTCTGGTTCTAAACTTACCGATGTAAGTAATTCATATGAATCTATTCTTTCTAAAGAATTTTTCTTTTTAATCAATAACGTTTTTTTAATTATTTTGGCAGTTGCTATTCTTTTTGGGACTATTTATCCAATAATCTATGAAATTTTCTCTGGAGGAAAGGATATTTCTGTAGGTAAACCTTATTTTGACTCGGTTACCGTTCCTTTAGCGTTTTTTTTAGCTTTTTTTCAAGGATTTGGAATTCTTAGCAATTGGTCTTCAAGAACAACTAAACCTGAGACTTTATACGCCTATTTCGCAATTTTAATTTTATTGACTATCAGTTTTAGTGTGCTTTTTTTAAATGATATTTCATTATCAATTACATTAACAAACTTAATGATTTCTAGCATTTTGGCTGGTTTAATTTATTACTCTTTTTTGCAAATTAAAAATTCCAGAAACATAAATTTATCAATGGGATTTTCTCACTTTGGAATTGCAGTCATGATTTTAGGAATAGGACTTGTTTCATCATTAGAGTCTCAAAAGGAATTAATTGCTTTCAAGGAAAAAAGTTTTGAATTAGGGAATTACAACATTACATATCTCGGGGAAGAAAAGACTATCGCTCAAAACTTCTCTTCTGATGAAGTAAGTTTTAAAGTGAAAAATTTAAACAAGGAGTTTAATTTGATTGCTGAGAAAAGATATTATCCGGTTTCAAAATCTATAATGACAGAAGCGGCAATATATCCTTCTATCAAAGAAGATCTGTACATATCTATCGGCGACCAAGTTAAAGAGGGGTGGGTTGTAAAGGCGCAATTAAAGCCTTTTGTCAGACTTATTTGGTTAGGAGCTTTGATAATGGCTTTTGGAGGATTTTTAAGTTTGTTTAGATTAAAAAGCTCATGAAAATCTTAAGGTACATAGGCTATTTCTCTTTATTCTTGACTTTATTTGTCTTCTCAATTTTTTTTATAAATCTTTTTGAGAAGAACGAGGTTAATTTTCTAGAAAAAAATCTCCCTACAGGAGAAATAAAAACTTTTGACGGAAATATTCTTGATATAAATTTATTAAAAAAGAATGAATTTTCTTTGTTAAATGTCTGGGCCACATGGTGTATCAATTGTAAGTTAGAACATGGTTTTTTGATGGCAAAAAAAACCGAGGGCTGGAACATTGTTGGTTTGAATTATAAAGATGATTTAGAAAAAGCTTTTAAATGGTTGGATCAATATGGAAATCCTTATTCAGTAAATCTTTATGATCAAGATGGTACATATGGCTTTAGTCTTGGAGTATCTGGAGCTCCAGAAACTTATCTTCTTAAGGAGGATAAAATTTTACAAAAACATATCGGCATCATGTCTGAAAAAGTTTGGGAAGATAAATTTTTTCCTCTAATCAAAAATTAAAATGTTGATATTGATACCTATCTTTTTTCTATCCTTCTCTTTGAATGCGAAGAATATCTACGAGTTTTCAGATGAAAATTTAGAAAATGATTTTATTGAGCTTTCCCGGGAAGTAAGTTGTCCTCTCTGTGCTGGATCCTCTATTGCAGAGTCTGATTCCGATATAGCAAATGATTTGAAAAATCTCATTTTTAAAGAGCTTGAAAATGGGAAGACTCCAAAAGAAATTAAAAATAATTTAATTCAGCTTTATGGAGAAGGTATTTTGTTTATGCCAGAAAACAAAATATCAATTTTCATTTTGTATGGATTTCCCTTATTGCTAATTATTATTGGAATTTCTTTTCTTTTTAATTTTTCAAAAAAATGAATATTAAAGTTATTAGTTACTTAGCAATTGTCATTTTTTCATTTTTTCTCTTTTTTCTGATACAGGGTTATGGCTCTTTAAAAAAATTTTCTTTTCAAGATGATTACTCCGCATTTCTTATTTCAGACAAAACGCTTGATTTGCAAATTGACTTTAAATACTCCAATGCATCAGAAATAATGCTTTCTGGAAAGAGATTTTTTTATGACGAAAAGTTTAAATTAGCAATTAAAACTTTTAATTTGTTAATAGATAAATACCCAGATTTGATTGACTCAAACGTACACTCTTTCCTCGCAGAGTCATATTACGAGTCTCAAGGTAAATTTAGTCTCGATGTAACCAATCACATTGAAAAAGCTTTATATTTAAACCCATCCGACACAAGAGCTCTGTCGCTAAAAGGCCTGGATTATTTCCAGCAAAATAAGTTTGAGGAAGCTCTTAAAAGCTGGTCAATAGCTCTTGAAAATTCAATAAATATAAAAGAAAAAGAATCCTTGATTGTTGCAATGAATCTTGCATTGAAAAAGCTTAAAAATTAGAAAAAATAGGGTTTTAAAGGCCTAAATCGGTTAAAATATCCCTCCAAGGATGAGATTAAAAAACATCAGCCTATCTGGTTTTAAATCTTTCGTGGACCCCACGAAAATTTCCTTCCCAAGCAGCATGAGTGGAGTAGTTGGCCCTAACGGTTGTGGCAAATCTAATATCATTGATGCTGTCAGATGGGTGATGGGAGAAATATCTGCAAAAAATTTAAGAGGCGAAAATATGGCCGATGTAATTTTTAGTGGATCATCGTCAAGAGCGCCATCAAGTCGTGCGTCTGTAGAACTTTTATTTGATAATTCCTTGGGAAAATTAGGTGGAGAATATTCAAGCTATTCAGAAATTTCTGTCAAACGAGTTTTAGAAATTGATGGGAGATCTATTTATTATTTAAACGGATCAGAATGTAGAAGAAAAGACATTACAGATATATTTCTGGGAACTGGGCTCGGGCCGAGAAGTTATGCAGTCATTGAGCAAGAAATGGCTACTAAATTAATAAGTTCCAAACCTGAAGAACTACGAAATTACATTGAAGAGGTTGCAGGCATCTCTGTTTATCGCGAAAGAAAAAAAGAAACGGAATCAAGAATAAAGAAAACCAAAGAAAATCTTAGTCGAGTGAAAGATCTTAAAGACGAAATTGAAAGACAGCTCTTAAAACTTAAAAGGCAAGTAAAGTCAGCCGAAAGATATGAAGCATTGAAAGCCGAAGAAAAATCAAAAAAAGGCCTATTGAAAGCAATATCATGGCAAACAAGAAAAGAAAAAATATCAAACATAGACCTTTCAATTAAAGAACTTGAAGCAAGCCTTGAAAAGGAAAGAACTCTTAAAATCTCACTTAACTCTGAAATTGATAAATCAAAAGTAACTCAATCTGAAATACAACAAAAAATAGATAAAGTTCAACAAGACTATTATTCTAGCGGCGCGGATCTTTCTAGTTCAGAACAAGAATTATCTTTATTGAAAGAGAAGAGAAATGACCTTCTTTCAGAAAAGAACCAATTGGTAGGTACTTTAAATAGTTTTTCAACTGAAAAAGAGAAATTGTCCAGAGATTTGTCCGAAGCTGAGTTGGAACTTTCAAAAAAAGAACCAGCACTTCAAGCATTAGATGAAAGCTTTTCTAAACTTGAGGGAGCAATGTCTCCAGATTTCTTAGTGGAAAAAATCTTTCTTGATGTTTCCAATCTGACAGTTTCTTTAGAAGAGACTACAAGAGATTTCTCAATCAAAACAGAGAGCGATATCAAGGAAATTCATTCTTTTGCCTTGGAGATTAAAAATAAACTAGGAAAATTAAAGGAGTCAATTAAACATCAATCTCAATATCAAGAAGAAAAGTTTAAGACTCAAAAAACCGAACTTCTTTCTTTGAGTTCAGAAATTACATCTTTCAAAGTAAAAATAGCTGAAATTAAGAGCAAATTATCTGCAATGGAAAGCTCTAAACTTAACACTGTTAATTTAAAAAATTCATTAGAACAAAAGCTTCTTGAGATTGAAGGCCCTATACAAAAAATTGAAGCAGAAATTAAACCTTTATTGGATTCCAGAGTAGATGTTGAGGGAAACCTCTCTAAACTTAGAGAGCAGTTTAATGATTTAAACGAAACTATAAGAGCCAACGAGAGAAAAATACACGAAACCGATCTTAGTCTTGAAGACTTAAATAGCGACATTCAAAAATACAAATTAGAAAGACAAGGATTCATTTCTGAGTCAGCAATTTTTGAAGAACAACTCAAAAACGATAATTACGAGATTCAAAGATTGCTTGATGAAATTTCTGAAAATATGACTGAAGAGTCATTGGTAGAAGAAATTTCAAAAATTGAAAATTCAATAGAAAGAATTGGTCCGATAAATTTAGCTGCAGCAGAAGAATACAAATTAGAAGAAGAAAGAAACTCTGAGATTGATACTCAAATGTCAGAATTGAATAGTGCTCTGGAAACTCTGCAAGGGGCAATTAAGAAAATTGATTTGGAGTCAAGGACAAAATTTAAGGATACGCTGGACAAGTTGAATGTTAAATTGGGCGAGCTTTTTCCAAAATTATTTGGCGGCGGTTTCGCAAAATTAGAATTAACAGAAAGAGATTTATTAGAATCTGGTGTGCTTTTCAAGGCAATGCCTCCAGGAAAAAAGAATGTAAACGTTTCTCAATTATCTGGTGGGGAAAAAGCCCTTTCATCCATAGCGCTAGTATTTAGTTTTTTCTCTCTTAACCCGGCACCATTTTGTATTCTTGACGAAATTGATGCTCCACTGGATGATTTCAATACTTCAAGATTTATTAATATGGTTGAGGAAATGTCTGGAAAGGTTCAATTTATTTTTGTTACGCACAATAAAATTTCAATGGAAAAAAGCAAACACCTTATGGGCGTTACAATGCAGGAACCAGGAGTATCAAGATTGGTTTCTGTCGATGTTGATGAAGCTCTAAAAATGGCTGCAAGTTGATGATGTTAAATGAAATTATAGTTTTAATCTTTGGAACAATAATTGCCGTAACAATCTTGTTGATGTTAAGGAAAATATTTTTTGGCAGCAGAACAAATTTAAAAATTAACAAAAAAGTAAATTCTCGAGAGCTTTTTGAGCCTTTAGAAAATGATCCAAATATATTAGAAGATGAAACCTCTCCATTTGACGATAATGAATTTTTAAAAGAACCCCAAGACCAGTTAGCCCCTGAAGCTCCAAATAATCTCTTTGTGATCAATTTAGAAGGAGAAGATAAAATAATTACCTATAAGCATTTAATCTCCGTCTTAGAGGAATATAGCTCTAATTATTCAAATGAAGGAGGGTGGTTTAGGATTTTTTCTGATGATCATTTTTTTTCCTTGGTCAACGGCTTAAATCCAGGAAGATTTGATACATCAAAGGAAGATGACGAAACAACGGCTTTAACATTAATTCTAAGCCCTGTATCCGGTACGAATACAATAAGCAACTTCAACCAAATGGTAACTTTTGCTGAGCTATTAGCTTCTAAATTAGAATTAAATCTTTTTGACTCAGAAAGAAATCCGCTTACTCAACAAATGATAGATCATTACTCTCATCAAGCAGAAGACTTTGATTTGAGAAATTTTGCTTAGTGCTTATGGCTATAAGCCAAAAAGTTAGAAAGGAATACTTAGCTTTAATAGCTGAGCTTAATAAACACAATGATCTTTATCATAACCAAGATTCTCCAGAAATCTCCGACCAAGAATACGATCAACTATTTAAAAGATTACTTCTTCTAGAAAGCGAATTTCCAAGCATAAAGGCAATAAATTCTCCAAGTAGAAGAGTAGGCTCAGAGCCAGTATCTGAACTTAAGCCATTCAACCATTTGACTCCTATGCTTTCTTTGGACAATGCCTTTGATGACCAGGATTTAGAAGATTTTGAAAAGCGATTTTTAAATAAACTTAAAAGAAAAGAATCATATAGTTATTCATGCGAACCAAAAATTGATGGAATAGCAATTTGTTTAGTTTATCAGGATGGCGTTCTCAAAAGAGCTGGAACCAGGGGAGATGGAAATACTGGAGAAGAAGTATCTCATAATGTAAGAACCATGAAGGAGGTTCCATTACAACTAAAAAAAAGCAAAGATTTTCCTTGTCCAAAAGAAATTGAAATTAGAGGTGAAATATATGTAGAGAAAAAAGATTTTTTAAATTTGAATAAAAAATTTAAAGAAGAAGGCCAAAAAGTTTTTGCAAACCCTAGGAATTTTGCTGCAGGAAGTATGCGTCAACTTAATCCAAAAGTCGCAAACGAAAGACCCTTAAAAATTTTTTGTCATAGTTTAGGCTACGTTGATAGTAATGCTCTTTTTGACAGTCAATCCTCAGTTATCAAAGCTTTTCAATCTTGGGGTCTTCCAACTTGTCCTGAAATTTCATTAGCTTCTAACCTTGAAGAAACAAAAAAAGCTTTTTCAAAAATAGCAAAGCAAAGAGAGCAATTAGTTTATGAAATTGACGGTGTAGTGATAAAAATTAATGAAATTGCTCTTCAACAAGAGCTTGGTTTCTCTTCTAGAGCGCCAAGGTGGGCTATTGCAAGAAAGTTTGAGGCAGAACAAGCAGAAACTAAAATAAATTCGATATCTTTCCAAATGGGCAGAACAGGGGCTTTAACTCCAGTTGCTAATTTAGAACCAGTGGAAGTTGGAGGGGTAACTATTTCAAATGCAACTTTGCATAATATGGACGAGGTAGAAAGATTAGACGTTAGAGAGAGGGATCATGTTTTTATAAAAAGAGCAGGGGATGTCATTCCAAAAATAGTTTCTGTAATTAAGGAAAGAAGAAGCGGGTCTGAAAAGAAAATTAAATTACCTTCCTCTTGTGCTGTTTGTAAAAGAGAGATTTCTTATTTTGAAGATAATATTCCTTGCCTAGAAATTGCACTAGAATCTGAATTTTCAGAAGGCTGTTATGGCCATGATCAATTCAAAGAATCTTTAAAACACTACGTTTCAAGAAATGCTATGGATATTGAAGGCCTTGGTTCAAAAACTATAGATGCCTTAATTAGAAATAAATTTATTAGCTGTATAACTGACCTTTATTCTTTAGATATTAATCAATTACTCTCCCTTGAAGGTTTTGCAGAAAAGTCAGCTAAAAATCTTATCGATTCTATTTCAAAAAGTAAGGAAACTGAACTTTATAGATTTATTTACTCTCTAGGCATAAAGGAAATTGGGTTGCAAACATCAAAGAACATAGCTAAGGAATTAGGCTCCCTAGAAAATATAATCAAAACTAGTTATGAAAGATTTATTCAAGTTGAGGACATTGGAGAAGTTGCTGCTTCAAACTTAGTTTCTTTTTTTGAAAGTCAAAAATACCTGAAGATTTTAGAAAATTTTCAAAATTTAGATTTTAATCTTTCCAATGAAATATTAAACAATCAAGAAAGCCATTTACAAAATAAAAAGATTGTTATCACCGGGACATTGGATAGTTATTCTAGAAATGAACTCAAAGAGATCTTAGAAAAAATGGGCGCAAAAGTCTCTTCAGCGGTTTCAAAAAACACCGACTATCTCATCTCAGGAAGTGACCCAGGATCAAAAATTAAAAAGGCTTCAGAATTAAATATTCAAATAATTGACGAGGATGAATTATCTTCTTTTCTTCAAAATGATTGATAAACTAATCCTTTGGTCTATTTGCTTGATTGTTCTGTCTTCTTGTGTGGTTTCGCCGCCCAAAAAAACTACCAACATATGTGAAATTTTTTATGAAAAAAGAAGTTGGTATAAAGCAGCTGTAAAGACAGAAAAAAGATGGGGCAGTCCAGCATACGTAACTTTAGCATTTATAAAACAAGAGTCGGATTTCCAACAAGGAGCTAAACCAGAAAGAACCAAGCTTTTGGGATTTATTCCTTGGAAAAGAAAAAGTTCTGCTTATGGGTATGCACAAGCCATAGATGGAACTTGGGATATTTATAAAAAACAAGCAAAAAAACCGTTTGCTTCTCGAACAAGTTTTAGAGATTCTGTTGATTTTATTGGTTGGTATAACAAAAAAAGCAATGAGTTTTTGGGAATCCCGAAGGATAATGCAAGGTTACTATATCTTGCATATCACGAAGGACGGGGAGGTTACAAAAAAGGTAGTTATAAATCTAAGCCTTGGTTGCTTTCGGTATCTTCAGACGTCCAGAGAATGTCTAATAGATACCGAAACCAATATGAAAGTTGCAAAAAGAAATTAAAAAGTCCTTTTTACTTTCTTTTAAACTAGTTTTTTGAACCAGTTGGTATTTCGTTAAATGGAACGTTTTTATCAACTCTTATATCTTGTGGCATTCCAAGGACTTGCTCAGCAATAATATTCTTGAGAACTTCATCAGTTCCACCTGCAATCCTTATAAGAGGCGCTCCAAGCAAGCTTCCTTGAAAAATAGCAGTTTCTTCATCTCTTGCAATGGAGGCATTATCCATTAGATCCATACCATAATTTGCAATATCTTGAAGTTTATTTGCACTAACTATCTTAGTTATAGAAGCTTCAGGACCGGGAGTACTACCTTGAGATAAGGCTGAGATGTTTCTCATTTTTGTGTACTTCAAACCGGACTGCTCACAATACCAATCTGCAAGTTTTTCTCTAACAGCACCATTTGAAATAGCAGTGTCACCATTGAAATCTTGATCTTTAGCAAGTTCAAATATTTCTTGAAAATCAACTCCTGAGGCATCTCCAACTGCAAGTCTTTCATTCATAAGTGTAGTCAAAGAAACTTTCCAACCATCACCAACTTCACCTAGACGTTGTGAGTCAGGAATTTTTACGTCGGTAAAGTAGACTTCGTTAAAATTTGCACCTCCTGTGATTTGTTTGATAGGTCTAACTTCAATACCAGGAGATTTCATATCTAAAAAGAAGTAGGTTAAACCTTTATGCTTAGGAGCGGAAAAGTCACTCCTTGTGACGATAATTCCATAATCACTGTAGTGTGCTCCAGAAGTCCATACTTTTTGACCATTAATAGTCCAGGTATCACCATCTAGTTCAGCTTTAGTTTTAATACCCGCTAAGTCAGAACCAGCTCCAGGCTCACTAAATAATTGACACCAAATTTCTTCACCTTTTGCCATTGGAGGAAGGTATCTTTTTTTCTGCTCTTCTGTTGCATATAACATTAATACGGGACCGGCCATACCTTGTCCGATCTCAAAAAAACCACCTGGTACTTTGAATTTAGACTCTTCTTGTCCCCAAATTACCCTTTCCATTGGAGTAGCATCTCGTCCTCCATAATCTTTAGGCCAGTGAAGACAGGCCCAACCAGCATCGTATTTCTTTGCTTGCCAAGCTTTTGCATCTTTAAGTGCGCTTGATTCTCCAGATTCACCTTCGCCACTCATTTCAGCAGGGCGGTAAATGTCTTTAGCATGCTCTTTTTTATCTGCATTAGCAGATAGCCAAGAATTTACTTCATCTCTAAACTTTGCTTCGTCTTTAGTATCGTTAAAATCCATGTTTATCCTCCGATTAATAATATTTTAAGTTGGTGCGTTACTTTTTTCTAGTGATGTAATTAATTTATCTTTCCATATTCCCTGACTGCCTATGTTACTAGAAAGCAATCTTGCTCTCCTGTAGAAAAGATGACAATCAAATTCCCAAGTAGCCCCCATTCCTCCGTGGGTTTGGATATTTTCTTTTGAGCACTCATAAAATGCCTTTGTTGCACTTACTCGAGCAGTAGCTGCGGCTGTTGGAAGCTCAGGCGCATCGTTACTCAGAGCCCAGGCTCCGTAGTAACAATTGGAACGAGCTAATTGAAGCGAAATATACATATCAGCTACTTTGTGTTTAATAGCTTGAAAAGAAGCAATAGCTCTTCCAAAAGCGTATCTGCCCATAGCATAATCTTTAGCTTGATTCATTGCAGCTTCAGCACCACCTACTTGTTCAAAAGCAAACAAAACTGCAGATTGATCTAGAAGTTTTTCTATGTCTTCCCAAGCATCTGCGCTTAGCTCTTGTGCGGGTGTATTTTTAAAAGATATATCAGCATGCGATCTAGAAGGATCAAAAGTCTCTAAAGAATCGATTTCTACACCGTCTGCAGATAGATCAACTAAATAAAGACCAATTTTATTTTTACCTGAAATTGCAGAGACCAAAGCAAAATTTGCTATGTCGCCATCAGGAACGGCAACTTTTTTTCCAGAAATCTTTCCAGATTTAGCAGCAACAGTAATACCTGACTCGCTAGGAAAAGTTGTTTTTTCTGAATGTGCAAAAGTTCCTATAATTTCTCCTTTAGCTAGTTTTGGCAAAAATTCTTTTTTTATCTCTTCGTTTGAAGAGTTGAGAATAGCTGTAGTAGCTAGATAAACACTTGAAGAGAATGGAACTGGCGCTATACCCCTTCCTAATTCTTCAGCAATTACGCAAAGTTCTAAAAAACCCATACCTATTCCACCATATTCTTCTGGAATAGTTGTTGCGGTTAACTGCATATTAACGAGTTGATCCCAAAGCTCTTTATCAAACTTTTCATCACCCTCTAAAATATTTCTATTTCTTTTCACAGAATTCTCTTTGTCCAGAAGCTTTTTTACTTCTTCTTTAAATAACAATTGTTCTTCAGAAAAATTAAAATTCATTTGTTCTCCTTTTTAATAGCTTTCTATTCTAACCATGAATTAAAATAAACAAAATAACCAATCACAACTTAATGAAAAAAAATCCAATATCTACAAGGCGCATTTTTCCTTCTAGCCAAGTACCTCCAAGTTCAGTCATATCTTATGGAGTTTTTTTACTTATTTTTTTGTCCTTGATTTCTTTCATGCTCTACAGAACTTCCTTACAGCAGGATAACTTAATTAATATGAACTTAAGATTAATAGACCTAGAACAAAAAGTTCAACAGTCAGTACAATCATCAGAAGTAACAGTTGAAACTCTTTCGGACGATCTTAAAGAAGTTAATAGAGAAATAAGGAAGTTATGGGATTTGAGCAACAAAAGAAATAAAAAAAGAATTGCTACTCTTGAAGATCAGCTCAAGTCAATTGACAGCTCAATAAAAGAAATTTTTACTCAATCTCAGGAAATTAGATTAATTTCAAAAGAATTTTCTAAATCTATTACAGATATAAAAACCAGAGTCGCAAAAATAGACACAACCTCTTTAAGTTCCCCTGATTATGAGCTGCGTATAAAAGATTTAGAAGAGGCGGTAAAATCCATGGACTCTTTTAGGAGGCAAACTAACCAATCTATTCTGAAATTAAAAGATGAGCTTTCAAAATCTTTTTCCGATCAGGAGAACTCAGAAAGTAATTCCTTGCCAATAGAAAACTAATCAATATACTTATTTTTCACGCGGATATGGTGGAACTGGTAGACACGCTAGATTTAGGTTCTAGTGCCGAAAGGTGTGGGGGTTCGACTCCCTCTATCCGCACCAATAAATTAGTAACTATAGATGTTCAATCAATAAAGTAGGGACTTCCGAACAGTGAGATTTGATTGTTGCAACTAAAGTCTTAGGTTTTCTACCATCTTTAATATCTGTGATACTTACACCTGCATTAACTAACCTCTTGTGAGTTCTTTTTATATCTTTTGTTGTCCAAGCTAATCCCCACAAGAAATCTTCCGGAGATCCTTCTTTTTTAATTCCAATCGCTTCAATAGTAGTATGGTTAGTTCTAAAAAAAAGCATTCGACCTCCCCATTGTTCTACGAATTGATCCAAAGCCAGTCTGATTCCATATTTATCTCTATAAAGGTCAATCAAGCCGTCAGGATCATTTGAATTAATAACTACGTGATCCATTCTTGAAATAAATGACTCATCAGATATTTCGTGTTTTGGAAGGTTACCTTTTGTATGTTGGATTAAAAGAGTAAATATTCCTCTTGAAAACTTCTTAGGGATAAAAATGTTTCTCCAATGTCTTTCCTCATTTGAAATATTATTTACACCTTTTCCATCTGATATTTCTAAATCTGTATTAAAACTGACCGAAAGTTCATTTTTGGCTTTTTTAATGTTATCTGTTCCCAAGGCTAGGCCAAAAATACTCTCTCCATTTTTTTCTATATGTTCGCTAACAGCTTCTGCAAGGGGCCCTTCATCATTTACGGCAATCAATTCAAAATATAGATTGTCTAGGGGAAATAGGGCATTTTTTGTTCCTAGAGAAGGATGGTTTCCTTGCCAGGTAGGGTCAAAGCCAAAAACCAAAGAGTAGTCCTTCACAGCTTTTTCCAAATCTTTTACAGCAACTAATATGTGATCTATAGATTTAATCATATGGCATTTATTATTTTGACATATAGGGTGTCAAAATTTTTAAAAACTTGTTAATATTTTTTTTCTTTAAATACGAGGATATATATGGAATTTCAACATACGGATAAAGTTAAAGACTTATTAGAAAGAGTCACTAAATTTATGGACGACCATGTCTACGAAGGGGAGAAAGTTTATGCCGATCAAATGACAGAATTTAGGAACCAAGGAAATCCTTGGCAAGTTCCTCCAGTTTTAGATGAACTTAAAGCAAAAGCAAAAGCTGAGGGTTTGTGGAACTTATTTTTACCTGACTCTCAATGGGGGCCAGGTCTAACAAACCTGGAATATGCTCCTTTGTCAGAGCAAATGGGAAGATGCGGGATCGCATCAGAAGTATTCAATTGTTCAGCCCCGGATACCGGAAACATGGAAGTAATAGATAAGTATGGAAATCCTGAACAACAAGAACAATGGTTAAAACCTTTGCTAGATGGAGAAATTAGATCAGCATTTGGAATGACTGAGCCAAATGTTGCTTCATCGGATGCAACAAACATCGGCAGCAGAATTGAGGATAAAGGTGATAGGTATGTCATCAACGGTGAAAAATGGTGGACTTCTGGTGCTGGAGATCCTCGTTGCAAAATCATTATATTCATGGGAGTTACAAATCCAGACAACCCTAAACACCAAAGACAATCTCAGATTCTTGTCCCAATGGATACACCTGGAGTGGAAGTTTTAAGAATGATGACTGTTTTTGGAAATGATGATGCTCCTCACGGTCATGCTCACATGAAATTCACAGATGTTGAGGTACCTAAAGAGAATCTTCTTTTGGGTGAGGGTAGGGGTTTTGAAATCGCCCAAGGTCGTTTAGGCCCAGGAAGGATTCATCACTGCATGAGAACAATTGGAGCTGCGGAAAGAGCTTTAGATTTACTATGCAAGAGATCTCTAAACAGAACGGCATTTGGAAAAACACTTTCCGAATTAGGTGGAAATTACGATGTCATTGCAGATTGCAGAATAGAAATTGATATGTGCAGGCTTCTTACCTTAAAAGCTGCCTACATGATGGATACAGTGGGTAATAAAATTGCTAAAAGTGAAATTGCTCAAATTAAAGTAGCTGTTCCTAATATGGCACTTCGAGTTATTGATAAGGCAATCCAAATTCATGGCGGAGCTGGAGTTTCACAAGATACTCCTTTGGCAAGGCTTTATGCTGGAATGAGAACTCTTCGTTTAGCCGATGGACCTGATGAAGTTCACAGAAGAACTGTTGCAAGATTGGAACTTGGCAAACATCAAGCTGAAGAGGCTAAAGCAGAAGAATATATCGGTAGACCAAGTTAATTTTTAATGGCTGATCATACAACGTATGGATTAGTCTGCTCTGAGCTCTCCGAAGATTTGTCAAAGACAAATTTAGGAGAACTCGAATTAGATCCCTTTCAGGATAATTCAGTCAAAATTAAAATTAAGGCCGCATCTCTTAATTTCCCTGATTTATTAATGACTCAGGGTAAATATCAAAATAAACCCAACCTTCCTTTTGCCCTTGGTATGGAAGGAGCTGGGATAGTCGAAAAGATTGGATCTAGAGTTTCTTCATTCAAAGAAGGCGATGAAGTTATGTTTGGAGGTTGGGGTCATGGTGCAATTGCCGAATCAATTATTCTTCCGGAAGGTTTGGTTTCATTAAAACCTAAGTCATTGAATTTTTCAGAAGCAGCTTCCTTTAAAACAGCTTATTTGACGGCTTATGTTGGGTTAATTCGAAGAGGAGAATTAAAACAGGGTGAGACTCTTCTTGTTCATGGTGCTTCAGGCGGGGTAGGTATGGCAGCAGTGCAAATGGGTAAACTTTATGGTGCAAGGGTGATTGCAAGTGGTACCTCTGATGAAAAATTAAAGATTGTTAAGACTTGGGGTGCAGATGAAATTATTAATACTGGATTAGAGGGTTCTGTTTCGTTTCGAGAAGAGGTAAAACTTCTTACAGATGAAAAAGGGGCAGATGTTATCTACGATCCAGTCGGAGGAGATGTCTTTGACGAGTCTATTCGATGTATAAATTGGGGAGGTAGGTTATTAATAATTGGTTTTACTAGTGGCAGGATTCCTACAGTTCCTGTTAACTATCCTCTCATTAAAGGATTTTCAGTAATCGGTGTAAGGGCAGGTGAATTTGGTAGAAGAGATCCTGAGAAAGGAAGAGAAAACAATGAAATTATTATGGATTTAGCCGAGTCAGGAAAACTTAAGCCTCATATTTGTAAGGAATTCTCCTTAGAAAATTCTAAAGAAGGGTTAGAGTATTTAAGAGATCGAAAATTAGTAGGAAAAGTTACAGTTGTAATGTCTTAGACTTGTTTCTTTTGCAACGTTCACTGCAGTACAAAACATTTTCCCAATCTCTTTCCCATTTTTTTCGCCATGTAAAAGGTTTTTTACATACCTTGCAAATTTTTTCTTCTTTGTTCTTCATAGGGAATTTTTTTTAATAAAATCATCTGCAAGATCAAAAATTTTTTCTTTTCGTTCAGGATCCATTTTATCGAGAGAGCGAGTTAAAATTGACAATCTTGGATTTGATTCATAGAAATCACGATGTTTTTCTGTAAATCTCCAATAAAGACCATCCAAAACTTCACACCAAGGTCCTTTTTTATAATTACTCATTTTTAAGACATAATTAGAGCCGCAAGTATAAGGTTTAGTTGACATTATTCCTCCATCGGCAAAAGCACCCATCCCAAAGACATTAGGGACCATTACCCATTCCGAAGAATCGACAAACATCTCCATAAACCATCTATAGATTTCTTTAGGGTCAATTTCACAAAGAGTAAAAATATTAGAAAGAATCATCAATCTAGGAATATGATGAGTATAGCCATACTCATTCACCATTTTTATCACATCATCTAAAGGTTCAAGACCTGTGGTGCCATCGTACCAATTCGAATTAATTTTATTCTTGTGAGTCCAATAGTTGCTTTTAAATTGAAGATCACTTTTTTCTTGATATACGCCTCTAATAAATTCTCTCCAGCCTATAATTTGCCTTATAAAACCCTCTAAAGAATTCAAAGGAATATTGTTTAATTTGGCATGATTTAAGGCTGCATCGATAACTTCCCGAGGAGTTAAAAGTCCGATATTTAAAAGAGGTGATAACATACTATGGAACAAAAAATTTTGTTGTTCTTGCATCGCGTCTTCATAAGTACCAAAAAATTCAAACCTTTGTTCTAAAAATCTTTTTAAACTTTTTTTGGCATCTTTTCTATTATCCGGCAACCAAGAATTTAATTCTCCGGGATGGTTATTAAAATAATTTTGAATATCTTTTTTTACATCATCTCCGTGAATACTTTTTGAAAACATTTTCACTTTTGGAAGTTCTAACCCCTTGGGAATTTTTTTTCTGTTTTCTTCATCATAAGACCATTTGCCTCCTATTGGTTTTCCATCTGAAATTAAGATATCTAAATCTTTTCGCATCATCTGATAAAAATTTACCATTCTGAGATTTTTTCTATCATGAGAAAACTTATTAAATTTTTTTCTAGAACATAGAAACATTGGAGATTGGAGAATTTCAAAATCAAATTCTTTTTGTTCTAAAAAATCAAAAACTTTTTTTTCAAAGAATTTATCCTCTATTTCAAAAAATTTAAGAGTCTTAAAATTATTTTCATCTAAAAACTCTCCAAGAAGGGTAATGAAATCCTTATTTTTATTTTTTTCATTGAGTTTGTTATAAAAAACTTTATAACCAAGATCAGTTATTTCATCCTTGAAGGAACGCATAGCACTTAAAAAGAAAAATATTTTTTGTTTATGATATTTTTCTTCTGTGCAAAGTCCGAAGTCTTCCGACATGAAAATATTCTTGGTTTTAGCTTTAGAAAGATATTTTTTATCGAAAAGTTGATTGCCAAGAATTATTAATAAAGTATCATCAGTCATTCTTTTAATTTACTTTAATTTAAAACTTTTTAATCAATTAATAACTATTCATTATTTAAATAGCTATGAAAAATAAATTTCCATATCCAGGCATTGCAAAAAAGGTTACTGAGGAAATGTGTGATTTAAATGGTCATATGAATGTGACTTTCTACACAAAAATCTTCGAAGAAGGTTCTTATGAAATGTTCAATCAACTCGGAATGGGTTTCGATTATATAAACTCTGGTTACAGTACCTTCACTCTTGAACAAAATCTCAGATATGTAAAAGAAAATCTATTAGGAGATAAGATTTCCACTCATTACAGAATTGTCAATGTGAATAGAAAATTAATCCATCATGTTGGGATTCTTCTTAATAATGATAAGGAGCTTAGCGCTATAGAAGAAATTCTTCTTATTCATATCGACATGAAAAAAAGAAAGTCGTGCCCTATGCCAGATGACTCTTTTAATAAGGTTCTACAAATGAAAGAAGAAAACGATGCTCTCGGAGAATTGGATTTTGACTTAAGATTCAAGATTAAAACCTAATTACCAGTAAATTCAGGATCTCTTCTTTCTAGGGAAGCTTTGATACCCTCTTGAAAATCAGCCGTTTCCCTAAGTCTGTTTTGCTCAGAAAGTTCCCATTTAACGATTTTTTCTATCTTTTCAACAGAGTCGCCTTTGATAGTCTCTCTTATAGCTTGCACTCCTAAAGGACCTGCAGTATTTATCTCTTTTGCAAGTTCTTCTGCTTTAG
This sequence comes from uncultured SAR86 cluster bacterium, assembly GCA_902627595.1. Lineage (GTDB taxonomy): Bacteria > Pseudomonadota > Gammaproteobacteria > Magnimaribacterales > AG-339-G14 > MEDG-81. Next base: position 60,153 of record CACOJO010000002.1, read on the forward strand.
ACATTAGATCACTTTGAGAAACAAGAAAGTCAGCAAGTCCTATTTCAAAAGCTTCCTTACCTTTTACTCTAGCACTGGTGAGCAGCATCCATTTTGCTTTTTGATTACCAACAACGCGCGGGAGGGTCACTGTAGTACCAAATCCCTGATGGAAAGCCAATTTTGAAAAATTTGCACTGAATCTAGACTCTTCACAAGCTATTCTGAAGTCAGCAGAAAGGGCTACTCCCAATCCTCCTCCAACAGCAGCTCCCTGAATAATCGCTATCACTGGCTTTTTGGTTTTAAAAAGCCTAACTGCTTCTTGATATAACCTTTCATAAGGGTCTGACTCTTCCTTATAGGAAGATCTTGTAAAGTCAGCTCCGGCACAAAAATGTTTTCCTTCTGAAGATAAAATTATACTTCTGCATTCATCTTCTTTGTCCATTTCTTCTAGGAAGTCTGCAATTTGACCAATAAGTTCAGCATCAAAATGGTTGTTAGGCGGTCTATTGATTGAAACGTAACCAATATGATTTTCTAGTTTAGTTTTTAATTCTTTATCACTCATAGTGAAAATAAGTCTATCACGAAGAATTTAAAGTAAAATAAGACTATGGATTTTTTACTGAAAAAGATTTTGGTTTTTTCTTGTTTAATTATTTCCTCTTTGATTTTTTCAGAGGAATGGAAAATATTTCCAAGCGCATCGGCTCAAGATGATATTCAATCAGCAATGATATTAGCTCAAGAAGGAGATACCATTTCTTTAGCCGAAGGAATATATACTTTAAAACACGGCTTATCTCTCGATGTTGATAACATTACTTTGAAAGGAGAGGGCCACAAAAAAACAGTTTTGAACTTTTCTAATCAAAAGACTGGGGCACAAGGTCTTCTTGTAACTTCCAATAATGTAATTTTAAAAGATTTTGCTGTTGAAAATGCTAAAGGCGATGCAATTAAGTCCAAAGGTTCAAAAAACATTAAATTTTTAAATCTGAGAACCGAATGGACAAATGGACCAGATACAAAAAATGGTGCATATGGTCTTTATCCTGTCGAGTCTGAGGACGTGCTAATTGATGGTTGTATCGCTATAGGAGCATCTGACGCGGGAGTATATGTTGGACAATCTGAAAATATAATAGTTAGAAATACCGAAGCTTATTTTAATGTCGCAGGAATCGAAATCGAGAACTCTTATTATGCCGATGTTCACGATAATATAGCTGAAAATAATACTGCAGGAATTTTAGTTTTTGATTTACCTGATTTACCTAAACAAGGTGGAAAATTTGTTAGAGTTTTTAATAATATTTCATCAAACAACAATACAGAAAATTTTGCTCCAGAAGGAAATATCGTTGGACAAGTTCCAAAAGGAACTGGATTGGTCATAAGAGCTAATCGTCATGTTGAAGTTTTTAAAAATACTTTTGAAAACAATTCTACAATCGGTGTCGCCTTAGTTGCAGGAGATCTTGAGTCTGGAGACGATACATATGATCCTTATCCAAGAAATATTCAAATTTACGACAACTATTTTAAAAACTCTGGTTATGATCCAGATTTTAATAGAGGGGACTTATCTCCTTTGTTAGTAGAAATATCTAATGGCTTTCAACCAGATATTATGTGGGATGGTATTTTACCTTTTTGGCAAAACTTCTTTGGGCAAAGGAAAAATGAAAAGCTTATTCTTAATTCAAATAATGACGCAAAGTTTTTAAATCTTGATTTGTTCTGGTACTTTGTGATGTCTCTTTTTCATAGCCCAGAATTTAATGGAAAAGATTATTTCTCAGATATAAAAAATCTTGATCCAATTGCTGAATGGTAAAAAAAGTTCTTTTCATAGTTGCTTTCCTGTCGCAATCAATTTTTGCAGTGAACGATGAAGCTATTATGTCGAAAAAACCTGAAGCCAAGCTTTCAGATTATGGTTTTTTTAAATCGCATAAAGACCAAATTCCAAATAATAATGTCCATAAATATTTTCTCCAAACACCTTTATTTTCAGATTATTCTTTAAAGGATAGGTTTGTTTATATTCCTCAGGGAAAAAAAGCTATTCATTCTCTCGATAGGGTTTACGAATTTCCAATTGGTTCTGCATTAGTTAAAACTTTTTCTTATGAGATGGCTTCAAATGAAAATAAAGTATTGTTGGAAACAAGATTGCTTCTTTTACAAGAAACGGGCTGGTCTGCTCACACATACGTTTGGGATGAGTCCCAAGAAGATGCTTATCTAAAGGTTTCTGGAAAAACAATTGAAGGAATTGAATTTCTTTACGAAGGAAAACCAAAAAAAGTTAATTATCGAGTTCCAAATCAAAATCAGTGCAAGGAATGTCATTTATCTGATGACAAAATCATACCCATAGGACCTAAATCTAGAAATCTTAATTTTGAAGTAATTCAAAATAATAAAATCATCAATCAAATTGATTATTGGATTGAAAATGGACTAGTTGAAATTCATCAGCCTCAACAGGTTGTTGCTGATTGGCAGAATATAAAGGAATCTTTGGATGACAGAGCAAGAGCTTATTTGGATATAAACTGTGGACATTGTCATATGCCTGGCGGATCAGCTGATACAACTGGTCTGTACCTTACAGTAAATGAGAAAGACATAAGAAAATTAGGCGTAAATAAGCCACCAGTAGCTGCAGGTAGAGCCAGTGGGAACTTAATGTATTCGATTGTTCCAGGCAAACCTGATAAATCTATATTGTTATACCGAATGAAATCTCAAGACCCAGGTATCATGATGCCTGAGTCAGGTAGAGCTTTAGCTCATTCTGAGGGCATAAGGTTAATAGAAAGCTGGATAAAAAATTACAATAAATGAAACTATTAAAAAATATCATCTCAAGAATAGATATTACTTTGTTTATTATTTATGGGTTTTTGGGCTTTGGCAGTATCTATATAGCAAGTTTTATCAGAAGTGTGACAAAGTTGAATTTTTGGGCTGAATTATTAATTTGCTTCTTAATAATTTCGCCTATTTATTTTTTGGTAAGGGTCTTAAAAAAGAAATATTTAAATTAATGTTAAGAATTTTAATAATTTCATTTTTTTTAATTGGTACTATTTTAATCTTTTCCTATTTAACAACTTACTTGGTTCAAAAATTTGGAAGGCTTATTGCAATTTCCTCAATCATTTCAGTTGGAATTATTTTAAGCGCTATTATTATTGCTCATGAAGATGGATGTGTAATTGAAGCAGATGGTATAGAAGCCGCTAAAGTGTGTTGGTTCAAATGAAAAATTTTCAAGATCTCGTTCAAGAAGCTTTAAAAAGTATTCCAGAAATAGATATTTATCAATTAAAAGAAAAAATTGAAAGTAATAAACAAATAAGACTAATAGATATTAGAGAAGATCGAGAGTGGGTTTCTGGTAAAATTCCTTCAGCTTTTCATATTGGTAGAGGGGTACTTGAAAAAGGCATCCCAGAGATTGCTGATTTGGAGGACGAAATTATTTTGTATTGTGCAAGCGGTTTTAGGTCGGTTTTAGGTTCTAAATCCTTGAGAGAAATGGGATTTAAAAACGTTTACTCCTTGAAAGGAGGTATTTCAGACTGGGTATCCGCTGGCTTTGAAATTGAAGAATAATTTCAAAAGAAAAATTAAGGATTATAATAGTTTTATGAATGAAGAAATTTTAGATGTTTTAATTGTTGGTTCTGGTATATCAGGCATTGGTGCTGGAGCTCATCTGAGCATGAAGTGCCCAAACAAAAAGTATCTCATTCTAGAGGGCAGAGATAATTTTGGAGGTACTTGGGACCTATTCAAGTATCCAGGCATAAGATCAGACTCAGATATGCATACTTTAGGATTTAGCTTTAAACCGTGGATTAATCGTAAGTCTATCGCTGACGCACCATCTATTATGGAGTATCTTGAAGAAACAATTCAAGAATACGAACTCACAGACAAGATACGATATAAGCATTATGTTCATTCTGCAGAATGGTCATCCTTAGATAATCTCTGGACGCTAACTGTCGAGAATAAAGGTACTGGTGAAACAAAGCTTTTCAAATCATCCTTCCTTTACATGTGTGCAGGTTATTACAGCTACAAAGGCGGACACCTGCCTGAATTCAAAGGTAGGGATGAATTTCAAGGTGATATAATTCATCCACAAGAATGGCCTGAAGATTTTGATTACGAAGGTAAAAATATTATCGTAATTGGTAGCGGAGCAACTGCAGCAACTCTTGTTCCAGCAATGTCAAAAAAAGCCAATCATGTGACCATGCTTCAAAGGTCTCCTACATATTATGTCTCGGCTCCCGATGAAGACGCCATGGCACTTTTTTTGGGTAAGTTTCTTCCTAAAAAATTTGTTTATAGTTTAATCAGGCTCAGAAATGTACTTTTTCAACAATGGATCTACAGAAGAGCAAGAGCTTATCCTGAAAAAGTAAGAGAAGTTTTATTGGATAGAGTAAAAGAAGAACTGCCAAACTATAATGTTGAAAAGCATTTCACTCCATCCTATAACCCATGGGAACAGAGACTTTGTTTGGTTCCTAATAGTGATTTATTTGAAGCTATAAGACAAAAAGAAGTTTCAATAGTTACTGATCATATTGAAAAGTTTAATCAAGAAGGAATTGAATTAAAATCGGGTGAATCACTAAAAGCTGATGTCATCATCACGGCAACAGGGATTGTTTTAGAAAATTTCGGTGGAGTCGAGGTTAAAGTTGATGATAAAAAGATCGATGTTGCAGATACTATGACCTACAAAAGCATGATGTATAGCGGCATACCGAATTTTGTCAATTCGTTTGGTTATATCAATGCGTCTTGGACCTTAAAAGCAGACATCACGAGCGAATATGTATGTCGTTTGATCAAACACATGGATAAAAATAATTTCAAAAAATGCTGTCCAGAAATCCCCTCCGATGTCGAAGAATCTAAAGATTGGTTGTCTGACTGGTCTTCAGGATATATTCAAAGATCTATACATAAGTTTGCGAAGCAAGGAAATAAAAAGCCCTGGGTCAATTACCAAGATTATCTCAAAGATTGGTTTGATGTTAAATTTGGTAAAATGGAAGACGGCAATCTTCAGTTTTCAAATAAAGAATCCTAACTAATACTAGCTCTATGCTAGACAAAAATTTTCTAAGAATATTTCTTTTAACTTCATTTCTTCTATCTTGTGGAGGAGGTAATAGTTCTTCCAGTCTCCCTAGCGAAGTTTCTTTTGTTGTTCCACAAAATTCATTTGATGGCATAGTCATCGATGGTTATATAAGAAATGCTGAAGTATGGATTGAAACAACAAATGATTTTTCGAGCTTAGGAGAAACAAGATCATTTTCAAACAATCAGGGAAAATTTTCACTCAGTACAGGCGAGGCTAATTTTAGAGTTCATAGCTTGGGCGGCATAGATCTCGATACAAACAATAGCCTGCAGGGTTTAACTTTAATAAATCATAAAATAGATGATTTAATCACTTCCAATAATTTAGTGAGTTATATTCTTTCTCCATTAACAACAGCAGATTTTTTTCTCTCGGAATCACTCTCAAGATTAAATAATCCCATTCCAACTAACATAAATAATTTATTAGGCCTCGATCCCAACTTAAATATCAATACGACAGACCATGTGCAAAAATTAAACAATGGCTATAAATTTGCAGAAGCCTACGAAAAAGCCAATCAACTTACCTCTTTAACGTTATCTCTTGCAAAGTTAGTCAGTAATTTTAATTCGACCGAAATTGATACTAATTCAATTTTCCAAATAATTTTAGATGAGATGGTTACAGAATATCAAAGTTCGCAGAGTGAAATAAATTTAGAATCTGGAACATTGCTTGACCAAATCATTGATGAAGTAATCTTTAAATTTTCACTTTCGCTTCAAGAGCAACACAAAGAAAAAGTTAAGAATATGGTTAAGGCACTTATGCCTGTAATTCAAGTTAAACCAAATTTAGTTGCTACTCATGAAATATTTAATTTTGCGACAAGCACTTTCTTTAATGACTTAATTACGGTTGCATCGGGAAATGATGTGCAAAATATATATCTAAAATACAATTCAAATTTAATTTCTTATATTTCCGAAATATCAGGTCAACCAGAGGCGAGTTTAGCTTTTGCTATTACAGCTAATGCTGACTCAATATCATCTTTTGAGGATCAATTATTCAATATAGATGTATTACAAAACGATGATTTTGATAGCGAGTCTTCTTTGAACATTGCATTTACTCAACCATCAAACGGAACAATAATTAAAAATAATTCTAATATTTTAGTTTACCAACCAAATCAAGATTTCAATGGTAATGACTCTTTTACATACACTCTCGAACAAGGTTCGCTTAAATCAACAGCTACAGTTACTGTAAATGTTCAGCCTTTGCCTGATGCTCCTATAATTTCAATATCATCTAATCAAGTAACAGTTCCAGAAAATCAATTAAGTACTATTAATATTTCAGCAAGTGACGCAGACGGCGACTCTCTAAGTTTTTTCTTGTCTGGCAATGACGCATCCTTTTTTAACATTTCCAATGCAGGACAAATATCTTTTAAAGCTGCGCCTGATTACGAAACAAAATCTGTATTTTTATTAACTGTTACTGTAAGCGATGGATCCTTGACAAACAGCGTTAATCTATCAATAAACATTTCTGATATTTCCTATGAGATAGATCTTTTAATTTATTACGCTCCCGACATGTTGTCTTTTTGGTCTTCTGAAGAGGCTATTAGAACAAGAGTCTTGTATCTTATAACTTCAACAAATAATGCTTTAATAAGAAGTAAATCTGAAATTAAGTTTAATTTATTAAAACTTTTGCCTTATGACATCAATGTAAGCAATCAATCGGGCAGTGCAATTTTTTCATCTCTTCTAGGGAGGGCAAAGATAAAGAAAGATCAGGTATTTTATGGCGCAGATTATTTCATACTCATATCCAGATGGGACTCTGCTAAAGGTCAGACAGGCGGTACAGCATCGATCGATCTTTCAATAGATAATATTCTAGATTGGGATGCCTCTCATGGCTATTTATCAGCATGGTCTGTCGATCCCAATTGGTCTGAACCTGGATGCAGCCCCTGTTTTCCAGATAAAGTTTTTGCTCATGAGTTAGGACACAATTTAGGATCTGGTCACTGGCCAGGAGAAACGGGACAATCCTATGCTTTTGGCCATAGAGTCGATGGAAATTCAGATGGAGATTTTACCGATAATTTTGATTGGGGAACCGTAATGAGTTACAACAACATCTCGCCAGATTATTTTTCTAACCCCAATGTAGTTTGTAAAAACAATCTTGTTTGTGGGGTAGTCAATGTTAGTGATAATACAAAATGGTACAACAACTTAGGCGCTAGGTTTGCAAGTATCTTGCCTGCTAGCAATTTCAGCTCTTCAAACAACTCAAATAAAATAAGCATTAAAAATTATTTTCCTAAAATTTCAGGGGGAACTTCAACTTTTTCTAATGCGGGTACCAACCGAATTTTTAGTATTACGGGATTTAGCGATGAAGAGATCAATGGACAAACATATGAAAGTTTTAAATGGGAAAATACTTCTGGAGGTGTTCCTAAAATAGCTTACTATTTTTATGAAAAAGATAATAAGTATTATGTAAATCGAACCGACTATGAGTCAGGATACAAATTTTCCAATCAAGATGAATATACTATTTATGATAATAATAATTTATGTATCTTTTTTGACGCTTTTCAAAACATCGGAAGCCATTTAGCTAGAAATTGTAGAAACGCCCATTACGGCGATCCACCAACTTTCAATGATGTTTACCATTTTAATCATTTTATAAAAAGTGAAAATATTACTGTTCCTTACGGAACATTTAACACAGTGAAATATGTTTTTACACTCTGGGATAATAATAATAGTCCGTACAGTGATACTCCTTATCTAATGCATACAATTTTTTGGCTAAGTCCTGAAATGGGCATCGTACAATATCGCGATCATCTAGGAAGGATATGGAAATTAGAAACTACAGACTCTGATGGAGATGGCATAGATAATAAACTAGATAATGATGATGATAATGACGGCGTATTGGATATTTCGGATGCATTTAATTTAGACCCAACAGCATCAGTTGACTCAAATTTAGATGGTATTCCAGATTAACTTATTATTTTTTCTTTATAGAGTAATCTTCTTCACTAAATTGAGGAATATCCAATTCTGCTTGAGAGGTATCCACTACGTATGTCATTGAAGAATCTTTTTTGAGTAAATATACCTTTTCTGCAAAATGCAATTTGCCAAAAGCTACTTCTTTTCCAATTACAAAAAAAGACTCATTTTCATTATCTTTTGCAAAGGTAGTAATTATTTTATTTTCATTGGTGATTTCTATAGATTTAATTTCTTCTTGAAAATTGTTACCAAATAAATTGATATTTAAAATATCTCCTGGAATAACATCTAAAAAAGTTTCATCAAAATTAATTACTTTTTTGAATGCATTTATATTTTTTATGTTTAATAAAAAATCAGTTGTTAAAGCTTGTTCTAAGTTTAGATATTTGTTTTTCTTAGATATTCTTTCACTTAAAGCAGTTAAGTCTATTAGCTTGGTTTCAATCTCTTCATTAGAAATATTTTCTTTGTTTGAAACAAAAATCTCATCAGTCGATTGATTTTCAATGAACAACCAAGCAATAAATAGAGTTATTATGGTTATAACAATAGAGAATATTAATTTCATTTTGAAAAGAAAAAATTGATAATCAGATTGTAAAATATTTTGTCTAGAATGAAAAAATGCAATTTGTAACAAAAAATTACATCGGGATACTATTTTCTATTTTTATATTTAATTCTCAAGTATTTGCAGAGAATTCAACCAATCATCTCAAAACAATTTTTTTTGGAGCAGGATGTTTTTGGAGCGTTGAAAAAAAGTTTCAAGAGACTTTTGGAGTCGTCAGTGTTGAGTCAGGATACGCCGATGGAAAGAATATCGAGCCCAGTTACAAAGAAATAATTAAAATGGAGAATAGGTTTAATCCAGATAATTATGCTGAAGTTGTAAAAGTAACTTACAACAGCAATAAAACTTCTCTAGAAAATCTCACAAAAACATTTTTTGAGATGCATGATCCTACCCAAGAAAATCGTCAAGGAAATGATATTGGCGTTCAATATCGTTCAGTTATTCTCACCTCTTCAGAAGAAGAAACGCTTATCTCAAATCAAATTAAAGAAGAATATCAAAATCTTTTATCCAAAAAAGGATATGGTTTAATAAAAACTGATATTAAGGAATTTACAAATTTTTATTTAGCTGAAAATTACCATCAAGATTATTTAAAAAAAAATCCTGACGGTTACTGCCCTGATTATTCAACTGGAGTTACTTTCTTAAAAAAACCTCAAAATTCTATAGATAATCAGAAACTTCTTTTAGGAAAAAAGATTCTTATTCTTGAGGCTGATGGATGTCCTTATTGTTACAAGTTAAGACAGGACGTTCTAAATAGCTATCAGGGATCAATAGAGTTACATTTTAGAAAATCTAATGAATTACAAGGACTTGATTTGAAAACTCCAACATGGGCAACGCCAACTATTTATTTTTTAGAAAAAGGTAAAGAAGTTTTTGCTTATCAAGGTTACTTATCTAAAGAAAAATTTTATAAATCGCTAGGAAAGTTTAAGCTAGGTAAGACAGAAGCATATGACGTCGCCTTTAACCAAGGTACAGATCCTACATATTGTAAAGAATATGAATTATTTAAAAACACACCAGATGGAGTTTTCATTGATAAATTGAGTGGAGCTCCACTTTTTAGTACTAAGTACAGATTTAATTCTAAAACAGGATGGCTTTCTTTTACTGAAGCAGTGAAAGATTCCGTTACTGAACATATGGATTACAGTTATGGCATGGTTCGTGTTGAGATAAGATCTAAATCTTCAGGTATTCATTTAGGACATGTATTCAATGATGGTCCAAATGGCAAACCGAGATATTGTATCAATGCAACTGTGTTAGAATTCGTTCCGAATTTAGACACGTAGCTCAGTTGGTTAGAGTACTACCTTGACATGGTAGGGGTCCCCGGTTCGAATCCGGGCGTGTCTACCAGGTTTACGAGGTAAAAAATGCTTGAATTTAATATTTTCAATTCTGCACAAATTTTTGATCAAATTTTTGCATTCATCTGTGTTTATTTGCTAACAAGTCTTAATGCAAAAACCCGTTTTTATGGCTTTATTGTTGGCACTGTTGGTTTTATTCCTGGTGTTTATTTATTAATCGTTACGGAACTTTGGTGGTTATTAGCCTTTATGCCAATCTGGGCTTATATCAACTACATTGGGATAGTTAATAATTACAGAGAGTACAAAAAAGCCAAAGCTGCTTAAAAGATATTTTTTTATAACTAAGTTTGTAGGTATTTTTCTTTTATGGATAATCTATTAAAAGCCTTTCTGAGATCAGATCATGCTGGTGAGGTAGGAGCTGTTTATATTTATAAAGGAATTCTTAAGATTGCTAAGGATCCTGAATTGGTTAATTTTTCCAAAAGACATTTAGTAACTGAAGAATCTCATCTTCAAAAGATTGAGGAAGTGCTTCCAAAAAAAGACAGAAGCAAATTAGTTTGGTTGTGGAAAGTTGCAGGCTTTTTACTCGGTTTCCTTCCCACGCTATTTGGTCCAAAAATTGTATTTGCCACTATCGAAGCTGTTGAAGCTTTTGTAGAAGAGCACTACGAAGAACAACTCAAATATCTTCGAGCTCAGCAAAATCCTAATCAAGAGTTGATAGATCTTCTTCAGTCGTGTCAGGATGATGAGATTGATCATAAGCTTGAATCGGCTGAAAAGAAAAATTTAACACCAGGCATTTTCATTAATATCTGGACCAAAATAGTAGGCGGTGGCTCAGCTTTCGCAGTCAAGATAGCCAAAATTATCTAATAAAATTCCAGTTGCATTTTCTCTTAATGTAAATATACTGTATATATATACAGTATTAATTATTCAACCTTAATATTTATGAATTTAAAACATTTAGGGCAGATTGCAGACTCTGACAGAAACTCAGAAACACCTTTGTTTTCTGAATACGTTCAAGTAGGTTGGCCAAGTCCTGCAGATGACTACATAGAAAAATCAATTGATTTACACCAACTCTTAATAAAAGCTCCAGCTGCTACTTATCTCGTAAGAGCAAATGGAGACTCCATGTTAAATGCAGGAATCAATAATGGCGCAATACTTATAGTTGATAGGAGTCTAGAGCCCAAACATGGTGACATCGTTATCGCTTCCATCGATGGCGCTTATGCTTGTAAACGTCTTCAATTAACACCTAAGGTGGGTTTACTATCAGAGAACATTAAATACCCGCCAATTTTTTTAAAGAATGGAGAAGAACTAGACATAATGGGAGTTGTTACTGCGGCAATAAATCAGTTTTAAGATGTTTGCTCTAGTAGACTGCAATAGTTTTTATGCTTCATGCGAAAGAGTTTTTAGACCAGATCTTAGGACAAAACCAGTAGTTGTTTTATCAAATAATGATGGTTGTGTCGTCGCTTTAACTAAAGAAGCAAAAAATCTTGGCATCAAGATGTGCGATCCCTGGTTCAAAATAGAAAAGACATTTAAACAAAAAGGTGGAATTGCCTTTTCATCTAATTATGAGTTGTATGGCGATATTTCATCTCGAATCATGAGTATTTTAGAAGAGCTTGCTCCTAAAGTAGAAATTTACAGTATTGATGAAGCATTTCTTGATTTAACCGGTATAGCTAATTGTACGGACTTAGAAGAATTTGGTAGAGCCTGTCAAAAACAAATCATGCAGTATACCGGAATGCCAGTTCGCGTTGGCATAGGTCCCACTAAGACCTTGGCTAAGGTTGCAAGCTATGGTGCTAAGCGTTATCCAACTACTCAAGGAGTATTAGACATTACGGCATTACATAAAAGAACAAAACTCATGAAGCTAATGCCGGTAAATGAAATATGGGGAGTAGGGCGAAGATTAAATAAACGCCTCCTTTCCCAAAGAGTTTCAACCGCGTTTAATCTAAGCCAAATGGATATAGGACAGGTACGAAAACAATTTAGCGTTATGTTGGTTAATACCATTAGAGAGCTGAGAGGAGAAACTTGTATTCCGTTAGACAATGCACCTGCACCAAAAAAACAAATAGTAGTCAGTCGGACTTTTGGTAAACGTGTCACAGAGTTAGATTTTTTAGAGGAAGCAGTTAGCGATTATGCAGCTCGAGCAGCTGAAAAATTAAGAAAAGAAGGGAAAGCTTGTAAGATTATTTCTGTCTTTATTAGAACCAATCCTTTTAGAAAACAAGATATTCAGCATAGAGAAATTAGATCAACTTCTCTTTTATATCCAACTAACGATACAAGAGATCTGATCAAATCTGCAAAACTTTTATTGAAGGATTTATACCGTAAGGATTTTAACTATAACAAAGCTGGCATTATGCTGAGCGATTTCTTTGATGAAACTGTATATCAACTAGATTTATTCAAGCAAAAGGATAGAAACACTCGAGACTTTAAGATGATGAGCTTAGTCGATCAAATTAATCAAAGTAATTTAGGTCCAGTTAGCTTTCTTGCGCAAGGAATTAAAAAAGAATGGTCAATGAAAAGAGAATTACAATCTCCTCGATACACAACTAACTTACAAGATATATTAACGGTTAATTAAAGCTTATTTATTGGAGAACCAAGCTACATTGGACATAGATTCTTCTATTTTATTTTGAACTCCCAATACCAAAGTAAAAAGCGCCATTCTAATTAAAAGACCATTATCTGTTTGTCTGTAAATAGCTAAATTAGGATTCTGATTAAGGTCAGAGTCTAATTCATTTGCATCTGGGCGAGAATCACGAGGCAGGGGATGCATAATAATAGTATTAGGCTCACAGTTTTTTGTGTAAATTTCTTGATTTAAAGACATTAGTCCCTTGTACTTTCCAGACTCAGATTTACTAGAAAATCTTTCTTCTTGAATACGTGTCATATAGATAATATCCACTTCAGAAATTCCTTTTGTGATGTCATCGGTTTCAAAAAAGCTTATGGATGAATCTTTAAAAGTTTCTTTGATAGAGAGTGGAAGTTTTAACTTTTCAGGAGAAATCAAGTTGATGGTCACATTTTTATACAGACAAAGAACTTTACATAAAGAATGCACAGCTCTTCCATATTTTAGATCCCCTATCAGAGCAATTCTCAAACCGTCAATAGATTTATTTTTTGATTCCAGTTCTTTTTTAATTGTATAAAGGTCCAGCAAAGCCTGACTAGGATGTTCATTATCACCATCTCCTCCATTTATAACAGGAACTCTAGAAGCTTCTGCAAATTCATTAACTGAACCAGCTTCATGGTGTCGCATGACAATTATGTCGCTGTAGCCACTTAAAACTCTTGAGGTGTCATATAGGGACTCTCCTTTAGCCAATGAAGTTGCTTCTATTCCCGTAGTTTCTCTTACTTCTCCACCTAATATATTAAAAGCACTTCCAAAGCTTATTCTAGTTCTGGTACTTGGTTCAAAGAACATGTTAGAAAGAATCGCACCTTGAAGTACTCGAGTTATTTTCTCTCTTTTAGCATAAGGAACTAGAGAGTCAGATGTGGAAAATATTTTTTCGATATCAGTTCTTTCGAACTGATCTATGGAGAGAATGTGGCTTCCTAAGAACTCCATGGCGAGCCATTCTAGCATTAAATTATTTATTTTATGGAATTAATAATTTTTCTAAATTCTTGTATGATAAATCTATGTCTAACGATTGTTTGATACTTAACGGAAACGGAAAACCTCTAAGTTATTTTCCTTTATCGGCAGTAGATTGGAAAACTGCTGTCAAATTAGTGTTCACTAGAAATGTTATTGTTATTAAAGAGCATAATGATTGGGAAGTAAGATCGCCATCACAATCTTTCAAGGTACCGAGTATTGTCATGCTTAGAAAATATTATAAATTTTCAAAAAAAGTTAAGTTTTCAAGATCAAATGTATTCTTGAGAGACATGTTTACTTGTCAATATTGTAAAAATGTTTTTGAAAAAAAAGATTTAACTATTGATCATATAATTCCTAAAAGTAAGGGTGGAGAAACTAATTGGTTAAATGTAACTACTTGCTGTAAATCTTGTAATTTATCAAAGGCAGATAAAATAATTGATCCTTCCCCAGAAGTAAAAACTCCCTCGTTAAGAGATCTTATAAAAGGTCAAGAGTCTTTGGAAGCAAAAAAAATAGAGACAGATTGGCAGGAATATATAGTTGCCTAAATTAATTTAAGTAATCTTTTATAATCGACTCGGTTAAGATTTCTGGCAATATAATTGGTATGCTTTTTTCGTCTGGAAAGTAAACATAAAGAGGGATACTTGATCTTCCAAAGCTAGCAAGTTTTTTTGCAATTAATTCATTTTTATTTGTCCAATCAGCCTCTAAATAAAAAATATCTTTCTCCTTAAAAAATTTTAAAGTTTCTTCAGTTTTTAGAGCAACTCTTTCATTAACTTTACAGGTAATACACCAATCAGCTGTGAAATTTAAAAAAACAGGACCTTCAGCTAACTTCTTAGTCAATTCAACATCGCTAAAAGCATTACTTTCTTGCTGAAAAGAAGATCTTTCCGTTGGCAAAGTAAAAAACAAGGAAACTAAGACCGCTAAATAAATAAAATTTCTAAATTGCAATCCTACTTTAGAAGATATTTTGAGTTGATTTAACCAATAAAAAAATATTATTAATGAGATGCCTAAAAGCACCAAAACAAGCTGAAAAGAATCAATTTGGCTACTAAGAACCCACACCAGCCACAAAGCAGTAAGAATCATTGGAAAGGCCATAAACTGCTTAAAAATTTCCATCCAAGTCCCAGGTCTTGGAAGCAAGGAAAGCATACTTGGAAAAATTGATAAAAGAATATAGGGCAAAGCGAATCCAATTCCCAAAAACAGAAAGATTAAAAATGATGAAAAGCCGGGCTGAAGGATAGCAAAACCCAATGCAGAACCCATAAATGGAGCAGTACAAGGAGTAGCAACGATCACAGCTAAAAAGCCAGTACCAAAGGAATTCATATAACTAGGAGTGCTGACCCCATTAGAACTTAAACTGAGCAAGGAATTCAAAAAATTAACGTTCAATAAAAAGAACCCAGCCAAGAAAATAAAGAGGAAAATTAATAAACTTACAACTAAAGGTGATTGGAGTTGATATCCCCACCCAATATCCATGCCCAATCCTTTAAGAAGAACTACGGAGAGGCCGATTAATACGAACATTAAGATTGACCCAGATGAAAAAGCAAAACCATGTAAAGAGGTTTGTGTTTTATTCTCGGAGTGATTGATAAAATTTAAAATTTTCAAAGAAATCACAGGAAAAACACAGGGCATTAAATTTAATAAAAGACCGCCAATTAAAGAAAATAAAATTGCAGCTGAAAGCGAGATGAATTCGGGATTTAATGTTGATTGAGTATTGTTAAAATTAGAATCTAGCTCAATTTCATAATCACCAACATTTGTTTTTAAAATACCACCGGAAAGACCTTTAGTTTTATTTTTTTTAAGAAGATTTATATATAGTTTTATTTCATCAAGGTTTTTATTTAATTTTTGAGTGATTGAATAATCAATAACATTTTCCTTGTAAGGAAAAAAATAAGCATCTTTTATATCATCTTCAAAATCACTTAAATCTAAAGTAAGTATTGCACCTTCAATTTTAGAGCTTAACTTTTGTTTTTTTACTTTCGGAATAGATGATTTGACGTCATCAAATAGTGTGTTTTGAATTGAGAAATTATCACTGCTTCCTCTAGAAAGCACAAAGTTAATTTTACCTTCTTGAGGAATACATACATCTGCACAAACTAACCACTTTGATATCACAGAAAATTTATTGATTGCATCAATTTGTTCAGGAAGAGATAGCTTGAAGAGAAGTTTTAGTTCGTCTGTATACCCAAAAGTAGTTAGTGGAGGATAAGGTATCAGCTCAGGAGTAGGCCAAATTGGTTCAGAAATAATAAATCCCTCAGGAAGATCCCAATCAAAAGATGCAGGATCTCCAGAATCTCCAGGATTTATCCAGTAAGTATGCCAATCCTTGTCTAAATTGAACCTAACAATTAAGAAGATTTCTTTTTGATTATCAATGATATTTTTTTCTGGGATAACTTCAAAGGATGAGTTGGAAGCAAAGTATATGTTTTCCAAGAAAGCTTTGGAGCTCAAAAGAATTAACGATAGAAATAATAGTATTGGATAATATCTAAGCCTTGCCATGATTGCTACTTACTAAATTGAGATTAAAACCTGCGAGTTTACTTGCCTCTTCAATCTTTTTGTCGCTCTTAGTTGAAAAGATTATTTGCTCATTAGCAGGGATTATTAACCAAGAACCTTGGCGAATTTCTTTTTCAAGTTGATTGGGACCCCATCCAGTATAGCCAAATGAAACAATAAATTTTTCAGGAAAACTTTTATTTAAAATAGATTGGATGATATCTGGTTTTGAAGAAACTCCTATATTTGAAGTTACTTCATGAGTTTCATCATATTTTTTTTCTGTACTATGAATAACAAATGGCGAAAAGGGAGTAACCGGCCCCCCTAAGAAAACTTTATCATTATTCAGTATTTCCTCTAATTCTTTATCAGGCTTTAGGGAAAAATCTTTTAAATTTATTTTTACTTTCTTATTTACTACAATCCCAAAAGATCCTTCTGAGTCATTCTTGCATAGGTAAATTAGAGAGTTTTTAAAATAATTTTCTTCTTCGTCGGTTTGACAAAAATATAAGAAGCTATTTTCTAGTTCATTAATCATTATTATTTCAATATATTGCTTATATTCATTAGAATTCACAATATATTTTAAAACTTATGAAACCTTCTTCAATTAATCTTGTGCCCGATGATTTATTAGCTTCGCATAAGAGAAAACTTTATGCCGAAGAAATAGTTTCTTCAGAAGAACTTCAACTAATTGAAAAAATTAAAAATTTAGTATCTGAGAAAAATATATCTCTTATTTCTCACTATTACACGGATAATAAAATTCAAAAATTAACAGAAGAAGTCAATGGATGCGTCTCTGACTCACTACAGATGGCTAAGTTTGGTAAAGATTCTAAATCGGATATTCTTGTAGTTTCAGGCGTAAAGTTTATGGGAGAAACGGCAAAAATCCTCAGTCCAAATAAGAAAGTTTATATGCCAACTTTAGACGCTACTTGCTCTCTAGACTTAGGATGCCCTGTTAATGAGTTTAAAAAATTTTGTGAACACCATCCTGATAGAGAAATAGTAGTTTATGCCAATACTTCTGCTGAAGTAAAAGCTATTTCAGATTGGGTCGTTACATCAAGTATTGCCTTAGATGTAATCGATCATCTCGACTCAGAAGGTAAGAAAATCATTTGGGGTCCTGATAAACATTTAGGTAGATACATTCAACAAAAAACAAAAGCTGATATGGTTTTATGGGATGGAGCCTGCGTAGTACATGAAGAATTTAAACATGAAGGGCTTAAGTCTTTGATGCAACTCCATGAGGATGCTAAAGTTTTAGTTCATCCGGAGTCTCCTCATAGTGTTATTGATTTAGCAGATTGCGTAGGCTCAACTTCTCAAATAATTGACTATGCAAATAATTCACCTGCAAGAAAATTTATTGTTGCTACTGACAAAGGTATTTTTTATCAATTAATAAAAAATAATCCAGATAAAGAATTCTATGAAGCTCCTACGGCAGGAGATGGGGCTACTTGCAACAGTTGTTCTAGATGTCCATGGATGGGAATGAATTCTCTTGAAAATCTCTATGATGCCGTCTCTAATCAAGGGAATGAAATTAACTTGGAAGATGAAATTATTGATAAAGCTCAGATTTCTTTAAATCGAATGGTTAACTTTTAATAAATTGAAATTAAATAGAAACAAAATTATAGAAAGCGTTAAAAGAGCTTTACATGAAGATGGCTTTAAAAAAGATCTTTCATTGATGGCAAATAAGATAGATACAAAGAAGAAGCTAAAAGCAAAAGTAGTATCGAGACAAAATGGAATTTTAAGTGGTAGCTTATGGTTTGAAGAGTCTTTTAATCAGATTGATAAAAAAGCAAAAATAAAATGGAATGTAATGGAGGGCAATTCATTTAAAAAAAATAAGGTAATTGCAGAAATTAAAGCAAGCTCAAAATCAATTCTTTCAGGAGAGAGGACAGCGTTAAACTTTTTGCAATTGATGTCAGGAATATCTACCAAAGCAAAATACTATTCAAGTTATCTAAAAGGCAGCGAAATTGAATTGCTAGATACACGAAAGACTCTTCCAGGCCTGAGATATGAACAAAAATATTCAACTTATCTTGGAGGAGTTAAAAATCATAGATTTGGTCTTTTTGATGCAATTATGCTTAAGGATAACCACCTAAAAGCTTTTGGCGGAATTCAAAGGATTAAGGATATAGCATTTAAAGAAAGAGGAGATTTTTTAGAAATAGAAATTGAAAAGTTATCACAAATCAAACCCGCATTGAAAAGTAATCCAGATATTCTTCTATTGGATAATTTAAGTCTAAACGATATAAAAAAAGCTATTAGATTGATTGATAATAAATGCCTTATTGAAGTTTCTGGATTAAATAAACCAGAAGAGATTATGAAATATAAAACTCTCCCAATTCATTATATATCTTTAGGAGACTTGACCAAAAATATTGACTCTATAGATTTTTCTTTAAATATCTTATGAAATCTATATTTCTTCTTTTGGCAGCTTTACTAGTGATCTGTGGGTGCTCTCAACAAGATGAAAGCAAATACATGCAAGACAAAAGGGTTTATGAATTCTCATGGTGTAGCTATAACGGTGAATATAAAGCAAAAGATCTAAACAATGAGCTTATTTCTTATTTGGGTTTTCTGACTAATTTAAAAGATCAGAGTGGATTGAACAAAGAAACAAAGTATTTAAACCCTTCCTTTACACAAAATAGATATGATTTTTCATGGCTTGATATATTTCAGAATGAATTAGAAAAAAAAGCTTTTTATGAGTTTAGTGAAAATTCAGAGATCCATAAAAATTGGTTAGGTAGCAAAGAAGAAATAATTACTTGTGACTCTCAAAAACAAACTTTTTATGAAACAAAAATAGTTCAGAATTATTCATCTTCAGATGGCGATCAAACTTATATAGGGTTCTGCAAATTAAAAGATGGGTTTGAGATAGAATATATAATTAATAAGCTGAAAAAAAACTCAATTTTTATTGACAAACCATACAACCAAGTCGTTTTAATTCCGAATTTTAATATTATAGATTTCAACCTTTTGATTTATTTAGAGTCAGATTTCGTCTTAAGTGATCTCAATTTAATTCGGAAGGGGGGCATAGAAAACGCTTGCGAAGTATATGAAAATTATTCTGCAAATAGTTTATTATTTGATACTTACATAATTGATTAATAGAGGTTCAACTTTGAAAAAATGTTTGTTTTTGTTTTTTTTAGTTTTCACAATATTTAGTCATGCAGATGAATATGATTTCTCGGCATATACAAAATATTTGTCAAAAGAAATAAAGAAGGGAAATTATCCTGGATTTGTAACTTTAATCTATCAAAATGGTGAAGTCATATTTTCTGATACCAGAGGATATGCGGATATCGAAGACCAAATTCCTTTGAATGAAGACTCTCTTTTTAGAATCTACTCTATGACTAAACCCATTACTGGTGCTGCTTTAATGGTGTTAGTAGAACAAGGAAAAGTATCTCTCTCAGATCCTGTCGAAAAATACATTCCTGAGTTTAAAGAAACAAAAGTTTTTAATAAAAAGGCAAAGAAGTTTGAGAGACTTACTAGATCTATAACTTTACTGGATTTAGCTACTCATTCTTCAGGTTTGACTTATTCATTTATTGATAAAGGAATAATTAAAGAAATTTATGATAAAGAAAAAATTTATCCTTATTATTTTTTAGATAACGTTTCATTGGAGAGACCTGCTAAAAAAAGTTATCCTGATGTTTGTACTTTTTCTGAAAAGGTTGCATCTCTACCTCTAGTTCACCAACCAGGCGAGAGATGGACTTATTCTATTGGCATGGACATCCTTGGTTGTGTGATTGAGCGCGCTTCAAAGCAGTCATTTGGAGATTTCTTAAAAAAATACATCTTTGATCCTTTAAACATGAAAGATACTTTTTTTGAAGTGCCTAACTCAAAACAAAATAGGATGATTGATTTATATGCCCATAAAAAAGGATTTAAGGAGTATGGTCTAGAAATTCCTAGTTCGGAAGAGACAAAGAAAAATAAATTAGTATTACTTGATCCAAAAGAAAATAGTTTTTTCTTTCAGGGCGCTTCAATAGAAGATGGCGGATCTGGATTAGTATCTACTGCTAACGATTATCTTAAATTTGCAGCTATGCTTTTGAATAAGGGTTCTCTTAATGGAAAAAAAATATTAAATCCTGAAACTGTTGAAATAATGACTACAAATCAAGTAGAAAAAAAAGCTAAGCCTTATCAGTTTGACTCTTTTGGTTTCGGGGTTACAGTGGGAATTACTTTAAATTCAAAAAAAATGAGAATGAAACGAGGAGATAATTCTTTTTTTTGGGGAGGCGCAGCTAGAACTATATTTTGGGTAGATCCAAAAAATGATTTAGTTTTTGTCAACATGTCTCAAGTGTTAGGAAGCCCACGAATAAATAACAAAGTAGAAAGACTGGTATATAAGGCGCTTGGCATTTAAGAAAACATTTATTGAAGATGACAGGATTAGACTTAAAATTCTTGATTTATTATCTAGAAGAGAACATTCACAAAAAGAAATTATAGATAAGTTAAAGGACAGGGTAGGCTCAAAACAAAAACTTTTTGAAGAATTGAACACACTATCAGAAGAAAATTTACAATCAGATGAAAGATTTGCTGAGTCTTATACGAGATCAAGAAGCGTAAAGGGATTTGGTCCAGAAAAAATCTCCTTCGAGCTCAAATCTAAAGGAATAAATGAAAATCTTGTTGATAAGATGGTGTATTCTGATGAAATAAACTGGATGGAAATTATTAGATTGGAGTATGAAAAAAAATTTAATATTCATAATAATTTTTCTGATGAAGATATTAACCGTGCAAAAAAATTTCTATTACAAAGGGGTTTTAATTTTGAACAAATAAACAAATTATTTGAGAAATGAGTTATTTAGTTTTAGCAAGAAAATGGAGGCCAACAAATTTTTCAGAGGTTGTTGGACAAGAACATGCTGTATCTGCTTTAAAAAACTCTATTTCCTCACAAAATATTCATCATGCTTATCTTTTTACAGGAACAAGAGGCATAGGTAAGACTTCTATTGCAAGAATCTTAGCTAAAGCTCTAAACTGTAAAGATCTAATCGAAAACTCTGAACCATGTAATTCTTGTGATTCATGTACATCTATTAACGAGGGAGCAGCAATTGATTTTATTGAAATTGATGCAGCATCAAGACGGGGTATTGATGATACTAAGGATCTTTTAGAAACAGTTTCGTATTTACCCTCTTCATCAAAATATAAAATCTATTTAATTGACGAAGTGCATATGCTGACTCCTGAAAGCTTTAATGCTTTATTAAAGAACTTAGAAGAACCACCCCCTCATGTGATATTTATGTTTGCCACTACTGATCACAAAAAAATTCTTCCAACAATTATTTCTAGATGTCTACAGATTAATTTGAGTTCCATTCCTTTAAAAACTATCTCAAATTTATTAAGTGATATTTTTTCAAAAGAAAAAATAAAATTTGATGATAATTCTTTAGACCTTATCGCCAAAGCTGCTCAAGGTAGCATAAGAGACTCATTAACCATATCAGAAAAAGTAGTTTCTTTTTGCAACAGAAATCTTAAAGAAAAGGAAGTAAGAGAAGTTTTGGGAATTCCAGAACCAGAAATTATATTTAATTTGCTGAAATCAATTTTAGATGAAGACGTAACAGAAGCACTATCAATTTTAGATAATTACGGAGAGTATGAAGATCATGAACTTCTACTAAAGTCTTTAATGGACTTGGTTCAAAATATTGCGATAAGTCAATTTGAAAAAAAAGAAACAAAAAAAAATAATATTAACGCATTTAAAAATACAGACCCGTCAAAACTGCAGTTTCTTTATCAAATTGGGCTTGCAAACTTAAAGCATTTTAGTTTGAGCTATGATTCCTTCTCTATTTTAAAGATGACCTTGCTAAAAATGATTGCCTTTTCTCAAGAAAGTCAAAAAAAAAATCCTCTAGAAAATAAACATAAAAGTATTACAGAATTTCATTGGCCAAAGATGTTCATTGATTTAAACCTCAATGGAATGGCAAGGAATCTGCTTAAACAGGCAAGCGTATCTCAAGAAGGAGAAAAAGTTAGATTATCTTTTCCTGAAAATGTACTTTCAATACTCAATGAAGACCAAAAAAAAGACATTGAAAAAAGTTTTAATGATTTTTTAAAAAAGCAATCGATGTTTATATACGATAGCAATGTTGATCATAATTTGACCCCAGAAAATGAAGAAAAGGTTATGGACAAAGGATTTAGAAGAAACTTAAAAAAGTCTATGGAAAAAGATGAAAGTTTTAATGAAATTTTAGGAAATCTTAAGGTCGACTCAATTAAGTTCAGCAAGAAAGATGAAACTTAGTCTTAAAATTTCTGAATTAATAGACGCATTAAAAACCTTGCCAGGAATCGGTCCCAAATCCGCAAAAAGAATGGCTTTATCATTATTAAGTTCAAATAAAGAAATTGGTTTGAATTTATCGAAATCGATTGAAAGTGCAATATTAAGCATTCAGTTGTGTAGTAAATGTTTTGTATTAAATGATAAAGAGATTTGTGAGATTTGTAGCTCTTCTGATAGAGATAATAATTCAATCTGTGTGATTGAGTCTACTTCTGACTTATATTCAATTGAAGAAACTTCAGAATTTAATGGAAGGTACTTTGTTCTAAACGGTTTATTATCCCCAATTGATAATATAGGTACAGATGAGCTAAGAATTGAAAAGTTACTTGATTTGATTGATGCATTTAATGCAAAGGAGGTTATTCTCGCTTTAAATTCAACTTTAGAAGGCGAAGCAACAGCATATTTTTTGTTTGATAAACTAAAAAAGAAAGATGTTGTTGTTACTAGAATAGCTCAAGGAGTACCTGCTGGAGGAGATTTAAATTATGTTGATAACAATACGCTTAGAAGAGCAATTTCTTTTAGAACTGAATTAAAATAATAGGATGTCAATTAAATCTGATAATTGGATAAAAAAAATGTCTCTTGAAAAAGATATGATCTCTCCTTTTGAATCTAGCCAGGTGAAATTTAATTCAGAAAATAATGAAAAATTAATTTCCTATGGACTTTCTAGTTATGGTTATGATGTTAGATGTGCAAATGAATTTAAAGTATTTACAAATATTCACTCGGCCACTGTAGATCCAAAAAAATTTGACAGTTCAAGTTTCATAGACGTTATTCAAAATGAATGTGTTATCCCTCCAAATTCATTTGCATTAGCAAGAACAATTGAATATTTTAAAATTCCAAGAGATGTCCTTACAATTTGTCTTGGTAAATCGACATATGCAAGATGTGGAATTATTGTAAATGTAACCCCTCTTGAACCAGAATGGGAAGGACATGTAACACTTGAATTTTCTAATACTACGAGTCTTCCTGCCAAAATTTATGCCAATGAGGGAGTAGCTCAAATGTTATTTTTTCAATCTGATGAAATTTGCGAAACTAGTTATAAAGATAGGGATGGAAAGTATCAAGGTCAAAAGGGGGTAACCCTTCCAAAAGCATAAATTAATTTAATTCCCATTCAACATTAAAGCCTCGACCTCCCTGAGAAACCCTCAAAGTCTCTTTTTTTGAGTCATTATTTATCATAAATCTAAAGAACCTCCTATCATTTCTTTGTTCAGTAAATTCATAAACTTCAGTTGTTACAGATTTGTATAAAATTTTAGTTTTTTTATTAAGAAATGTCTTTTTCTTGATCTTACCTTTATCAAAATAATTTATTTCAACTTTATCTTTTTCTAGAAAGTTCAATTTAATTTGAACTTGTAAAGTTAGGTTGTCATAAAAATTATCAAAAATTTCAATTGAGCCATCATTTTTTCCAGAAGAAAAATTCACAAACATTTTGTTATTATTCTTTTCTATTTTATAACTTTGATGATCTTTTCTTATACCTCCCAAAATATCAAGATTTCTATAACCTGACTCTAAAACAACATTTCCATCATTTATAAAAAAAGTTGACTCCTGTTTAATATTAAAAAGTGGGTGTTTACCTTCTGAGGTTATTTTCCATTTATTATCTGATAATCGTATTAATGTTTCTTTTACAGTTCCACTGGGCTTTGAGAAGTAAATATTTTCATAAGGCTCTAGATCCAATAAAAAAATTTGGTTACAAAAAAAATAAAAAATAAGTTTAATTAAAGTACTCTTTACCATTTTCATAAAAGATTTCATCTATTTTTATTTTGCTATCATCAATTAAAACTCTTCCTTCTTGAAGTTGAGAGAGAATTTTTGGATAAATGAAATGTTCCAATTTATGAATTCTACTTTCAAGCTCACTTTCATTTTCACCTTCACTAACATCAAGTTTCATAAAACCAATAATAGGCCCACTATCAAGTCCTTCGTCAACAAGATGGACTGTAACTCCATGTTCTTTATCTTTATTATCTAAAACTTTTCTGTGTGTATTTAAACCAGGATATTTAGGTAAAAGAGAAGGGTGAATATTCAGTATTTTGTTAGGAAAGCGTTTCACAAAATTTGAACCTAATATTCTCATGAAACCAGCCAACACAATAAAATCAACATTTTCCTTCGAAATTATTTGGATTAGTTTTTTATCGTAAGTTTCTCTATCTTTAAATGCCTGATCGTCTATACACAAATTTTTTAAACCACATTGTTTTGCTCTTTCCAATCCAAAGGCATTTTTATTGTTTGAAATTACTATTTTTATATCTGCCTGTAATTTTCCATTATTTATGCTATTGATTATTGCTTGAAGATTTGTACCGCTTCCTGATAAAAGAACTGCTAGAGTTATCTTTTTACTCATGCAAGCAATGTGATTTTATTATTAGATTTTTTAGATGATACATAACCTAATTCAATGTGAGGCATTTTTAACCTTTTTAGAATTTTCTTACATTTTTCTTTATCATTTTTATTGATAGAAAGGACCATTCCAATGCCACAATTAAAAGTAGAAAACATTTCTTTTTTATTTAAATTGGACTTTGCCTCAATTAATCTATAAAGATTATTATTAAAAGGGTAGTTTGATCCTAAAGAAATATTCGCAGAGAGATTATTTGGGATTATTCTATCAAGGTTTCCTATAACTCCTCCTCCTGTAATATGACTTATAGCATTTATAGTGATTTTGTCTTTTATGGCTAGAACTTCTTTAACATAAATTTTTGTGGGTTTAAGAAGGGCTTTTCCTAGAGAAGAGCCATTAAAATTTTGGTTTAATTTAAGTTTCTTCTTTTCAATGAGTCTTCTAACTAATGAAAAGCCGTTTGAATGAAGACCATTTGACTTTAAACCTATCAGAACATCATTCTTTTTTGCCTGATTAATTAGACTTTTTGAGTTTTTTTCTAAGACTCCTACACAAAATCCGGCTAAATCAAATTTTCCTTTTGGAAAAGCATTTGGATGTTCAGCAGTTTCACCTCCAATTAAGGCACAATTCGAGTCTTTACAACCTTTAACTATTCCTTTGAAAATTGATTTAAAGTTTTTCAAATTTATTTTATCTGTTACAAGATAATCTAAAAAAAATAAAGGTTCGGCTTGCAATGTAATTAAATCGTTTACACACATTGCTACTAAATCTATGCCAATAGAGTTATATATTTTCAATGCATCAGCAATTTCAATTTTTGTTCCAACTCCATCTGTACAACTAATTAGAATTGGATTTTTATACTTATTGGGGATATTAGATGCAGCAGCAAATCCACCTATAGACCCAATAATTTCTTTTCTATAAGAAGTTTTGGCTAAAGGTTTTATGATATCTACTAATTGATCTCCTCTTTTGATGCTTACCCCAGAAGAAGAATAGGAAGTTTTGCTAGATTTTGACAAAGTCTTTTGAAGTTAAGTTCTAATAAAAAAACATATTATAATCATTTTTAATGTTAAAAATTATTAAAGTTATTTTTTTTAGTTTTCTTTTTTCGTTTCATGCAGTTTTGATTAGTGAAGAATATTCAACAATTGTTCAAGGAAATGATGAAGATGTCTCTGAATTACTTCGCAAAGCTCTCAATCAATCTATTCTTAAAGTTTTGGGTAGCCAAAGAGACTTTAACCTCAATCAAAAAACTTTTAAAAAATTAAATCCAGATAATTATGTAAAAGAGTACAAATTTATAAAAAATGGAAATGATGAAGCTCTAGAAGTAATGATTGACTTGAAAGTCCTTCAACAAAAATTACTCAAATTAAATCTCGGTATTTCCTTTCTTAAAAATCCTAAAGTTGCAGCTTGGGTTTTTTGCAAATCAGATTTTTCATCTCTTCAAGCAGCTAAATCTTTAGAACAAAAATGTAAGTTTGCCAAGAAAGAATTAAATAACATAGCTAATGAAAGAGGAATTACTCTTATTTACCCTATTTTAGATTCTAAAGATATCAGTCTTTTTAGTCTTGAGAATAATTCAGAAATAGAGAGCTTAACCATTTTCAATGATCGATACCCTTCTGATGGATGGTTTTTTTGTGAAATCTCAAGTGTAAGTGAATGGTGTTTTCTTCCAAAAGAAATTGATAAGAAGCTTTCTCGATTGGATACAGAAACTAGGTACAAGCCTGCAGTTGGATTTAATATTTTAGTTGATAATTTATATAGCAAACAAAGATTAAAACCAGAGTATCAATCTAATCAACCTTATTATGTTGAAATTAGTGGATTAAATAAGTTTATTGAACATAAAAACTTAGAAAAAAAATTACAAGATATTTTATTTATAAGCGATCTTAGTCTGTTATCCCTTCGAAATAACTCAGCCACATACAGTTTTTATTTGCTATCTGAAGAAAAAAATCTAATAGATTATTTTAATGAAATTGATAAATTAAATTATATAAGCAAGGAGAAACGCAAAGTGTTTTTAGCTTTTGGTGACAAATGATAGTTTCTTCAATACCAAATTTTCTAACCGTTTTTCGTTTTTTTCTCGTTTATCCGATTGTTATTAGTATTCTGGAGCAAAATTATCAACTAACTCTATTTTTCTTTTTTCTTGCAGGAGTCTCTGATTTCTTAGATGGATTTCTTGCACGCAAATATTCTTGGGAAAGCAGATTTGGAAAAATATTTGATCCAATTTCCGACAAAGTTTTGGTAATTGCCACCTTAATTTCTCTGTCTCTTGTTGGAGAAGTAAATATTTATTTGACCATGTTTTTGTTAAGTAGAGACCTATTCATTATTGTTGGTGTCATTTTATCATCTCTACTTATAAAGGATTATGAAATAAAACCTTACTTTTCAGGGAAATTTAATAGTTTTGTTTTGATGACTTATTTAGGCTTTATTATTTTGGATGTTTCATTTAATTTTGTTCCAGCTTTATTCTCAAATTTCATAATGGTTACATTAATATTTACTTCCTTATACAGTGTTATTGAATATTTAAACTATCCAGGTAGAAAAGTTATTTCTCAAATATTCTTTTAATGAGTCAAAAAGTTTTAAATATTTCTTTACCCAAAGAGAGATCTTTAGACCAATTAAAGAATTTTGCATTCTTAAAAAAAATAGTTTCTGAGATTGAATTATTTTTTTCAAATAAAGAAAATTTTTTATTAGTATGCATTAAAGAAGACTTGGTTAGAAATTATATATTTCAATCTTCTTTAAATTCACTAAATTCAAAACCCATAATAATTGATCTTAAAGATAAAGTTTTTAATCTAGATAATTTCAAAAACCCTCTAGTTTTTATAAAAAATTTATCAAATGAATATTTAAGCAATGAGTCAGAGTCTTTTTTATTCAATGCGTTTAATTATTGTCTTAATAAGAACTCCAAAATTATGTTTATAAGTAATGATTTTATTAAAAACTTAAATATTAAATTGCCAGACCTAGAGTCTAGATTGAATACGGTCTTACCAGTTGATATTCCAAATGCAACCGATCAAGAAAAAATGAATTTAATAAATTTTGAACTACAGCAAAGAGGGTTAGTTATAAAAGATAAAGAAATGAAGTATATATTTAATTACCATTCTCGAGATTTAACTAGCCTATTAAATTTAGCAGATAAACTTGATGAAATTTCTTATAAAGAGAAAAAATCTATTTCAATCAATTTAATTAAGAAAATTATTTAAGAGTTAATATAATTCAGGACAGGCTAAACAAGTTAAATTTATATCAACCTTTCTTTTCGAAGATATCTTATGAATTTCTATATTTCTTATGTACCCGAAGAAACTATAAGATAAATTCAATAAGGAATTAAGAGAAGAAAACAAGTCTTCAGCTATACCTGGCGAGGTAGATATAAATTTAATTTCATAATCCAAAAGCCTAGACTGATCTTCTAAGATTTTTATACCATCTTGAAAAACACCCAATGAGTCTACAAGATTATTTTGAACTGCAGATTTACCTGACCATATTCTTCCTTGAGCAATTTTTTCTGTACTTTCAAGAGACAAGTTTCTGTAAATTGATACAAGCTTAATGAATCTATTATATGAACCATCAACATAGCTCTGCATGAATGAAGTTAAATTCTCATTGGGAGGTTCTAAAAGAGATAGATTAAATTCATTGGTAGAAATTTTATCAAAGAGGACTCCTATCTTCTCTAATGAATTTTTAAAATTTGGCAATGCTGCCCAAACACCAATAGATCCAGTAAGTGTAAAAGGGTTTGCTATTATTTTGTTTTTGTTCATAGAAATCCAATAACCTCCAGATGCAGCAATATCACCCATTGAAATTACTATCGGAATGTTTTTGCTAAGAATTTCTAATTTTTCCCGTATTATTTCTGATGCAAA
Source organism: uncultured SAR86 cluster bacterium (assembly GCA_902627595.1). Taxonomy (GTDB): domain Bacteria; phylum Pseudomonadota; class Gammaproteobacteria; order Magnimaribacterales; family AG-339-G14; genus MEDG-81. The sequence goes on from CACOJO010000002.1 coordinate 89,348, forward strand.
ACCACTACCGCCTGGAGAATTTATTCTGAGAAATAAACCTTTTATAGATTTGTCCTTATTAATTTTACTAAGGACCCTCGAAAAATTTTCACTAGATATCGCACCCTCAGAATATTCGCCATCAATTATTTCTCCAGAAGCTACTAAAACGGCTATTTTATTTTTAGAAGAATTTTTTTCATAAGATAAGGCTAAATTATCCTTTAAAGATATTTTTTGATTTTTTACAAAAGACGATAAATATCTTTTTAGCTCTGTTCTTACAGTAAGAATATCTATTAAACCTTTGTTTTTAGCTAATTCAGCAGTATCACCATCAAATTCTTTTGTGAATTCGCCAAGGTTATTAACATATTGATCGATCTCTAGATTTGGTATTTTTTTTCTGTTTTTTAAAACAATTTCTTTCCAAGCTTTCCAAATTTCAGACAGATAAAAAGATGTTTGAAGTCTATCCTCTTCAGATAATCTGTCTCTTGTAAGTGTATCTAATGCAGATTTATATTTTCCGGAAATGAAGGTAGTTATTCCAATATCAAGCTCTTGAAGAAACTTTCGAATAAAAGGTTTTTGTGAGGAAAATCCATCTAAAAGAACCATGCCATTACGATGCATCAAGATAGAATCAGCATAGGATGCTAAAAGGTAATTTTTTTTATCAAAAAAATCAGAATAGGCAATAACTCTTTTTCCTTTATTCTTAAAAACTTCAAGAGCCTCTCCAATTTCAAGAATTCCAGTAAATGAAACATCCAAGTAAGTTAAATCCATAAAAAGGACTTCGACATCTGATCTTGAAGCAGATGTTTCAATAGCCGAAATTATTTCAAATAAATTGAGCTCATAGTTTTCTTGTTCAAAAAAGAAAAAGTTTTGATTTGTAGTTTCATTTATTTTTTTCGGAGCAAAAGTAATAACTGGACCAAGATCTTCTTTGACGTCACTGACCAAAAAAGTGATTGCAATAAACAACAAAACCAATATGAAAAATAGATTTAAAATGACTTTTCTGGTTATATCTACGAAGTTAAAAAATTTTTTTAAGAAGCTCATTTAAAAAGTATTATATAAAGATTATGAAGGTTATTTTTAATAATTTTTTGATCATTTTTCTTCTGCTTTCTTGCTCAAAGCCTGATCTCAATGTTTTTGAAGGAAAAGGAGTTTTTCTTGATGATTTAAAAGGTAAATGGATAGTTTTTAACTATTGGGCAGATTGGTGTCCTCCCTGTATTAAAGAAATTCCTGAATTGAATAATCTTCAGTCTAATTTCTCTAAAGATTTAAAAGTTTTTTTAATCAACTTTGATATGTTGGAAGGAGAGGATTTACAACAACAGTTAGAAAAGTTTAATGTACAAGTAGACTCTTTATTAACAGATCCCTCTGTTATTTATGATTGGATTATTCCAGAAAACCTTCCTGTTACTTTTGTTGTTAATAGAAAAGGAGAGTTGGAACATACATTGGTTGGACCTCAAACAGAGGAAGAAATAATTAAACTGCTATCTCTTTAAAGAAACAGCATTGGATTTACTTTTGTTCCTTTTAAAATAATTTCAAAATGAAGATGAGGTCCCGTAACTCTTCCAGAGGAACCAACTGTAGCAATTTTAGAATTTTTAAGAACATTATCTCCTTCAAAAACAAAAGTTTCGTCTAGATGAGAGTAGGTTGAGATAACTCCATTACCATGATCAATGATTATTAGATTTCCTCTATAAAAAAAATTACCAACAAAGATAACCTTACCATTTTCTGGAGCAATTACTGAAGTTCCTGTTTTTGCTGCTATATCAAGACCCAAGTGAGGATTTCTAGGTGAGCCATTTATATATCGCTTTACTCCATACTCACTGGAAATAATCCCTTTCGTAGGAAAATTGAACTTAATATCCTGATATTTTTTTTCTGATATTGAAGAAATCTTTTTTTTGTAAACATCTCTTTCGGCCTTAATTCTTCTTAGATTTTCTTTAGAGATAAGATTGAACTTATTATCTTTAATTGTAATTCTAGATTCTCTGAATTCTTTTTCAGAAAGGATTATGGTCTCCCCCATAATTTTAAATTTCATTTTTGAAGAATACGAAATGGGGTATATAAATCGATTACCAGCTCTGTCTTTGCAAATATATTTTTTATATGAGTCATCTAGATTTTCTTTATTAACTAATCTATTTAAAAGTCCTCCTTTTTCAAGTGTTTCCTTTGGAAATGAACAAGATTTTTCCTCTGTAAATTTAAAGTTTGTACAACTAAATAAAAATATCAGACAAAAAAATAATAAAAAATTATTTAATTTCATCAATTTTAATTATCTTTGAAGAAATGAGATTTCGTTGAGTTCTAGTGAGAATTTCATCTCCCTTAGTTAGCTTGGTTTTATCCAAGAGCTCGTCATCTTTAGTCGAAACAGTATACCCTCTAGACAAAATCGATAGAGGGCTAAATGCTAGTAATTTAGACGAAAAAGTATCAAAAGAAATTTTTTTATTTGAAAGAACATCATTAAATACATTTTCAAAAATTAACTTTTTACTTTTTAAATTTGATCTTTGATTTGAAAGCTTGATGAGAGGATTTTTATCTCTTAAAAAGGCTCTTTTTTTTATGAGGTCCAATCTTTTAGATGAAAATCTTTCCTTTTGCAAAAAGACAATTTTATTGAAGCTTTCATCAATTTTAAAAATCTTTTGCTCTAAATTAAAATTAATTTTTTTTAATACATTGGACACATCACTAAAATTTTCATTTTTAGTTTTAAGATAATTTTTTACAGATATTGAAATAACTTTTTCTAGATTTTCAATTTTATCAACAATTAATGAATGGGCTTGACTTGCTATTTCAGCTGCCGCAGAAGGGGTTGGAGCTCTTAAGTCAGAAACTAAATCACAGATTGTAAAATCTGTCTCGTGACCAACTGCGCTTATAACAGGAATTTCAAAAGCATATATCTCTCTTGCTATTTTTTCACTATTGAAACACCAAAGATCTTCTAGGGAGCCGCCACCTCTTGCAATTATGATTAGATCTAACTTTTCTTTTTTATTGAATTCTCGGAGCATACTTAATGCATTTATTATTTCGTCTTCTGCTTTATCACCCTGCACTGAAGAGGGAGCTAAAGTAATCCTTGATAACGGCGCTCTTCTTTCTAAAACGTTTTTAATATCTTGAATTACAGCACCTGATGGCGAAGTCACTACACCGATATGCATAGGTAATTCAGGTAGATCTTTTTTAAAAGTTTCATCGAAGAGACCCTCTTTTAAAAGTTTATTTTTTAAATTTTCAAAAGCCTTTAATAAGTCCCCTTCACCAGAATACTCCAAACTTTCTGCAATAAATTGATATCTGCCTTGAGCTTCAAATAAGGATAATTTTCCTTTGAGGACTATCTCATCACCAATTTCAGGAATATTTTTAAGATAGGAGTTTTTGAATTTAAACATCACACAATTAATGGATGAATTCTCATCTTTTAAGGTAAAGTACCAATGTCCAGATTGACGGTAATTGGTAAATTCAGAAATTTCTCCTTTAACCCAGACATCATTAAATTTTTTTTCTAGAGAAAACTTAGCGCTTCTATTAAGTTGGGAGACAGAAAAAATTTCAGGTGAATTTTTTTGTTCTTTACTCAACATTGTTACAGTATATCTATACTTTCCATAAAAATGATAAATCTAAATTCAAGAACAATCGGAATACTATCGACATCTCTTGGAGCTATGCTCATTGGTGTTGCCCCAATTTTAGTGAGAACAAGTGAAATTACTCCTTCTTTAACAGGATTTTATAGATTTCTTGTTGCTACATTCATCTTGTTTGCTTATGGGGTTGCAAAAAACAAATTTATCAATATCAAGTACAAAGATATTCTAATTCTTGCAATACCAGGATTATTTTTTGGAAGTGACATAACTTTATGGCATTGGTCAATAAATCAAACATCAGTAGCTAACGCTGCTCTTTTTGTTAACACAGCTCCTATTTACGTCGCCATAATTTCTTATTTTTTATTTAAAGATAAATTAGATTTATTTTTTTATTTTGCTGGAATTTGTTGTCTTGGCGGAGTTTTTTTAATTTTATTTGAACAAAATGAATACCAATCTTTTTCTGGAGATTTATTATCTTTAGTTGCTGCAGTTTTTTATTCTGGATACTTAATTTCAGTTAAAAAGTTTTCAGAAACTTATGAGACTTTTCATTTAATGTTCTTTTCTGCATTATTTGGATGCATTCCGCTTTATTTAGGCAGTTTCTTAGAGATTGGCCAATCTTTTCCTGAAACAGTCTTAGGCTGGTCAAATATTCTGTTTCAAGGTTTGTTCATTCAAATTGCAGGCCAAGGCTTAATTATTTATGGACTTTCTCTAATTAGAGTGCAATTCTCTTCGTTAATACTTTTAATTCAACCGCTCACGGCAGCTTTTCTAGCTTTTTTACTATTTCGAGAAATGTTCTTAATGCAGCAGATTTTCGGTGCTATTATTCTTTTAATTGGAATTTACTTAGCAGGAATTTCCGATCAAAAAACTATAAAGAATTAAATGTCAGAAGTAATAAAGATAGCAAATTGCAGTGGATTTTATGGAGACAATCTATCCATAGCAAAAAAAATGGTTGAAGGCGGGCCAATCGATGTTTTAACAGGAGATTATCTTGCTGAATTGACGATGACTATCTTGTATAACCAGAAAATGAAAAGAGGAGAAAATCTAGGATATGTAGGAACCTTTCTGAAACAATTTAGAGATGTAGCAAAACTTTGTGATGAACGAAAAATTAAGATTGTATCCAATGCAGGAGGTTTAAATCCTGCTTCAATGGCAACAGAAGTTGAAAATATAATCAATGAATTGAATGTTGATTTGAAAGTCGCTTATATTGATGGTGACGACTTGATGCCTAGACTAGATGAATTATCTTCGTCTGGAGAAAAGTTAAAAAATATTGATAAGAATAATGATCTTTTTTCTTACGAGAAAAAACCTCTAACTGCAAATGCTTATTTAGGAGCTTGGGGTATTAAAGAAGCCTTAGATAAAGGTGCTGATGTGGTCATATGCCCGAGAGTTACAGATGCTGCTGTAGTTATAGGTCCTGCAGCATGGAAATTTAATTGGTCAAGAAATGATTATGATCAGCTTGCCGGAGCTCTTGCAGCTGGTCACATAATCGAATGCGGTGCTCAAGCTACTGGAGGCAATTATTCATTTTTTAAAGAAGTTCCTTCTTTTAAAGATATTGGTTATCCGATAGCCGAAATAAACCAAGATGGTAGCTTTGTAATTACCAAGCATCCAAATACTGGAGGATTAGTTTCTGTTGGCACTGTTACAGCTCAGCTTCTTTATGAGATAGGTTCGCCAGCTTATGTAAATCCAGATGTTATTTCTCATTTTGATACTTTAAAAATTGAACAGGAGGCTAAAGACAGAGTTTTTGTTTCTGGCTGTAGAGGAAGCAGTCCACCTAAAGATCATAAAGTTTGTGTCAATCTTGCGGGAGGTTTTAGAAATGGTACTGAGTTACTTCTAACAGGCTTAGATATTGAAGAAAAAGCTAAATTAATTACTGAAACTATTTTTGACTCAGTTGGTGGTAAAGAGCAGTTTGATAAGGTAGATATACAGTTACATAGAACTGATAAAGAAAATCCAGAAAGCAATGAACAGGCACAAGCCTTTCTTAGAATTGATGTGATGTCTCACAATCCCGATTTAGTTGGACGATTATTTAGCGCTAAAATAATTGAATTAGCTTTAGCTAACTTTCCAGGCTGGACAGGAAGAAATGGAGTTGTCCCTAGCGGACCGTATATTGAGTATTGGCCAGCTTTGGTTGATAGTAAATTTATAAAGGAAAAAGTGCATTTTGACGGCAAGATCATGGAAGTTATTCCAACCAGCCAACTGGACTTTGAAGAAGTTTATTACCAAAAGGAACCTGCTGAGGTAAAAAAAATAACTGAAAATCCTGATAAGGAAATATTTTTTGGAGATATCTTTGGTACTAGATCTGGAGATAAAGGAGGTTGCGCTAATCTTGGGGTGTGGAGTAAAAATGCAGAGGCTTATGGGTTTTTGTTTAATTTTTTAACTGTTGATAAATTGAAAGAGTTGCTCCCAGATTTAAAATCTTTTGAAATTGATAGATTTGAATTGCCCAATATTTTATCTTTAAATTTTTATATTCATGGAATTTTGCAAGATGGAGTTTCTTCTTCAACAAGGATGGATGGGCAGGCAAAGTCTTTAGGCGAATATTTAAGAGCAAAAAAAATAAATGTGCCTAAAATTATTTTAAAATAAGACGAAATGACAATTAAAAAACTCTCAATAGAAAATCTTATCTTTCAAGCAACAAAAATAGATGTTTCTAACCACATTTTAACTATTACCTTAAACAGGCCTGAAAAGAAAAATGCTCTTAACAATGTAATGATGAATGAAATAAATTATGTACTTGCATATGCCAAACAAGAAAGAGCAATAAGAGTTGTAATTATTGCAGCGGAAGGAGATGTTTTTTGTGCAGGGGCAGACTTAAATAGAAAACAGGAAGAGTCTAACGTTCCTAGACTAGAAGGATCTGATGACATAAGCCTCTCAATTAGGCATTTGTATAAACCGGTTATTTGTAAGATTCAAGGATCGGTTCATGCTGGTGCTCTACTAATGGTTACAAATTGCACTCATGCAATTGCTGTTGAGTCTGCAAAATTTTCAGCTCCTGAAATTTTACGCGGGGTTTGGCCTCACATGGTTATGGCTGGTTTATTTAGAGTTATGCCTAAGAGAGTTGGATTAGATTTTTGTATGCGCGGTCAAGCAATAGATGCAAATAAAGCTCAAGAGTGGGGATTGATTAATGAATCTGTACCACCAGAAGCTTTAGACGAAACTGTCGCTAAATTAGCAAAAGATTTAGCCAGTCTTGCTCCTGGCACAATGCAATTTGGACTTGAGGCATATGTTAATCAAGATAGTATGAATTTTGATGAAGCATTACCTTATTTAGGAAAGAAAAGTGCAGAAACATTTGCTGGACCTGACGCAAAAGAGGGAATTGCTGCATTCTTAGAAAAAAGAGAACCAAAATGGGATTAATCCAAAACAACTAAGGTTTGACCATTTTCTACTTGTTCACCTTTAGAAACTAGAATATTTTTAATCTTTCCAGAAGACGGAGCACTCACTTTATGTTCCATTTTCATTGCCTCTAAGATAATCAAAGTATCTCCTTTTTTAACAGAAGAACCTTTTTTAATTTGGACTTCTACTACCTTTCCGGGCATTGGAGCATTTAGACCGCCCTCAATTGTTCCTGAATCTTTTACTTCAAACTTAGGTAAAACATTAAAAAGCAAATCACCCTTGTAGGTATGAATCAATAAAAGATTATCTTCAAAAGATATTTTTGATCTGAGTCTCGATCCCGATATTTCTACATCTAAGAAATTATCTTGCCAATCATAGACGGTTGCTACTACTGAATCAGAAAATTCAAACTTACCATCTCTTGATCTTTTATAATTAATAACGAAATTTGTATCCTTTAAAGCAAGTTTAACTTCCTGAAAAGGTAACCTTGCGTTGTTCCATCCTGAGTCCATATTGGTTAAAACAGATGCGTTTTCTCTATTGAATCCTTGAATCCATAAACTAGCTGCTTTTGCATAATTTTTTATTTCTTCTTCGGAAAGGTCTATTTCTCCACTTAGTTTTTCTTTCTCGATGAAATCAGTAGTTGTAGCACCTTTTAGAAATCTCTCAGATCTTAAAATAGCTGTTAAGAATTCTCGATTTGTTTGCATTCCCCCAAAGTGACTATTTTCTAAAGCAAGAGCTAATTTTTTTGCAGCCTCTGTTCTGGTTTCTCCATAAGAAATAACTTTAGCTAACATTGGATCAAAATCAGGTGTAATTATTGACCCTGATTCAATTCCTACATCCCATCTAACGAGAGGATCATCTGCCGGTACAAAAGAAATCATCTTTCCAGTTACTGGTAAAAAATCATTATTTGGGTCTTCGGCATACAGTCTCACCTCTATAGAACTTCCAAACCAATCTACATCGGATTGGCTATAACCTAGAGACTCACCTTCAGCTATCCTGAGCTGTTCTTTTACAAGATCAATTCCAGTAACTTCTTCTGTAACAGGATGTTCAACTTGAAGCCTCGTATTAACCTCAAGAAACCAAAATTCTTTTGTCTTCTCATCAACAAGAAATTCAACAGTTCCAGCTGATTCATACTTTAATTTGGAAGCTAACTTTATGGCAGCATCTCCCATTTTTTCTCTCATGGAATCATCAACCATGGGCGAGGGCGATTCTTCAACTACCTTTTGGTGTCTCCTCTGAACTGAACATTCTCTTTCTCCTAAATGAACCAAATTACCATAGGAGTCACCGAGGATTTGTATTTCAATGTGTCTAGACTTTTCAATGTATCTTTCTAAAAAAACTCTCTTATCACCAAAGCCACCTTCAGCTTCTCTCTCAGCAGAAGCAATAGATTCTTTCAAACCTTTTGAACTTTTGACAATACGCATACCTTTACCACCACCTCCTGCAGCAGCTTTAACAAGAATCGGATAACCAATTTTAGTTGCATCTTTAGCTGAAGAACCCGAAGGTAGGGTGGGGACACCAGCTTTTTCTGCTAAAGTTTTTGCAGTAATTTTATCTCCCATTTTTTTTATGGCATTTGCAGAAGGACCTACCCACTTCATTCCTGCCTTTTTTACATTATTTGCAAAATTAGCATTTTCAGATAAAAATCCATATCCAGGGTGAATTGCATCTACATTATTTTTTTTAGCGATTTCTAAAATTTCTTTAGCATTTAAGTATGTATCCGAAAGTTTAAAGGATTGATCTGCCTCTCTAACATAAGGAGTATTTTTATCAGCCTCTGTATAAACGGCTACACAAGTTATTCCCATGTCGTGAGCACTTTTTATGATTCTACTTGCAATTTCTCCTCTGTTTGAAATTAACAATTTTTTAATTGTCATAACCTAAATACTCCAAATCCTTCTGATCCTTTAACTTCTTTATTGTTAACAACCGATAAACACATTCCCAATACATTTCTTGTATCTCGGGGGTCTATAATTCCGTCATCACTTATAACGCTTGTAGCTCTCAAAGCTTTGGAACCCTTGTCATGAGAGATTTGTTGATTTCTAACAACTTCTGCGTCAGCTTTTTCGTCAAATTTAAGACCTTTTCTTGCAGCCTGACCTCTTCTTACGATAGACATCACTCCTGCAATGACTTCTCCACCCATGACCGCAATTTTTGCTGTTGGCCACAAGAAAGTGAAAGAATTTCCAAATTCTCTTCCAGACATTGCATAAGTTCCAGCTCCATATGAGTTTCCTACTATCACTGTTAGATGTGGAACATTTGAGTTTGAAACAGCATTTAACATTTGAGCTCCTTTTTTAATGGAACCATCTTGCTCATAATCTTTTCCGACCATAAATCCTGTGATATTTTGAAGAAAAACCAAAGGCAAGTTACGTTTATTACATAGCTGAATGAAGTGAGCTGCCTTTTGAGAGGCATCAGGAAAAAGCATACCGTTATTTCCGAGGACGCCGACCGGATATCCATGAATGGATATAAAACCACAAATTATTGTCGGTCCAAAAAGTGGTTTGAATTCTTCGAACTTAGATCCATCAGCAATACGACCAATTATTTCTCTGATATCAAATGGAGTTTTTAAACTTGGCTCGATAATACCCAATAAGTCTTCTTGACTGTATTTTGGAGGAGTTATTTTAAATCGAGGATTATTTCCTTCTTTGTCCCAATTTAGATGGGACATTACTTCTCGAGCAATTCTTATTCCGTCTAAATCATCCTCAGCCAAGTATTCAGCTAAACCAGATTTTTCGGCGTGCATTTTTGCTCCTCCAATATCTTCTCTAGAAGAAATTTCTCCAGTTGCCATTTGAACCAAAGGCGGTCCCGCAAGAGCAACATCTGCCTGGTTTTTAACAAAAATATTATAGTCTGACATTCCAGGTTGATAAGCTCCTCCAGCGGTTGCAGTTCCGAAAGCAACAGTCACAGTTGGAATGTTAAGTTTTGAAAGTTCCGTGATTTCGTAAAATTGTCTACCTGACTCAGCAAAATGACCCATTCCACCAACAGCAGCTCCGGCTCTTGGACGTAAATCGCCTCCTGCAGACTCAACAAATTGAATGAAAGGAATTCGACAATCTCGGGCAATTTGCATACATCTCATCCATTTTTTTACAGAGTAAAAATGCATTGCTCCAGCCAGAACAGTGGGGTCATTTGCAAAAATTACACATTCAATTCCTGAGGAGACCCCAATACCAGCAAAGGCTCCACCACCGATAGGATATTCAGATTTATAAGCAGCCAAACCACTAATTTCTAAAAAAGGACTATCTGGATCCAAGAAGTGAAAAACTCTCTCTCTGACGGGAAGCTTTCCCCTTGCCGCTAATCTTTTATGATGATCTGGACCCCCACCTGCTTCAGCTTCATCTAAAAGTTCATTTAATTCGGAAATCATCTCAAGCATGGATGACTTGTTCTTCTCAAAATCTTCAGAATTTAAATTCAGTTTTGTTTGAAAGGGTTGAGATTCTAGTTGTTTCATTACTACTTTATAAAGAAAAAATATGCACTAATTTTTTCACATTGTCCATTTGATTATATTTATTTGGGTATAATGCTGTCTTTTTTGGGCGACTAACTCAATTGGTAGAGTGCCACCCTTACAAGGTGGAAGTTACAGGTTCAAGTCCTGTGTCGCCCACCATCTTAAAAAAAATCATTTTTTAATTGGCATATTCATTTTGAGTGTTAAATTAACCCTGTGAATAAATACAGAAGAAAATTTTTAAAAAGTTTAGCCTTACTTTTACTTTTTTTACCAGTACGTATTTTTCCCTCGTTAAATAAGGAATTGGTTATATCTTTTAAGTATGGAGTAGCAAGTGGAGATCCTACAAATACTAATGTAATTTTATGGACAAAAATATTACCAATGGGTAATCCTGAAATTCGAGTGAGGTGGGAAGTATCAAGCTCCAACGATTTTTCAAATCTTATTACTTATGGCCATGTAAAAACAAATTCTAGAAAAGACTATTCAGTTAAAGTTGATGCAAAAATTCCAAAACGATTTAACGGTAAAAAAATTTATTACAGATTTTTAGCAGATGGTAAAACCTCAGATATTGGAATGACATCAACTTTGCCTAGCAAGAACCCAAATAATTTCAATATCGCTTTTTGCAGCTGCTCAAATTATCCCGCGGGATATTTTAATGTTTATAGAGAGATGGCAAAAAATAAAAAAATAGATTTAGTCTTACACCTTGGAGATTATCTCTATGAATATGGACACGGCGGCTATGCTTCAAAAGATGCAGAACAAATGGGCAGAGTCGTAAACCCAACACACGAAATGGTTACATTAGATGATTATCGAAAAAGGTATGCGACTTATAGATCTGATCCTGATCTTAAATTATTGCACCAAAAAAAACCCATGATTCCTGTTTGGGATGATCATGAATTTACTAATGATAGTTGGCAGAAAGGAGCTCAAAACCATTCAAAGAATGAAGGATTATTTGCCAATAGAAAAAAATATGCTCTACAAGCTTATTACGAATGGATGCCGATTCGTGAGAAAGGTAGAAAAGATAAAATTTGGAGAAATTTCTGTGTAGGTAATCTTTTTAATTTGATGATGTTAGATACCAGGTCGTACGAAAGAGATAAACAATTAGATATAGAAAAATACTTTAGTGGAAATTCTTTTAACAAAAATTCTTACTTCAATGATCTTAATAAACCAAGAAAGCTTCTTGGCAAAGAACAATTTAACTGGATTAGAAATAAAGTAGATAGTTCTTTTAAATGGTCTATTTTTGGACAGCAAATTTTAATTGGTCCAAAATATTTACCAACAATTTTTAAAGCTTTGGATAAAGATAACTTTCCAAAATTTCTCCACAAATATCTATCATTAGCTGGTACCGAAATTCCTTACAATACAGATCAGTGGGATGGATACCCAAGGGAAAGGGAGAAGTTTTATAAGGCTATTAGCAATTCACAATCCAACCTCATTCTTGCGGGTGATTCCCATAATTCATGGCTTTCAAATTTATTTGATAAAAATAATAAATTCGTTGGCGTTGAGATAGGAGCTCCTTCTGTTACGTCTCCAAACTTTGTTGATACATTTGGAGAGTTTACAGAAGCATTGGATAAATCATTTGTTGACTCAAATAGAGATCTTATTTGGACTAATGGAAAGAACAAGGGTTATGTAGAACTCAATATTCATTCGGAATACATAGATGTAAAATTCAATTTCGTTTCTTCAGTTAAGTCTAAAAATTATAAGAATTTGAAACCTATAACTTTTAAAATTAATCATAGTGAGGCTATTACTTAGATTAAGTTTTTATATTTTTTTGTAAGTTACTTTCTTTTCATACTATGTATAATTGTCTTCCTAAATTGGACCGGTAGTTCAGTTCTGGTTAGAACGCCGCCCTGTCACGGCGGAGGTCGCGGGTTCGAGCCCCGTCCGGTCCGCCATAAAATATGTACATTACTGTTCTTAAATCTAAGTTACATAGAGTAAAAGTCACTTCTACAAACATTGACTATGATGGTTCCTGCGGAATAGACAAGGACTGGATGGATACTCTTGATATCAAAGAATATGAACAAGTTCATATTTATAATATTTCAAATGGAAATAGATTTGTTACCTATGCCTTTTCTGAAGACTCCGGAAGCAAAAAGATTTCTTTAAATGGTGCTGCTGCCCACAAAGCAAATACCGGAGATTTAATAATCGTATGTACCTACATGATGGGTAATAAAGATGATAAATTTCGAGAACCAAAAATTTTAAAAGTTGAAGATTAGGAGATAAAGATGAAAATTGAAGAACTATTTTCAGTACAAGACAAGGTTGCTGTTGTTACTGGAGGATCAAGAGGAATCGGTGAAATGATTGCATCAGCATATTTAGCAAATGGCGCAACCGTTTATATTACTTCCAGAAAGGCTGATGTTTGTGATGCAAAGGCAATAGAACTTTCGGAAAGATACAATGCTCAATGTATATCTCTTCCATCTGACTTATCTTCATTGGAAGGAATAGAGAACTTTGTAAAAGAAGTAGAGGGATTAGAGTCTGGGATTGATATTTTAGTAAATAATGCTGGAGCAGCATGGGCAGAACCCATAGATGTTTTCTCAGAAAAAGGTTGGGACAAGGTGATGGATTTGAATGTCAAAAGTGTATTCTTTTCTACGCAAAAGTTTCTTCCTCTGCTGAAGAAAAAAGCTACTAGAGAAGATCCTTCTAGAGTTATCAACATAGGCTCAATTGATGGTATCGGGACACCTGTTTTTGAAACATACCCTTACAGTGCCTCGAAAGCCTCTGTTCATCATATGACAAGAGTTCTCGCAGCTAGACTTGTTAGAGAAAATATTTTAGTGAATGCCATTGCCCCAGGACCTTTTCCTAGTGATATGTTGGGTTCAGCAGTAGCCCATAACTATGAAGGTATTATTTCTAGAAATCCAGTCCATAGAATGGGAAGAGCCGAAGATGTTGGCGGTTTAGCTTTATATCTTTCATCAAAAGCTGGTTCTTACACTGTTGGAGAAACTATTACTTGCGACGGCGGAACTATCTCTGCAACTGGTCATGATTTGAGTGAATAAAAAAACCCCGTCATTTCTGACGGGGCTTAAGAATAAGTATTTCAACTTAATTCTTACCTTAAGCGGGCGAACCGGCAAAAGGTCGGAATCGGGTTAACCCGTTGTCAAGAGGCACCCCCTGAAATTCCTGCTAATTCGTTAATACTAATTTGGACCACCTCCTTCACAGGGTAAGAATAAAACGCACTTTGCTAGGAACCCCTGATATTGAACCTAAGTGCAACACTCAGACTTATTTTACTATAAGACGAGAGGGTAATAAAAGACCGATAAAAGAAGGATATATAGAAATGAGATTATATTAATAAAAATTCCAGCTCTAACCATTTGCTGAATAGGAACTAAGTTTGAAGCAAAGACTATAGAGTTGGGAGGAGTTGCAACTGGCAACATGAAAGCACAACTAGCAACAATTGTTAGGGGTAAAGTAAGTAGTAAAGGATTTATATCTAGATTGAAACCTACACTAGCAATAACGGGCATAAAAGTAATTGTCGTTGTGAGATTGCTTGTTAACTCTGTAAGGAGTAAAACCAATAATATGATTAAAGCAACAACTATAATAGGGTTAACATCTGCAGGTATCAAATTAGCTAACCATGAAGCAAGGCCGGTAGAATTTACCTCATAGGCTAAGGCCATGCCTCCACCGAATAAAAAGATGAGTCCCCATGGAAATTTTTGCTGCAAATCATCCCAATTAAGCAAATAATCCTCTCTATTTTTAGAACTTACAAAGAACAATGAAATTCCACCGATCATGGCAATGACAGCATCTTCTAAAAATCCTAGTCCAGGTAAATCATCTAATAATTTTCTAAACACCCAACAAAATGCAGTTATTGAGAAAATAATTGCAACCATTTTTTGTTCTAGAGTAATCTTTCCTAGATCTTCAAGCATTGTTCTTAGTTTGGAATTTGTCTCCGGAGAAGCCTTAAAATTTATTGGAAAAATTAAAGAAGTTAAAATAAACCAAACAAGAGGCACCATGATAATAGTCACAGGAAGTCCTATGGCTAGCCAACTTATAAAACCTATATCTTGATTAAAATTATCATTTGCATACTGAATTAAATAACCATTAGGAGATGTTCCAATTGGAGTAGATATTCCTCCAAGAGATGCTGAATATGCAATCCCAAGGAGTAGAGCAAATTGAAAATTTTTACTCTCACTTGGAAGTAAGTCTTTTACAGTCTCATTTATCACAGCAATGACTGATACTCCAATAGGTAAAAGCATAATAGCAGTCGAAGTATTCATGACCCACATACTTAAAATTGCACTTGTAAGCATGAAAGCAGCCACGATATTTTTTGCTTGCAAACCACTATATTTTAAAATATTGAGTGCAATTCTTTTATGCAAATTCCACTTTTGCATAGCAATTCCGATCATGAATCCTCCAGCAAAAAGAAATTGAACTTTATTCATATATTCTTTGCTTATCACTCCAATTGGGTCTATTCCCAGTAAAGGAAAAAAAATCAAAGGTAAGAGAGCAGTTGCATAAAGAGGCATAGCTTCAGTAGCCCACCAAATCCCCATCAATAAAAAAATTGCTGCAGTTAACTTACCGTCGTTTGATAATCCTTCAGGGGCAGGTAAGAAATAGATGCAAACAAAAATTGCAAGTCCAGTCCAAAACCCTATTTTTTTGGCATTGAATGAATTCATTTAAAATACTTAGTATAGTTTCGTCCATAATATGCTGAATTTATTTAAAAATAACAATGACTAAATATGTTTTATCCATAGATGGAGGTGGAGTTAGAGGCCTTGCTTCCGCAACTTTTCTAAGCGAATTGGACAAAGCAGTTCCAAAGAAACTTTCTGAAAGTTTTGATTTGATTGTAGGAACTTCTACAGGAGGTATTATTGCTCTAGCAATATCAATTCTTGATTTACAAAAAGATGATTTAATAAAGATTTACTCCAAAGAAAATATAAAAAAAATCTTTTCACCTTTTAGGTACAGAGTTCTGGGTTCTAAATATGCGGGCAAGGTAAAAAGAAAAGTATTTGAAGATTATTTCAAAACAAAAACCCTTAGCGCAGCAAAAATTCCAACAATGATCACGGCTTTTGATTTGGAAAAAAGAAGGGTAAAAATGTTTAAATCTTGGACAGAAGGATATTTACCAGCAAGAAGAGTTGCTGCAGCAACTTCTGCAGCACCGACATATTTTCCAGCTGAGTCTATTGAAGGTCAGTGGTATATTGATGGCGCAGTATCAACTAACAATCCAGTACTGATTGCTTATGCTGAAGCAAAGAAGCTATGGCCTAACGAAGAGATTAAAATTTTGAGTGTTGGAACTGGTTACAACTCCAAAAGATTAGATGGAAGACGTGCTAGAAAATGGGGATCAATTTCTTGGCTGAATGCTGGAATTATTCAAATTCTTATGGAATCAAACATCGAACATGTTATTGCACAATCTCTTTTTAAAGAAAACTATTTGAGAGTAGACTCATCTTTATCAGGCATTAAGTCTTCTTTTGACAACACATCAGAAAGAAATCTAAATTCTATAAGGCTTTTAGGAGAAAATTGGTGGAAAAAATTTGGTGATAAATCACTTAATTTCATTTCTTGAAGTTTCATATGAATAAGATTTTAGTTTTAGGAGGAGGCTCATGGGGTACTACATTAGGCAATCTTTTAGCAGAGAAAGAACATGATGTTTCTCTGTGGGCAAGAAATTCGAAAATATTTAAAAAAGTTAAAAACAATTGGATTAATAATCAATATCTCCCGAAATATAAACTTTCAAAAAATTTAAAAATTGTCTCTGATTTAAAGGATGCTTTTCTAGATGTAGACCTTGTTATTGTTGCTATTCCATCAAAAGGCTTTAGATCAATTTCATCGAAAATTTCTAAGTATTTGGATAATCAAAAGATTTTGATTGCATCCAAAGGAATAGAAAACGAGTCTTTTATGACAATGAGTGAAGTATTTATAGATGAAACAAATCATTCAAAGAAAAATATCATGATTCTTTCCGGTCCAAATATTGCTGATGAAATTATGAGAAAGAATATATCTGCATCAGTAATCGCAGGAAGTGATAAAAAATCTTTAAAAAAAGTATCAGAGCTCTTTAATAGTGATTTTTTCAAAATATTTTTATCAAATGATACTAAAGGAATAGAAATGGCCGGAGCTTTAAAAAACTTATATGCAATATGTTCTGGTTTATCTGATGGATTGGGTTTTGAATCAAATACCAAGGCTATGTTGCTAACAAGATCTTTGTCAGAGATGTCCGAACTTTTTAAGAAAATTAATGCTAATCCTTTAACTCTTCTTGGTCTATCAGGAGTTGGAGATTTAATAGCTACAAGCAGCTCTGAAAAAAGTAGAAATTATTCTTTTGGAAAGTTTTTAGGTAGAGGAAATAGTCCCAGTAAGGCTTTATCAATGGTAAAGCAGTCTGTAGAAGGGTATAGAACATTAAAAGTTCTTTATTTAGAAAAGAAGAAGCTATCTTTAAATATGCCTATAATCGATGCTTTATATAAAATTGTTTATTTAAAAAAAGACCCTAAAAAATGTTTTTTAAAGTTTATCCGCGAAAGTGGTAATATTGACACCGCATATGACTGAAAAAAATGATGATTCTTCGGTAATTACAGAAGTTGAAGCAGAAGAAAAGAAGAATTTTAAGGATGTCATACCTGAAAAGGTTAAGCATCCTTCTACTTGGATTACAGCTGGGCTGGTTGTTTTCTATCTATTCCTATTAGGATTTTTAGACATAGTCTTATGGATTATCGCAGGGACACAATTCTTATTTACCTTATTCACCAAGGAACCAAATTCGCATTTATCAACTTTTTCGATTAAATTAAGGAATTACATCGTTCAAATAGTTGATTTTGTAACATATAGTAGTCAAAAAAGACCTTTTCCTTTTAATCCCTTTCCTGAAGAAGATAATGATTAAAAGTTATAAAAAAGTCTGTAAAATATAACTGTTTTTAAGGATTTATAATGAGTAAGAAAAATTTTGCCAAAAAAGCCATACCAATTTCTAGGCCATCACCTGAAGAGGCAATGGAAGCTGTAAAAACTCTTTTAGCTTTCGCTGGAGATGATCCTACTAGAGAAGGATTGGTAGAAACGCCTAAGCGAGTTATCAAAGCATATGGTGAATTCTTTGCCGGTTACGATGAAGATCCTGAAGAAGTCCTATCAAAAACTTTTGAACAAGTCGAAGGTTATGATGAAATGGTTATTGTAAAGGGCATTCGAGTTGAGTCTCATTGTGAACATCATATGGTTCCAATATTAGGTGTTGCTCACGTTGGCTACATACCTGACCAAAGGGTAGTAGGCATAAGTAAATTAGCTAGAATAATTGATATCTTTGGTAAAAGATTACAAACTCAAGAGACTATGACCGCGCAAGTTGCGGACACTATCAATAACGTTTTAAAGCCAAAAGGAGTTGCTGTGGTAATTGATGCTGCACATCAATGTATGACTACAAGAGGAATTCATAAAACTGAAACTAGTACAGTAACAAGTAGAATGTTGGGTGTTTTTAAAGAAAATGCAATTACTCGTACAGAATTTATGAATCTTATACATTCTAACTCCAATCAATCTTGAGTTCAGAGTCAATATCGGAATATAAAGTCATCCTTGCATCTAATTCTTCTATAAGAAAAAAAATTTTAGAAGACTCAGGAATTTCTTTTGAAGTTATTCCGTCAGAAGTAGAAGAAGAAGAGCTTAAGCAATCTTTATCAAGCGATAATTTTAAAGATTATTGTCTTGCTTTAGCGAAAGCCAAAGCTTTGGACGTTAGCAATAAAAAGAAAAATGCTTATGTAATTGGTTCAGATCAAATATGCTGTTATAGAGAAGAAATTTTTAGTAAGCCTTTAACTAAAGAAAACTGTTTTAAAACATTATCTAAATTATCTGGAAACACTCATTACCAAAACTGTGGTATTAGCATCTGCAGAGGTGGGAAAGAAGTTTGGTCCCATTATGCCCAAGCAGCTCTTACTATGAAGTCTTTATCAGACTCAGAAATTAAAGATTATATTGAAAAAGATGAACCTCTCATGGCTTGTGGAGCCTATCGATTTGAATCACTAGGAAAAAATTTATTTTCATCTACCAAAGGTGATGAGACTACCATTCAAGGATTAACTTTATATCCGATAATAAACTTTTTAACTTCTGAGAAAGTTATAGATATTTAAAACTTTCATTAAAAATTGGACAGTCCTAATGTCATAAATTATATTTAATGAGCGGAGATTATTATGAAAAATTTTGAAGGTAAAGTTGCAGTCATAACCGGAGCAGGTTCTGGCATGGGAAGAGAATTAGCTATAGAACTCGCAAAATCAGGAGCTAACATAGCTTTAGCAGAGTGGAATGAAGATACGCTTAATGAAACAGCTGAGCTCCTAAAAAATTATAATGTAGGTGTTTCAAAACACATAATAGACGTAAGTGATAAAGAAGCTGTTTTTGCTTTACCGCAGAAAGTGATAGATGAACATGGAGCTGTGGATATGGTTTTCAATAATGCTGGAGTTGCTTTGTCACAAACTATTGAGGACTCGACTGATGAGGATTGGGACTGGGGTTTGGGGATTCTTCTCCATGGAGTAATAAATGGAACTAGAGCTTTTTTACCTCATCTTAAAAAAAGACCTGAAGCAGCCATAATTAATACTTCATCTATTTTTGGGCTTTTATCGGTTCCTACGCAATCTATTTACCATGTCGGTAAATACGGGGTAAGAGCTTTTACTGAAACTTTAGCCCTAGAAATGAAAATGGAAAACTCTCCGGTTGAAGTATATTCAGTTCATCCAGGCCATATTGGTACTAATATTGCAAACTATGGTGTTAAAAACGATAGGTTGGAAATAGATCTTGATAAAGAGGACGAAAGACCTAATTTATTTGGCCCTAAAGCTAAAACAAAACAAGAGGTAGGAGAGATATTTAAAAATCAAGCTCCAATAAATGCCAATACAGCAGCAAAAATTATTTTAAAAAATATCAAGAAAAAAAATAAAAGAATATTGGTTGGAGGAGATGCTCATTGGTATGACAGAATTCAGAGATTTTTTCCAAAAAAATATATTTATTTATTACCGCTTATACCTCTAATTGGAAGACTATTTCCTAAGGACAAACTTTTAGATAGATAGTTTATAAATCTATATCTTTGTAATCAGAAATAGATATTTTATCTTTTGTTATTTTCATATCTTCTGCAGGGTCAAGAACGTCTTCTTTGAAGCGATAAATCAGGTCATAATTTCCATTATTACTTTCTTCTAAATAAACTTTTCTTTTTACTTCAGTATCAGATAGTTTTTTTTCATAATTTTTTAAATCAGTTTTATTGATTTTTGATTTGATGAAACTCGGACTTACCACACCACAAGAACCATTGTTACCTCCAAAACCTTTAGCATTTAAATAAATTGCGTCTACTTTTTCTTTGTCTATCTCTCGGGTGGTTAAACAAAAATCTAAATTATCTGTTAACACATCATTAGCTAATTTCTTAGTGGTATTTATTCCTGGTATCAAACCATGATTCCAAATTCCTATAGCCGTTATTAATTCATCTCCAGCAGCAGGACCCATAGTATGACCTAACATACCTTTCAAGGCAGTTACCTTCCAATCTTTTAATTTAAATCCTTCAGCAACTCTATTTAGCACATCAGATTCGGTACTTCGATTTTGAAAGGTTCCTGTACCATGAGCAATAACAATACTCTCTTGAATGGAGCATCCTATTTTCAATGTATTAGAAAGAGATTGAGCCATTGTTATATAATTACCAATTCCGGGAGAACTAATAGATTTTTTGAATCCATCTGCATTTATTGCAACGTCTGTAAAACCACCAAGGATCTTTAAACCATTTTCAATTGCAAATTCTAAAGTTGTAACAGCTACAAATTGTGCTGCTTCTCCCAAAATCATTCCAGCATTATCTCCGAAAGGCCGACAAGCGTTTTTATGATTTACTTCTTCAGAGTTATCATCGTTATTTCTAATCTGCATCTCTAGAATTTTTTTATCGTCTGCAATTCCTGTTGTTGCTAAAAAGCCATCTGTTATCTCTGGATTAATAGGTGCTTCTGCAGATCCGACAATTGAAAAATCTAATTCATTATTCTTAATTCCTTTTAAAGCTAAATCTAAGTTATAGAGAAAAGTTGCACAAGCTCCGGCTACAGTTCCTGTTTTTCCTAAAGATCCAAGTACATAAGCATTTATGAAGTCTGCTGACATACCAATTAAAGACATTGATAAGTGTTTAGAACTGGCTCTTTTGCCAATTTTTCTTGACTGCAACAGGCCTCCCATTCCTTCGTAATCAAGTTGACCTATTGCTGGACCTGAAAATACACCTATTTTTTTTGGATTCAATAATGGCTTAATCTCAGTATCCCAATCCTTACCTATATTTCTTAAGCAATCGGTTACACCAAAAATAGTCATTTGAATTCCTTTCGGATGTTGTCTTGAGTTATACATTTCAGAAAGATTTATTCCTTCTGGCAGTTGTCCTGCTGCATTCACATTCATGACATCTTTCATTAGTAAATCAGGGTCAAAAAGATCTGAATTTACTTTTCTTACTAAAGTTTTTTCAAAAATATCTTTTTCTGATGAAATTTCAGAATTGGTTAGTGAATTTAAGTCTTTTAATAACGATTTCTTAGTTGAAGCATCAAGACCGTCTAAAACAAGTCGTTTGTATGAAAAATCAAAAGAAGATCTTCCAGCTGAGTTTATTCCTCCAACACTGCAAATAACTGGAAATCTTTTAAAATCTTGCATGTAAATTTTATTTAAATTAACTTATAGAGATAATTTTACATTATTTATAGGAGAGGGCATGCATCCAGGAATAAACGGACCCAAATTAAAAGATAAACCAGCCATTATCATGGCGGGTAGTGGAGACGTAATCACTCATCAAGAATTAAATGAATTATCAAATCAAGGAGCCCAACTATTTAGATCTTTAGGTCTCAAACCTGGAGACAGTATGGCTTTTATGATGGAAAACCATAAGTTGTTTTTTCCAATTGCTTTTGCAGCTTATCGAAGTGGATTGAAATATACAGCTATAAGTTGGAGACTTCAGGCAAGTGAGGTTGAATATATTGTCAAAGATTGTGGTGCGAAAGTTTTCATCACAAGTAAATTCCTTGAAGAATCTGCAAAGGCTTTGGCTAATTCTTTAGAGGGGGTTCACAAATTCATGCTTGATGGAACAACAGATGACTTTAAGTCTTATGAGGAAGCCATAAAAAATATGCCAGATACTCCTATAGAGGATGAATGTCAGGGAGCTGCAATGTTGTATTCTTCAGGAACAACTGGAAAGCCTAAAGGCGTCAGTCGTGAAATAAATTTAAGCCCACTACCTTATAAAGCTGATGAAGATGACTTAGGTCTCACTCGCGTTGTTCAAGGATTGTATTCTGCCGATGAAGATTCTGTTTATCTATCTCCGGCTCCTCTTTATCACTCAGCACCAATGGGGTTCAATACAGGATTTCTTGCTTTGGGAGCGACAAGTATTATTTTAGAAAAATTCGATCCTGAAGCTGCTCTTGCCGCTATAGAAAAATATAAGATTACCCACAGTCAATGGGTTCCAACAATGTTCATCAGATTTTTAAAAAGCGATCCTGAAATTTTTAATAAATATGATTTATCATCACACAGAATAGCTATTCACGCTGCAGCACCATGTCCTGTAGAGGTTAAAGAAAAAATGATAGATTGGTGGGGTCCTATCATTCATGAATACTATGCAGGAACTGAATTCAATGGTTTCGTTGCATGCAATTCTGAACAATGGCTCTCTCATAAGGGTACAGTTGGTCAATCCTTATTAGGTCCAATACATATTTTAGATGATGATCAAAATGAAGTACCAGTTGGAGAAGAGGGCACAATTTATTTTGAAGGACCTACTGCTAACGGTTTTTCATATCATAATGATAAAGAAAAAACCAAAGGGGCCACTTCAAAACAAGGCTATACAACCCTAGGAGATATAGGATATTTAGATGAAGAAGGTTTTTTATATTTAACAGATAGAAAGGCTTTTATGATCATTTCTGGAGGGGTGAATATTTACCCCAAAGAGACAGAAGATGCATTAATCATGCATCCTAAAGTTGCTGATGTTGCTGTTTTTGGAGTACCCAATGAAGAAATGGGTGAGGAGGTAAAAGCTGTAGTTCAACCTGAAAATATGAGTCTTGCTGGAGATGATCTAGAAGCCGAACTTATGGCGTACTGTAGAGAACATATTTCTCATGTGAAGTGCCCAAAATCTATAGATTTTAGAGAAGAGCTACCTAGACACCCAACTGGGAAACTATATAAAAGGCTTCTTAAAGACGAATACTGGAAAAATTAATCAAGATCTAGTTGAGCTTCACAGCTTTCCAAAGTTTGCATAATTAAAGTATTGATAGTCATTGGTCCAACACCACCTGGAACAGGAGTGTATGCAGATGACCTCGAAATGACACCCTCAAGATCAATATCACCACACTTCTCAGGATGATATCCAGCGTCAACTACAACGGCATTATCTTTGATCCAATCGCTTTTAATAAATTTTGGAATACCAACTGCTCCAACTACAATATCTGCTGAGGATACAATTTCAGGTAAATTTTTTGTTTTAGAATGACAAATAGTTACTGTCGCATTTTCATTTAATAACATCATCGCCATAGGCTTTCCCAATATAGGACTTCTTCCAACCACAACAGCTGATTTTCCTTCCAAAGAAATTTTATATTCTTTTAAGAGACGCATAATTCCATAGGGAGTACAGGAACCATATGCTTTTTCTTGCATACTCATTCTTCCAAATCCTGTGCTAGTTACCCCATCAACATCTTTTTTTATATCTATCGCATCAAAACAAGATCTTTCATCTATGTGGTTTGGAACAGGATGCTGCAATAAAATACCATGCACATCTTTATTAGCATTTAGCTCTTGAATTTTTTCAATTAATTCCGAAGTAGTTGTAGTTTCGTCAAGTTCAATTTTTAAAGAGTTCATTCCAACTCTTTTACAAGCGTTACCTTTCATCTTTACATAAGTTGCAGAAGCAGGATCGTTTCCAACTAAAATTGTAGCCAGTATAGGGGTTGAATGATTTTTGTCTTTAATTTTTTCTACACGTTTGGAAAAATCCTTTTCTGATTCAAGGGATAATTTTTTTCCATCAAGTACTATAGCCATTGTTATTTGTTATCATACCACCCCTTAATTAAAAATTAACGGGGTGTAGCGCAGTCTGGTAGCGCGCCTGCTTTGGGAGCAGGATGTCGGGGGTTCAAATCCCTCCACCCCGACCAGAATTTAGTGAATTATTTAACAAATAGAACAGCTCTAGTTACAGGATCTTCTTCAGGAATCGGTTTTGAAATAGTGAAATATCTTTCAAAGTTTGATATGAAGATTATCGTTACAGCCAGAAGTGAAGATAAATTAATAGAGCTTAAAGAACAAGTAGAGTCTAGCTCAAACTCAAAAGTAATAGTTTTAGTAAAAGATTTGGCTAAATCTGACAGCCCACAGGAGATTTATGATTTCTGTGAAAAAAATAACTATAAAGTTGATTTTTTAGTCAACAATGCAGGATATGGATTTACCGAAGACTTTGACTCATATGATCTTGATAAGCTTGATGATTTTCTAAACGTTTTATTGAACTCTTTGGTCAAATTAACACGTCTTTTCATAAAAGATATGAAAGAAAGAAAATCCGGAAAGATTCTTCAGGTTTCTTCAATAGCAGGAATAATTCCAAGCGGAAGCGGTGCAATCGGTATTTATGGAAATATAAAAAATTTTGTTAATGAATTCACGATTACGCTGAATAGTACTTATAAAAAATATAATGTTCATGTTTGTGCTCTCTGTCCAGGTTTTACAGAAACTGGCTTTAATGAGAGAGCAGGCTTTAATATGCAATATTCGGATGTACCTTCTTTGTTTTTAATGTCAGCTAAACAAGTTGCAGTGCAAGGAGTAAAAGCCTGCTTAAAAGGAAAAGAAATTTATGTTGTTAGAGGAGGTTTTAATAAAACGATGATATTTATATCTAAATTCATCCCTAACAGAGTTTTAAGATTCCTTTTTGGTTCTTTAGTCAATTTTGGTAAATAAAGACTAATTGTTAGTATTTTTATACAATATCAAAAATTCACTCCCGGTAGCTCAGCTGGATAGAGCATCTGCCTTCTAAGCAGAGGGTCGCAGGTTCGAATCCTGCCCGGGAGGCCACTAATGGTGGGCGTAGCTCAGTTGGTAGAGCACTGGTTTGTGGTACCGGTTGTCGTGGGTTCGAGCCCCATCGCCCACCCCAAAAAAAAGAAGGAAACTATGTTTGGTAAAAAAAATAATCTAGAGAAAAAAATAAAATTAAAGATTTCATCTGAAGACCTTGAAAATGATTTCAAAAAAAGGCTTTCATCTCAGCAATCATCCTCTGACTTAAAAGGATTCAGAAAAGGCAAAGCTCCTTTAGAAGTAATTGAAAAGTACTATGGAAATCAAATTAAACAACAATTAATTATGGACAAAATGGGAGACACCTTTTATAAAAAAATTTCTGAAGAAAATATACCTGTCGTTGGTCAACCTAGTTTTGCTCCAGAATCGTTTGATATAACTAAAGACATTAAATTTGAGGTCACATATGAAATTTATCCAGAATTTTCATTAACAAAAATGGGTTCGCTATCCTTTAAAAAACCAGTGTCAAAAGTAACTAATGAAGACGTTAAAAAAGCTACTGATTTGGTTTTAAAGAGATATGGAAAAGCTGAGCCAACAGATAAAGAAAGCAAGGAGGGAAATTTTGTCAAAATTGATTTTGAGGGTTTTTTAAATGAAGAAAAATTTGAGGGTGGTGAAGCACAAGATTATTCTCTTGAACTTGGGTCAAAAACTATGATTCCAGGTTTTGAAGAACAAATTATTGGCATGAAAGCTTCAGAAAAAAAAGAAATAGAAGTTACTTTTCCAGAAGACTATCAAGCAGAAAACTTAAAAGGACAAAAGGTAATATTCAAAATAAACATGAAAGAAGTTTCAGAGGTTAAGCTTCCTAATCTTGACGAAGAATTTTTCAAATCTATAAATATGGATGTTAAGACAAAAGAAGAATTTGAAAAAAAAATAGAAGAACAGCTTCAATCGGATTTACAAACAAACCTTAAAACAAAAACCAAACAAAGATTATTTGATGCGTTTGAAAATTCAAATCAAATTGATATTCCTCAAAGTATGATTATTTCTGAGGCAAATAATTTAAGAAATAATACTGCTCAACAAATGGGATTGGATATTAATAAATTAGAAAAAGATCAATTCCCTTTAGATAATTTCAAAGAAAATGCTCTCAAAAGAGTGAGGTTGGGAGTCTTGATGAATAAATTAATTGAAGAAAATAATATTTCTGTAGATAACGATACTTTGAAGAAAGAAATTGAAGATAAATCAAAATCATTTAAAGATCCTGAGCAATATGTCAAATGGATATATGGTAATGAAGAACAACTAAAAAACATTGAGTCTCTTGTTTTAGAAGATAAAGTAGCAGAATACTTGGAACGTAAATCTAAAGTTGAAGAGGAGTTATTAAGTTTTGAAGAAGTTGTATCTATGGGTTAAATTAAGAATATGACAAATATAGAAAATCAGCTTGTTCCAATGGTTGTGGAACAAACGCCAAGAGGAGAAAGAGCATTTGATATTTATTCTAGACTTCTCAAAGAAAGAGTTATCTTCATTACCGGTCCAATAGAAGACCATATGGCGAATTTGGTTGTGGCCCAGTTACTTTTTCTAGAAGCTGAAAATCCTGAAAAAGATATTAATATTTATATAAATTCACCAGGAGGCTCAGTAACTTCAGGTATGTCCATCTACGATACAATGTCTTACATCAAGCCTGACATAAGCACTTTATGCATAGGCCAAGCTTCCAGTATGGGAGCAATATTACTTACCGGTGGCACGAAAGGAAAAAGATTTGCTCTTCCAAACTCCCGAATAATGATTCACCAGCCTTTAGGAGGTTTTCAGGGGCAGGCAACTGATATAGAAATTCATGCTCAAGAGATACTTAAAATTAGAACTAAATTGAACGAAATTCTGTCTCATCATAGCGGAAAAGATATTGACAAGGTAAGTGAAGATACTGAAAGAGATAATTTCATGAGCGGCGAAGAAGCTGCAAAATATGGTTTAATAGATAAAGTTATTGATAAAAGAGATAAATAGATATGTCTGAAAATCAAGAAACAGATAAAAAGTTGTTTTGCTCTTTCTGTGGAAAGAACCAATCTGAGGTTAAAAAACTCATTGCTGGACCTTCTGTATATATATGTGATGAATGTGTATCTCTTTGTAACGATATAATTAAAGAGGATTTAGCAGAAGCAAACCAGGAATCTTCGGAAGAAAAATTACCTGTTCCAGAGGAAATTAAAGCAATTCTTGATGATTACGTTATTGGACAAGAATCTGCAAAAAAGACTCTAGCAGTTGCTGTTTATAACCATTATAAAAAATTAAAGAGTTCACCTTCTAGTGAAGATGTTGAGCTTGGAAAAAGTAATATTCTTTTGCTAGGACCCACAGGTAGTGGAAAAACTCTTTTAGCACAGACTTTGGCTAGATTATTAGATGTTCCTTTTGCTATTGCAGATGCAACGACATTGACTGAAGCGGGATACGTTGGAGAAGATGTCGAAAACATCATTCAAAAACTTCTTCAAAAATGTGATTATGATGTTGAAAAAGCTCAGGTAGGTATTGTTTATATTGATGAAATAGACAAAATTGCACGAAAATCAGATAATCCTTCAATCACTCGGGATGTTTCTGGGGAAGGAGTTCAACAGGCTTTACTTAAGCTTGTAGAAGGAACTACAGCATCTGTACCTCCTCAAGGCGGAAGAAAACATCCTCAACAAGAATTTTTACAAGTTGATACATCAAATATTTTATTTATTTGTGGCGGAGCTTTTTCTGGACTAGAGGAAATAATCAAAGCCAGATCTGAAGAAAGAGGTATGGGGTTTGAAGCAGCTGTTAAGAAACAAACACAAGGCTTTGACTCAAAAGTAATTAAAAATTCTCAACCCGAAGATTTGATCAAATATGGCTTAATTCCTGAATTTGTAGGCAGACTACCAGTGATGGCTACTTTAGATGAGTTAGATGAAGATGCTTTAGTAACAATTCTTACAGAACCAAAAAATTCTTTATCAAAACAATTTAAAAAACTTTTTGAAATGGAAGATGTAGAACTTGATATCAGAGATGATGCTCTATTGGAAATAGCCAAACTTGCAATAGAAATGAAAACTGGCGCTAGAGGTTTGAGGTCAATTCTGGAAAAATCTCTTTTAGATACGATGTATGAAGTTCCGTCTGTAGAAAATGTTGAAAAAGTTGTATTAGATGCATCTTGTATCAAAGGCGACTCAAAGCCTCTATTAGTCTACAAAACTGATTTAGACTCAAAAAAATTACAATAGCTTGTATTTTTTTCTTCAGACCCTATATATAAAGTAAGAGGTAATTATGAATATTCCATTGGTCCCCCTTAGAGACGTAGTAATTTTTCCTGGCGTAGTAACGCCTTTATTTGTTGGCAGAGAAGCATCGATTAATTCTCTGCAAAAGGCTATGTCAGATGACAAATCGGTGATGTTAGTTGCTCAAAAAGCAGCAGATACAGAGAATCCTGATCAAAAAGATTTATATGAAATTGGAACAATTTCTACCATATTGCAACTCATTAAACTTCCTGATGGTACTTACAAAGTCTTGGTTGAGGGAATAAAAAGGGCGAAATTACAAAATCTGATTGCTGGAAAAGATATTTTAGAAGCAGAGGTTGATATTTTAGAAGACTCTGAAATGGAAGACGATCTCAAGAAAAGTTATGTAAACACTTTACAGTCTCAGTTTAGAGAACTTTCAAAAACATCTCAAAAAATTAGGCCTGAAATTGCTAATCAAGTTAGATCGATAGAAAGATTAGAAAAGTTAATTGATACTTTAGTTGGACATTTATCTATCTCTATAGCAGATAGACAAATCTTGCTTGAGGAACTTGACTTAGAGGAAAGGGCAAAAAATTTAGTAAATCTTCTTGAAACTCAACTTGATCTTACGCAAATGGAAAAAAAGATTCGTAACAGGGTTAAGAAACAAATGGAAAAGAGTCAAAAAGAATATTATTTAAGTGAACAAATGAAAGCTCTAAAAAAAGAAATGGGTGAAGGCGACGACCTCGATGATGAGGTGGAGATTTTAGAGAAGAAGATTAAAGATTCTGGAATGCCTGATGATGCCAAAGAAAAGGTCAATACAGAATTAAATAAATTTAAGCTCATGCCACCCATGTCGGCTGAAGCGTCAGTTGTAAGGGGATATATCGACTGGATGACAAGTATTCCTTGGAAAAAGAAATCTAAAATTCAAAAAAATATTGAAAATGCTAGTAAGGTTCTAGAAACAGATCACCATGGTCTTGAGGAAGTCAAAGAAAGAATCCTCGAATATCTTGCAGTTCAAAAAAGAGTTTCAAAACTTAAAGGTCCTGTTTTGTGTTTAGTAGGTCCACCAGGAGTCGGAAAAACTTCTTTAGGAGAGTCCATTGCACGAGCAACCGGAAGAAAGTTTACTAGAGTTTCTTTAGGCGGAGTAAGAGACGAAGCTGAAATAAGAGGACATAGAAGAACTTATATAGGTTCTATGCCCGGAAAAATACTTCAAAAAATG
The DNA here is from genome assembly GCA_902627595.1 of uncultured SAR86 cluster bacterium. Lineage (GTDB taxonomy): Bacteria > Pseudomonadota > Gammaproteobacteria > Magnimaribacterales > AG-339-G14 > MEDG-81. The sequence continues at coordinate 118,976 of CACOJO010000002.1, forward strand.
TCCAAAGTAGGCGTTAAAAACCCGCTATTCCTACTTGATGAAATAGATAAGATGGGAATGGATTACAGAGGAGATCCTTCATCTGCGCTACTAGAAGTTTTAGATCCTGAACAAAATCATACTTTTAACGATCACTACCTTGAAGTAGATTATGATTTATCCGATGTCATGTTTGTTTGTACAGCAAACTCTTTGGATATTCCTGCTCCATTGTTGGATAGAATGGAAATCATTAGACTTCCTGGTTATACAGAAGACGAAAAGTTAAGTATTGCAAAAGATTATCTTGTTAAAAAACAACTTAAGAACAATGGATTAGATGAAACTGAAATTAACATTTCAGATAATTCTATATTGGATGTAATTCGTTACTACACAAGAGAAGCTGGTGTTAGATCACTAGAGAGAGAGATAGCAAAAATTTGTAGAAAAACAATTAAAAAAATTGCTGATCTTAAAGAAAAAAAATTAATCAAAGTCACTCCAAAAATTCTTGAAGATATTTTAGGAGTTAAAAAATTTGATTATGGTGAAGCCAAAGATAAAGATCGAATAGGTCAAGTTACTGGATTAGCCTGGACTCAAGTAGGCGGTGAACTTTTAACTATTGAGGCTTCAGCATTTAAAGGAAAAGGTAAAATAATTAAAACAGGAAAACTGGGAGATGTAATGCAGGAATCTATTCAAGCTGCAATTTCAGTGATAAGAGCCAGAGCAGAAACATTAGGTATAAATCCTGATTTTCATGAATTAAATGATCTTCATATTCATGTTCCAGAAGGAGCAACTCCAAAAGATGGCCCTAGCGCGGGTATAGGCATGTGTACAGCCGTTGCTTCAGTTTTGTCTGAAATTCCAGTAAGGGCTGATGTTGCCATGACAGGAGAAATTACTTTACGCGGAGAAGTTCTAAAAATTGGCGGCTTAAAAGAGAAATTATTGGCTGCTAAAAGAGGTGGTATTAAGACAGTATTGATTCCTGAAGGTAATGTTGGAGACTTAAGAGAAATCCCAGACAAAATAAAGACTAAATTAGAAATCAGACCTGTTAAATGGATTGATGAAGTGTTTGATCTAGTCTTAACTGAAAAGCCTAAACTTTGGGAAGAAAAAGCAGAAAATAATACAAAAAGTTCAAGAGGAAAAAAAACTAAAAAAGATAAGCTTGAAACCCATTAAAAAAGGTGTTTTAGGCTCTAAAACCTGCTTGACAGAAATATATCTACGTGTCTAAATCTCCTTATTGACATTGTGTCTAAGGATTTTAACTACTTTATTTAGGAGAGAGACTAGTGAATAAAGCCGAATTAATAGAAGCAGTTGCAGATGCAACTGACACCTCAAAAGCAGAAGCCAGCAGAACTTTAGATGCTGTGCTCGATTCAATAGCAGGAGCTTTAAGCAATGGAGATTCTGTAGCGCTTGTTGGATTTGGAACTTTTAATGTAAGAGAAAGGGCAGCAAGAATGGGAAGAAATCCAGCAACAGGAGAAACTATTCAGATTGCAGCTTCTAAAGGAGTTGGCTTTAAAGCCGGTAAAAGCCTTAAAGATAGTTTATAAACTTATTTTTTAAACGCGCCCTAAGTTTCTAGGGCGCGTTTTTATTTTATAATCATCAAATGTCTGCGCTTCAAAATATCAGAAAAGGACTTTCCTCAACTAGCTCATCACTTATAGTTGCTGTACTTATTTTTGGTTTAGTTGCTACTTTTGGTGGATTTTTAACAGATCCATCAGCTCCATCAAGCTCACCTTTAAAAATAAATGGAAAAAATATATCCTTTGGTGAATTTAATTTAGAATTTAGCAGGTTATCTTCGTTATTTTCTGAAAATGATATTTCAGAAGAATTAGTTAATGAAATTACAAAAAATTCAATTATCTCTAAAGAATTGATATACCAAAAATCCTTAGATTTAAAAATGAATGTTTCAGAGGATTACATAAATAGATTAATCTCTAGTGATATTTCTTTTCAAACAGATAATGAATTTGATTCAACTTTATTTTCTGGATATATGGCTAGACTTGGTCTATCGATTAATGACTATAGAGAAATAGTTAAATCGAAATACTTAGCAAATACCTTGAGCGATTTCATTTCTAAATCTGAATTTTCATTAGATTCATATGCTTTAAATTATATTAGAGCAACAAACCAACAAAGGTCTCTTAGCTTTCATAAGTTAGAAATCAATGACATTGCTCGAAAAGAAATTATCCCCGAATCAAATATCTTGAATTACTATCAACAAAATCAATTTAAGTTTATTGAGCCAAAAAAAGTAGCGATAAACTATATTGTTATTGACGATGATTCATTTAAAGACTCATTAGAAGTTAGTAAAGAAGAAATTTCCTACGAAAGAGAACTTCTTGAAAATAAAGGCCAAAATTCACAAACAAGAGTAAGTCATATTCAACTTAGTCATTCATCTACAGAAGAAAAAAATGATAATTTAAATTTAGCAAATAATATTCTTGAAAAACTTGAAGATCAATTATCTTTTGAAACCCTTGCAGAAGAATATTCTGATGACTTTGGAAGCAATAGTAATGGTGGAGATTTAGGTTATACAGACGGAACGATACTTCCAATCGAATTTGAAGAGGAAATAAAAAAATTATCTGTAAATGAAATATCTAAGATTATTGAAATGCCAGGATCAGTTCATATTTTAAAAATCACGGAAAAAAATGATCTTTCCTTATCTGATGATGAAATAAAAGAAATGATACTTTCAAATAAATCCCAAGAAAAACTTAACGATGTTCTGATAAATATTGAAGATAATTTTCTAGGTTTAAAACTAGATGTGCTGAAATCGGAGCTCAATTTAAAGACAAAAAAAACAAATTTATTTGAATTAAATAACCTACCAGAAGATCTTATTCCTTTTAATATTTCAGAGGAGTTATTCAGCCAAATTTCTCCCAGTTCTGAATTTTTTGGTCCTTATGAAGACGATAAAGGAAATTTCCTTCTTTACGAAGTTTTAGATATATCGGAGGAAACATTATTATCTCAATCTGCTGCAGAATCAGAAATTATAAAAATACTCCAACTGGAACAAGCTCAAGAAACTATCATTGAAGAATTAAAAAAATACGAAGATAAGGCTAATAATAATGATCTCTCTTTGTTTAATTCGTATTCTTTGATTAAAAGAAATAGCAGTCTTCTTCCAGACAACCTGTTGAATGATTTATTTAAAGTTGATTTAAATATGCCGGTCTTTATATCTACTCAAGATAATGGAGATGTTTATATTGTTAGATTAACTAAAATTAAAAATTCTAATGACTTGGCAAAGAAAGAAGACATTGAGGCGGCAAAAAATTCTTTACAGGCCTTGGATGCTAGATCTTATCTGGATACTTTTTTTAAAGAACTTGAGTCAAATTCATATATTAATTAACTTCAGATAAATCTCCCATAGCAGTAATATTGAAGCCCGCGTCAACATAAAGTATCTCACCTGTTATACCACTGGCTAGGTCTGAGCAAAGAAAAGCAGCAGCATTTCCTACTTCTTCAGCAGTTATGTTTCGCCTCAGAGGTGCTCTAGATTCATTATAAGAAAGCATTTTTTTAAAACTTTTTACGCCTGAAGCTGCTAGAGTTTTTACAGGGCCAGCAGATATTGCATTTACTCTTATTTGATCAGCACCCATACTATTAGCAAGATATCTTGTAGTTGATTCTAGTGCAGCTTTTGCAACTCCCATTACGTTGTAATTGGGTAGAGTTCTCTGAGCTCCAAGGTATGAAAGGGTAAGTAATGCTCCATTTCTGTCTTTCATTAAATGTTTTGCTTTTTGAGCAAGAGCTGTAAAACTAAATACGCTTATATCATTTGCAATTTTAAATCCTTCTCTAGTTGCAACATCAACAAAGTTTCCATCGAGTTCGTTGGCAGGAGCAAAACCAACTGCATGAACTATTCCATCTAAATATCCCCATTTGTTTTCAACTTCTTTTATGAGCTCTTCTATTGAATTATCGTCTCCAACATCACATTCAAAATAGTTTTGACAACCCAAAGGATTACCTACTTGAGTAACTTTTTTTAAAAGTCTTTCACTTTGGTAAGATAGAAATAAATCAGCTCCTTGGTCAGCCATAGATTTAGCAATGCCTGCAGCTATTGAGAATTTATTAGCAACACCAACAATAAGAATTTTTTTGTCTTTAAGAAATAACATTAATTCGAATTTTAACATTTCAATTAGAAAAAAAGATTTTTTATCGTTATTTAAATCAAATATAATCATTTTTTTCTATGAGACATTCATTTATATTTTTTTTGATTATTATTTCTTTTGGATTTTTAAATGCCGAAGTTACAGAAAATGTTTATGTAACTGGAAGCGTAATAAAGAAATCATCGTTATTAATTGCAAATCCAATATCCTCTTTTGATCAAGAAGATATTAAAGGTAGAGGAACTTTTCACATTGAAAATTTTCTTAGTCATTTACCCCAAATTAATCCTAGTAATTCATCTTTTCATTCAAACAAAGCCTCAGGAACTGCTTCAGTTAGCTTAAGAGGTTTAGGTGGAACAAGAACATTAATTTTGCTAAATGGAAAAAGACTCTCTCCTGGAACTCCTATGAATGGAACTTCTGAACAAGATTTAAGTCAAATTCCACTTTCTCTAATTAAAAAAGTAGACATTTTAACTGGTGGTAAATCTACCATTTATGGCTCAGATGCAATAGGAGGGGTTATTAATTTTCAGATAGATAGAAAGTTTTCAGGTATTAATCTTTCTTTTCAACATTCTTTTTATAACCATCAAAATGATGACTCAAATTTAAGATCTATTCATACATCAAATAACTATATTTTATCTCCTAATTCTGTTTCTGATGGACATAAAAATGCTTTACAACTTTCTTTGGGATATGAAATATTTCCAAAAATTTATCTAACTTCTTTTTTTAATTATAGATCTGTTGATGAAGTTAATTGGTCACAAAGAGATATTAGTGTTTGTGCATTGAGCGGCAATGAAGTTTGTAGAGGATCTAGTACATCTTCTGAAGGAAAATTCAGTGAAAATAGAATAGGCGGAAAAACCTTTTATGTAGAAGGTAATTCCTTTGCTGAAGGCACAACAAAATACAATTTTGCGACTAAAAACAATTTACTGCGTCCTGATAATAAGAATGATATTGGATTGCTATTAACTTTTGAAAATCTTGAAAAACACAAATTTAATGTTGATTATTTTAAATCCTCTCATCAAACAATTGGACAATTAGATTATTCTGGAATTTTTAGACTGTCTGTAGATTTACCTTGTAATAATCCCTTTTTATCAGATCAACAATTCACCACAATTTGTTCAAATAATGGTTTAAATTCCTCAGATACGGCTCCTTTGTATATAAGCAGGAGAAATATTGAAGGTAATCCTAGACAACAAAATTTTAAACATACTACTGATAGATTTGTATTCGATGTAGAAGGAGAAATGCCAAATGATTGGCTTTATAATTTTAGCATTCAACATTCTAAAACTAAGGCTGATTTTACTTATTTCAATGATATTTCTAAAACTAGAGCAACAAATGCTCTAAAAGTATCGGGCTCTCCATCAAATGCGATATGTATTTCAGGTAACACTTGCAAACCATGGAATATTTTTACAATCAGTGATGGAGAAGTAAAAAGTTCTGCAGCATTAGGCGTTACTCAAGAAGCTTTAAATTACATATCTACTAATTTAAAAGTAAATGCAAAATTGACTGAAGATCAATTCAGATTTGTATCCTCAAAATCATACAACATCTCAAACTCAGTACTACCTTCATTAAATTTAGCCTTTGGAGTTGAGTATCGGGATTTAAATTTGCAAAAAAATGCTGAGGATTTTTCTGATGGGGCAGGTCAACAATACCCACATTCAAATTTATTTGGTAATTTGGAGGTAAAAGAATTCTTTACAGAGCTATATTTGCCAATGGTTACAAATACAAACCTAAATTTAAGTATGAGATATTCAGATTATTCTTTGAAAGAAAATGCACTTACCTATGATTTTGGGCTTGTGCAGCTTATCAATGAAAAATTCACACTTAAAGTATCTCATCAGAAAGCTATAAAAATGCCTGACATAAATGATCTTTATAGCCCATCAAAAGTAAATCAAACTTTTTTAGATGCTGATCCTTGTTCAGGTTCTACTCCTTCAAAATCCATTAATGAATGCGCTAGAACTGGAGTAACAGAGTTATTATATGGAAATATTTCCAATACCGAAGATCAAATAAATTCGCTAATTGGTGGAAACTTAAATTTACGTCCTGAAACTGCAATCACTAATAGTCTTAGTCTCTTATTTTCTGATCAAATTGAATTAGAAATAGATTTTTACTCAATCTCTCTTAAAGACAAGATTGGATCTGCTGATGCTTCTTTCATATTGAATAGATGTTTAGACACCGGAGATAATTATTTCTGTAACTTGATAGAAAGAAATCCAACAACCGGAACATTTTATGAAGGCTCAGGTAAAATAGCCTCTCCTCTTTTGAATGTCTCTAGCCAGAAGATTTCAGGAGTAGATTTTAATCTTTTTAAAACATTTTCTGTTGAGTTTGGTCAAATAAGACTAAATAATTTTTTATCGTTTTTACTTGAAAACGATATTCAACTTAGATCATCATTACCAGTTGAAGATTGTAAGGGAAAATATGAGAACAATTGTGGTCTTCCTTCTCCTGAAATACAAAATATATTTTCCTTAGATTTTATTTATGAAGTTTCAAAATTCGACACCTCAACCAGCTTAATAATGAGATACATTGACGGTGTCGATGACTCAAATTCTTCAAATCCTATTGATTTTAATAATTATTATTATTTAGATGCAAACTTTTCAATTGAGTTTACAAATAATATTAATTTTAGTTTTGGAATTAATAATGTCCTAGATAAAAATCCTCCTCTAAACGGAAGATCTATAAATTATGTTCCAGGAAATGCAAATACTTATCCTTCATATTATGATCCGCTAGGAAGATTTGTTTACCTTAATCTATCTAAGAGAATTTACTGATGAGAATTTTATTTATTTTATTATTATTTCTTCTGAATTGCTCAGGAAGTGAAGATGGTAAAACAAAAGTAGATATTTTTTCGGAAAAAGGAATTTTACTTTTAGGCAATGGAACTGAACCTTCTGGAATCGACCCCCATATAGTTACGGGAGTTCCAGAGCATAAAATACTTCTAGCTTTATTGGAGGGACTAGTAGTTTTTAATCCAAAAAATAATGGAGTTCTTCCTGGAGTAGCTTCTGACTGGACTATTAGTAATGATGGTTTAGTTTATACCTTTATTTTTAATCCCAATGCTAGATGGACTAATGGAGAGAAGGTTCAGCCGAGTGACTTTGTTTATTCTTGGAAAAGAATTCTTTCTCCTGATTTAGGTGCACAGTATGCAGATATGCTTTACGTAATTAAAAATGCAGAAAAGTTTCACAAAGGAATTGAAAATGATTTTAATAAAGTAGGAATTTCAGCGATTGATAATCAACTTGTCATAACACTAGAAAATGCTACTCCTTATTTCCTTAATATATTGACTCATTACTCAACTTGGCCAGTGCATCCAGAAACCGTTGAAAAATTCGGAGGAATGACAAATAGAAATAATCAATGGACTAGACTAGAAAACTTTGTAGGTAATGGTCCCTTTAAATTGGTTTCTTGGGAAATTAATAAATCTCTTAAAGTATCTAGAAATGAACTTTATTGGGGTAATTCTTCAAATAAAATCAATGGTATAGAATTTTTCCCTATTGATAATGAGTTAACTCAGGATAGGCTTTTTAGATCCGGAGGTATTCATTTAGCAAACACTGTCCCTACAGAAAAAATAAAAAGATATAGAGAAGAAAGACCAAACCAACTAATAGAACATAATTATTTTGGCACTTATTACTATAGGATTAATACTAGAAAATATCCTTTAAATAACGCTAATTTTAGAAAAGCTTTATCTCTTTCAATAGATAGAGATCTCATTGTCAAAAGCATTTTAAAAGGTAATCAAAAAGTATCTTATTCTTTTACTCCTCCAGACGATAAAAGTTATAACCCAAAAACTGAATTAAAATTTGACCCTGTCAAAGCAAAATTATTTCTTGAATATTCTGGATATGACACAAGTAATGCTCCTTTAGAGGTTCTTTATAACACTTCTGAAGGACATCAGAAAATTGCTCAAGCAATTCAAGAAATGTGGAAAAATAATTTAGGTCTGAACGTGGTTCTGACAAATGTTGATTGGAAAGTATATTTAGAGAGAGAAACTTTAGGAGAATTTGATATTTCTAGAGCTGGCTGGATAGGCGACTATCCAGATCCTTTTACATTTCTCGATATGATGGTAACTGATAGAGGTAATAACAAAACTGGCTGGAGTAATTATGAGTTTGATAAAACTTTAAAAGATGCATCGTCTGAAATATCAACTCAAAAAAGATATGAACTCTATGAAAAAGCGGAAAAGATACTAATAGATGAACTACCAGTTATTCCTTTATATACTTACACTAGAACATATCTTTTAAGCGAAAGGGTTAAAAATTGGCAAAACAATATATTAGATACAAATCCATATCAATTTCTAAGTCTGGAATAACATTTTGATTCAATTAATCTTCAGAAGATTATTAACTTACATTCCTGTTTTATTAGTTGTAATCATTATTACTTTTTTAATGATCCATGCTGCTCCTGGAGGTCCTTTTGATGCAGAAAGAGTTGCATCACCAGAAATAATTGAAAAATTAAATGAAGCATATAATTTAGATAAGCCAATTCATATCCAGATTTATAATTATTTGCTTAATGCTCTTCAAGGAGACTTCGGACCGTCATTTAAATATCCTGGAAGATCTGTTAGCGAACTAATTATGTCTGGATTGCCTACGACAATTGAATTAGCATTTTATTCAATAGTTTTTGCTATTTTTCTTGGTCTTATGTCTGGACTGATTGCATCTCTAAATCCTGGAAAACTCTTGGATATTGTTCCAATGTCTATTTCATTACTAGGAATTTGTATTCCTTCAATAATCTTAGGACCTATATTGGTTTTAATTTTTGGAATTTGGTATGAAGTTTTACCTGTTTATGGGTGGGGCGATAATCCTGGAGATAAAATTCTTCCAACGATAACTCTAGGAACTGCATATGCAGCAATCTTTGCAAGATTAACTAGAGGTGGAATGTTGGAAATTCTAGGTCAGGATTTTATTAGAACTGCGAGAGCAAAAGGCTTATCGGAAACAAGAATTGTAGTGGTACATGCCCTTAGAGGAGGAATTTTACCTGTAATTAGTTTTTTGGGTCCTGCCATAGCTGGATTATTGGCTGGCTCATTTGTTGTGGAGACTATTTTTCAAATAAATGGAGTAGGTCGCTTTTATGTTCAAGCAGCCTTTAATAGAGATTACACCATGATTTTAGGAACTTCTATTTTATTTACTTTTATGACCTTAACTTTTGTATTGATTTCAGACATCATAGCTTCATTTTTAAATCCAACACTAAGAGACTCAGGCGGTCTTGAATAAATAATGTGGAAAGAATTAATTGCAGAAATAAAACAAAGAAAAATACTCTTATTTTCTCTTTTATATACTTTATTTCTTATTTTTATAGCGATATTTGCTCCTTTGATCTCACCTTATGAGGCATCAGATCAAAATTTATCTTTAGGAGCTTCATCTCCTTCATTACAACATTTACTAGGTACAGATGTATTAGGAAGAGACCTTTTTTCAAGAATTCTTTATGGAAGTAGAATATCCCTTCTTGTAGGCTTTTTAGCTACTTTTGTTGCAATCACCATAGGTTTATCTTATGGCGCAGTGTCTGGTTATTTTGGTGGAAAAGTTGATTCCTTAATGATGAGGATAGTTGATATTTTAGATGGTTTACCTTTTGTAATATTTATTATTTTAATTTTAGTAATTTTTGGAAGAGATATTTATTTTCTTTTTATTTCAATTGGTGCTTTTGGTTGGCTTTCAATGGCTAGAATTGTTCGTATTCAAGTACTTGGCTTGAGAAAAAAAGAATTTGTTATTTCTGCACAAATTATGGGAGCAAGCTCATTTAGAATCTTATCGAAACATGTCATTCCAAATGTAATGGGCACTGTTATTATTTATTCAACTTTATTAGTGCCTCAATTCATGCTTTTAGAAGCGTTTCTAAGTTTTTTAGGTCTTGGAGTCCAACCTCCAGATAGTTCTTGGGGAATTCTTATAAGAGAAGGTGCTAATACTATGGAAGAGTATTGGTGGTTACTTATTTTTCCAGCTTGCTTATTCTCTTTAACTCTATTTGCTTTAAATTTTTTAGGTGATGGACTAAGAGATATTTTAGATCCAAGAGATACTCAAAAATTAGATAGTTAATTTATTTCAGAGAGTTTTAGTTCGATTATTTGTCCAGGATAAATCAAAGTTTCATCAGGAATATCATTCCACTTTAAGATCCATTCTTTTGGTATACCAAATTTATTGGATATTTTGATGATGCTATCGCCTCTTTTAACAGGATAAGCAATATCATTTTTAGGAACTGGCTTAGGTTTTATCTCTTTGAAATATTTTGGATAAATGAGTATTTTTGTATCCGTCAAAAGAAATCGTTCTGGATTGAGATCATTCCATAATGACAAATCTCTAATGGTCACATTAAATTTCTTTGCTATAGACCACATGCTATCTCCAGCTTTCACGTAGTATATATCTGGTTTATTAAGATAGTCTTTAATCCAACTGGGACCTCTAGGAACAATTAATTCTTCATTTTCATATATTGTATCGTCCTTGAAACCGTTAATTTCTTTAAGGAGGGCAAAGTCAATAAGGTATTTTTTTGCTATTGAAGTAAGCGTATCTCCTTTTTTTACTAAATACTTATCCCATTGAACGAGTTCTGTAGGATCTGTATTATCAAGAATAACTTGAAATCTATCAGCAATACCTACCGGTAAAAGGATATGAAATGGGCCATTAGGATCAGTTGCCCATTGATTAAAACCAGGATTAAGCTCATATATAACCTCTAACTTCAAACCAGAGATATTAGCTACTTGCATTAGATCAACCTGAGAAGGCAAGGTCACCAATTGAAAATAAGGTCTGTTAGGTAAATTTGGAATAACAACACTAAATTTTTCTGGACTTTTAATAACCTCGAGAAGAGCTAAAAGTTTTGGAACATAAGCTTTTGTTTCTCTGGGAAGTTTTAATGACCAAAAATCTGTAGGCAATCCTTTAGCTTTATTTTTTTTAATTTCTTTTAAAATTCTATTGGGACCAGCATTATAAGCTGCAATTGCAAGCAACCAGTCATCATATTTGTTATAAAGTTTTGCTAGATAATTAAATGCGGCATCCGTTGAGGCTACAATGTCTCTTCTCCCATCGTACCACCAATTTTTTTTAAGTTTTTGTTCACGAGCAGTGCTAAGGATAAATTGCCAAATTCCTGATGCTCCAGTAGATGACTGCGCGTAAGGATCAAATTGGCTTTCAATAAAAGGAAGCAATGCAAGTTCTACCGGCAAGTTTCTTTTAATTGATTCAGTTACTGTGTAATAAAGATATCGTTGACCATTTTTTGCTAATCTGTTTATTACGTACTGATTATCGTTATATTTCTCAAGTTCATATATAACCGATGTCTGATCTAATGCGTGATCAAAAACCATTCTATCTCTGATTTCGCCCCATAAATCATTGGATGATTGGGTAATTAATGAAAAACTTAAAAGAGATCCAAAAAAGAGAAAAAGGTATTTGTTCATCCTAAAAATTATCTTTCCAATCACGAATTGCTGCTAGGACTTCCACAGGTTGTAAATTTTGTTTATTAGCATAATTCTCTGCATTTTCTTTTACTTGGTCAACAGAAGTTCTTAAAAAGGGATTAATTTTATTTTCTAAATTAATGCTCGATGGAAGAGATATTAGATTAGAGTCTCTTAAAGAACTTACTTCTTCAAAATATTTTTTTAGATCAACATTATCAGGCTCTACCTTCAATGCAAAAGTTAAATTGCTCAATGTGTATTCATGAGTGCAATAAACTTTGGTTTCTATAGGTAAATTGGTAAATTTGTTTAACGAATTAAACATTTGCAATGGAGTTCCTTCAAAAAGTCTCCCACACCCACCAGAGAAAAGAGTATCGCCACAAAATAAGGAATTAATATCTTTAGAATAGTAGGCAATGTGATCCAGCGTATGTCCAGGAGTTTCAAAGATATGAAATTTCGTATCTAAAATTGTAATCGTTGAATTCTCCGATAATTCTGTATTAATCCCTTTTATATGACCTCCTTTAGGTCCATAAACTTTTGTACTCCTTTTAGAAGCAAGATCCAATATTCCGCCAGTATGGTCAAAATGATGGTGGGTAATTAATATTGCATCAAGATTTAGATTATTTTTACTCAAAAAACTTTCTACCGCCGAAGCATCGCCAGGATCTACAACAGCTGCTGAGTTACCCTTTATTAATGTCCAAATATAATTATCTGAAAATGCTGGTATAGCTTCTATATTAGAAATCATTTTTAAAGTAATATTAACATCTATCTCATTTCTCATAGATGTCTGAAAATATAATTAAGATTTTTACAGATGGAGCTTGTAAAGGCAATCCCGGAAAAGGTGGTTGGGGCGCTCTTATCATTGAAAATGGAGAAGAAAAAGAAATTTACGGCGGTAGCTTCAACACAACAAATAATAAGATGGAACTCACAGCAACCATTGAGGCGTTGAAGTTCTTTAAAGATTCCAAAATAATCGAACTTCATACTGATTCAAAATATGTCAAAGATGGAATTACTGAATGGATTGTCAATTGGAAAAAAAATGGTTGGAAAAATGCCTCAAAAAAACCGGTAAAAAATTCAGAACTTTGGATGGAGCTTGACCAAATGACAAATCATCATGAAGTGAGTTGGTTTTGGGTAAAAGGTCATAGCAATCATAGAGAAAATGATATTGCGGATGCTTTAGCTAATAAAGGAATAAATGAACTATCATGAGACAAATCGTTTTAGATACAGAAACAACTGGATTAGATATTGCTAACGAACACAGAATTATAGAAATTGCTGGAGTTGAATTATTAAATAGAAAATTAACAAAAAAATCTTATCAAATTTATTTAAATCCAGAGCGAACAGTTGGATCATCTTTTAAGATTCATGGATTATCAGATGATTTTTTGTCTGATAAACCATTCTTCAAAAATGTTTATCAAGATTTTTTGGATTTCATTAAAGACTCAGAATTATTAATTCACAATGCTGAATTTGATATTGGATTTTTAAATAATGAACTTAAACTTGCAGGCCTTGATATAAAAATTGAAGACCGCGTAAGTAAAATTACAGACACCTTATCAATAGCAAGAGAAAAACATCCCGGCCAAAGAAATAGCCTAGAGGTTTTGACAGACAGATATCAAATAACCGGGTATGACAGAAGTTATCATGGCGCTTTGATTGACTCCAAAATTTTAGCTGATGTATATCTTGCTATGACGGGGGGACAGAGAGACTTAGGATTTGACGATAACTCTTCGAAAGAGTCTCAACCTGGATTTTCTAAAGATGTTTCAAATGATTTCAATTTAGTCACAATTAAAACTTTAGAAGACGATGTCATTCAGCATGAGAACTACTTAAATTCTATAAAGACAGACCATGGAAATAACTAGATTTGCACCTAGCCCGACAGGACATTTGCACATAGGTGGGGCTAGAACTGCATTGTTTTCTTTTTTGTTTGCCAAAGCAAATCAAGGAAAGTTTCTTTTAAGATTTGAAGATACAGACCAAGAGCGTTCCAAAGATGAATATGTTGATTCTATTTTAAAGTCCCTTGAATGGATGAAAATCAAACTTGATGATGATCCTGTATATCAATCAAAAAATATTGCGAAACACAAAGAACTTGCAATTGAGCTTTATAAAAAAGGCCTTGCATATGCTTGTGATTGTAGCGAAGAGGTTCTTACTAAAATGAGAGAAGAACAAATAGCTAAAAAACAAAAACCTAAGTACAACGGATTGAATAGAGATAGAAATATAGAATTTACGGATGGTATGGTTTTAAGATTTAAATTCCCTATAGCTGGAGAGTCAAATTTTAAAGACTTAATCTTGGGAGATATCGCTATAAATAATAAAGAATTTGATGATTTTATAATTCTCAGAAGCGATGGCACCCCAACTTATAATTTTTCAGCCGCTGTTGATGATATGGATATGAATATTACAACGGTAATCAGAGGAGATGATCATATTACTAATACACTTAAACAGATTAATGTTTTAGCTGCATTGAACGCAAAAATTCCTAGTTATGCTCACCTCCCAATGGTTTTAGCTGAATCAGGTAAAAGACTTTCTAAAAGGGATGGGGCAGATGATATTTTGGATTATAAAAAGAATGGGTATTTAAGTGATGCGTTAGTAAATTACTTAGTCCGTTTGGGATGGTCATATGGAGAAGAAGAAATTTTCTCCTTAAAAAAACTTCAAGAAATTTTTAATTTGAATGATGTTAATTCTTCTCCATCAAAATATTCTCAAGATTTATTAGATTGGTATAACAATAAATATTTAAATTTTTTAACCTCCAAAGAGTTAATTGCAAAAGTTAAAGAAAATTCGGGAGTTGATTTTAATCAAATAGATAATGGAGAATTAGCAATCTCTTTATTAGCAAAGGGAGCAAATTCCCTAAATCAGATTGCTGAAGAATCAATCTATTTTTTTCAGGAACCTCATATTAAGTTCGATTCACTCAATATCGATGCCAATAAAAAAATATTATTTTCTGAATTTAGTAAACGATTAAGAGAAATTGATTTTGAAAAAAATGAGATAGAAAGATATATCAAAGAGTTTTTGCACGCCAATGATTTAAAGTTCCCTGAATTAGGAAAGCCTTTAAGAATAATCTTAACCGGTAAAGAAAATGCTCCATCTATTTCAGAACTATTATTTATATTGGGCAAAGAAACTTCTTTAAAAAGGATAGAATACACCTTAAATGATTGATCAAAAATTACTCGAAATCTTGGTGTGTCCTAAAACACGCTCATCTCTCATACAACAAGGAGATGAATTGATAAGTAAAAAGGGTAAATTGGCATACCCAATTAGAGATGGCATTCCCATTATGCTTATAAATGAAGCTCGTAAATTATCAGAAGAAGAGCTCGAAAAACTTTAATTATCTGAGGCTAAATCTCTTTTTAGTTCGGTTGAAGCTAAATTAGCATGATTAAAAATATTTCTAGCCATTGAAGAATCCTGTTCTTGAGAGAGTGCAGCATATATTTCCTTTCTAGCATCATGCAGATTCTCATTTCTTTTATCAGCATAATAAGCAACTTCAATTAGATGAGCTGCTAATTTATATTTTTTATTTTTTAAATTATTTAAAGCTTTATTAATGATTGCATCTATACCACCGCTGAGTTCAACCCATTCTTTTGCTTCATTTTCTCTGGTATCTGGTAATAATCTATCGTATTCACCATCCCACCAACCCCCATAACGTCTCCAGATCATTCTTATTAAAAACTTAGGATCGTCATAAACAGGTCTTAACCAAGGTTTATTTTTTATTACAGAAGAAATTTTTACCTGATGAAAAACCTCATTTAGAGATTTTCCTTGGTTCATCAATTTAAGAGTTTGATCTTCAATATCTTTTAAAAAATCTGCTGTAGTTGATAAAGCTTCCTGAATTCTATCTTTTCCATATATTGGTAGTCCGTGCCCAGGTATCATAATTTCTGCATCCTTTTTCATCATCAAGTTCAAAGCATCTGACCAATCACTTATGTATCTCTGAACTTTTTGTGGATTGCCGCCATTTGGCACTGCCCAAATGAATAAATCTCCAGGAGCTAAAATTTTTCTTTCAGGAATGTAAACCCAAGTATGGTCATCTGTTTCACCACGACCATGAAAAAGTTCGAAAGTACATTCTCCAACTTCAAAAGTATATTCATCTTCAAAGGTTATATCTGGGTAACGATATTCTTCTGGCCATTTAAAATGAGGAACATTGATTGCAAATTGTCTTTTATTGATTGCGGTGTTCCATCCAAGCGTTTTTTTGTATCTATCAAAATGATCGGGTAATAATTTATGGCTGTAAACAATTGGTCTTTTTTGATTAGATTTATCTGCATCTTCATCAAATTTTTTTGTAGCAAATATATGATCTACATGATGGTGAGTAAAAACAGCTGCTTTTACAGCACTTTTCGGTCTCCATTTTTTTATTTCAGCGTATGCAGAATCTATATCTAAATGACTGCCAGCATCTATCATTACTAATCCGTCGTTTGTATCAACAACATAAAACCCTCCAATTCCTTTGAGTCCTAATAAATTCTCGGCAAGTTCGGTAGAACCTTCATAAAAGGTATGTACTGGATGATGTTCAAATTTAGTATCTAATTCTCCTTGCCATGCAAGCTCTGATAATTCTTTTAAGTTATTCATTATTTTCCCCATTGAATATGTCTACAAGACGAAGTATCTTAATTATAGATAATTTTTAGGGAGAGAGAGAATGAGTTATGCCAAACCCTTAGAAGGAGTAAAAATTGTTGAAATTTCTACAATCGTTACAGCCTCATTAGCGACTATGATGATGGCCGATCAAGGTGCTGAAGTTATAAAAGTAGAACAGTCGGGCTTAGGAGACCCTATGCGCTACTTGGGTACGCAAAAAGGCGGTGTTTCTGCCTTATTTGCAAACTGCAATAGAGGCAAAAAATCGATAGATTTAAATTTAAAAGAAAAAGATGATTTAGAAATAGTAAAAAAATTAATTTTCAATGCAGACATTTTAATCAATAACTTTAGGCCTGGAGTCATGGAAAAAATAGGGCTTGGAGAGAGTGATTGTAAAAAAATAAATGATAAGTTGATCTATGCTTCCATAAACGGCTTCGGTGATTCGGGTCCGTACTCAACTGCACCTGCATATGATCACGTTGTTCAAGCCATGGCAGGGGCTACAGATATTCAATCTGACCTCAATGAACCGGCATACATAAAAACGCTTTTGTGTGACAAGATAACTGCTTACACAATTTGTCAGTCACTATCATCTGCTCTTTTTAAAAGAGAAAGAACCGGCATTGCTGATCGTCTCAACCTTTCTATGATCGATTCGGCAGTTTTTTTTCTTTGGCCAGACGGCATGATGAATCACACCTTGTTGGATGATGATGTAGTAACGTTACCCCCTTTAACAAAGTCTTACAGCCTTTATAAATGCAAAGATGGTTTTCTTTCCATTGCAGCTTTATCGGATGCTCAATGGTTTGGAATTTTTAGAGCTCTAGGTTTACCAGAGTATATTGAAGATGAAAGATTTAATAATGCCTTTGCAAGAAGTGAAAATATGGTTGAGTTAGTAAAATCTTTAACAATTTTTGAATCCTTAACAGTAGATGATGCTCTTCAAAAATTACAGAATGAAGACGTACCTTGCTCTAAAACAATTTCCTTAGATGAATTGATGACTCATCCTCAAATTGAGGCAAACAATCTTTTTCAGCTTATAAATAGTGTTTCGCAAGGCAAGGTTCGAGCTTTAAGGTATCCTACCAAGTTTGATGGCAATGAAATGTTCAATGGAAAACCTGCTCCAGCTTTGGGCGAACACAAAAAAGAAATCATAGAATCTATAAGCAATTGAGCTCATTATCCAATAGTCAAAGAATCGGCTATGGAGTCGGCGATATTGCTATTTGCTTTTATTGGTCAGGAGTTGGTCTTTATCTCTTATATTTCTACACAGATATTGTGGGCATCAGTCCATATTTAGCTGGTTGGATTTATGCTCTTGGAATTGCCTGGGATGCAGTTACTGATCCATTCATGGGCTATTTAGCAGAAAGAACATCTTCCAAGAGAGGTAAATATCGACCGTATATTTTTTTTGGGACGATTCCTTTAGGTTTATCTTTCGTTTTATTGTTTTGGGTGCCTCCTTTTACAGGACTATCCCTGTTTTTATGTTTATTACTTGTTAACGTTTTTCATCGAACATGCTTTACGATTGTCAGCGTTCCTTATTCTTCTTTAACTCCACGAATAACTTCTGATAGCGAAGAAAGAACAAAGTTGACTACAGCAAGAATGATCGGAGCATCATTTGGAACGTTGTTAATGTCATCTTTAGGTTTTCCAATAATTAATTACTTTGGTCAAAATGACGAATCCCTTGGGATAATTTATCTATCATGCTTTGCTGCTTTTTTTGCCATCATTATTCTCTACATTACATATGCATCTGTTAATGAATCTTCGACAGATGAAGTTAAGGAAACTTATCCTTCGATATCAAAACTAGTTTTATCTATTTTAAAAAATTACCCCTTTTGGATTGTCTTTTCTTCAATCCTAATTTTGGGCTCTACTACGATAATGTTTAATAAAAATTTAATTTATTACATCAAATATGCTTTGGACTTGCATAACTATCAAGGATTGGTCTTAGGTCTAAGTGGGCTAAGTAGTTTTGCATCAATACCTTTTTGGTCTTACATATCATTAAAAATAGGCAAAAGAAACACATGGCAAATCTCCATGTCCTTACTTCTTCTTGCATTTGCATTATTTTATTATTATCAAATCAATTCACTACAAGAATTGATTTTCATAGTTTGCTTGATTGGCATTGCTTCAGGAGCAGGAGGTGTATTATTTTGGTCAATGTTGCCTGATACCATTGAATATGGCGAGTGGAAATCAGGAATCAGGAGCGAATCCTCTTTGTATGGGTTTATGACATTTGCTCAAAAATCATCCATTGCAGTTGCTGCTTTAATACTCGGAGTTTTGTTAACCTCAATAAACTTTTCACCAAATGAAGTGCAAACTCCTGAAACACTCAGTGGTTTGAAAAATATTATGTCTTTAATACCTGCTTCGGGTATCGCTATTTCCATCTTCTTAATGTATTTTTATCCAATTAATTCTGCATATCATAAAGAATTACTTATTAATATTGAGGCAAGAAAAAATGGTTAAGTGGGGAGTTATCAGTACAGGAACTATTTCTAAGGCTTTCTGCGACTCCATTAGATATTCAAAAGAAGGTGAATTAGTTGCAGTTGCAAGTAGATCATCGAAAAATCTAAAACATTTTTCTGATAAATACGGAGTTGAAACTTACGATTCTTATGATGCCTTACTAAATGATGCGTCAATAGATGCAATCTATATAGGCACACCGCATAACAGTCATTTTGATTTAAGTCTAAAAACACTTAGAAGTGGTAAACACCTTCTTTGCGAAAAACCAATGACAATGAATTCAACTGAAGCAATGATCTTAATCAATGAATCGAGGAGGCTTAATTTATTTTTCATGGAAGCTTTTATGTATAGATGTCATCCATTAACTCATAAAATGCTTGAAATAGTTAAACAAGAATTCTCCAACCAAGAAGTATTGATAGAGTCTTCTTTCGGCTTTACTGCTGATGTTGAAGAAAGTCATCGACTTAAAAATCCAGAATTGGGGGGAGGTTCAATCTTAGATATAGGTTGTTATCCTCTATCCATGGTTAGGTTGATAGCAGGAGTTTTAGAACCAAATTACCATTCTCAAAATCTGGCAGGTTCTCTAAATTCTTTTTCCGATCCATTAACCATATCTGCATCAGGAGAGCTATCTTCAAATAATATCGACTTGAATGCAAAAGCAGACCTTGAGTTTAGTCCACAAATTAAAGCCTCAATAAAATCAGCAATCAATGAGGAATACGATAATTCTCTAAGAATTTCATTTGGTGATAAACAAATCTTTGTTAAAGAACCATGGCATTGTGGTCAATTTCAAGGACAAAAAGCAGAAATTAAAATTTTAGAAAATAACCAGGAGAAGGTCATCGAAGTCAGAGACGAAGTTGGTTTGTTTACCCGAGAAATTGACGAAGCAAGCATATGTATTAAAGCAGGAAAAATTGAATCTTCATTTATGCCTCATGCTGATTCCTTGAGTAATTCGATTTGGCTTGATAAATGGCTGAACGAAATAAACGTAGTTTATCCTGCTAACTCAATAAATACTTCGTCGCTAAAAAGCTCAGTTTTTTCAAAACCATCAAAAGACTTAAGCTCCATAAAAATTCCTGAGTTGGACAAAGAAATTTCCCCAATAGTTTTTGGTTGTGACAACCAAATAAATGAAGTTCACGCATTTGCTATGTTTGATTATTACTACAGCAAAGGCGGCAAGGTCTTTGATACTGCTTATATTTATAATCATGGATTGAGTGATAAATATTTGGGTGATTGGATAAATTCTAGGAACTTAAAAGATATTGTTGTTTTGGGTAAAGGAGCACATACTCCAGATTGTTTTCCAGAGAAAATCAGACCTCAAATTGAAGAATCACTCTCTAGAGGTAATATCGATAAATTAGATATATATTGCCTGCATAGAGATAATCTTGATGTTCCTGTTAATGAATTTATCGATGCTCTAAATGAATGTAAGAAAGACGGATTAATAGATGTGTTAGGTGCATCTAACTGGGAACTAGAGCGTTTTAAGTCGGCAAATGACTATGCGCATGAACAACAAAAAGCTGGCTTCAAAGTCTTAAGTAATAATTTTAGTTTGGCTAGAATGATTGAACCCGTATGGCCTGGCTGCTTTTCTTGTGACGAGACTTATCTGAAATATCTCAAAGATAACAATATTCATCTTTTTCCTTGGTCTTCGCAAGCAAGAGGTTTCTTTGTCACTGGAGTTGAATTTGCTGCTAATGAGCACTTTGCTAATCCAACGATCGAAGAAGAAAGAAGAGTTTGGCATGATGAGTTAAATGTTGCTCGAAGATCAAGAGCTACACAACTAGCTCAGACAAAAGGTTGTAAACCAATCCAAATAGCTCTTGCTTATGTAGTGAGTCTAGAAATATCTGCTTACCCTTTGGTTGGACCAAGAAATTTTTTTGAGCTGGATAGTTGTATCGATGCAACAAACATTGAGCTATCAACAGAAGAATTGAGATGGCTAGAAACGGGTAAAGGCGAAATTAGGATTTAAACTGCAGCAAGAGTTATGCGATGCAACAATCTATCATAGCCATCGTAGCCACCAGATGCCTGGTGCATGACAGTACGATTGTCCCACATGATTAACATATCTTCATTCCATACGTGCTCATATACAAATTTATCCTGAATCATATGTTCATAAAGCTCCCATAAAAGCTGTTGAGACTCGTCTTCTGAGAAACCTTCTATATTGATGGTATACACAGGGTTGATGAATAAACATTCTTTTTTGGTTTCAGGATGAATTTTTATCATAGGATGAGAGAAAGTAGCTTTAGCTTCCTTAGATGGAAGGATTTTCATTGAACGTTCTTCTTTTTCAAGAGCATAAAAACCATCATCGGCATAAGGAATTTTTGCAGAATGAATTACTTTGAGATTCCTTAATTTATCTTTCATCTTATCTGGTAAAGCAGCAAAAGCTCTTTCCGTATTGGCAAACAATGTGTTTCCTCCAACAGGAGGAATAATTTTTGAATGTAATAACGTTGCCGAAGGGGGTTTTTTCATAAAAGACCAATCTGAATGCCATGTCCCCCCAAAGGGTGTAGCCTTTTCATTAGCACTTCTCTTTATTTCAGCAATATTAGGGTAATCTGGAAGAGACGAGATAAATGGATCATCTCCAAAATCGCCAAAGCTTAAAGCGAAGTCTTTAAATTCATCGTGAGATAGAGGTAGCTTAGGAAAAACTATCAATCCATACTCTACCCATTTAGATCTTAAAAAAGATATATTTTCTCGAGTTAAATCGGCTAAAGAAAAGTCAGAGACTTCTACTCCGATACCGTTTTTAGATAAATTTTCACTTACTCTCATAAACTTTTTCTATAAATGAAGTTGCAGTTTCCCAAGCAGTTATACCAGGATGCATTTGATTCATTACAAATCCTATTGAAACATGATTATCTGGATCTCCAAAACCAAGAGATCCTCCAGCTCCTCCATGACCGAAAGCACCTTCAGCAGGACCCATTGAAACGTCTTTAGAGCCAAGCATGAAACCCAATCCAAAACGGGTTTGAAGGTTAGCTAAAACTAAGTCGGCACCTTCGGATTCTGTTTGGCGAGCCATATCTATTGTTTCTGGACTAAGTAAATGCACGCCATTACGGTTCCCACCGTTGGATAAAACGCCATAGAATTTTGCTATTGCTCTTGCACTGCCATGTCCATTAGCAGCTGGTATTTCGGCTTTACGCCATTCTCTGGTATTTGCATAAAAAGGATTTTTAATCTCCATTTTGGGATTATTAAATGCAGAGCCTGCAATAGTAGTGGGATCTTCAAAATCTTTTATCAATGCAAGATCACCTCGAAGAAAACTTTTTGGAATCATCTTAAAAAAAGGCGAAACCAATCTAGTCCATAAGGGAAACAAACTTGGTTGGATATCAGTTACCTTATCAAATTGTTCATCTGGCAAACCAATCCAGAAATCTAGATTTAAAGGTTCTGCAATTTTTTCATTAAAATATTGCCCAATGGATTGACCAGTAACTCTTCTTACCATTTCTCCAATTAAGTGCCCATAAGTCAAGGCATGATAGCCGTGTTTAGTACCTGGTTCCCATTGAGGTTTTTGAGCAGCCAATGCGTTCACCATTACATCCCAGTTATAGTATGCATCATCAGGCAAAGGAGTTGTTACTCCACATAAGCCAGATTTATGACAGAACAAATACCTTACTGGTATTTTATCTTTTCCTTCTTGTGCAAACTCAGGCCAATATTTAGCTACTGGATCGTCTAAATTAACTTTACCTTCCTCGATTAATTGCAGGAGACAAACTGCTGCCAACCCTTTAGTTGTAGAAAAGACATTAACGATCGTATCTTCCTGCCAAGTTGTATTTTCTTCATCCGAGTCGATACCACCCCAGAGATCAATTACTTTCTCTCCCTCGATTTCAACTGTAATAGCAGCTCCTCTTTCAAAGCCTGACTCAAGATTTTTTTCAAACAACTCTCTAGCCGAAGAGAATTTTTCATCGCAGTATCCGTTTATCATTTTATCCCCTAAAAAAGATAGAATAACTCTATTCTATAGTGTAATGAAAGTAAAAAAAGCTGACGATTATCAATCTTGGTATATTAGCGAAGGCGAAAGAGCCTTGCTGATTGATCCATGGTTTGAAACTTCTCTTGTTGATGGTAATGGTTGGTTTCTTCAGAGAAAAAAAGAAAAAAATTCCCATTTAACGAAAACTGAACTAGCTTTGGTTCAAGATATCATCATTACAGCTCCCTTTGGAGATCATCTACATTTCAATACATTAAAAAAATTTCCTGAAGCTAATTTATGGTGTTCGAGAAAAGTTAAATCAATATTAAAAAAAGAAAATTTTGCAAATAAGATATTTGAATTTTCATCGGAATCTAATTTGATTGGAAATCTTGATGTAAAAGTCTACCCAGCAGGTTTTCCTTATAACACGACAGCATCTTGTTTGTTGGTATCAAATTCAGATGGATTTAAAATTTTTCACGATGGACACGTAGCTAACAAAAAAATAATTTCCAAAAACAACATAAAAGCTAATATCGCCATCCTAACTGCCGAAGAAGTGAAGTTTTTTGGATTATTGACGTTGAGCATGAATTTCAAGAGTTCGATTGAGGTTTGTAAATTACTTCAAGCAGATAAGTTATTTATAACCGGCTCTAATCCATTGAAAAATTCTGGTTTGATAAATTATTTTTTAAAATTAAAAAAACTTGATAAAGATTTATCAGCAGATAAGATTGAAATTTTTTATGAGGCAGGCAGCAGTTATTCTTCTTAAGATATTAACTTTATGTATCTTCTTTTCTTCACAAGCATTCTCTAAAAATATAATTCTTGACTGCGATGTAACTTTGGTTGGCATTGAGGGCAAAGATATGGCCTCAGACGATACTGAAGTAATAGACATAAATCTCAAAGCTAAGACCATCTTTTTTGGAGCAGAGGCAATTCCTTACAATTTAAGAAATAGAATTAATGTATATGAGGGAAGATATTTCAAAGGTAATAAAAGAACCTTTGCTATTGAAAATAAGCTAGTTATAAATAAGAAAACCCTTCAAGCATCTCTAAATAAAAATGTATGGGATAACAAAAAAATTAGTGTAAATAGTTATTCTTATTACGATTGTAAAAAAAGATAAAGGAAAATTTTCAATGAATAAAGATGATTATTTATTAAGAAATATTTCTAAAATTAGTCACAAGAAGTGGGAGTTATATGTCATCACTAGAATTCTCCATTTATTAAATGACAAAGATATTGAATTTGTTTGTCAGCAATACATAAACCCTCCTGATAATAGAGATTATTATTTAGCTGACATTTGTTTTCCTAGCCTGGAGCTTTATTGCGAGATTGATGAGCTTCAGCATAGTAAAAAAAATCATGAATTAAATGATTTATTGAGACAAAGAGAAATTTTGGAAGCAACGAATTGGATTGAGAAAAGAATTAAAATTTTTGATAAAAATAAACAAATTCTCAGTTTAAAAGAAATAGACTCGCAAATAGATAATTTTCTAAATTACCTAAAAAAAAGAAAAACAGAAATAGAGAAAAGAAAAAAAATTAAATTAATTTGGAATTTTGAGGATAAATACAATCCAAATCCTCATATTCAAAAGGGTTTCATAAAAGTAGAAGATAATGTTGTTTTCCGATATCACAGAGATGCATTAAAACTCTTTGGATATGACAAAGGTCACTATCAAAGCGCAGTATGGAATATTAAAGAAAAAAATGAATTTGTCTGGTTTCCAAAATTATATCGAAATAAATCATGGAATAATAAACTTATAAGTGGAGGAGATGAGATATCTCAAGAAAAGATATCAAATAACAGGGTCGTTCCCTTCAAAGAATGGAATTCAAATAAAAAGCTGGATAAAAAAATTATCGTTTTTGCACACTATAAAAATGTTTTAGGTCAAACAGTTTATAAATTTTATGGGCGCTATCAAACCGACTGGAACAATTCAAATAGGTTTAAACAGCATTTTTATAGAGAAGATAAAGAAATAAATCTAAATTCTTATCATAAGAAATAGATTAGCAAAAACAGAAGCGCCACTATGAGGAAGGCGGGTAAAAAATATTTCAAAGTACGAACATTAATCTCGTCATCATTCCTGAACAAATTTATCAATAGGGCAACAACAATAATGGCTAATAAGAAATAGAGTAGAAACATTTAAAGAGTGATTCCTGCTTCCTTTAAAGATTCAAGTCTATCAATAATTACTTGTAACCTATTTTCAATTTCACTTTTAAGAGTTTTATCTTCACTGAGTGCTGTTTCACAATCTTCCAGATCTTTTTTTTGTTCATCAAATTCTGATGAAATCAAATCTGACTCAGTTTGAAAATCTATAAATTTTTGCAAGTCAACTTCTATCTTATTTTCGTTTATTCTTTGATTTAATTCACTTATACAATTTTCCAAACTCTTGTTGAGTAAAAAGATAAACTTTTTGTGTATATTCAGATTGGATTTTATTATTTTTCCCTTCAAGTATAAAATTCTTAGTCCTGGCGGAAGTATGAAGAATAAAGAAAAGCCAAAGATAGTTGTAAATATTTCCGTTGGATCGCCGACTAATCCTATTACCAAGATGATTAAAAAGATTACAATCCAACCTATCCAAAATTTTATTTTGCTTTCGATTTCATCATGTTCATTTGTATTGAGAGAGTCCTCTTTATATTTAAAATTTTTCAATGAAAAAAGCTTCGTTTCATCATTAAAAGCTACATCGGCGTGTTTTTCATTAAAAATTTCAATAATGGAATTTTTATTTTGATATTTTTTTATTAAAGAATTGCTCAATCTGTTAACCACACTTGCTTTATGTTCCTTTTCGTCTATTTTTAGTTGATCTTTATAAAGGCTTAATTCGGCTTCTAAACTCTTTAATTTAGTTTTATCTTCCCATCTTGTGCCGACTTTTTTTCTCTCTGCATCAATCTTTTCTGCAAGATCTTCTACTGAAACCTCTAAAGAAAGTTTTTTTGCTTTAGTGAGAGTTGATTTTTCTTTTTTTGAATTAGCGGCATCAATCTTTATTAGTTTATTTAAGTCTTCGTTGCTTAAAATTTCTTCAGCAAAATCTTCAGCATTTTGTTTTTTGATTGAATTGAACTCCTTTCTTAAATTTTCAAAAAGCTTGACGCCTTTCTCCAGCATTTCAACATAGGTTTTGTTCTTTTCCTCAATTTTTGCTTGAGAAGATTTTAATTTTGATTCTAGTTCCGGAATCTTTGTTTCTTTTAGATAAGATAAATCATTGGAAAGTTTTTCCTCTTCATTTGCTAGATCTTTTGCCTCTCTTGTTAAACTTTCTTTAGCTAATGTACCAACTGATTTTTTTCCAGAACATTCTTCGCACATCCAGACAGTTCGATATGTCGTGTGCGTCCTTTTTCTTGATGTAAGTAAAGATCTTTCTAACGCCTTTTGAGAGGTCTGAAATCCAAGAATGGCACCAACAACTTCTTTGCCTCCAACGGTATTTCTAGAGGTTGCTGTCACTTTTTTTGGGTGACGAACCATGAAATTGGCTGGAGCCTGGCTTCCACAGATATTACAAGTCGTTAATCTGTATTTTTTTTTCGCCATAATTTAATTATAGTAATAAACAAAGAAATTTTAAAAGAGGTATACAAAATGACAGGAATAGTTGATCAAGCTCTTAAACAAGATGGGCAAGACTCTCTTGATTTAGGAAAGTATACAAAAGCTCTTTTGGATTTTATTGAAAAAACAGATACGCCAATGACAATTGGCGTCCAAGGAGAATGGGGTAGCGGCAAGACTTCAATGTTAAATCAAATCTGGAATGGTTTAGACAAAAGAGATATTGATAACGAACAAATCAAGTATAAACAAATTTGGATTAATGCTTGGGAACATTCTTTACTCTGTTCTCCAGAAGAATGTTTAATAAAAATAATTAATGAAATTATTTCAGAATTGGTCTCGGCAGATCAACAAAAAACAAAGGCAGAAAAGCTATCAGCTGGTATAAGTAAGTTAGCCAGAGGTGCTGCACGAATTGGAGGAGCAGTTGCTCTGGGAGCAGCTGGAAAAGACATTGCAGACGATATTTTTGACGAACATGAAAATTCAATCAAACAATTAAGAGAAGAATTAAGAAAACTTACAACAGAAATTAAAGGATTAGAAACTAATCCATACGATAAATTTGTAATTTATGTTGATGATTTAGATCGTATTGACCCTCCAGATGCTGTAAAAATTCTAGAACTTTTAAAAAATATTTTTAATATTCCAGACTGTATTTTTCTTCTAGCTATAGATTATCAAGTGGTAGTTAAAGGTTTGGAAGCCAAGTTTGGCAAACAAACACCCGAAAATGAAAGAGAGTTTAAATCTTTTTTTGACAAGATAATCCAACTCGCTTTTAAGATGCCCATGTCGGATTATGACATTGGCCAGTATATCTCAGAACTTTTAAAGCAGATTGGTTTTGAAGATGAAGAAGATGAAAAATTAGATCCAGATCTTATTACTGAATTTGTTAATTTAACTATTTCTGGAAATCCAAGGTCAATAAAACGTCTAATCAATTCACTTTCATTAATTAAAATCATAAATGATCTTTCAGAGGAGCAAGACTCAGATTTTTTAAAAAATGACGTAGGTGCAACTATCATGTTTGCAATGGTTTGCTTACAAACAGCTCAGCCAGATGTTTATAACTTGCTAGCTGAATATCCTGATTTTACAAAATGGAACGATGAAATAGCCTTTAAGAAAACTCAAGGCAAGGAAATGCAAGAAGAAACCTTCCAGGAGAATTATGATCAGGCTATTAAGAGTGATGATTTTGACGAAGATTGGGAGAAAGCACTTTTTAGAATTTGTTACTTAAATCCAACCTCCAGACTACAAACAAATAATATTTCAAGATTTTTCTCTATTTTAAAAGATAAGTTTGTAAAAAAAGATGATACGACAGAACTGACATCTTTTATAACAAAAGCTTTGGGTCAGTCAGCCATTACGTCAGTAACAACAAAAGATAGTCAAAACATAAGACCTCCGAAAGGATCTTATAAACCAGTTTTTGAGTCAGGACTGGAGGGGTGGTTAGAGAATAGAGCAACTGCTGACACAGATAAAGACAATACTCGTCGATACGTGAACTTTTTGAAAGAAAATTATAATGTCCTAGACTTTGATCAATCTAAATCTTTGAAGGATCACTCTTCTGATTTTGTCTTTAAATATTCTGGAGCTATTTCTCTTTATTACAAAACTAAAAAACTATTACATCTGAGAGCTTTTTTCAATAAGGAAGGTAAGTCAATGATGGAAATCATTTTCTTAAAAAATCCTAAGTATGAAAATAAACAACTATATTTAAAAAAATCAGAAATGAGATGTCCTCACAGAAGAAAACTTCATACATTTGATGTTGAAAATAAATCATATAAAGGACATCCTGGATTTCCAGAGTGGTTAAGTGGAGTGGGTCAATCAGATCTTTTTTCTACTGATACCTTAAACTTTATTGTGAATGATTTGGTGGAGATGAGAGAAAATATTGATAACAAAGATAAGTTCATAACGAGAAAAGAAGTAGATTTAAATATAAAAATATATAAAACTGCTGATAAAAATTCAGAAGAGTTTAAAAATGCCTACGAATGGCTTTTAGATATATATTCTGATGACAAAGAAGATCAAAGATTTGTTGAGTTGGACATTTAGTTTTGGGGCTATAGCTCAGCTGGGAGAGCGCTTGCATGGCATGCAAGAGGTCGGCGGTTCGATCCCGCCTAGCTCCACCAAAGTATTTGACGATGATTAAACAAATGAAAAAACTCTTAGCTCTAATCTTACTTATTGCCTTAGTTGGTTGTGCTGAATATGGTTCTTATGCTGAATGTAATTTAAAAGAAAGAACCAAATTTACTAAAGAATTATCACATGATGATGAGATGGCTATATTTAGGTTTTGCTTAGATTTTAAAAGTTCTTCAGAAATGATTGTTCCTTAATTAATTATGTTTATTCCTAAAGAAATCCTTTAAGCAATTGTGTTCGCTACAATCATTGAAATATTTTTTTATCACTTAAATCTATTTTCTTTTATCATTAAAAAAAGATTTAATTAAAAATATGAATTTCAAATCTAGAAAAACTTGGTTTTGGACTTTCTTGATCTCAGCAGTTCTCTTTGCTTTCTTACCACTATTCTCAGCAACAGGAGATATAAATCCTGAGTCACCATTAGCAGCTGTAGAAGCAATACTTATCGTAGTAGGTACTGTATCTTTTTGGACTTGGGTATTTTTAAAATTTTTTGGTAAAGAAGCTAAAGAAGAGAAAGCTGCAAAAAAAAGAAGTGAAGACGCTGCTGCAGCACAAAAAGAAAGAGTTGAGAGGCAAAAAGGAGAGATGCGAATTAAAAAAGAACAAGAAGAAAGAGAGAGATTGGAACAAGTAGAGCGGGAGATTATTCAAGGATTTTTGGATGACATCGCAAAGTTAATACCTGATGAACAAGAACAGGAAAAAATATCTTCAGCTTTTTTAAGTAAAAAGCATTCTATGGGAATGCCTAAAAGACATGTAGATTTCATCTATGGAGAGTTTTTCGATCCCAAGGAAACAGTTACAAAAAAAACTACTAAAGTTACAGGTAAATACATACAGACCGGAACAAACAAATTAGGCAATCCCACATATAAATATGAAATGACTTTTGAAGATGGCTTTCTTGTTGGATGGAAGGATCTGTAGTTTTATTTACTACAATTGTATTTCTTAAAGAGAATTCAATGGCATGTAAGAGGTCGGTAGTTCGATCCCGCATAGCTCCATCAAAGAAACCCAATAAATATAAGGCTTACAAGGTAGGTACATTTTCTACCTGTCTTGTCTTAAATTTTTGGTCACACTTTTGGTCACACCCTGAAAGCCTTATTCCATAAAACCTAGAATATTTAGTTATATATCGTCATTTTGCTAAATAAATTACTTTAATTAAAAATATTTGTAGATAGTTTATATTTGTTTTATAAATTAAAAAAATTAGGAGTAAATTAATATGTTGAGATGGGCAATAAGAGCAGTAGCTGCAAACGGTTACAAAAGAAGAGCTGTATCAGAGTCTAATAAAGCTAGTAGTAAATCTAATGATGCAAAAAGGTATTTTGATTCTGCCAAAAGAGAAAAAGATATTGAAAAAAAACTTAATTATATATCTGAAGGAATGGGGAGTTTATGTCAGGCTGTGAGTCATACTTCTAACTCGGTTGAACCTCTTGCAGAAATGTCATTTGTAGCATCTCTACTTGTGGAAAGCATTCAAAATAATTTAGATGAACAAACTAAAGATATAGTTAAAAAATTAAAATCTTAATCGGCTTTGTTAAAGTTTTTTAATAACCTTTATTTGATAAAGTAATACCAAAAACCAGCAAGATAAGCATCAGAAACAGCATCTGAATTTTTTACTTGTTTTCTGACATTTTTAATGTATTCCATTCTTGAAGAACCGTTTGTCTTTCGGATGTCTCCATTTCTGACATTGCATACTGTTGTAGATCCAGTTTTCTCTCTGACTTTGTCATCTCGTATATTGCAAACTGCCCTAGATGTGTAGCCTTCACAAATTTTGTCCCTCTTAATTGTTGCAACGGTTTTGGAACCATCCAAGAATTTATCATTTTTAAAAGCATATCCCATAAAAATCTCCTTTTTGTCTGAATTTACAGTTTATAAATTTATTTTATAAATTTAAAGCAAGTTTTATACTCACTTTATGAAATATCTCTTTTGGATTTTATTTATAATTATTTGGGAATTTGCAATGTCTTTTTTTGGGTTGTTTGATTACGAGGGTACCGAAGTTCCTCTTTTCAATGGAATATTAATCTCCTTGCCATTTGTAATTCTTGCCTTAGTAATATTCGGCAATTCTGCTAAAGGCAAATCAGATATGAATGCAATTAAAAAAACTTTAGACGACTCTAATAAAAATTAATTCCAAAGAGTTAAATATTAATGATCAAGCATCCAGATCAATTTTCAATAAAATTTATAGCTGAACTTTTTAAGACATCAGAGTCAAACATTAAAGGATATACTTATCAACCGGTAGGTGCTGGTCAAGTCGGTGATTGCTATCGAGTCAATATTGATTGGAACAATAATATTAATTATCCACCCTCATTCATAGCTAAATGTCCAGCAGAAGATCAATCAAGTCGAGATACAGCTAGAAATTTACACCTTTATGAAATTGAAACCTCATTCTATAAATATTTATCTAAAAGATGTCTGGCTAGAGTTCCTGAATTTTATTTATCTGATTATGACTCTAAAACTGGAGACGGAATATTGCTTTTAGAGGACATGTATCCTGCCAAGCAAATATCGCAAATGGAAGGCTGCTCATTAAATGAAGTTTCAATGATTTTAAAAGAAGCAGCAGCTCTGCATAAAACTTATTGGAACGAAGAGAAACTTTTAAATTACCCATGGCTTACTTATGGAGTTAGCGAAGAGAGAAAAAATTTTGTTGCAGATTTACTTCCAGCTGTTTACCCAGAATGGAAGAGAAGATACAAAGGTAGAATTTCTAAAGATATCTTTGAAATGGGTGATATTTTGCTTGCAAATTATGATAAGTACGCTGAAGTCAAAGAAGGACCCATGACTTTAGTTCAAGGTGATTTAAGATTAGACAATATTCTCTTTGCGGATAAAGACAACAGGGCAATACTCTTAGATTGGCAAACTGCTGCTGTAGGGTTGCCTTTGAATGATGTCGCTTATTGTATATCAACGAGTTTTGCAGACCCAAGTAACCGAGCTAAAGCTGAGGAAGTTTTGGTAAAGGATTATCACGACTTATTGGGTAAAGATAACTCTTACTCTTTCGAAATGGCGTGGAATGACTATCGTCGTGGTTCATTTGTGGGTTTTTTAATGGCTGTTATGTCTGCCATGATTGTTGAAAGAACAGAGCGAGGAGACGAGATGTTTGCTGTTATGGCAGAAAGATCTGGTTGGCAAGCTTTGCATCTGGATGCGGTAAGTTTCTTAGAATAAGAAGAAGGGAACACCTATTTTTTTTGGGAGAGAAAAGATGTTCCCTTCAAAAAATTAGTTCAACTTCTTCCACTCATAAGGTTTATTTCCACCAACTTTGAAGAAGATAAACATATTAATCATATGTATACCTAACAAAGAAAGGGAAATTGGAACTATTAAAAAGGGGTTTCTAAAGTTTTCAAAAGCACCCAAGAAATAAAGAGCATATAAACTCAATACGGTCCAAAGCACCATTAAACTAATTGCTTTAATGCTTTCC
Organism: uncultured SAR86 cluster bacterium; assembly: GCA_902627595.1. Taxonomy (GTDB): domain Bacteria; phylum Pseudomonadota; class Gammaproteobacteria; order Magnimaribacterales; family AG-339-G14; genus MEDG-81. Next base: position 151,500 of record CACOJO010000002.1, read on the forward strand.
ATAATATTCTCCTTTAATCGATTAAATTAACTGCAACCGAGATATCTGATTTCAATGAAGTCTGACAAGCTAAAGCATAACCATCGTTCAGCTCATCAGGACTTAATACGTAAGAGAAATCTATTTCAGCTCTTGTCTTGCCATCAATAATTTTGCATTTGCAAGTACCGCAACTTCCAACCTGACATTTTTTAGGCCAGGGCAAACCCGCCTTTAATGCACCAGTGAGAAGTGAGTCACCCGGCTCAACAACAAACTCTTGATTGTAATCAACAAGTTTTGCAGTAAAACTTTTATTTTTCTTAAAAAGACCAAACATTAAACAACTAAAATATTGTTCGATAAGTGTTTAGTATCTTCGTAATAATCTTTAGCAATCTGCTTTTCAGCTTCAGAAGCCTGATTACGATCCCATTCGTCAAGATATTTTTGTGTATATTTTCTAAATACTGGTGGAATTAGAGTCAACAAAAATAAAGTGAAATAACCAATTTCATAATTAGGCGCTCCCACTTCATCTAATTCCCAAAAATAAGTTTCTCCACGAACGTGGTGATCTCCTTGTCTTCCAATTTCAATAAAAAACCAACTGGTGAATAGATTATCGTTATCCCATGAATGTTTGTGCTCAACTGGCTTGCCAGCTTCACGTATAAGCCCGTAATGACCCATGAAATTTAAAGCTTCTAAAAGAAAATTAGAAATACTCCAAACCACAACAAGGGCAAGAATACCGATTATTCCTCCGGACCAGACAAACAGAATGATTGAAGGCAGGCTATACAAATAACCCAATATCCATTTGTTGTCTAAAGAAAAAAAAGATTTGTTATGTCTTTCTAGTTTTTGTTTTTCTAAATCAAAAGAAAACTTAGATTGACCGAAATGAGATAGCCATGTGTGCCAATAGACATTTCTTCCTCTTGGAGCTGTAGCCGGATCGTTTTGATGACCCAGCTCTAAATGATGTTGATAGACATGGGCATAAGTAAAGTGTGAGGCACCACTGAGAGCCATGATGGCTCTGGATACAGAAAAACCTTCTCTTTTGTTATGAGATAACTCGTGTCCATAGATAATTCCTAGGCCAGCCCACAACCCTGTTGAAAGAATTGCTCCAACGAGCGTTTCAACAGCTACAGTACTAGAGGTTGTAAATTGGTATAAATTCCAAGCTAAAGCACATTGTAGGACAATGAAAATTGGAAACATTAAATACATCACAATGTATTGAAACGTTTTAATTCCAAAGGAATTACCATTTTCGTCAAAATCTGCTCTTAAATGAATATTTTTAGTTGCGGTATCTAATATGATATTAAGACCAAAAAGAAAAACTCCGGTCCAAGCATAAATACCTCCTAAGAAGAGTCCGTAAATAGTTAAAACTGTCATGACAGGAACTATCAAATAACGAACGTTTACATAGAATGTTTTCATAGAAAACTCCGTTTATTAAAGTTAAATCCTGGGAATTTAAAGGTTCCGTTTTAGCTCTTTCTTTTAAATCGCGGCAATAGGATCAAATCACGATTTCAGGTATTTTAAACTGAAAAAAAAATTTGTAAACAAAAAAAGAATTTAATATTTTAAAGATGTTTATCAAAAAAATTCATCATAACTTTCAATGCAGGAATACCATCTTTTATGAAGTCATTTCCAGAAATCAATGTTCTACCTGAGTCTAGATAGGCATGATTTCTGTTCAAATGTTCCCAGAATTCACATTCTTGATTTTTTTCTTGAAGGGTCTTTACATATCCTTTGATCATCTTCACAGGCGTTATTCGATCTTTAGTCGCAGCCGTTAAAAGTTGTGGAGGTAAATTTCGTTCTGAAGAATCTGGAATATTATAGATTGGTGAAATTGCTTTATAAATATCAGGATGATCAAGAGGATTAAATTTTTTACCTAATACACCTCTTGGTTTAGCTAAGGCAAGCCACCAAAAAATATTTTTGTAAGTTTCAAAATTTTGAAGGGCAAATTTATATAAATCATAAGCTCCGTAACTTAAAACAGCTGCTTTAACATCTAAGAGATTTTTTTTAGAAACTTCTTCTAAAGATAAGTTTTCGGGAAGGTAAGTAGGCTCAAAAGCATAGTCTTTATCAAAGTCTTCTTTTTTGCCTATTTTATTTCCTAGATTAAGGATCATGGCACAGATGCAGGCTCCCGCACTATCACCTGTAATTCCAATTTTTTCTTTATCGCCATTATATTTATGAATATTTTCCTTGATCCATAAAATAGAGCCAAAAGCATCTCCAATTAAATCATTAAAGAGAACAGTGTTACCTTGATCTTTAAGTAATCGATAATTTACATTACAGACTACATAATTATGATTGGATGCAATGTATTGAGCCATATTGTTGAGGATTTCTTTTCTTCTTATTAAAAAACCCCCTCCATGAAACATCACGACGACAGGGCAATGGACAGAAATATTTTTTTGAGAATATATATCCATTGTTAAGTCAAAACCTTGTGGCGAAGACCAAACTATATTTTCAGTCAAATTATATTTGTCTGGATTATTAATTTTGATGTTTTGGGAATATTTATTTGTATACATAAAAAGTAAATTACTTATTTAATTAAATAAATCATTTTCATGAAGCAAGTAATTTATCACCTCGGGTATATTTTTTTTAAAATTAAAAAAACCTTTTTTTGAGAATTGCCAACAATAAATATCCTCTTTTAAACCTATAAAATGCAATTTATCAACATCTTTAAATTCTCGATCCAGGAAATCCATATTTTCTCCAATGGATGGATATAACACATCAAATTGAGGATTTAATGACATGAAAGTATCTTCATCAATTATTTGGGAGTTAGATATTTTATTTGCAAACGCCTCTTGCAGGGTTTTCTTAAAATTAAGGACTTTTTCATCTAACTTTATGTTTCTATTTTTATTATCAAGTAATACCATAAAAATATTTTCATAATTTTTAAAAAAAGAATAACGTTCATCAACATTTAGATTAGTCTCAAATAAAACTAAATTTTTATATTTCTGTTTAGTTTGTAAGTGCCTAACTTCCTGTAAAGAATAAATTTTAGGATTTTCTAAGGGCAGGGCGTTTTCATTGAGAGAAGTATTCATATATCTCTGATTAGTAAATTTTCTTATATTAGATTCACGTGCTAAATAATTTTTACCTTGCGTCTGAATCCCTGCTACCCACCTCCAACTTAAAGTATTTGATGCAGCATCACCATCAAATAAATGTTTCATGAAAAATCTTGCACCAAGCTCCCATGGTAAATTTAAAGTAAATATCCAAATACTCGCAAACCACATTCTAGTGTGATTATGTAAGTAGTTTTCTGTTTTCAATTCCTTCACCCAATCATCGAAACACTCAATTCCAGTTTCACCATTAATTGCTTTCTTATAATCTTCTTCAGAATAAGTAGGACTAGAGTCGACAAAATCTCTCCAAACTTGAGGCCTATGTTCTAGCCAACCTTTCCAATAAACGCGCCAAAAGATCTCTTGTATGAATTTATCTACTTTCTGAAGATTGTATTCAGAAAGAATTTCTCTGATGAGATCGTATTCATTAATAATTCTATGAGAAATATACTTTGATAAATTTGAAATATTTTCTCTAGATTTAGGACCAAAATCATAATTTCTTTGCGAAGAGTAATCTTTTATTCCTTTTTGGATAAAATCTAATTTTTCTTGACTAGCTTTTTCATACATTTTTTTATTTTAAATCCCATAGTTTTAACTCTTGATAAATTCATGATAATAATAATTCAATATAATTTTTATTTGCTAGAAGTTTAGAACTAGATAAACTTATTTTATGTTTAAAAAACTTAATGATAAATCAGTGAACAAAGGACTTCACTGGACTACTATCGCTAGTGAAAAAGTTTTGCTAGCAATTATTGGTATATCAACTTGCATTGCTGCAGCTTTGTATTGTTATGAAATGTTTTTATCAAGGCAAATTACTTTGCCTGACTTATTCATGTTATTCATTTATGCAGAGATACTTGGCATGGTTGGTGCTTTTTACTCAACTTCAAGGATTCCTGTGACTTTACCAATCATCATTGCAATCACAGCCTTATGTCGTTTGATAGTAATGCAAAATAAAGAAATGGATGCTCTGATGATTATAGCCGAAGCATCGGCAGTAATTATTCTTGCTGGCGCTGCATATTTAATGAGCTTAAAAGATAAATTAAGCCTTGAAAAATTAAGAGCTCGAGAACAAGATAACGAATAAAATTTGTTGGGAGAAATAAATGAACGCTGAAATTTTTATACCTATGTATTACATGGTCTTACTTACAGCATCTGTATTTTTGTTAAGTACGTTAATAAGATTTAAAAACGTATTGGTTGATAAAAGTCATACCGGAAGTGAGCTGATGAAAATTCCTTTGCCTGCATCTGCAGCACAAATAACTAAACAAGCAGATAGAAATTTAATAAATCTTTTTGAATTTCCTATTCTGTTTTACGCAATTTGTGTTGTTTTGTACGTTTCTGGAAAAGTAGATGCTTATTTCATACTTTTGGCATATTGGTTTGTAGGCCTTAGAGTAGCTCATTCTTTGTATCACATCTTTATCAATGGTTTTATCGGAGATATGCCTTTAAGAGCTTTGTTATGGCTGCCAAGTTGGATAATTGTAATTTGGATGTGGTCAAGGTTCATCTCATTAATTTAGATAGAGTCTATGGAAAAGGGACTAAAGATCTTTTCTTATCTGCCAAACCCAAGAGTTTGGAAAGCAGAGATTGCTGCAAAGATTGCTGACATACCAATTGAGATTATTGGTGACAAACCATCTGAGATTCCTAATTGGCTTTGGGACAGTATGCCAAAAAAAATATCAGATGCTGATAAAAAAAAATTAAAGAAATTTGAAAGAATTGGTAAGAGGGGATTTAGTACAGCGTTATATAAAACCGATGACTTTATAGAATTAATTCCTTTTGGAACGGTTCCAGCAGCATTTAGCCCAGATGGGAAAATAGGAATATTTGAGTCAAATAGTATTTTAAGAGCTATTGCTAGACAAGATGATACAAATAATTTGTATGGAAAAAATTCTTTTGAAGCCTCAAGAGTAGATAGTTTTTTAGACTCAGGACTTGTTTTTTCCAGAGAACATCAAGAATATTTATTTGGTCTTGAAGATATGAATGAAGCTTTATATAAAAGGATGAAATCAGCTTATGAATTTTTTCTAAACGGAATTGAAGAGTCTTTAAACCATACTAAATATATTGGTTTTAATCATTTAACTATTATAGATATCTCATTTTTTTGTGATTTTTCTCAATTTTTAAGAGAAGGACATTACGAAGATGGTTTAAAAGAAAAAGGTTTTCCACTTGTTTCAGAAAATTTTGTTTCAGAATATCCTAAAACCTACAATCATTTGATGAAGCTATCTGAGTTAAAAGAGTTTTCTTCAGTTAGTGGAACCTATTTGGATTGGTACAAAAGAAAACTTCAAGACTCTAGCTAAAATCCTTCAACATTTTTCTCAACTCAAGTTGATGTTGTTCTTCTTGGCCAATTAGATCTCTAGTGTATTCCTCTAAATATATGGATGCACCTTCAACCATTGCGAGAAGTTTTTTATACAAACCTAAAGCATGAAGTTCGTGTTCCAAACTCTCTTCTAAAATATCCTTTATAGAGTGATTATTGGTCTCAACAATCTTAGCTATTTTTTGACTAGGATGTCCGTCTAACCCAGTCAGAAGTTCTCCGGCTTGTTGAGCATGTTGAAGTGACTCATTTGCCTGCTCCTGTAAGAAACTTACTATGGGTATTCTATGAGGTCCAACTACCATCAAAGCAGAGTGCGTATATCTAACTACACCTGCAAGTTCATACTCCATTATTTCATTTAAAGTCGTACAAACTTGTTTTAAATCTAATTCATTTTGCATTTTAAACTCCTTTTTCAATGAATCTTATCAGTTAAATCATCTATTTCTCTTGATGAGAAATAAGATAACAATGAGAATTATTTGCATAAAAAGATTTGAATGAAGATAAAAATTTAGAGAAAATAGCTATATGAAAAAAGCAACGTTTACCAAAATGACTCAAGGTACTCAAGAAGACTATGTACCTATAGTGGAAGCTGCAATGGTTCATTCAGAAAATCTTCCCGAAAGAATTATTGAACACCTGAATATGTTAAAGGATGATTTTGGTGGTTTCGCAGTAGATAGATATGAGCATTGTTTACAAACTGCATCTAGAGCCTATCGTGACGGTAGAGATGAGGAATATGTTGTTTGTGCTCTTTTGCATGACATAGGTGATATTTTAGCTCCTGCCAATCATGCAGATTTTGCCGCTACTTTATTAGAACCTTATATTTCTGAAAAAAATTATTGGATTTTGAAACATCATGGAATTTTTCAAGGTTACTACTTTTTTCATTTTCTTGGTCTTGATAGACACATGAGAGATAAATTTAAAGACAATGAACACTGGAAAGATTGTGTCGAGTTTTGTGCTAAGTACGATCAAAATTCATTTGATCCAGATTATGAAAGTCTTCCTATAGAAACTTTCATGCCGATGCTTAAAAACGTCTTATCCCAAACAAAAAAATCTATTTATAAAGCGGAAGCTTAATTACGAAGGCTTACCTTTTTCTTCAACTTCTTTATCGTGAGTTTGTTTAGCCTCGATTAATTCTGGCATCACTTGATTCAATTGCTCCATAGACCAAAGGTTCTCGCTCTTAAAAGATTTTATTACCGCTGGTTGTTGCATAATGCCTACCGTTCCAGAAGACACGTGAAATATCTGATTGGTAATTTCACTAGCTTCATCGGAACATATCCATGCAATGATGGGCGCAATTTGTTGTGGCCCTTGAGTCCAATCATTTGGATCAACCTCTCTTCCGGCTGCTTTCATCAAATCAATAGTTAGTCTCGTTGCTGCTCCTGGAGAAATTGTATTAACAGTACATTTATACTTCGCCATTTCCATGGACAACGAACGACTAAAACCTGCTATTCCAGCCTTAGCTGCTCCATAGTTAGTCTGTCCAAAGTTTCCAATAAGTCCAGAAACCGAAGACATATTAATTATTCTACAATTCAGTCTATTGGTTTCTCTAATGTACCTAACAAAAGGTTGAGTGCAATTGAAGTGACCTTTTAAGTGAACAGCCATAATTGCATCCCAATCGGACTCTTCCATATTGAATAAAGTTTTATCTCTTAAAATTCCTGCATTATTGATAACAATATCGACCTCACCAAACGCATCCATTGCTGTATTAAAAATATTAATTCCACCTTCATATGAGTCTACAGAGTCATAATTTGCAACTGCATCTCCACCAAAATCTTTTATATTAGCAACAACTTCATCAGCTATCTTTTCATGGCCTGAGCCATCAGGATTAGCTCCTAAATCATTAACAACAACTTTTGCTCCTTCCTTAGCAAATAACAAAGCTGTCTCCATGCCAATACCTCTACCAGCTCCTGTAATTATTGCTACTTTATTATTTAGAACTCCCATGTTTTCACCCCCAGTAATAGTGCATAATTGTTTTTACTTAGAGTATATTATTTTTAAAAATTTTTAAATGACAGAAAACAAGAACATAAATGTTTCTAACGGAACACTTTTTTTACATTCAGCCGGTTCCGGCGTCGTAGGAATTAAAAATGTAATTTTCGGTACATGGGTATTACTTTATTACAATCAAGTTTTAGGCTTGGAACCATATCTAGCATCTATTGCTCTTGGTATCTCTCTTTTTTTTGATGCTATCTCTGATCCTTTAGTCGGCGTTTGGTCAGACAGATTCAAATCAAAATTAGGTAGGAGACATCCTTTCATTTATGCGAGTATTTTTCCTTTAGCGTTCTGTATATGGCTACTCTTTGTTCCACCCTCATCTTACGATCAAACGTATTTATTTTTAAAATTATTAACTTTGACAGTATGCATAAGGCTAGCAATTACTTTTTTTGAAACCCCAAGAGCTGCTTTAGGCCCAGAGCTAACAAAAGATTATGATCGCAGAAATACTTTAAACGCTATGGGTTTATTTTTTGGTTATGGAGGAGCAATTCTTATTGGTTATGTAATGTTGGAGTTTTTTCTTCCAGAAACAGCGGGCTATATGGGATCAAGAGCATACTTAAATCCAGAAGGTTATGAAAAATTAGCTTATTTTGCCGGCTTTGTTACCTTGGTGCTTGGTTTTATAGCAGCTTCCAGTACTCACAAACATATTAAAGATCTTCATGTTGTACCTGAAAGTTTAAATATTGATGTAAAACAAGTTTTCTCAGAAGTCATAGAAACATTATCTAACAAGTCATGGCTTATGATTTTTTTTGGAGGCTGTCTTTATGCATTATTCTTAGGTCTAAATACCGGGGTAGGAAATTATATAAGTATTTATTTCTGGGAATGGACACCTTCAGATATATCAATATTTCCGCTAGCCGGAGGCCTTTCAGCAATTATTGGCGCAATTATTGCAGTTGTGATTTCTCAAGGAAGAGAAAAAAAGAATATCGCTCTTTTTGCTTTAACAGCTACTGTATTGATTTCGTATATTCCTTTTACGTTAAGATTGATAGATCCACTATTTGATGCTCAAACTTTTCCTAGCAATGGATCTAACGCATTATGGTGGATTATGATTTCACATCAATGCATTACTGACATTTTATCTGTGATGGGCTGGGTGATTTTAATTTCCATGGTTTTTGATGTAGTTGAAGATTCTCAAAAAAAAACTGGAAGAAGAGACGAAGGTTTATTCCTTGCTGGACCAGGGTTATTTCAAAAAGTATTTTCTGGTTTAGGAGTATTTATTCTCGGTTTTGTCCTTCAATTCTTAGGTTTTAGTAATACGGAAGCAACCATTCAAGAGATGAAAGAGCCAGTTAACAATTTAGTTTTATTTATTTGCATTATTGGTCCAATTTTGAACATAGGCGGACTTACTTTTATTTATTTTTATACAATTACAAGAGACGAATACGAGTCTGCTGTTAAAGATTTAGGCTACTAAAATGTTTTTTCCGATATCGGATGATAATCCAAGTTCTTCAACTCCCTATGTGACTTACTTCTTAATTGGGCTTTGTAGTTTTGTATTTGTTCTTCAATATCTAAGCCAAATGAATCCCTCGATTTTTTATAATTTTGGTTTTATTCCTGCTGATTTTTTTTCCAATTATTCTTCTTTTACTATTTATACTTCTATGTTTCTTCATGGAGGTTTATTCCACATCGCTGGCAATATGCTTTATTTATGGATTTTTGGTGACAACGTAGAAGACTCTATGGGGACTTTAAAATTTATTATCTTTTATCTTCTTTGCGGAACAATTGCTGCACTGTGTCAGGGACTTGTTGATCCAACATCTCAAATTCCAATGGTTGGTGCAAGCGGAGCAATAGCAGGTGTTTTGGGAGCCTATTTAATGTTATTTCCAAGAGCTAATGTAAAGTGTTTGGTATTTATTATCATAATTATTCAAATGATAAGAGTACCTGCTTTTTTGGTTTTGGGTTTTTGGCTTGTTTTGCAATTCTTTAGTATTCCTGGATCAATAGATATGGATGGAGGCACAGCTTATTTTGCTCACATCGGAGGTTTTTTAGCAGGAATGATCTTAATACCTTTTTTTAAAAACAGAAATATAAAATTATTTCACGAACAAAACACATCATCATGGCAAGTTTTTGAAAGAAATTCTAAGGAATTTTCGTTTAAACGAAATGACAATGTTATGGCAGATTTTATCAACAAATCAGAAGATGAAGTAAATCGGAGAAGACATTGAATTTATTTTTAAAAGTTACTTTTTGGTTTTTTGGAACCATATTTGCCATTGCTTCAATCATTGGCATCTATTTATTGGCCTTTTACTTTGGTTTTTTTGGGGTTCTTGAAAATGCTGAGCCCAATGTAAATTCTACTTATCCAAAGGACTTATTGTCCAAAAAGATACAATCTCAGCTTGAGCACAACCCATCTAATAAACAAATTCTTTTTGGCGATACGCACGTTCACTCAACATATTCTTCAGATGCGTTTTTATGGAGTTTACCTTTGAATAATGGAGAAGGTCCTCATCCTGTATCAGATGCTTGTGATTATGCAAGATTTTGCTCCGCATTGGATTTTTGGGTCATTTCTGATCATGCAGAAGCTGCTACTCCTTCAAAATGGATGGAAGCAAAAAAAGCTATTAGACAATGTAATGCGATTCATGAAAATAGCGAAACTCCTGATTTAATATCCTTTCTCGGTTTCGAATGGACTCAAATAGACCCTGACAAGGAAAACCATTATGGACATAAAAATGTAATGTTTTTGGAAACAGATGAAGAGTCTCTGCCAGTAATGCCTATTGGCTCAGGCGGTGTTGCAACTGATGGAATGCGAAGCGTAGAAAGGCTCCCCGTTGTGAGATCGAATATGTTGTCTATGGCGTTAGTTGATTTTAAAAACAGAAATAGATATGCAGATTTAATTACATTTAGTGAGCATATAGTTAAAACTGAAGATTGTGATAATGATTTTTATAATCCTGAAAATTCTTGTTACTTTTCAGCATTAACTCCAAAAGATCTTTTCGTTGCATTAGATAAAATACAATCCGACTCTATTGTCATACCTCATGGAAATACTTGGGGTTTTTATACGCCTAGCGAGTCAAGCTGGGACAAACAATTGTCTAATGAGCATAATAATTCTGAAAAACAAATTTCTTTTGAAATTATGTCGGGCCATGGAAATTCTGAAGAATATCGACCTTGGACTGCTAGTCTTTCAGAAAATAACGTGCAATTCTGTCCAGAACCTTCGGAAAATTATCTACCCTCATGTTGGCAAGCTGGAGAAATTATTAAGGAAAGATGTCTAGAAAATCAAAATAGTGAAGCAATCTGTGACAAAAGAGCAGCTTTGGCAAGACAGTTATATATTGAAGGCGGTTTATCTGGAAAGTTTGCTGTTAAAGGCATCACTCCGGAAGAGTGGTTAGACTCTGGACAGTGTAAAGATTGTTTTATTCCAGCTTTCAATTATAGACCTAGAGGTTCAGCTCAATATGCTTTAGCTTTAAGAAATTCTAAAGACGGAAAAGAACAAAGATTTAAATTTGGTTTTATTGCATCAAGTGATAATCATCGATCAAGACCAGGAACGGGTTACAAACCGGTAGATAGAATGGTAACAACCGAAGCAAATGGTCCAGCTTTTAAATTTGTTGAAGATAATTTAACCCCTCAAGAAGAAAAATCAGATCAACCTAGAAAGGTAAATCTAGAAGAACTCGACATCCCAGATCCTTTTTCTTTATGGGAACCAATAAGACAGTCCTCATTTTTTACAACAGGTGGGTTAGCTGCAGTACATGTTGAAAACAGATCAAGAGAGGGGATTTGGGATAGTTTTAAAAGAAGGGAAACCTATGCTACGAGTGGACCAAGAATTCTACTTTGGTTCAACTTGATCGATACAACTGAAACTCTTCCTATGGGAACTGAAATTTCAAAAAAAGAAAATCCAGTTTTTGAAGTAAAAGCTCTGGGATCGTTTAAGCAAAAACCAGGCTGTCCTGATTATAAGCTGGGAAATCTTTCTAGTGAAAAAATCAAAACTTTATGTAAAAACGAATGTTATAACCCCTCAGAACAGAGAAATATAATTACCAGAATTGAAGTAATAAAAATCACTCCACAGAATTCAGATAACGAGGATATCGATAAGTTGATTATGGATCCTTGGAAAACAATAGATTGCCCTAAAGAAAGAAATGGTTGTCGAGTTCGTTTTTCGGATGAGGAGTACTCTTCAGATAAAAGAGACTCAGTTTATTACGTCAGAGCAATTGAAGAACCTTCTCTTAGAATAAATGCAGGTAACTTAAGATGTGATTTCGATGAACTAGGTAACTGTAAAAAAGTTAATATTTGTTATGGAAATTATAAAACTTCTAGAGAAGATAATTGCACGATGATGTCGGAAGAAAGAGCGTGGTCATCTCCAATATACATAAACTATCAATAATTCCTAAATAAAACTTTACAGCTTCAACAGTTAAAATTTTGTAGAAGTATGTAATACTTATTTTCTAATTTTCTAGATTAATTAAATGAGAGAGAAATTGCCTTTCCTAACCAAATTTTTTTATGGATTTGGATCTCTTGCTTATGGAATAAAAGATAATGCCTTTAATTATTTTTTATTGTTTGTATATGTTCAAGTTTTTGGATTAGCACCTAATCTTGCAGGATTAGCAATATTATTGATGCTTGTGATTGATGCTATATCAGATCCGCTAATTGGATATTTCTCCGATAAAACACAATCAAAATGGGGACGAAGACATCCTTGGATGTACGGTTCAGCCATTCCTGTTGCAGTATCCTTTTTTTTAATTTGGGATCCTCCAGAGAATATGAATCAAATGGAATTATTTTGGTTTTTGTTAATAGTGGGCGCTTTTATAAGAACAGCAATTACAATCTATGAAATTCCAAGTAATGCTTTAGGACCAGAACTTTCTAAAGACTATGTCGAAAGAAGTTCTCTTTTATCTTATCGATATTGGTTTGGCTGGTGGGGAGGATTAGCAGTTTGGAATTCTTTATGGATATTTGTTGTATACAGCACTCTGACAGGCACTCAAGACGCAAGATTCGTAGCAGATACATGGATAACTTATGGCCTTGTCTGTAGCCCAATAATGTTCATTGCTATTGTGGTAACTGCTACAGGTACACATAGGCACATAAAAGACCTTCATGCACCGGAAATTGAAAGGAAAACCATAGGAATAATTTTCAAAGAATTATATGAAACTATGACCGTTAGTAGAAATTATATAATTTTATTCATAGCTATGATTATGATGGGAGTAGCAAGTGGAATTGCTACCAATTTAACACTTTATTACTACAGCTTCTTTTGGGAATTTACTCCTCTTAATATACTCACAATCGGATTAAGCTTATTTTTAGCTCCCCTTGCTGGTATAGTTGTTTCTCCTTTTTTAGCAAATAAGTTTGGCAAGAAAAATGGAGCATTAGTCTTATTCGCAATTTCGTTAACAGTAGAAAACGGCATAATTGTTTTAAGGTTATTAGGCTTATTACCTGAAAATGGATCGCCTATTGTTCTTGCTGGAGTTTTGGTTTTCCATTTTATCGGCGTTGCAACTTCTGTAATTTCTTTTACAACTCTCAATTCAATGGTTTGGGATACTGTGGAAGAAGTAGAAATCAAAACTGGAAGAAGAATGGAAGGAACTCTTCTGGCAGCAAGATCATTTGCACAAAAATGTATGAGTGGTGCAGGAGCCTTTGCAGCAGGCATGATTTTAACTTTTGCAGCATGGCCAGAAAATGCAGTCCCGGGTAAAGTTGATCCTGAAATTTTATTTACCTTTGGTCTAACAGCAGTGACTGCATCAATAATTTTATGGGCAATATCACTATTCACGATATCTTTCGTAACAACTACTAAAGAAAGTCATGAAGAGAAATTAAATGAATTAAACTATGTAGATAATCCTGAATAATATGATTAAAGATAAAATAGAAGAAAAATTAAAAACTGAAATATCAACCCTCTTTGTAGAAGTTATAAACGAAAGCCCTAATCACAATGTTCCTGATGGAGCCGAGTCACATTTTAAGGTAACTGTAGTATCTGATGAATTTGAAAGCATGAGACCTGTACAAAGACACCAATTAATATACAAAGTGCTTAGTGAAGAGATGAAGCTTATTCATGCAATTGCAATCCATCCTTTTACAAAAATTGAATGGGATTATAATAATCAATCTAGTTCAGACTCGCCTGACTGTTTGGGCGGATCTAATTAATCTCAGAGTTTTCTTGTGTTCAAGATTGGAACTTTTTATAAATGTTTTGAATTTATCAAATTTCAAGAATTTGAAGATGGTTTAAGAGATTATTGCACCAAAAGAAAAATTAAAGGAACTATTATTCTCACTCCAGAAGGAATTAATGCAACAGTTTCATCCAATGAGGACAAAGCATTGGAGGATTTAAATTTATATTTAAATAAGCTACTTGGTAATTTAGTATTTCGGTTTTCATTCTCAAATATATCTCCATTCAAAAGATTAAAAATAAAAATTAGAAAAGAATTGGTGCCATCAGGTACTAATGGAAAATCTTACGAGCATAATGGAAAATACTTAAACCCCTCTGAATGGCATACTTTTATCAAAAATCCCAATAATATTATCATCGATGTAAGAAATGATTATGAAAACAAAGTAGGCACCTTTAAAAATTCAATTTCACCGGACACAAAAAATTTTAGAGAATTCAAATCTTTTCTAAAAAAAAATAAAAATAAGTTACAGGATAAAAAAATAGGTATTTTTTGTACTGGAGGAATACGTTGCGAAAAGGCACTGTATTCATTTGAAGAAGAAGGGATGAATGATATTTATCAACTCCAAGGGGGGATATTAAACTTTCTTTTAGAATCTGAAGATAAATCATCTTGGCAAGGAGAGTGCTTTGTTTTTGACGAAAGAGTGACTGTCACAAAAGATTTGGTACCTGGAAAATACAAACAATGTTATGCCTGCAGAAGACCTCTTTCTGAAACAGATTTAAAAAAAAGTGAATATAAAAAAGGTATTTCTTGCCATAATTGTTTTTTCGAAAAATCAGACTCAGATAGAATTAGATATGCTGAACGTCAAAAACAATTTGATATGAAGAAATCATGAATAATTTATTCAATTTTCTAGTAGATAAATCTAAATTTTTTATCTTTCTCTTAATTATATTATCCGTGATAAGTCTCATAGGGCTGCCTAAATTTCAATTAGATGCTTCATCAGATACTTTGCTACTTGATAATGATCCAGATCTTAAAATTTATCGAGAAAACTCAAGAAAATATGGATCAAGTGATTTTCTCGTCATTGCCTTCACTCCAAATCAAAATATTTTTACCAATGAGACTATTTTTCTTTTAAAAAATTTTGTTGAAGATCTCAAAAAGATTTCTGGTATAAAAAATGTATTGAGTTTATTTGATGTTCCTCTTCTTAAGTATTCTGATCAGTCTATAAGTGAACTGGCTGAAAATGTAGTTACATTATCAACAGAAAATGTAAATTTAAAAAAAGCAAAATATGAATTTGAAACTAATGAGGTGTATCGAGGATTATTAATAAGTGAGGATTTACGAACAATTGCATTCCAAATGTCTTTAGAGCCAAATAGAGAATATCAAAAGTTAATTTCTGAAAGATATGATTTATTAGACCAAGAAAACTCTATTGATGAAGAAACCTTTAAAAAAAATCTTAAAATTCTTGATTTTAAGATCGAGGAGCAAAAGAAAATTAATCTTTTAAACGAGGGATTTTTAATAAAAGAAGTAAGGAATATTATTAATCTTTATAAAGATAAAGGAGAAATTTTCTTAGGCGGTGGAGCAATGATTGCTCATGATACTATCAAAATGATACAGCAAGACCTTTTAACTTTTGGTATTGCGGTCTTCTTCATGTTTGTTTTAATTCTTTCAATAATATTTAGACAGTTCAGATGGGTTGTTATTCCTTTAATTTCTGCTTGTTTATCTGCGCTTTTAACCACAGGCTTTATAAGCTGGATGGGCTGGAAAGTGACAGTGGTTTCCGCTAATTACATTGCGTTACTAATGATTATTGGTATTTCTTTGACTGTTCATTTAGTTGTTAGATACAGAGAAATTACCTCGAGATTTAACGATCTCTCTCATAACGAAGCACTAAAGAAAACACTCTCCCAAATGTTTCTACCTTGCCTGTATACAGCTCTAACTACAATGGTTGCCTTTGCTTCATTAATAATAAGTGATATCAGACCAATAATAGATTTTGGCTTATTGATGGTTTTAAGTATTTTTATCGCATTTATTGTATCTTTTGTCTTTTTTGGTTCTTTAGCTTCATTAATGAAAAAAAACTTAAAAGATACTCAAGTTGATTATTCCTCAGGGGTAACAACTTGGATAAACTCTTTGGTAGTTAGATTTAAAAACGTTATTCTATTAATCTCTCTACTTGGTTTGGTTTTAGCTCTTATTGGTATAAATAAATTAAGTGTTGAAAATAAGTTCATTGATTATTTCAAATCTTCAACAGAAATTTACCAAGGTCTTTCTTTAATTGATAAAAAACTTGGTGGAACTGCACCGCTAGATATAATTATTTCAGCACCAAAGATTAATACAGAAACTATCGACGATTTCGATGAAGAATTTGATGATTTTGGATTAGAAACTGAAGAATTTGGTTATTGGTTTAATTCTCAAAATCTTTCAAATCTGGAAGAGATACACGATTATCTTGAAAGTAGACCAGAAATTGGAAAGGTATTATCTGTTTCAAGTGCAATAAAATTAGCCGAAATAGCAAAGGGAGATAAATTAGATGATCTTGAGCTGGCTCTCTTAAGAAAAGTTCTTCCTGAGGATATTAATAATCAATTATTAAGTTCTTACATTTCCGATGGTGATAATCAAGTAAGATTATCTGCACGGGTCATTGAGTCTATGGACGGCTTAAATAGAAAAAATCTAATTGATGAAGTTAAAAATGACTTAATTCAAAATTTTAATTTAAGTGAAGATCAATTTTATTTATCAGGAATTTCTGTGATTTATAATAATTTGCTCCAAAGCCTATTTCAATCTTTGATAGGGAGTCTAACTATTGTATTTAGCGCGATTTTTTTAATGTTTATTATATTATTCAGGTCTTTTTACATGGCTTTGATAGCAATGATTCCAAATCTATTATCTGCAGCTAGTGTGCTTGGAATAATAGGATGGTCTGGAATACCTATAGATATAATGACAGTAACTGTTGCAGCAATAAGTATTGGGATTGGAGTAGATAACACCATTCATTATGTTCACAGGTTTTTAAAAGAATATGAGCTTCAAAAAAATTATGATTTAGCTATAAAAAATAGTCATGCGACAATCGGTAGAGCAATGTTTTACACATCTCTTACTATTGTGTTGGGTTTTATGATCTTGGTTAGTTCTAATTTTAATCCTAGTGTATTTTTTGGAATATTCACTTCATTTTCTATGATCATAGCAATACTTGCAGCATTAATGTTATTACCTGTTCTAATCAGGCATTTAAAACCTTTTGGGAGAAATATAGATGGGTCCACTTAAAAATATAAAAATAATTGAAATGGCTGGTATTGGTCCAGCACCATTTTGTGGAATGATTTTAGCTGATATGGGAGCAGAAGTAATTTCTGTAGAAAGAATTACAGCAGCTGGAAAAGGTTCTAGCGCAGATATTGCCTCTAGAGGAAAGAAATCAATAGCCGTAGATATAAGAAAATCTGAAGGCCAAGACATAATTAAAAAATTAATTAAGTCCGCAGATGTTTTAATCGAAGGTTTTAGGCCAGGAGTTATGGAAAAGAATAATCTTGGACCAGATGAACTTCTCAATATAAATCCTAAGTTAATTTTTGGCAGGATGACAGGTTGGGGTCAAAATGGACCGTTAGCTAATGCTGCAGGACACGATATTAATTACATTGCTTTAAGCGGAGTTCTTGGAGCAATTGGCAAGAAAGATGCACCACCACCACCACCTTTAAATTTAATTGGTGATTTTGGAGGAGGAGGAATGTTACTTGCTCTCGGAATATGTGCAGCCTTAAATACAGTTAATAAAGAAGGAAAAGGACAGGTTATTGATGCTGCTATGACTGAAGGTTCGGCATTATTGATGAGCATGATGTATGGGATGCTAAATTCTGGTATTTGGACAGATGCAAGGGACTCTAACCTGCTTGATGGTGCTGCACATTTTTATGGTTGTTATGAATGCAAAGATGGTAAGTTTGTTTCTATAGGCTCAATAGAACCTCAATTTTATTCATTATTGAAAGAAAAAATGAATATTGATGAAGATATTTTTAATAACCAAATGGATAAAAACTCATGGCCAGCTTTACGAGAAAATTTAGAAAGCAGGTTCAAAGAAAAGACGCGTGATGAATGGTGTCAAATAATGGAAGGTACTGATATTTGTTTTGCTCCTGTTCTTTCTATGAATGAAGCAATAAATCATGAGCATAATGTTGAAAGAAACTCCTTCTTTAATATGGATAATGTAATTCAGCCATCTCCTGCACCAAAATTTTCTTATTCAAAAAGTGAAGTAAGCCATCCTCCTGTAAAAGTAGGGACGCACACCAAAGAAATCATGGCATCTATTGGGTTAGATGAAAAATTTACAGATTTAGTCTCCAAACAAATAATTTCTGAAGCCTAAAGAAGAAAGAACCTTTGACTGTTATCAAAAAAAATTTGAGTGACTTCCTGTAAACTTTTATTTTGTAACTTAGCTATTTTCTTCGCAACTTCAATAATAAACTTTGGCTCGTTTCTTCTTCCTTTAACCTTAAGATTTTTAGGTAATAAATAGGGTGAGTCCGTTTCGATCATTATTTTTTCAAGCGGCATATTTGTTATTAAATCAATCATGTGTTCTGCTCTAATGGGATCACAAATCCAACCTGTAAAACCAATCCAAAAACCCTTGTCAAGATAGTCATAAAATTCTTTTTTATCTCCAGTAAAACAATGAACCACAGCGTTTACTTTAAGATCTATGTTATTGAAACAATCCATAAAGTTTTTATGAGCATCTCTTTGATGTAAAAAAAGCGGCAAGTTAAGTTCTTGAGCTACTTCAATTTGTGAATTAAAGCATAAGATTTGATTTTCTTTCGTTGAGAAGTTTCTATTAAAATCTAACCCAGTTTCTCCTATAGCTTTTACAAGAGGATGTTCGCTTAATTTTTTTATTTCCTCAATATTAGACTCTCTAAATGTATCAGCATAATGAGGATGTATCCCGCAAGTTGTTATGAAGAAATTCCGATCTTTTTCTGATAATTTTAAAGAAACCTTTGTATCCTCTATTGAAGTACTTGTTATACAAATTTTTTTTATGTTATTTAATTTGGCTTTTTCAATGACATCCATGAAATCTTTATCAAATGATTCATGAGTTAAGTTTGCTCCTATGTCAAAATAAGAAATTTGAGTCATTAATATTTATAATTAAATCTTAACATGAGTATTTCTAAGAACTTTGAAGATGCTATAAAAGTAATTGAAACCTCAAGTGGGAATTTTACAGCAAATATTTCAGATAATTGGAGTATTGGGCAAACTGCTAATGGTGGATATTCTATGTCTTTATTAGCAAAGGCTT
This sequence comes from uncultured SAR86 cluster bacterium, assembly GCA_902627595.1. GTDB lineage: Bacteria > Pseudomonadota > Gammaproteobacteria > Magnimaribacterales > AG-339-G14 > MEDG-81. The sequence continues at coordinate 170,802 of CACOJO010000002.1, forward strand.
GCTCCAAGCACCTTGATCATAAGGATCCATTGGTGTTGTCCGCTAACTATTTAGACCGAGTGGAATTTGGACCTGCAGACATAGAAGTATCAAAATTAGCTTCTACTAAAAGCACCTCAAGTGCATATGTTTCATTGAAACAAAAAGGAAATTTGAAGATTTTTTCTACAGTTACTTTTACAGATTTTTCAAAAATGAAGGGTCTTAAGGAAATTTTAAGAAGTGAACCTAATTTTGAAGATTATGAGACATGTACTCAAATTCCTTACAAAGAGGGCTTTAGTCCTAAACTAGATAAAAATTTAGAAAAAAAATATTGTTCAGATTCAATATGGTGGGAAAACCCAAATGAAAAAAATAAAGCCACTTTAAACTTATATATGGGATGGAAGGATGGTGGATTAGTAGATCTTTTTGGTCTTATTCTATTTTTAGATGCAACGACTCCACCAATCTTTAATAAATTAGGTACATTGGGATGGGTGCCAACGATTACACTAACATCTCACATAAGAAATATACCTGAGCCTGGACCTTTAAAGGTTGTTGCTAAGACAGAATTTATTACAAATAATTATATAGAAGAGGATAGAGAAATTTGGGACTCTAAAGGTAATTTAGTAGGCCAATCAAAACAATTAGCAAAATTAAGAATTAAGAAATAATACTAAAAATATTGTTATCATAGATTTTTAAAAAATACTCAAATTAGGAAAACACATGAAATTTACAGGTACAAAATCATACATAGCAACAGACGATCTTAGTCTTTCAGTAAATGCTGCAATAGCTCTAGAAAGACCATTATTAATTAAAGGAGAGCCGGGAACAGGAAAAACTATGCTTGCATTGGAAGTTGCTAAATCTTTAGACCTTCCGCTAATTGAATGGCACATCAAGTCTACAACTAAAGCTCAACAAGGTTTATATGAATATGATGCTGTTACACGATTAAGAGATTCTCAATTAGGAGATGAGAGAGTTAAAGATATTTCAAATTATATTCAAAAAGGAAAACTTTGGGAGGCATTTACCTCAGAAAAACAAGTTGTTTTGCTTATTGATGAAATTGATAAGGCTGACATTGAGTTTCCAAATGATCTTTTACAAGAATTAGACAGAATGGAATTCTATGTTTACGAAACTAAAGAGACTATTAAAGCTACAACAAGACCAATAGTTATAATCTCAAGTAATAATGAAAAAGAATTACCTGATGCTTTCTTGAGAAGATGTTTCTTTCATTACATATCTTTTCCTGATAGAGAAACAATGAAAGAAATCATTAAAGTCCATCATCCAAAAGTTAAAGAAAAGCTCGTTAAAGAAGCACTAGATATATTTTTCGATGTCAGAAAAGTTCCAGGATTGAAAAAGAAACCATCAACTTCTGAGTTAGTGGATTGGTTAAAACTTCTTATGGCAGATGATTTGCCGGACGAAATCTTAAAAAATAGAGATCCCTCAAAAGCTATCCCACCTCTGTACGGAGCTCTTGTAAAAAACGAACAAGATGTTCAATTGTTAGAAAGATTAGCATTTATGACTAGAAGAGAGGGCAATAACCAAAATTAATTGAATGTTAATTAATCTTTTTAAAACTCTTAAAGAAGTCGGGGTACCTTGTACTCTAAGAGAACTTTTGGATTTAATATCTGGTTTGGAAAAACAGGTAATTTTTGCCGACATCAATGATTTTTATTATTTATCTAGATCTGTCCTGGTAAAAGATGAAAAACATTATGACAAGTTTGATAGAGCTTTTGATATTTATTTTAAAGGATTAGAAACTTTAGATGATGTTTTACAAGCGCTTGTTCCTGAAGAGTGGCTAAGAAAAGAATTTGAAAAGTTTCTAACAGAGGATGAATTAAAAAAAATAGAAACAATGGGAGGCCTTGAAAAACTTCTTTCAGAATTCAAAAAAAGATTAGAAGAGCAAAAAGGTAAGCATCAAAAAGGCGATAAATGGGTTGGTACCGGTGGTACTTCACCTTTCGGCAACGCAGGTTCTCATCCTGAAGGAGTTAGAGTTGATGGCGAAGGTAAACAAAATAAGGCTGTCAAAGTTTGGCAACAAAGAGACTTCAAAAATTTAGATGACTCAGTTGAGCTAGGTACAAGAAATATTAAGGTCGCTCTAAGAAGATTAAGAAAATTCATTCGACAATCCAATGATGAAGAGCTGGATTTAGACGATACAATTAGAAGTACTGCTAAAAATGCAGGTCTTCTGGATATAAAAATGGTCCCTGAAAAAACTAATGCAGTAAAAGTTCTCGTATTCTTTGATGTTGGTGGATCTATGGATCCCCACATTAAAATTTGTGAAGAATTATTTTCCGCATGCAAAACAGAATTTAAAAATTTGGAGTATTTTTATTTTCATAATTTCATTTATGAAACTGTTTGGAAAGACAACAGAAGAAGACATAACGAAAGGATTAAGACCGAAGATGTAATACATAAATATGCATCAGATTACAAAATAATTTTTGTGGGCGATGCGACCATGGCTCCATATGAAATTACTAACCCTGGCGGCAGCATTGAACATTGGAATGAAGAGGCAGGTTCTGTCTGGATGAAAAAAATTATGACCACTTATGATAAATTAATCTGGCTAAATCCAGTTCCAGAAGAGCATTGGGATTACTCGTCTTCAATAGAAATTTCAAGACATCTTATTGATGACAATATGTTTCCTTTGACGCTTAAAGGTTTAGAAGACGGAATGTCATTTCTATCAAAAAAATAATTTGAAAGCATTAGAAATCAAAAATCTTACAAAGATTTACGATAATAATTTAGTAGCCTTAGATGATATTAGTTTTGAAGTTGAACAAGGTGATTTCTATGCTCTTTTAGGTCCAAACGGAGCGGGCAAATCTACCATGATCGGTATCATTAGTTCTTTGGTAAATAAATCCTCTGGAAAAGTAAATATTTTGGGATTAGATATTGATACTCATCATTCTGAAGCTAAGAAGAGAATTGGAATTGTTGGTCAGGAAGTAAATTTCAATCAATTCGAAACAGTACATAATATTTTGCTGCACCAAGCAGGTTTTTTTGGCATGCCATTTGTAGAAATAAAGAATAATTGTGAGTTTTATCTCAAAAGATTAGATCTATGGGATAAGAGAAATGAACAAGGCCGGAATTTATCTGGAGGAATGAAACGAAGATTAATGGTTGCAAAAGCTTTGGTTAATAATCCTGATCTACTTATATTAGATGAACCAACTGCAGGAGTAGATACGGAACTAAGGAGATCCTTATGGGAGTTTTTAATAGAAATAAATAAAAAGGGAACTACTATAATTCTTACAACCCACTATCTAGAAGAAGCAGAAAGGCTTTGTAAAAATATATCCATAATAGACCGCGGAAAAATTGTAAGAAATTCAGACATGAGTTCTTTTTTAAGAGAAATAGAGATAGAAACTTTTGTTTTTGATTTAAAAGAAAAGACAAATAAGAACCTATCTTCAGAAAATTTTGATATAAAAAAAATAGATGATGCTACTTTTTCGGTTCAAGCAAATAAAGGAACAAATTTAAACTCAATATTTGATTTCTTTGATCAAGAAGGTATTGAAATTTTAAGCATGAGAAATGAGACCAATAGGCTTGAAGAATTGTTTCTAAAACTTACTAATAATGACCATTAATGAACAATTAAGATCCCTATTCATTCTTTTAAGAAAAGAAGTTTTAAGGTTTTTTAGAATTTGGAGTCAGACTTTGATTCCCTCAGTACTTACAACAATATTGTATTTTTTAATATTTGGCACTTTCATTGGCGAAAGAATAGGCAAAATGTCAGGGTTTGATTATATGCAATTTATGGCACCGGGATTGGTAATGTTGGCAGTTATTACAAACGCATATTCAAATGTAGTCTCATCTTTTTTTGGTGTGAAGTTTCAAAGAAGTATTGAAGAATTATTAGTTTCTCCAATGCCTACTTATTTGATACTGTTTGGATTTGTTCTCGGTGGAGTAGTTCGTGGAATTATCGTAGGCTTTCTTGTATTGCTTACGTCTTTGATATTTACAGATATAACTGTTCAAAATATTCCTCTTACTCTTTTGGTTGTAGTAATGACTGCTTTTTTATTTTCAATAGCTGGTTTTCTGAATGCTTTATTTGCAGATAATTTTGATGATATTAATATCGTGCCAACATTTATTCTTACGCCGTTGATTTATTTAGGAGGAGTCTTTTATTCCGTAGATCTTTTATCAAATACTTGGCAAATTGTTTCAAAGGCAAATCCTTTACTCTATATGGTCAATGCATTTAGATATGGAATGATTGGCGTGTCTGATATCAATGTTCAATTTGCATTGATAATGATAACCTTTTTCATATTAATCTTTTTTGCACTTGCCTATTACTTGCTTAAAAAAGGATACGGAATAAGAACCTAATGTTATACGACTTATTTTTAACAATTGTATTTTTTTTATCTTCTTTCGGTTTCAGCGAATTTAATGA
>CACOJO010000003.1 GCA_902627595.1 uncultured SAR86 cluster bacterium
AGAATTGCTAGTTTGTTTCCTTTCCCTAACACGCGACAGATTGTATTATAAAAAAAGATTTTTTACACTTTTCATTAAATTTTTTTTGGGAGAAAGATATGAGATTGTCATTGATGTTTTTAACAGTTATTTTTATTTCGTGCTCAGAAATTTCTCATAATTCAGCAAAGTGGCAAATTGAAACTTATTCTTCTGCTGCACCTTCATACATTGGAGATTTTGCTACTGTGATAGGCGGTAATGGAGAAATATTGAGAGAAGGTACCAATGGCTGGATTTGCCAAGCAGGAAATCCAAGACCCTATCCTAGAGACGGATGGAAATCAGCTCACGAGGCAATGCCCGCCTGTCATGATGAAGAAGGAATGAAATGGATGATGGCATTCGCGGAAGGCAAAACACCCAATTTAATCAGAGATACTTATATGTGGATGCTACATGGAGATGTCGGAGAAGATAATTTAGTGCCTGGTGTTTTGAATGAAAATGAATCAACTCCAGAACAATGGATCGAGTCAGGACCGCACTTGATGTTGATGCCAAAAGATCCTGAAAGTTTGAAAAACTTCACCACAGATTTTAGAAAAGGAGAGCCGTATGTTATGTTTCCAGGAACTGTTTACGCTCATTTAATGATTCCTGTAGAAGGTTATTATAAATACCAACCTTCAGCTAAACCTAAATAGCTCATAGAGAACCAAAGAAGTTTCGAAGTTCTTGAATATACAGTTCGGGTTTTTCTAAAGCAGCAAAGTGTCCACCAGAGTCTAAAACATTGTAATACTTGAGATTGGTGTATCTCTTTTTAAGCCAACGTTCCGATGCTTTAAAAATTTCTTTTGGATAGATACTTACTCCTGTGGGAGTTTTTACTTCTCCTCCATTAAATTCTCCAAAGCTTTCCCAATACAATCTTGCTGAAGATGCTGCAGACTCAGTTAACCAATAAAACATAACATTGGTCAGCAACTCATCTCTTGATACAGCATTTTCAGGATGTCCATTGCAATCTGTCCATTGATAAAACTTTTCTAATATCCATGCTGCTTGACCAATAGGCGAGTCTGTTAATCCATAACCTAAGGTTTGAGGTCTTGTAGATTGTTGTTTGGAATAACCCGAGTCCCATTCTTGATAGAATTGAAAACCAGCAAGTGCAGTTTGCTCGAATTCTGTTAAATCATTCATCGTATCCATATCAGGAGAAACAACTGCCATATTCAAATGCATCGCTTTACAATCTGAGTCTTGAGTTCCCAAAGCAGTTGTTACTGCTGAGCCCCAATCACCACCTTGGGCATAATATTTTTTATAACCAAGACTTTTCATAAGTTTGGAAAATGTGTCAGCAATTTTTTCGACCCCAAATCCAGGTTTTGTAGGTTTTCCTGAAAATCCAAATCCAGGTAAAGAGGGCGTTACTACATGAAAAGCTTCTTTCGGGTCTCCACCATTAATAGTTGGGTCTGCTAAAGGTTTAATTACCTGCAGAAATTCCACAATGGAACCTGGCCAACCATGAGTGATAATTAAAGGCTTGGCTTCTTTGTGAGGGGAAGGGTAATGGATAAAGTGAATATCCAGGTCATTGATGTTCGTTATGAATTGAGGAAATTCATTTATATTTTTTTCATGTTTTTTCCAGTCATAATCATTCAACCAATATTCATGAATTTCTTTCATGTAAGACAAAGGAATGCCCTGAGTCCAATCTTCCGGAGTTTCTTTTTCCGGCCATCTTGTAAGCTCCAAACGTTTTTTTAAGTCTTCAAGCTTGCTTTCAGGTATAGCTATTGAAAAATCTTTTATTTTTGACATGGTATCTTTTAATACAAATTTTAGGTTGTATTATTTCTCCTCAAATAAGAAAATATCATAATTAGTTAAATAACTAACGACTTTTTACCATGGAAAAATTGGCTGAGCACTTTTCAACCCATCTTACAAATTGGGGATTGGTTTGGTTTTGTTTGATCTTTTGGGGAAGTATTTTTAACGCAATTTTTCTCAACTTTTTTAACTTCAATTCAGAATTCTTTCTAAATTATTTAGGCTATTTTGCAGGACTCATTCTTGGGGTATTCGCTAAGTACAAAGCTTGGGGCTGGTTAGGATGAACCAATTCACTTTGGATAACCAAAAACTTCTCTCTATTGATGAGGAACGTTTAGTTGCCAGAACATTTATGGGCAGAATAGAGTGGGAAATGATTGTCATTGGCTTAGGACAATTCCTATTCTGGCTAGGAATTTGGGCAATGGTTCTAATGGGATCTTTATCGCTTTGGGCTGGATTTCTACTAAGCACATTATCGACCGCATTTTCATATTTACCGTCTCATGCCGGTCAACACGGTCACCTGTCCGGAAAGAATAAAAAATTAAAATGGCTAAATGCATTTGTTGGTCAGATTTCTTTAATTCCACTTGCGCAATCGCACCACATTTTAAAAGCGACTCATATGAAACATCACGCTTACACCAATAACCCTGAAAGAGATCCCGATTTCTTTCATACACATGTCGATCACTGGTGGCAGGCAGCTATAAACGTCCATGGTCAGACGAATGGTGGAGACTCAAGACTTCAAAAAATGGTGGAGATGTATACCGAAGAAGATAAGAGCTTTAAAGCCGATATAGAAAAAGGAACTGCTTTTGCGCTGATGTTTTTCTTCGGTCAAATGATTGCAGCCTTTTATTTTCCTCTGGAGACATTACTTCTTTGGTGGCTTCCAAGAAAACTTGTTACTTCATATTTAGGGATTATCTTTTCTCACGAACCCCATAAAGTTTTACCTGAGGGCAGGTATAAAGATACAAGGTTTTGGGTAAACGGGATTCCTAGGTTTTTCAATCACTCAATGCAAATTCATGTAATGCATCACATGTATCCAAATATCTGTCATTTTGATGAACCAAAAGCAATAGAAGCTTTAAAACCTTTTATGGTTGCAAGAGGTATTCCGGGAGCTGAAGATCTTCCGGATAAGATTTCCTATAAACTTCTTTCTTACAAATAACATTGGCATACACTTTAAGCATTGGTGAAAATGCTCCCGACTTTGATCTGGTAGGAACTGATGTGGATTATTACTCTTTGGACTCCTTTCAAGAATACGAAAATCTAATTATTTTCTTTACTTGCAACCACTGTCCTTATGTAACCGGATCAGACGAAGTTACACGAGCAACGGTAGAGAAATTTCAAGGATCTAGATTTAAGTTCGTTGCAATTAATTCAAATAGCAAAAATACTTATACAGAAGATAGTTTTGAAAATATGGTTAAAAGAATGGATGACTTTAAATTTCCATGGCTCTACCTTTATGATGAGACACAAAAAGCAGCAAAAAAATATGGGGCTCTAAAAACTCCTCATTTTTTCGTCTTTGATAAAGAAAGAAAGTTGGTTTACACCGGCCGAGGAGTTGATTCTCCAAAAGATTCATCTAATATTAAAGTTAATGATTTAGAAAGAGTTCTTGAAGAACTCAAAGAAGAAAAAAAAATATCAGTGCCAGTTACCAATCCTATTGGCTGCAACATTAAATGGGAAGGCAAGGAAGCACATTGGATGCCTGCGGAGGCATGCGATTTAATATAGGAGATAAAAATGTCAGAGTTAGCAACTTTAAAAACAGAGAGAGATGTATCGATAATTACCTTGGATGATGGGAAGGCAAATGTCTTTTCCTACCCAATGCTGGAAACTCTTCAAAAAATCCTTTCAGAAATCCCTAAGGACAAAGGTTCTGTAATCATAACAGGTAGAGATGGAATGTTTTCTGGAGGGTTTGATTTGAAAACTTTTGCATCCGGAGATGTTGATTTAATTAAAAATATGTCGTCTCTGGGCTTTAAAACTTTATTCGATTTGTATACTTTTCCAAGACCGGTAGTTGCTGCAATTTCTGGACATGCTGTAGCACTTGGTATTTTTGTTGTTTGTTGTTGCGATTACAGAATCGGAATAGATGGAGAATTTGTAGTTCAAGCAAACGAAGTAAGAAACAACATGGATATTCCAGTGCCTATTATGGAAATAGCAGCCAGCAGGGTAGATAAGCAACATATTTATAGGGCTCTTTTTCACGCAGATCCTTACAAAATGTCTGATGCTGTTAGTGCCGGTTGGATTGATGAGGTTGTATCTTCGCCAGACGACCTTATGAAAAGAGCAATGGAAAAAGCAGAAGATTTGGCAACTTTAGGCCATCCGATGTATCAAAAAACTAAAGAAGTTTTTCAACATGATATTGTAGAAAAAATCCAAGCGAATTTACCTAATCCTTCAGATAGCCCAAGTTTCGTATCGGTTTAGTTATTTGTAAACTTCTTATATAATCCATTTCCTTTGGGGCTATAGCTCAGCTGGGAGAGCGCCTGATTTGCATTCAGGAGGTCCGCGGTTCGATCCCGCGTAGCTCCACCAAAATATTTCTTTGACAGTATTACTGCCATAATCTATATTTTCTTGCATGAGAGCATTACACGACTTAGTTATTAGAAACGGAAAAATTGTAGATGGAAGTGGCAAAAAACCATTTCACGGAGATGTAGCAATAGATAATGGAAAGATTTCTGCTGTAGGAATTGTCGAAAACTCTGGTAAAAAGGAAATAGACGCAAAGGGAAATATAGTTACTCCGGGATGGGTAGACATTCATACTCATTATGATGGACAAGTCTGTTGGGATCCATATTTAACACCATCAAGTTGGCACGGCGTTACCACTGTTGTGATGGGAAATTGCGGAGTTGGTTTTGCTCCAGTGAAACCAGGAGATGAAGAATTCCTTATTCAGCTGATGGAAGGAGTTGAAGATATTCCAGGTACTGCACTTCATGAAGGAGTTGATTGGAATTGGGAAACCTTTCCAGAATTTCTAGATGCAATTGAAAAGAAAGATTTTGTAATGGATTTGGGCTTTATGATTGGACATGGGCCTTTAAGAAGTTATGTAATGGGCTACGAAAGATGTCAAAGCCAAGTTGATGCATCTCAAAAAGAAATTTCTGAAATGTCAGAACTTGTTACTGAGGCAATAGAATCTGGAGCGTTAGGTTTTAGTACTTCTAGAACAATCTTGCACAGAGATGTTCACGGTGTTTATGTTCCTGGAACAGAAGCTAGTTCTGAAGAAATGAAATCTTTGGCTTTTGCAATAGATAAAGCAGGTGAGGGCACACTAGAAATTGTTTCTGATTGGCTTGATAAAGAAATAGAAATGTCTTGGATGAAAGAATACGTAAAAAAAAGTGATTGTGGTCTTACAGTACTTCAAACCAGCGGCGATGCATTAAAAACCATCTTATTTTGCGAAGAACAGTTTCTAAAAGGCAAAAACGTTAGGCCTCAATTTCCTGGAAGAAATGTGGGAATGATGTTTGGGCTAGAAAGTTCTTTACATCCTTTTATAGGCCATCCTTCTTATAGAGAAATTGCTGAGCTGCCTCTGTCTGAAAGAGTTCAAATTATGAGAGATCCTGCTTTTAAGGAAAGACTTTTAAACGAAAAGCCAAATTTTGCCTCAGAGATAGAAAAATCTTTGAATGAGCAAGGCAATACAAAATCTGAAGATGAAATTAAAGAAGCAGCTAACTTAGGTCTTAAGTTGATTTCAAATTACGACACACAATTTATTTTGGGTGATCCTCCTAATTATGAACCTGGAAAAGAGGATAGTATTACTGCTTTGGCAGAGTCTAAAGGAGTTTCCGAGCTAGAAGTAATTTATGATGAATTCCTTAAAAACGAAGGTACAAATTTAGTTTATGCTTGTTTCACTCCCTATGATAATCATAAGTTAGATTTTGTAGAGCGTTTTTACAGCTTAAAATCATCTGTAGCCGGAGGGAGCGATGGCGGCGCACACTGTGGATTAATTTGCGATGCAAGCATGCCAACAACTAACATTTCGCATTGGGCTAGAGACAGAGAAGCTGGCAATAAAATACCTATTGAGCTGATAGTTAGGAAGCAAACGAAGGATACAGCTGAAACCTATGGTTTGTTTGATCGAGGCGAAATTAAGACCGGTATGTTGGCCGACTTAAATATTATAGATTTCGAAAAACTAAATGTTACTCATCCTAAAATGGTATATGACCTTCCTATGGGCGGCAGACGATTGATACAAAATTCTTTTGGCTATGTGGCTACTGTGAAAAGTGGTGAGGTTGTTTATCAAGCCGGTGAGGCAACAGGAGTACTTCCAGGAAAATTAATCCGTGGAAAGCAAACTTGCGAAGTTAAGACTGAAAAAGAAAAAATTCCTTTTATCGACAGAACTTTCCGTTTGATGTCAATAAAAGCCTTTCAGTTTTTTAGAAACTTTAAAAAAGACTCGGTTAAAACCACAGTAGTTTCTGGAGATTAAACTGCTAATTCTAAATTTGCTTTATCTTTAGCATATCTTCGTCCCGCTATGTAATAGCATGGAATGGCAAGTGACCCGATAAAACCAAAAATTAAAAGAGACCAAGTATACGGCTCTGCAAGAGAACCTTTCGTTAGGTCTATCAAAATTCCTGCACCAAGAGATCCGATAGTCAGTCCAATTAAATTTATACAAAGAATATAGAAGGCAACTATTGTCGCTCTAATCTTTTCAGGAACCAATTCTTGAACTGTAGAGAAAGTGGGACCGTAAAAACAGCCTAGCTGAAAATATCCAATTACCACTCCTACCCAAAATATGACCGTAGTCGGCTCAACAAACCTGTAGATTACTCCAATTGGTAGTAAGATTAGCGATAGCCAAAACAAGAAAATAGGCCTGCCTTGGTTTGTTTTTTCTAGCCACCAATCACTTACCAATCCGCCAAACAAGACTCCTGCTAATCCAGCAAAAACAGCAATAATTCCAGATATTTGTGCAATTACACTTCTATCAAAGCCTCTTTCCTCAACCAACCAAATTTGTTCAAAAGCTGCTGCGCCAAGAATAATATGATAAAAAACACCTCCTGAGATTGTAAGTGTTAAGGCAGGCGACTTCTGCAAAGCATTAATCAAAATCTTCATCACTTCGGAAAAGGACAGTATTTCATCTGAAGTATTTATTGAATTCTGACCTTCAATTCTTTTTTTATCTTTGAACAGCAACATACAAAGTCCTAAGAAAATACCCAGAATACCTAATATGTAAAAACAGCCTCGCCAGCCAATTGTCTCACCAAGAAGACCTTCTAAAAAAACCGGAGATTTTATATCTGCAACGAATCCGACCAAAAGAAGGCTTATTGCGACTCCCAAAGGAACCCCTAAGTAATAAAAACCTGCGGCAAATCCCATCCTTTTTGGAGGAAAGGCATCTCCTAAGAGGGACATCGAAGTTGGAGTAATAATAGACTCCCCGACTCCAATAAACATTCTTGGTAAAGCCAAAGTAATAAATCCTTTTGCCGCTCCAGAAGCCATCGTAAAAATACTCCAAAGCACTACTCCAAAAGCAATTAACCTAGATCTATTCACACGATCGGCAAGTGCTCCCATGAACAAACCCATTATTGAATAAAAGAAAATAAATGCTAAGGAAGTAAGGAGTCCAAATTGCCAGCCTGTAAGTTCAAGTTCTGGAACTATATAGTTGGCAAAACTTGCAATTAATTGTCTATCTGTAATGTTAAGAAGATTTAAGACAGTTAGAAAAAAAAGAAGTCGATATGGATTCATGCTTACAAAATATTGTGAAAGAATTACCATAGTATAGAATTTTTAAAAAAAAATATAAAAAATGTTTGTTCTAGGAGTAACCGGTGGAATTGGCTCTGGGAAATCAGCGGCAACTGATATCTTTTCTTCATTAGGAGTTAAAGTTGTTGATGCCGACATTCTTTCAAGAGTGCCTGTTCAAAAGGGAGAATCGGGTCTTGTAGAGATTGAAAAAAGGTATGGCAAAAAAATACTTCTTTCTTCTGGCGAGCTTAATAGAAAAAAATTAAGAGAGATAATTTTTGAGAAAGAAGAAGAAAAAATTTGGTTAGAAAATTTACTCCATCCTTTAATTGCTGATTTGATTTCTCAAGAATTAAAGTTATCTAGTTCGATTTATACTATTTTGGCTTCCCCATTATTATTCGAAACAAAACAATCAAATCATTGCAATGAGACTCTAGTAATTGATGTATCGGAAGAAACCCAAGTTTTACGAACAAAGACAAGAGATGAGGTTTCTGAAGAACAAGTCAGAACTATAATACTCTCACAAATCAACCGCTCGGAAAGACTTAGGCTTGCAAATCATATTATAGAGAACGAAGGCTCTTTAGATGACCTTGCAAAAGCAGTAAAGGAATTACATCAAAAGTTGATAGCTCAAATTGAAACCAAATGAAATGCCCAAGTTGTAAAAAAGAAATTTTGGAAAGTGCTGATAAAAAATTTAGACCTTTTTGCTCGGAAAGATGTCGCTCTTTAGATTTATCTGATTGGTTAAATGAAAGAAATGTTATTTCTTCAGATTTATCTCACTCTGAGGATTAAAAAATCCACTGATCCCAGCAATTCCTTGAGCACCATTCTCCCTTGCAAATTTATAGTCTTTTGGCTGTAAACCCCCTAGAGCAAAGCAAGGCCCAGGAAATAATTTGGCAAGTTCAGAAAATTTCTTCCAGCCTAAAGCAGGCTTTTTGTTTTCAATATTTTTTATAGGAGAGATGAATATATAATCAAGCCCAAGTTGAGCAGCTTTTAATACCTCTTTTTCATTGTGACAAGAAGCTCCTAAAATTAAAGAACTCAATTTCTTTGTTTTAATCAGGTCATTGGAGGTTAGATGGAGATATTCATTGTTGGAGGTTTTGTCATATAACCTCGAGTTTAAAATTACTTTACCTCCTTTATTTTCATAGATCTTTTTAGTCTTTTTCCAATGTTCCAATGAAAAATTAAATCCATCGACTCGGTATATTAAATATTTTGATTTATTTAAAAGTTTGTCTATTTGAAAAAAGAAGTTTTCTGGAATTTTTTCTGGAGTTATTGGAATAAAACTAGCTTCTGTAATCACTATTTATTGATATGTAGTCTGGAGATAAGTCTGATGTCAGAACAACAGCAGAGTTTTTAGATTTTCCGAGAATGATTTCGATGTTGATTATTTTTTTTCTAAATTCCTTTTTACCTTTTGACTCAGAGTATTTAGGATTTAGTTTTCCATTAACCAAAACTGAATGATTACCAATTTTAAGAGTCAAATTTTTCATATCAAATTCTTTTTCACCAGCATTTCCTGCTGCTGTTATGATCCTACCCCAGTTAGGGTCTTCACCATATGCGGCTGTTTTAACCAGGGGAGAGTTTGCGACTTTTAAAGCAACTTTCTTTAAAGACTTATAAGAACTCAATCCTGAAACTTTAATTTTGATAAGTTTAGTTGCACCTTCACCATCTAAAACCAACTTTTCGGCTAATTCCTTAAAAACTTCCGTAAAGTTACTCTTAATTTTTTTATGATATTTTTTAAGATCGCTATTCTTCTCTGATGTAGTTGCAAAAATACTAGAGTCACTTGGGGATTGATCGCCATCAATTGATATCGCATTAAACGTTTGATCGCAAATATCTTTATGTAATTTTCTTAATTGCATTTTTGAAATTTTTAAATCCGTAAAAATAAAACTAAGTGTAGTCGCCATATTTGGCTCAATCATTCCAACACCTTTAGCAATTCCGATTACATTTATTTTTTGCTTGCCCAGTAAAAACTGTTTTTTGACTACTTTATGGCAAGTATCAGTTGTCATTATGGCTTTAGCGAAGTCTTGCCAAGTATTGTTTCCAAGTTTATCAGCGCACTTTTTAAAGGCCTTAGAAAGTTTATTAATATTCAGTAATTCTCCAACCACACCAGTAGAAAAGGGAAGAATATTATCTTTAGATATTTTTAGTACAGATGCAATTTCCTCAATAAGTTTTTCAGCATCTTTTTTGCCTTGTAAGCCTGTTGCAGCATTAGCATTTCCAGCATTGATCATTAAAACCTTAGGCTGAGAAACGCTTTTATCAATCTTTGAGAGACAAATTTCTACGGGTGCAGATTTAAATTTATTGCTAGTGAACAAACCAGACCAAAGTGCTTCTTTATTAAGTTTCACAATGGTTGTATCCAGACGCTTTCCATATTTTGTCATGGACGAAGAGCAGCCGATTTTTATATCTTTGAACATTATCTTTTTTTCTTTTTTCTGTTAGCTTTTGCTTGAAGCCTTCTTAAACGCCTATTGCCCTCTGATGGTTGATCATTATTAGATGCCTGATTTTTAGACATAGAGTTATTCATAAATGCTGACGGTGAATTTTCATGCACAGTTTTAGTTTTATCCAAAACTTCTCTAGACTTCATTTTTTCAATTTCTTGTTCATCTTCTGGCTTAACTTCGACGCGACAGAGGAATTTAGTAGACTCCTTTTTTATGGTTTCAAGAAGATATTCAAACATTTCAAAAGCTTCTCTTTTGTATTCAAGGCGCGGATCCTTTCCGGCATAACTTCTAAATCCTATATTTTGTCTTAGTGAGTCAAGTTGGTTGATGTGATTTTTCCAACTTTGATCTATAACTTGCAGAATAATTTGGTTTTCCAGTTGAGAATAAACATTAGGAAATTCGTTTCTTTTCTTTAAATAAGTTTTATCTGCAAAAGCTAAAAATTTGTTGAGCACTTGCGATGTATTGGACTCGCTATTTTCTAATTCAGAATTCAAATTGAATTCAAGGTTAAACTCATTTTTTAAAATATTTGATAGATCATCAACTTTCCAGTTTGACTCAATTTCATATTCGGGGATGTGACTTTCAAAAATAGAACGTAACACGTCATTTCTCATGTCTGAAATTAATTCATCTAAATTTCTATCCTCAAGAATTTCTTTACGCTGTTTATATATAACTTGTCTTTGTTCGTTCAAAACATCATCAAATTCAAGAATTCTCTTTCGAATATCAAAATTCCTTCCTTCAACTCTACGCTGAGCTCTTTCAATAGAATTAGTTAGCATTTTATGTTCAATCGACTCACCTTTTTTCATACCACCAAATGATTGCATAAGAGCTTTCATTCTGTCGGGAGCGAATATTTTTAACAAACCATCATCAAGTGATAAGAAAAACTGAGAGGATCCAGGGTCTCCTTGTCTCCCAGATCTTCCTCTAAGTTGATTATCAATTCTTCGAGATTCATGTCTTTCCGTTCCGATTACGTGTAAACCACCCAATTCGACAACTTCTTTCCTTGTACTTTCTGTTTCTGGGAAACCTCCTAAGACAATGTCCGTTCCTCTTCCTGCCATATTCGTTGCTATAGTTACAGCCCGAACTTTCCCGGCTTGAGAAATAATTTCAGCTTCCTGTTGGTTTTGTTTTGCATTCAACACACGGTGAGGAATAGATAATGCGTCTAGTTTTCTTGATAAAACTTCTGAGTTTTCAACAGAAATTGTGCCAACAAGAATAGGATTACCTTTCTCATGATAGGACTTAATTTCATCGATTATGGCATCATTTTTTTCTTCTTCAGTAAGATAAATCTTGTCGTTTTTATCTTCTCTAACCATAGGTAGATTAGTAGGAATGGAGATAGCCTCTAAAGAATAAATCTCATCAAATTCTTGAGCTTCAGTTTTTGCCGTTCCAGTCATTCCAGAAAGTTTTTCAAACATCCTAAAAAAATTTTGAAAAGTCGTAGACGCTAGTGTTTGACTTTCAACTTGAATATCAAGATTTTCTTTTAACTCTAAAGCTTGATGTACTCCATCTGACAATCTTCTTCCTGGCATGGCTCTACCAGAATTTGTATCGATTAAGATTACTTTTCCATTTTGGACTATGTAATCTGTATTTTTTTCAAAAAGAGTTTCAGCTCTCACAAGAGCCTGAACCATGTTGAGAAGTTTTAAATTTTCGCTTGCATACAGACTTACAGAATCTTCAAGGAGACTATTTTGTTTAAGATAATTTTCAATTTTTTCATGTCCAATTTCGGTAATTTCAATCGACCTAGATTGCAAATCAACAGTGAAGTCTCCCGCCTTTATTACCTCTTCTTTTTCAAAATCAAATTCTTCTTCAGTAAGATTTTTCACGATTGGTCTAAGCTTTTTGTAGAGGGGCCCGTTATCCTCTGCAACCCCACTTATAATTAGCGGAGTTCTAGCTTCATCGATTAAAATTGAGTCAACTTCATCTACCACCACAAAATAAGGATCTCTTTGAAGACGGTCCTCTTCTCTGAGAACCATGTTATCTCTAAGATAATCAAAGCCGAGTTCATTATTTGTCGCGTATACAACGTCTTTCTCGTAATTTTCTTTTTTCTCCAAAGGATTGAGTTCCGGGGTAATAAATCCAACAGTCATTCCCAAACCTTTGAAAATTGGAGACATCCAGTTAGCATCTCTCTTGGCTAAATACTCATTTGCTGTAACTACAATGACACTTTTCCCAGTAAGCGCATTTAGATAGCAAGGTAAGGTTGCGACCAATGTCTTACCTTCTCCAGTTGCCATTTCAGCAATCATGCCTTTGTTTAAAATAGCGCCACCTATCAATTGGCAATCATAATGGCGAAGACCCAAAAATCTTTTACTTGATTCTCTGACAGCTGCAAAAGCTTCTGGAAGCAAATCTTCTAAATTCGCACCATTTGCTAGGTTTTCTTTTAGTTTGCTTGAGGTATTTTTTAGTTCTTCATCTGTTAAGGATTGAAACCATTCTTCTAAATTGTTTATTGAATTAACGACACTTCCGAGTTGACGTAAAACCCGCTTATCTTTACTTCCAAATAAGAATGATAAAAAGGACATTTTTATCCAAGACTAGGGTCGATGATTGGTTCTATGTAATCGATTATAGGATTATCACTTTCAGAAGAAATAAGCTCCCAAGAATCTGGAACTTCAATTAATTTTCTTAAAAGTAAGTTGTTTTGCGTATGTCCAGATTTATAACCCTCAAATTCTCCAATGAGATTATGTTGCAACAAATATAAGTCTCCAATTACATCTAAAATTTTATGCTTAACCAATTCGTCTTTGGATCGTAAACCTTCCTCATTCAAAATCTCATTATCTTTAATGGCGATAGCATTTTTTTGGCTAGCACCTAAGGCAAGAGAATTCTTTTTTAATTCTTCAAATTCTTCCATAAAACCATATGTTCTCGATCTTGCTATTTCTTTCAAATAGGTAGTTGAGTTAAAGTCAATTGTTGTGGTTCGAGAATGACCTTTACGCGCTTCATCATCATAGACAAGCGAGTGGGTTACTTTAAAGCCGTCATAGGGTGATAATTTTGCATAAGCACCATTGTCTGTAGTTATTGAGATTTCTTTTTTAATTTTTATAAATTTTTTTGGTTTAGTTTGTTCTTTAATTCCTGCAGACTGAATCAAAAATACAAAAGGGCTGGCACTACCATCCATAATAGGTACTTCACAATCGTTTATCTCCACGGTGACATTGTCTATTCCTAGACCAGCAAAGGCAGACATCATATGTTCCACAGTGGCAATTTCAATTTTTCCATCTTTTAATGTTGTTGCCATTGAAGTAGGTCCCACATTCTCAACTACTGCTTTTATTTCTACGTGAGGTTTTAAATCAACTCTTTTGAATATCACTCCTTGATCTTCTTGAGCGGGAAGAAGATTAATTGTAATTTTTCTTCCTGAATGAAGCCCAACTCCCGTAGCTTTGATAGGATTAGTGAGTGTTCTCTGTACCAACATTGCTTTAAGTTCTTTGTTTTCTAGCTTCAAATAGAATAACAGAACAAGCATTAGATACGTTAAGACTTTCTATTTGCTTATTCATTGGAATTCTTATCATATCATCTACATCTTTTTTTAAATTAGGCTTTATACCTATGTCTTCAGAGCCCATTATAATAGCCGTCGGCATTTTGTAATCACATTCGTAATAGTTTTTTTCAGCAGTTCCATCACACCCAAGAATGTTGAAATTTAAGTTTTTAAGATTTTTAAGTACATACTTGATGTTATTCACAATTACAAAAGGCACAATCTCTGAAGCACCTTTAGAAACCTTTCTAACAGTTTCAGTTAAATGACATGCCCTATTTTTACTGACCACTACGGCATCAACATCTGCAGCTAAAGCAGTTCTCAATATTGAACCTACGTTTTGTGGATCCATGACATGATCTAAAATTAAGATTAGAGAATTCTTTTTTTGATCAATTAATTTTTCTAAAAAATTTATATCTTTAACTACAGATGGTTTGAAAATAGCTGAGAGTTTTTTATCTTTATTGAACAAGATCGGTATATTTTTTTCCTTTGCTACAGAAATCAATCCCAAAGTTTTTTTATCATTTTTATTTTTTGGAACATAAAGCTCTTCAATTTGTTGAGGAACGTTATCAAGTAAAGTTTTGATAAAGTTTTGATCTAAAGATTCCAAATTTTTCATGGCTAATTTATTACTCTTAGATCTATTCTTTTTCTAGAAGTTTCCACGGATTTTATTTTAATTTTAAATTTATCACCCAAAGCATAGATATCATTTTTATTTGCTGATACTAAAGAATGAGCCTTTGCATCGTGAACATAATAAGGCGATTTCTTAAGATTCCTTATATGACAAAATCCCTCAATATTTAGATCATTTATGTGCATAAATAATCCAAATTCTAATACTGAAACAACTTCCCCAATGAACTCCTTGCCAATATGTTCTTCGGCACATTTGCAACTTAAATATTTAGAAGATTCTCTAACAATTTTTTCTGCCTCTCTATCTTTCTCACTACAGACTAAAGCTATTTCGTCTATTTCATCTTGAGAGTAGGAGCTTACCTTTTTGTCAATTATAGACTTTATGACTCTGTGGGTTACCAGATCAGCATATCTTCTAATTGGAGAGGTGAAATGGCAATATTCTTCAAGCCCAAGTGCGAAATGATTACTTTCCTTTCCTGAATAAACAGCTAGCTTCATGCTTCTTAAAATTTGATAAATCAAAGAGAAGGATTTATCTTTTTGCTTAATTTCTTTCAGCCAATCATTTAGTTTTTTCCTAGGATTCGCCTCATTCATGCCTTTGCGCAGACCTCTGGTTTTGAGAAATTCTTTTAGATTTTCTAATTCATTTAAATCAGGATTATCATGATGACGAAACGGAATTGGAGTTTTGAGTTTTTTGGTTAACTTAGCAGCACAAATGTTTGCCAAAATCATGGCTTCTTCTATAACTTCATTTGCCATTAAGTGATTTATTGATTTGAACTTTATAATTTTATTTCCCTTACCAAAAGGCCTGTATTCAGGAAGATAAAAATCTATAGCTTTTCTTTTTCCTCTTATTTTTCGTCTCAAAATGTGTATTTTTTTTAGAATTCTTAAATTAGAGAGAACATTTTCAGATAGAGCAATCTGACCTTTTTGATAAAATTTTTCTACTTCGTCATAGGTGAGACGGCTTTTAGAACAAATAACGGAATTGAAAAATTCAAAAGATTTTAGCTCTCCCGCTTTATCAAGATAAATTTCACAGGTCAAAACTAACTTATCTTCATTAGGCCTCAAGGAACAAAGTTGATTTGATATAAGCTCCGGAAGCATTGGCACGACTTTTTTTTCAAAATATACCGAAGTTCCTCTAGACAAAGCTTCTTTATCAAGTTGAGAGTTTATTGCTACATATTCGGAAACATCTGCAATAGCAACATATAAAACATAGCCATCGGGACTTTCCTTTGCATAAACAGCGTCATCAAAATCTTTAGCATTGTTTCCGTCAATAGTGACAAAATCTAAACTTCTAAGATCTTTTCTTGACTCGATGTCTTGCAAAGAAATTTCTTTATTAATCTTGTTGCATTCATTGATGACAGGTTTGGACCATTCGGTAGAAAGATCAGATCCACTGGTAGCAAAAATAAAAGCCTCCTCAAAAACATCATTACTTTTCAGAGTCTTGATAGGTTTTGCCTTCGGCTTATACTTCAGGGAAGGTTGAGAGGTTATTTTTACTTCACAGATATCATTCACTTTAAGATTTTTTAAATTCTTGCCTTCTAGCAATATTTCAAGATGAAAACTTTTATCTAAACTAGTTAGAAAAGTCTTGCCTTTGTGCTTTTTAATAACGCCTGTGAGCTCTCTAGTATTTCTTTTGATAACTTCTTTAATTTTTGCCTTGCTTCCAGGCATTTTTTGACAGACCACATCATCTCCCGGAAAAACTTTGAACATTTCTCTTTTAGATAAGGAAAGATACTCTTCATCTGAATACTTAACTCTTCCTCTGCCAGATTTATTCAAAAATATCCTAGCTTTGAAACTTTCTTTCATCGATTTAATTATACTGCCCTTGATAATCTGTAAAGCGATTTAATTTTTTAATGTATATTGATAGAAAAATATGACTACTCCAGACCTGAGCGATAAGTATCCGCATGTAGATTTTTTAAATTTACAGTTTATAAATTTTGGTACAAAAGGTTTTTTTTCGGGCAAAATTGAAACAGCAGTTTGTCCTGATGATAATTCAAAAGTTAAGCAAATTCTTGGAGAAGGGGGTGATGGAAGAATTTTAATAGTAGATGGCAAAGGCAGTACCAATGTTGCTTTGATGGGAGATATGATAGCTGAGTCTGCAGAAAAGAATAATTGGCAAGCGGTCATCATCAACGGTTGTGTAAGGGATGTTGAGGCTCTTTCTAATTTCAAGATTGGAATATTTGCATTGGGCTCAGTTCCAAAAAAAAGCAAAAAAAGGAATCTAGGAGAAATTGGAGTGAATATTAATTTTGGAGGTGTATCAATTGAGCCTGGAAACTGGGCTTATGCCGATGAAAGTGGGATATTAATTTCTAAAGAGCAGTTGGATTTTGATTAGATTTTTATCTCTTCTGTAATTGAAATATCACTTACAGAAGTTCCGATATGAATGACATAATCTCCTTTTACAATTTCCCACATAGATTTTTTTTCGTTCCATTCAGAGAGATCTCTTTTACAAACTTTTAAAGTCAATTTTTTTGAATTATTTTTTTTGAGTTTTAATTTTTTAAAATCTACGAGCTTCTTTTTTGGTGTTTCAGCTTTAATTTTTTTTCTTTCAAGATAACACTGCACAGTTTCAAAGGTAGAAAAGTTTCCAATGTTCTTAAGTTTCACTTTAACTTCTATTTTGTTTTTCTTTTTCAGGAGAGAAACTTTTTTTAATTTAAATTTTGAGTAGGACAAACCGTGCCCGAAAGAAAAAAGAGGATTAATATCCTTCTTTTCGTACCATTTATATCCAATTAATAATTTTTCCTTGTAATCCATTTGGAGGTCTTTGCCCGGATAACATGAATATGCAGGTGTATCTGAAAGTTTTTTAGGGTATGTGGTAGGCAATTTACCACTTGGACTTTCCTTGCCAAATAATATTTCAGCCAATGCATTTCCAAATTCTTGTCCAGGAAACCAAGTTTGTAAGATAGCTGGACAAGATTTTATCCAAGGCATGCTTATTGGAGATCCTGTATTGATAACCAGAACTGTATTTTTATTAGCAGCCAAAATCTTTTTAATCAATGAGTCTTGCTCGCCTGGTAGATTTAAACTTTTTCTATCATTTCCTTCAGTTTCCCAATCAGAATTTGTACCTACAACAAGGATGACTGCATCGGATTGCTTTGCAGTATTTACTGCTTCTTCAAGCAAATCAGTTGAGTCAGGAGGTCTGCAGCCAAATTGAATTGCGGGAAATCTTCCCTCAAATTCATACTCAATCTCAACTAAATATTCCTTTCCCTTAGAAAGCTTTATCTTGTTCCTCTTTGGAGCGCATGCAAAACCAAAAAAAGCGTCTCCCTTTTTTTGAGAGGACCAGTTATCAACTACCACTTTTCCATTTATTTTTATTCTGGATAAGCCAATGCTAAAAACTTCAAATTCAAATTCACCTGAAATTATCGGTTTGTAGATAGTAGAAAACTTTACAGATAATTCGGGTCTTTCTTTCTCATCTAAAAACTCTCTCGCAAATCCTTGAAGCGCCCAAAACCTACTTCCACTTAAAATTTGTTTTTCGATTGGCTCTCCATCAAAAGTTTTTCCTCGAAAAAACTCTACTTCAAAGCCTTTTTCTTTTTTTCCTGGAATATAAGAGATTTCTTTTTCTAAAGCTGGAAAATATTTGTCAATATGACAGCCCTTCGCATAGTTTATTTTTACTTTTTCTTCTTTCAAGTAGTTCGAAATACCCTCTAATGGATGAATTTCATAATGAGGTTTTAACCCCGCACTTCCTCCGCCAATTATTTGGCTATCCTTAACATTTGGTCCTATGACAGCAATTTTGGAAATTTTAGTTTTTTCAAGGGGCAAGATTTCTTCATTTTTTAAAAGAACCATGCCTTCAATAGCAGTTTGTTTAATAAGTTCGCGATGTGACTTTTTGTCAATACTTTTTTCTGAAACTCTTTTTTTGTCAAACCTTTTGGTAAATTTTGCAACCTTCAGAATTCTTTTTACTTTATCGTCTATCTTTTCTTCATCAACTAATCCATCTTTAACTGCTTCAAAAAGGTTTTTCCCCCAAGTTTTTGCAGGACCTGGCATCTCTAAATCAAGACCACCATTTGCATTTTCTACAGTCTCTAAAGCAGCTCCCCAGTCGCTAACTACATAACCATCAAATTTCCATTCTTTTTTTAAAATTTTATTAATTAATTCGTCATGAGAACTACAATAAATATTATTTACCTTGTTGTAAGCTGACATCACCACTTTGGCTTTAGCTTCTTTAATCCCCATTTCAAATGGATATAAATAAAGTTCTCTCAAGGTTTTTTCATCTATATTGGAACTTACTAAATGTCTTTCGTACTCTGTATCATTTCCAACAAAGTGTTTTAAACATGCTGCAACTCCTTTGCTTTGAACCCCAGAAACATAAGCACAAGCAATTTTTGACGTTAAAACTGGATCTTCCGAATAACATTCAAAATGGCGTCCACCAAGCGGGTGGCGATGTAAATTAATCGTAGGGGCAAGAAGAACATCGACATCTTTAAAAACAGCTTCTTCTCCTGTAGCTGAACCAACTTTTTTAATTAAGTTTTCATTCCATGTAGCTCCTAAAAGAATTGGACTAGGAAAACAAGCTGAAGTTTGAGGTGTATTTGAGTCACCTCTCACACCATTAGGCCCATCGGACATCTTAATTTTTGGTATCCCATATTTTCTAATATCTGGCGTGTACCAGTTATCAAAACCTGATAACAGAGATATTTTCTCTTCTAAAGATAAAGCGGATATTATTTTTTTCAATTTCATTTCTTTGTTAAGGAGTATACTTTGTAAAAACCTTTTTTGAGAATGCCTTTTTTTATTGTTTTATTTTTTTACATTACAATTTCCATATATCAGATTAGTGCAGTAGCAGATGCTTTAAAACTAATCTTTATGGTTCAAAGCACTTTTTTAGAAGGCATATTATTTATCATTTCCCTTTTTCTCACTTTTACTCCTATTTTAGGACCGATACTAGGGATTGTTGGCGCTACTTTTGTTTGGGAATGGAATATCTTTTTTTCAGCCATGTTATTTTTTTGGCCTTATTTGATTGGTTTTTTATTTTTAATTTTAAGAAGAAATAAATTAAATCGACGCAAACCAGAAAATAAAAAGCAAGATATAGAGGATGCTCAGATAATCGAAGAAGAAAAATTTAAGTAGTTTCGGAGCTGGCGATTGGATTCGAACCAACGACCGCCTGATTACAAATCAGGAGCTCTACCAACTGAGCTACGCCAGCAAATCAGATGGAGATGATATATTAATTAAAAAAAAATTTGCAGATTAATTTATTTTTATTGAAACTTCTCCAGAAGAAATTTTTCTTATTTCTTCATTTATTTTTACCTTTAGCATCCCATCAGAATCAACATCTAAAGCTAATACATTAGAGTCATCATAGTTTGAAAGATAAATTTTTTTATCCTTTAAAAAATTTAATTTGTTAAATTCTTTTTCATAATAAACAAACCCCTTTTTTTCGAAATTATTTTTATTTGAAATTATTTCGTTTGCTATGTTGGCGATTATTTCATTTCTATCAAAAACAATTTTTTTAGCTTCTAATTTTAAAGAGGTCCAATCACGTTTAATTTTTGAATTACTTGTCATAAAAACATTTAAGCCAATTCCAACAACAATCAAATTGTTTTGGTCTCTAGTTAAAGTCTCAATTAAAATTCCTCCAACTTTTTTTTTGTTTAGATAAATATCATTTGGCCATTTAATTTTCGTGTGAATATTTTTCTTTAAAAGAACATTATGAATTGCGATAGCTGTTACTAAACTGAAAGAGCTAAAGTTTCTCAATTCATGATCCGTAGTAAAACTCAAAGACATATAAATATTTTCATTTTTTGGACTTTGCCATTGTTTTAAATTTCTACCTCTACCTTTGGTTTGGCTTTCAGCTAGGCAAAGACATATTTTTTTTGTATTTGCAGAGTTAATTAGATAATCGTTAGTTGATTCTACTTCTTCAAAAATAGACAAATCCCAGTCAATATCGCTATTTTTTTTTAGAAAATTTAATATTTTTTCTTCTTTTAAAGTATTTTGTTTGACATCTTCCATATGTACTCAGAGAATACACAACTCTATAGGAGGGGTTGGGGAGCGGTCAAACCCATCTGACTGTAAATCAGACGCTTCGGCTTCGCAGGTTCGAATCCTGCCCCCTCCACCAAAAGTGTTGCAATTAAGCAAAAATTTAAGTATAAAGCCGTTCGGAGCAACGGGTGTTGAGAGTGATTTATTAATCTACTTTTTATCTTGCCGTCTCCTAAATTATTAAGGGACCTGCTCATATAGCTCAGCTGGTAGAGCACTTCCTTGGTAAGGAAGAGGTCACCGGTTCAAGTCCGGTTATGAGCTCCATTAAGAAAGTTTTTTAAAGAGGAAGAAAAATGTCAAAAGAAAAATTCGAAAGAACCAAGCCGCATTTAAACGTGGGAACAATCGGTCACGTTGATCATGGTAAAACTACTTTAACCGCTGCGCTCACAAAAGTTTGTGCTGAAGTTCAAGGTACTGGTGAAGCAATTGCTTTTGATGGAATTGATAATGCTCCAGAAGAAAAAGAAAGAGGAATAACAATTGCAACTTCTCATGTGGAATATGACTCACCTGCCAGACACTATGCTCATGTAGATTGTCCAGGTCATGCAGACTACATCAAAAATATGATTACTGGCGCTGCGCAAATGGACGGAGCTATTTTGGTTGTGAATTGTGCTGATGGTCCTATGCCTCAAACTAGAGAACATATTCTTTTAGCTAGACAAGTTGGAGTGCCTTATATTGTTGTTTACTTGAATAAAGCAGATCAAGTAGATGATGCAGAGCTTATTGAGCTTGTAGAAGTAGAAGTTAGGGATTTATTGAATGAATATGAGTTCCCTGGAGATGATACTCCTATTATTGTCGGCTCAGCTTTAAAAGCTCTTGAAGGAGAAGACTCAGAACATGGTAAGCAATCCGTAGTTAAATTAGTAGAGGCTTTAGACTCTTACATCCCAGAACCAACAAGAGAAACAGACAAACCTTTTTTAATGCCAATAGAAGACATTTTCTCCATTCAAGGACGTGGAACTGTTGTTACTGGAAGAATTGAAAGAGGGGAAGTTAAAGTGAATGATGAAATGGAAATTGTTGGTATAAGAGATACTGAAAAGACAGTTTGTACAGGAGTAGAAATGTTCAGGAAGCTTTTAGATGAAGGTAAAGCTGGAGAGAATGTTGGAGTTCTTTTAAGAGGTACAAAAAGAGAAGATGTAGAAAGAGGACAAGTTCTTTCGGCGCCTGGTTCAATTACTCCTCACACCAAATTTGAAGCTCAAGTATATGTGCTAAGCAAAGAGGAAGGTGGAAGACATACTCCTTTCTTCAAAGGGTACAGACCTCAATTTTACGTAAGAACAACCGACGTTACAGGAGAAGTTACGCTTCCAGATGGTGTAGAGATGGTTATGCCAGGTGACGATGTTGCTGTGACAGTAGAGTTGATTTCACCAGTAGCAATGGAAGATGGTATGAAGTTCGCCATTCGTGAAGGAGGCAGAACTGTAGGTGCTGGAGTAGTTTCTAAAATTATTCAATAGGCCAGTAGCTCAATTGGTAGAGCGGCGGTCTCCAAAACCGCAGGTTGGGGGTTCAATTCCCTCCTGGCCTGCCAGAAAGAGAAGCCCTCTTATTATAAAAGAGCATGGCATGAGTGGAGTTAGATGTTTTTAAGTAAAAGTCTTTGGTTAGTAGGATTAGCAATTATTGCAACTGCAGTGTGGGGCAATTCTTATTACAATGATCTTGGACTCCTCTACAGAGTCCTTGGGGTTATTGTTTTATTTATTTTAGGGCTTTTCGTTCTAAGATTTACTGAATTTGGTTCGCTTGCATTTGAAACTATTAAACAATCTACTACCGAAATTAGAAAAGTAGTTTGGCCAAATAGAACTGAAACTACCCAAACTACTCTAATTGTCGTGGGAGTGGTCATAATTGCTGCTCTGATTTTATGGGGTCTAGACTCTCTATTTTCTTTTTTAATGAGTTTAATTTTAGGTTAATTTATGTCTAAATCTTGGTACGTAATAAATTCTTATTCTGGCTATGAAAATAAAGCCAAGGAACAACTTCTTGAAAGAATTAAACTTGAAAACAAAGAAGATTATTTTGGAAGAATAGAAATTCCAACCCACGAAATAGTTGAATTAAAGGGTGGTAAAGAAAAAATTACCGAAAAAAAATTTTTCCCCGGTTATATTTTGATTGAAATGGAAATGAATGATGATACATGGCATTTGGTAAAAGAGACCCCAAGAGTAGTTGGTTTCATTGGCGGATCGAAAAATAATCCAAAATCAATAACTGATGCCGAGGCGGCAAAGATTTTAAATCAAATGGAACATGGCATTGAAGATACTTCGCAAGGAACTGTATATGAACCTGGAGAAATGATTAGGGTAATTGATGGTCCTTTTAATGACTTTAGTGGTGTTGTGGAAGAAGCAGATAACCAAAAAGGTAAGGTAAAGGTAGCAGTAATGATTTTTGGGAGATCAACTCCAGTCGAGTTAGATTTCTCTCAAATTGAAAGAGGATAGGGATGGCAGAAAAAAAAATAATGACCTATATAAAGCTTCAAGTCCCAGCAGGAGCTGCATCTCCAAGTCCACCCGTAGGTCCAGCTTTAGGTCAACACGGGGTTAATTTGATGGACTTTTGTAATGCATTTAATTCTAAAACCAATGAATTGGAAAAAAATCTTCCAGTCCCCGTTGTGATAACAGTCTATGAAGATAGAAGTTTTGATTTTATTGTTAAAACTACACCAGCAAGTGTTTTGCTTAAAAAAGCAGCAGGTCTTTCAAAAGGAAGTCCTACTCCTAACTCAGAAAAAGTTGGAAAAGTATCAAGAAAACAATTAGAAGAAATTGCAGAGGCAAAAATGGCAGATTTAAATGCGACTGATATGGATCAGGCTGTAAAAATCATTGAAGGTAGCGCAAGAAGTATGGGGATAGAGGTAGATTAATGTCTCAAGAAAATAAAAAATATTTGATAGAGGAAGCTTTAACTGAATTAAATTCTAAAGCTTCAGAAAAATTCACCGAGTCTTTAGATATATCAATAAATTTGGGGATAGACGCTTCCAAATCTGATCAAAATGTTAGAGGAGCTTCAAATCTTCCTCATGGAAATGGTAAATCTTTTAAAGTTGTTGTTTTTGCTGAAGGAGACGAAGCTAAACAAGCTAAAGAAGCTGGAGCAGATAAAGTGGGCATGGAAGATTTAGCTGATGAAATTAAATCAGGCAATATGGATTTTGATGTCGTTATTGCAACTCCTGATACCATGAGAATTGTAAGTCCTTTAGGTCAGATACTTGGACCGAAAGGTTTGATGCCAAATCCAAAATCGGAAACTGTTACTAAGGATATTCCAAATACAGTAAAAAACGCAAAATCAGGACAAATTAGGTACAAATCAGATAAACAAGGTATAATCCACGCCCGTATTGGACAGATAGGTTATACAGAGGAACAACTAAAAGATAATTTAGAAGCTTTTTTAACTGACGTTAAAAAGGCAAAACCTCCTTCTGCTAAAGGAATATACATCTCTAAAGTAACTTTATCTTCTACTATGGGTAAAGGATTTGAAATCGATACGACAAAACTCAATTTTTAATCATTAAATGAATTTGTTTTTACATATAAGAATTTTAAGCTGTTGTAACTTCGTTACAACCGTCTTAGACCGTAGGAGTTTGATTTTATCAAACTTAATATTTCCTGCGCAGATAGCTCAAAAGGCTCTTTCTTTTTGGGCAAAAGGTTCCTTTTTTGAAAAAGTTTTCAAAGGAGGGTTTTAATTAATGTCACGCTTGGATAATAAGAAAGTTCTTGTTGAGGATCTTAACAAAATCGCTCAAGAAGCATTTTCTGTGATTGCGGTTGATTATCGTGGAACCAATGTTCCTGAATTAACTAATCTCAGAAAAGAAGCTAAAAATCAGTCTGTTCATCTTAAAGTAATTAAAAATACTTTAGCAAAAAGAGCTTTAGAGAATACTAAATTCGACTCTCTAAACGATATACTCACTGGTCCGACACTTTTAGCTTTTTCTATGGATGATTTTCAAAGTGCAGCAAAACTCATAAAGGATTTTGCTTCAAATGAAGAATCATTCGAAGTAAAAGGACTTTCCATAGGAGAGGGCTTTCTTGAGCCAAATGAGCTCAAAGCCTTAGCTTCTCTTCCTTCAAAAGAAGAAGCAATTTCCATGCTTTTGGGTTTAATGCAGGCTCCACTTAATAAACTTGCCAGTACTTTGAATGAAGTTCCATCACAATTGGTAAGAACTATTAATGCAGTGAGTCAAATAAAATCTTAAGTATCTAAGTAAAACGGAGAAAAATAATGGCTGTAACTAAAGAAGAAATACTTGACGCAATATCAGAGATGAGCGTCATGGATGTTGTTGATTTAGTAAAACTAATGGAAGAAAAATTCGGTGTCACTGCTGCTGCGCCAGTTGCCGCTGCTGCTGCACCCGCTGCAGGCGGAGAAGCCGCCGCCGCTGAAGAGCAAAGTGAATTTGAAATTTTCTTAGCTGATGTTGGTGAGAAGAAAATCGATGTCATTAAAGCTGTAAGAGCAATCACGGGTTTAGGTTTGAAAGAAGCCAAAGCAATTGTTGATGGAGCTCCTGCTTCAGTAAAAGAAGGCGCAAATAAAGATGAAGCTGAACAAGCTAAATCTCAGCTAGAAGAAGCTGGCGCGAAAGTAGAACTAAAATAACATCACTTATAGGCTAAATTTATATGGCAAGTACATACTCGTTTGCAGAAAAAAAGAGAATAAGAAAAAGTTTTGAAAAGATATCTAGTGCAATGTCGCTTCCTGATATTTTGGAGATACAAACAGACTCATACGATTATTTTTTACAAAATATACCAGATACAACTAAGAGAAAAAATCAAGGTTTAGAAAGCGTTTTTCAATCCATTTTTCCGATAAATAGTGTATCTGGCAATGCAAGAATTGAGTATCTTGGTTACCACCTGAAAGATCCTGAATTTGACGTTCAAGAATGTCTTCCTCGAGGGAAGTCTTATGAAGCTGCTCTTATAATAACTTGTAGGATTATCTTTATTGACAAAACTACAGGAGAGGAGAATTTAAAAAGCGCTCGAGAGGAGAAAGTTTATATGGGAACCATCCCTCTTATGACGGACCATGGAACCTTTGTGATAAATGGAACTGAAAGAGTAGTTGTTTCTCAACTTCATAGATCTCCAGGATTGATATTTGATCATGACAGAGGTAAAACCCACTCGTCGGGAAAACTCTTGTATTCTTCCAGAGTCATTCCGTATAGAGGGTCATGGTTAGACTTTGAATTTGATCACAAAGATTTAGTTTACATTCGTATCGACAGAAGAAGAAAGCTTTATGCAACCATTTTGTTAAGAGCTATAGGTTACTCTTCGCAAGAAATTTTGGAAAAATTTTATGAAAAGGAAACTTACCTAATTGGTTCAAATAATTATTCTCTCAAAGTAATTCCAAGAAGAATGGTTGGAAAGATAGCTCCTTCAGATATTAAAGGTAATCAGGGAGTTATTATAGAAGCAGGAAAGAGAATTACTGCAAGACATATTAGATTGATTGAGTCTAGCAAAATAAAAACTTTAGAAGTTCCAAAAGAAAGCCTTTTCAATCAGACAATAGCTGAAGATATTATTGATCCTTCAACAGGAGAAATTGCAATAACATGCAATACACAAATTGATGAAGATGTTCTTATAAAATTACATGAACTAAAACTAAAAGAAGTTGATGTACTCTATATTAATGAACTTGAATCTGGTCCTTATATTTCAGATACTTTAAGGTCTGATACAACTACCAATTCTTTAGAGGCTCTCGCAGAAATTTATAGAATGATGAGGCCGGGCGAGCCACCCACCAAGGAGGCCGCCACTTTATTATTTGAAAATTTATTTTTCAACCCCGATAAATATGACCTTTCCGATGTTGGAAGAATGAAATTTAACAAAAGACTTGGAAGAGAAGAATTAATCGGAAAAGGCACTTTAGATAACGATGATATCTTAGAGGTGATAAAAACTCTGGTAGATATCAGAAATGGAAAGCAGAATTGTGACGACATAGACCATCTTGGAAACAGAAGAATTAGATCTGTAGGTGAGATGGTTGCAAACCAAGTAAGAGTTGGCTTGTTAAGAGTAGAAAGAGCTGTTAGAGAAAGACTAAATATCGCTGAGGCAGAAGAACTTGGTCCTGCAGATTTAATAAATGCAAAACCTATTACTGCAGCTATAAATGAATTCTTTGGATCTAGTCAACTTTCTCAGTTCATGGATCAGGTTAACCCCTTAGCAGAGGTTACACATAAAAGAAGAGTCTCAGCTTTAGGTCCTGGCGGACTAACCCGAGAAAGAGCTGGTTTCGAGGTAAGAGACGTTCATCCTTCACACTATGGCAGAGTTTGTCCAATCGAAACACCTGAGGGTCCTAATATCGGACTAATTAACTCTTTATCTGTATATGCAAAAGTTAATGATTTTGGTTTCATTGAAACTCCTTACAGAAAAGTTGAAAACGGAAAGGTGACTGATGAAATTCAATATGTATCTGCAATCGAAGAAGGAGAGTTTGTTATAGCTCAAGCCTCAGTAAAGTTAGACAAAAACAATAAATTTGTTGAAGAGTTGGTTCCAGTCCGTTATAGAAATGAATTTGAATTGATGACTGTTGATAGAGTCGACCTTATGGATGTCTCACCTCAACAGGTAGTATCCATTGCTGCGGCTTTAATACCATTTTTAGAACATGACGATGCCAATAGGGCTTTGATGGGATCAAACATGCAACGTCAAGCGGTTCCAACGTTGTCAACAGAAGCTCCATTAGTAGGTACTGGAATGGAAAGACTTGTAGCACAGTATTCTGGAGATTGTATCATTGCCAAAAATTCTGGAACCGTAGAAAAGGTTGACTCAGGAAAAATAGTTATTAGAAAAAATTTAAAAGAGATTAGCGCAACAGACTCTGCAGTAGATATCTATAACTTAATAAAATATACAAGGTCAAATCAAAATTCATGCATTAATCAAAGACCAATTGTAAGTGAAGGCGATAGAATTTCTGCAGGAGATATCTTAGCTGACGGTTCTTCTATTGATTTGGGAGAACTAGCACTGGGCCAGAACATTAAAGTAGCTTTCATGGCATGGCATGGTTATAACTTTGAAGACTCAATTTTAATTTCTGATAAATTAGTCAAAGAAGATAAGCTTACTAGTGTTCATATAATAGAAGAAACCTGTACTGCAAGAGACACAAAACTTGGCCCAGACGAAATCACAGCAGACATTCCTAATGTAGGTGAATCTGCATTATCTAAACTTGATGAATGTGGAATAGTGCATATTGGAGCAGAGGTAAATGCTGGAGATATCTTAGTTGGCAAAGTGACCCCGAAAGGTGAGACGCAACTTTCTCCTGAAGAAAAGCTTTTAAGAGCTATTTTTGGAGAGAAAGCATCTGATGTGAAGGATACCTCCTTGAGAGTTAAAGCTGGACAAGATGGAACCGTCATTGATGTTCAAGTATTTACGAGAGAAGGTTTAGAAAAAAATTCTCGTGCCGAAGTAATAGAGTCAGTATCTTTAGCAGAAATTCAAAAAGATATTGACCAAGAATTGAGCATAGTTTCTGAAGCAACTATTAATTCCCTTATGCCTTCACTTGAGGGTAAAAAAGTTATTAGTGGTAGAGGAATCTCAAAAGGAGAGGCTTTAACAAAGGAATTTCTTAAAAACTTACCTTCATCAGAATGGTTCAAACTCAGAATGCAAGACGAAAAGATTAACGATTTAATAAAAGAATCAAAAGACAATCTTAAAAAATATGAAGATATGCTCAAAGAAAGGTTTGAAGTTAAAAAGAGAAAAATTGTCTCTGGCGATGACTTACCTCCAGGAGTCCAACAGGTAATTAAGGTTTACTTAGCCGTTAAAAGAAAAATTCAACCAGGCGACAAACTCGCTGGAAGGCACGGAAATAAAGGGGTAATTTCTGTGATTATGCCTGTAGAGGACATGCCCTATGATGAAAATGGTGAGCCTATTGATGTTGTACTTAATCCATTAGGAGTTCCGTCTAGAATGAATGTTGGTCAGCTTTTAGAAGTTCATTTAGGCTGGGCATCTAAAGAGTTAGGAAAAAAAATAGGAGAACTAGTAGACAAATCAAAAAATCTTTCAGAGGTTAAAACTTTTGTTGAAAAAATATACTCTTCTACAGGCAAAAAAGAAGAAATAGACAAATTATCTGATAAAGAATTTAAAGAGCTATGTGAAAATCTAAAATTAGGAGTGCCAATGGCTACACCTGTTTTTGATGGTGCATCCGAAGAGGAAATCAAGAAGATGCTAGAACTAGCTGACTTACCATCATCAGGACAAACTCAGCTTTATGACGGCAGAACAGGCGAGGCTTTTGATAGACTAGTTACCATTGGATACATGTATATTCTAAAATTAAATCATTTAATCGAAGATAAAATGCATGCCCGATCCACAGGTTCATATAGTTTAGTTACTCAACAACCACTCGGAGGTAAAGCTCAATTTGGAGGTCAAAGACTTGGTGAGATGGAAGTTTGGGCTTTAGAAGCTTACGGAGCTGCAAACACTCTTCAAGAGATGTTAACTGTAAAATCAGATGACGTTCCTGGTAGAACTAAAGTTTACAAAAATATAGTTGATGGCAATTATGAGATGGAAGCTGGTATTCCAGAATCTTACAATGTTTTAACCAAAGAGGTCAGATCATTAGGAATCGATATAGACTTCGATGAGGTAGATTAAATTTATGAAAGATTTATTAAAGCTTTTTAAACAAGAAGAAGAAAACAATTTTAATTCAATTAAAGCTGGACTAGCATCAGGTCAGCAAATCAGATCTTGGTCTTTCGGAGAAGTTAAAAAACCTGAAACCATAAACTATAGAACCTTTAAACCAGAGAGAGATGGTTTATTTTGCGCAAAAATATTCGGTCCAGTAAAGGACTACGAATGTATTTGTGGAAAATATAAAAGAATGAAACATAGAGGTGTAGTTTGTGAAAAATGTGGGGTTGAAGTAACGCTAGCTAAAGTAAGAAGAGAAAGAATGGGTCACATAGAACTCGCAGCTCCTGTTGCACATATATGGTTTTTAAAATCTCTTCCATCAAGAATATCTTTGCTTTTAGACAAAACATTAAGAGAAGTTGAAAGAATTTTATATTTTGAGTCTTTTGTAGTCACAGACCCTGGAATGACTGATCTTGAGAAAGGTCAGATTCTCGATGAAGAAGAATATTTTGAGAAACTTGAAGAGTTTGGAGAGGAATTTTCTGCAGGTATGGGAGCAGAATCTGTAAAAATTCTTCTTTCTGAAATGAATTTAGAAAATGAAATAACTGAGGTTCAAGAACAAATAGACTCTACAAATAGTGATGCCAAGAAAAAGAAACTTTCCAAAAGACTAAAAATTCTTAAAGCCTTCACTTCATCCAATAATAAACCAGAATGGATGATTTTAGATGTTTTACCTGTTTTGCCACCTGACTTGAGACCTTTGGTGCCTCTAGAAGGCGGAAGGTTCGCAACCTCTGACCTTAATGATCTTTATAGGAGAGTTATTAATCGTAATAACAGGCTGAAAAGATTAATCGAGCTTAACGCCCCTGAGATTATTGTCAGAAATGAGAAGAGAATGCTTCAAGAGTCTGTAGATGCACTTCTTGATAATGGAAGGAGAGGCAGAGCTATAACTGGTTCAAATAAAAGACCTTTGAAATCATTGGCAGACATGATTAAAGGAAAACAAGGAAGATTCAGACAAAATCTGTTAGGTAAAAGGGTAGATTATTCCGGAAGATCAGTAATAGTTGTAGGACCTACCCTAAAACTTCATCAGTGTGGATTACCTAAAAAAATGGCTTTGGAGCTATTTAAACCATTTGTTTTTGGAAAACTTCAACAACTTGAATTAGCTACAACCATTAAAGGCGCTAAAAGAATGGTTGAAAGAGAAGAGCCAGAAGTTTGGGATATTTTGGCAGATGTAATAAGGGAACACCCTATTCTTCTAAATAGAGCGCCAACTTTGCACAGACTTGGAATTCAAGCTTTTGAACCAACCTTGATAGAAGGAAAAGCTATTCAACTTCATCCCCTCGTATGCAAAGCTTACAACGCAGACTTTGATGGGGATCAAATGGCTGTTCACGTTCCTCTTACTTTAGGAGCCCAGTTGGAGTGTAGAGCTTTAATGATGGCTAGTAATAATATTCTTTCGCCTTCTAATGGCAAACCAATAATTGATCCTTCTCAAGATGTTGTCCTAGGTATCTATTACATGACTAGAGAAAAGGTAGCAGCCAAAGGTGAAGGCTCTGTTTTTGCTGATATAAATGAAGTTCATAGAGCTTATGACAGTGGGAATGTTGATCTTCAAGCAAAAGTAAAAGTTAGAATGGCAAACAAAGAAAAACAATTAAATATTATTGATACTACGGTTGGAAGAGCGATTCTTTCAGGTATTCTTCCAGAAGAACTTGATTTTGATCTCATAAATAAACCTCTAGATAGTAAATCAATATCCTCTCTTATAAATATGTCATACAGACACAGTGGTTTAAAGGAAACGGTAATATTTGCAGACAAGTTAATGTACTTTGGTTATGAATATTCTACTAAATCTGGCTCTTCAATATGTGTTGATGATTGTGTGATTCCTACAGACAAGGAGGAAATCATTTCTAGTGCTGAGTCCGAAGTGAAAGAAATAGAATCTCAGTATTCATCTGGACTTGTAACTCAAGGTGAAAAGTACAATAAAGTAATCGATATTTGGTCTAGAGCAAACGAAAAAGTTGCCGGCTCACTAATGGATACAATCTCAACAGAAAAAGTTGAGGACAGAGAAGGAAATTCTATAGACCAAAAATCTTTTAACTCAGTATTTATGTATTTAGACTCTGGGGCTAGGAGCTCACCCGCACAAGTAAGACAGCTTGCTGGCATGAGAGGGCTAATGGCGAAACCGGACGGTTCAATAATTGAAACTCCTATTACAGCAAACTTTAGAGAAGGCTTAACGGTTCTTCAATACTTTACGTCTACTCATGGAGCTAGAAAAGGTTTGGCTGATACAGCATTAAAGACTGCAAACTCAGGTTATTTAACAAGAAGGTTGGTAGATGTTGCTCAAGATCTTGTTATCAGAGAAGAAGATTGTGAAACAAAAGAAGGTATAGAACTAAGATCAATTATTGAAGGTGGCGAAGTAGTTCAACATTTAAAAGATAGAATTTTGGGTAGAGTTTTAGCCGAACCATTATCCTCTAAAGATGGTTCATTTAAAATTTCTAAAGGGACTTTAATAGATGAAGCATTAGCCGAACAAATTGAACAAAACAACATAGACATTGCAAAAGTGAGGTCTCCAATAACTTGTGAAACAAGTTTTGGAATTTGTTCAAAATGTTACGGTAGAGACCTAGGAAGAGGTAATCTTGTTGATCCTGGTGAAGCAGTTGGAATTGTTGCCGCTCAATCAATTGGTGAACCCGGGACTCAACTTACAATGAGAACTTTTCACATCGGAGGAGCAGCATCTAGATCTTCTGAAGAAGATAGAATTCAAGCTAAGTACGATGGGACAGTAAAATTTAGAAATCTTAATTCGCTTCAAAATAAATCTAAAAAGCAAGTTTGTATCTCTAGATCTGCAGAATTAGTTCTATTTGATGAAAATGAATCTGAAAAAGAAAGGTATAAAATTCCTTATGGAGCCGAAATAAATGTCAATGAAGGCGCAGCGATTAAATCAGGAGAATTATTGGCAACATGGGATCCATTAAATCACCCAATAATCTCTGAAGTTAAAGGTAAAGTTAATCTTAGAGATATGGAAAATGGAATAACCATTAGAGAGGTAACTGATGAGTTAACAGGTTTATCAAGTGTCGAGATTTTAGATGCATCTGAAAGAACTTCTGCAGGAAAAGATATGAATCCTATGGTCGTTATAACAGACTCTAAAGGAAAAGAGGTCATGCTTCCTGGAGGCAAGAGACCCGCAGAATACAAGTTAGAGCAAAAATCTCTTGTAAATGTAAGTGATGGGCAATCTATAGAAATAGGAGATGTTCTTGCAAGAATTCCAAAAGAATCTTCTAAAACAAGAGATATTACCGGAGGTCTTCCCAGAGTCGCTGACTTGTTTGAAGCAAGACAGCCTAAAGAAGTAGCTATTCTAGCTGAAATAAGTGGAGTAGTTTCTTGGGGAAAAGAGACTAAAGGAAAAAGAAGGCTTGTTTTAACCGGAAAAGAAGGCAAGGAAGAAATTGTCCGTGAGACTCTAATACCTAAAACGAGAAGTATTAATGTTTTTGAGGGAGAAACAGTTACTAAAGGCGATGTAATAAGTGAAGGCTCTTTGAGTCCACATGACATTCTTTCTTTGAAAGGTGTAGAAGAACTAACTGAATATGTAGTTAATGAAATTCAAGATGTATATCGTTTACAAGGTGTTGAAATAAGTGATAAGCATATCGAGTGTATTCTCAGACAAATGCTTAGAAAGGTTGAAATTACTGAATCTGGAGATACAGATTTAATTATTGGTGATCAATTAGAACTGTCTGAAGTATTACAGCAAAATAAAAAAATATCTTCTAATGGAGGGATCCCAGCCAAATTTAAGCGACTTTTATTAGGAATCACTAAAGCTTCTTTAGCTACCGAGTCTTTTGTTTCTGCTGCTTCTTTCCAGGAAACTACAAGAGTTCTGACGGAGGCTTCTGTAACTGGGAAGATAGACAAGCTGAGAGGGCTCAAAGAGAATGTTGTAATAGGAAGGCTTATTCCTGCCGGTACTGGTTACGGCGTTTCGCATGGCCAAGCAGATCTAGTTTCAGATATCGAATCCGAGCTAAGCGAAGTAATTGCGGATACTGAAACTAATCAAAATGAAACTGAAAGCGAAGAATAGTTTGACCAAATTAAAATGTCTCATTAAAATCGCGCACTTGAATTATGGCAAGAGTTAACCAACTAATAAGGAAACCAAGGAAAGTTAAGAAGTCCAAAAGCGACGTACCTGCGCTAGTGGGTTCCCCTCAAAAAAGAGGAGTTTGCACTAGGGTTTATACAACTACTCCAAAAAAACCTAATTCGGCTTTAAGAAAAGTTTGTAAAGTAAGATTAACTTCAGGATATGAAGTTATCTCATACATTGGTGGAGAAGGTCATAACCTTCAGGAACACTCTGTTGTTTTAATTAGAGGCGGTCGAGTTAAAGACCTTCCAGGAGTTAGATATCATACTGTCAGAGGTACTCTTGATACTACTGGTGTTGAAGACAGGAAACAACGTAGGTCTAAATATGGATCTAAGAGGCCTAAATAATGCCTAGAAAAGGACCAGTTCCAAAAAGAGATGTAATCCCAGATCCTAAATATGGGAATGTTAAACTTGCTAAATTTGTTAATAATCTCATGCAAAGAGGAAAAAAAAGTACGGCAGAAAAAATCATTTACTCAGCTTTAGACCAAGTGTCATCAAAATCAAAAAGAGATCCACTTGAGGTTTTTGAAGAAGCATTAGATCAGGTTGGTCCTCAAGTTGAAGTCAAATCTAGAAGAGTAGGTGGCGCTACATATCAGGTTCCTTTAGAAGTAAAAACTTCACGACGTCTTGCCTTAGCTATGAGATGGATTGTTTCAAGTGCTAAGAAAAGATCTGAAAAAAACATGTCCACAAAACTCGCAGGAGAATTAATTGATGCTGCTGATGGAAGAGGAGAGGCGGTAAAAAAACGTCAGGATACTCATAAAATGGCTGAAGCAAACAAAGCTTTCTCTCACTTTAGATTTTAATCAATGTCTGCGAGAAAAGTTCCTTTAAACCTCTATAGAAACATTGGCATTTGCGCGCATGTAGATGCGGGTAAGACTACAACAACTGAAAGAGTACTTTTTTATACTGGAATATCCCACAAAATAGGTGAAGTTCATGATGGCGCTGCCACAATGGATTGGATGGAACAAGAACAAGAGAGAGGTATTACCATTACTTCAGCCGCCACGACTTGCTTTTGGAAAGGCATGAGAAGTCAATTTAATGAACATAGAATTAATATAATCGATACTCCGGGTCACGTAGATTTTACAATTGAAGTAGAAAGATCTTTAAGAGTTTTGGATGGCGCTGTAGTTGTTTTTTGCGGAAGTTCCGGCGTAGAACCTCAATCAGAAACTGTCTGGAGGCAAGCAAACAGATACAAAGTTCCTAGAATAGCTTTTGTAAATAAAATGGATAGAGCCGGAGCTGACTTTTTAAGAGTTGTTGGCCAAATTAAAGATAGGTTAGGCGCTACTCCTGTTCCAATACAACTTCCTATAGGCGCAGAAGATGATTTCAAAGGAATCATTGATTTGATGAGAATGAAAGCTCTCTATTGGGATGGAGATGATATGGGAACGTCTTATAGAGAAGAAGATATTCCTTCAGATCTTCTTGATCAGTCTAATGAATATAGAGAAGCGATGCTTGAGTCAGTTGCAGAAGCAAGTGAAGAATTAATGGAAAAATATCTGGAAAACGGCGATTTAACTCTTGAAGAAATAATTCAAGGTATCAGGATTAGAACTTTGAGCAATGAAATAGTTCCTACTATATGTGGCTCTGCCTTTAAAAATAAAGGTGTTCAACCAATGTTGGATTGTGTAATTGATTTTCTTCCTTCACCTGATGAAGTAGAAGCAATACAGGGTATTTTGGAAGATGAAGAAACAACAGATCAAAGATCATCAAGTGATGAAGAGCCTTTTTCTGCTTTGGCCTTTAAAATTGCGACAGACCCTTTTGTTGGAACTTTAACATTTGTAAGAGTTTATTCTGGCGTTTTAAATTCTGGAGATGCCGTTTATTCTCCTGCTAAAAGATCCAAAGAGAGAATCGGAAGAATGCTTCAAATGCATGCCAATAATAGAAGTGAAATATCAGAAGTAAGAGCAGGAGACATAGCTGCAGTTATTGGTTTAAAAGACGTTACAACAGGAGATACTTTATGCGATCTTAAAAAACCAATTATCCTAGAAAAAATGACTTTCCCTGAACCTGTTATTTCAGTTGCTGTTGAACCTAAAACAAAAACGGATCAAGAAAAAATGTCGACAGCCTTAGGAAGACTTGCTCAAGAAGATCCATCCTTTAGAGTAAATTCTGATGAAGAGTCCGGTCAGACAATTATTTCGGGCATGGGAGAACTTCATCTAGATGTCCTTGTTGATAGAATGAAAAGGGAATTTGATGTTGAAGCTAACATCGGTAAACCTCAGGTAGCATACAGAGAAACTATAAAGAAAGATGTTGAATCTGAAGGAAAGTTTGTCAGACAATCTGGAGGGAAGGGTCAATATGGTCATGTTTGGTTAAAAATAGAACCTTTAGCTGAGTCTGAAAAAGAAGATGAAAATGAAGTGTTTCAGTTCGTTAATAAAATTGTAGGAGGAACTATTCCAAGGGAATTCATTCCAGCAGTTGAAAAAGGTGCTTTCGAGCAAATGCAATCAGGAATATTAGGCGGCTTTCCTTTGATCGATGTAAAAGTGACTGTTTATGATGGATCTTTTCATGACGTAGATTCTTCAGAAATCGCTTTTAAAGTTGCTTCCTCGATGGCTTTAAAAGATGGAGCACTAAAAGCTAATCCAGTGATACTTGAACCAATAATGAAGCTAGAAGTTGTAACTCCTGAAGAGTATATGGGCGATGTTGTTGGAGATTTGAACAGAAGAAGGGGAATAGTCCAAGGTATGAATGATATTCATGCTGGAAAGGTTCTAGATGGAGAAGTTCCTCTTGCAGAAATGTTTGGTTATGCAACTGATTTAAGGTCTGCCACTCAGGGAAGAGCAACTTTCACAATGGAGCCTTTGAAGTATTCAGAAGTCCCTGCAAATGTTGCAGAAGCACTTATAAATAAAGGTTAATTTCTTATTGACAGTCTCTAAGGGCAGGCATAGAATTGCCGCTCTTTTGCGTATTTATATGTAAAAGACCGATTTTTTTCGGAATGTTCTTTAAAAATTTTGTTGTTTAAATAGAGGTATGCTTTGCAAAGCCAAAATATAAGAATTCGTCTAAAAGCTTTTGATAACAAGTTGATAGATAAGTCTGCTAAAGAAATTGTAGAGACTGTTAAAAGAACTGGTGCAGTTGTAAAAGGACCCATCCCCATGCCTGTGAGAAAAAGGCAAACAACAATTTTAATTTCTCCCCATAAAGACAAGGACGCTCGAGATCAATACGAGATTAGAACTTACAAACGTATTATGGACATAATAAAACCTACTGAAAAAACAGTGGATGCGCTAATGAAACTAGATCTTTCTGCTGGGGTAGACGTACAAATATCTCTGGATGAGCTCAACTAAAAAAATGATTGGATTAATTGCAAGAAAAGAAGGAATGAGCAGAGTTTTTACTGAAGAAGGGAAATCTGTTCCTGTTACGATATTGAAAATTCATTCAAATATTATTTCTCAAATTAAAACTTCTGAAAAAGATGGTTATGATGCTATTCAAATATCAGCAGTAGAGCAATCAGAAAAAAATCA
Organism: uncultured SAR86 cluster bacterium; assembly: GCA_902627595.1. Lineage (GTDB taxonomy): Bacteria > Pseudomonadota > Gammaproteobacteria > Magnimaribacterales > AG-339-G14 > MEDG-81. The sequence continues at coordinate 37,247 of CACOJO010000003.1, forward strand.
ATCTAAAGCTGAAATAGGCCATTTGAAAAAAAACAATATTTCCTTCAAAAAACTTTCTCAAGAATTTTCTTTAAATTTAACTGAAGAAGAAAATCTTGATATTGGTTCTGAATTAAAAGCCGACATATTCGAAGAAGGCCAATTCGTTGACGTAATAGGAAAAACAAAAGGAAAAGGCTTTGCAGGTACAGTTAAAAGATGGAATTTTGCAACTCAAGACGCTACTCACGGAAACTCACTTGCCCATAGAAAACCAGGATCAATAGGACAATGTCAAACTCCCGGAAGAGTCTGGAAAGGAAAAAAAATGTCAGGACACATGGGTAACGTTAGACAAACTACACAAAATTTAAAAGTTCAAAAAATTGATTTAGAAAATAACTTCATTTTAATCAAGGGAGCTGTTCCTGGTCCTAATGGATCAGAAGTTACCATCAAACCGTCAGTTAAAAAATCATGAAATTACCTTTCTTAAAATCTTCTAAAACAACTGAGGCTGAAGTTTCAGAAAAAATCTTTGGAGTTGAGATTAACAAAGATCTTATCGCTCAACTTATTAAAATCTATATTGAAAATAGTCACCCAGGCACAAAAGCTCAAAAAAACAGATCTGCCGTTCGAGGAGGTGGAAAAAAACCTTGGCGTCAAAAGGGAACTGGAAGAGCTAGAGCAGGAACATCTAGAAGTCCACTCTGGCGTGGAGGAGGAGTCGTATTTCCTGCTTCAACTAAGTCAGCAAAACCAAAAAAACTAAACAAGAAAATGTATAAATCTGCAATGCGATCCATTTTTTCATCTCTTGCAAAGGAAAATAGAGTTTTTTTATCAGACCAAATAAACATAGAAAATCCAAAGACAAAGGATTTTGTGGATTTTTTAAAGAAAAATGAACTTAAAGAAGGTCTTTTTATTGTTGATGAGATTTCAAATAATCTTAATTTAGCTTCAAGAAACTTACCAAATGTAAATGTAACTAACTTGAACACGTTGAATCCTATAAATTTATTGAAGTTTAACTCAGTAGTGATTGCTGAAAACTGTCTTAACCTTATTGAAGAAAAATTATCATGAGTACTGTTATTCCAAATAAAATTATTGAATCAGCTCTAGTTTCTGAGAAATCTTCTTTGGTTGGACAAAACGCAAACACATACGTATTCAAGGTAAATACTTCTGCAACAAAAAATCAAGTAAAAAAAGCTATAGAAGCAAAATTTGATGTAAATGTTACAAAAGTAAACATTTTGAATGTAAGAGGGAAGACAAAAAGAATGATGAACCTTCGAGGCAAGATCAGAAAAAAATCTGATTGGAAAAAAGCCTATGTTTCCCTAAAACCAGAACAACGAATAGAAATTATTCAGGAATAAAATGGCAGTAGTAAAGGCAAAACCAACGTCACCAGGAAGAAGATTTAGAAGTCTTCAGATTGGAAAAGATTTATATAAAGGCAGGCCTTTATCCTCTCTTGTAACTAAAAAAAGTAAAACCGGCGGCAGAAATAATGCAGGAAGAATTACAACACGCCACATTGGTGGTGGGCACAAGCAACACTATAGGATTATTGATTTCAAAAGAAACAAAGATAATATTCCTGCAAAGGTAGAAAGAATCGAATATGATCCTAATAGATCAGCATTTATAGCTTTATTGCTTTATAACGACGGGGAAAGAAGATACATAATTGCTCCTAAAAACCTTAAAGTAAATGATGAAGTGCTTTCTGGAGAAAAGGCATCGGTAAACGTTGGAAATACATTAGTTCTTAAAGATATTCCTGTTGGAACAATTCTTCACTGTGTAGAGCTTAAACCAGGAAAAGGAGCGCAACTAGCACGAAGTGCTGGAACTTATGTGCAATTTGTTGCTAAAGAAGGGCAATACGCAACTCTAAGACTCAAAAGTGGTGAGGTTAGAAAAGTTTTAACTGAATGCAGGGGAACAATTGGAGAAGTCTCAAATCAAGAACATTCGCTAAAATCTTTCGGTAAAGCTGGAGCCAAAAGATGGATTGGAGTGAGACCCACTGTTAGAGGCGTAGCGATGAATCCCATTGACCACCCACACGGAGGAGGAGAAGGAAAGACATCAGGAGGAAGACATCCTGTTTCTCCATGGGGAGTTCCTACTAAAGGATACAGAACCAGAAGCAATAAAAGAACAGACTCACTAATTGTTAGGAGAAGGAAGAAATAATGGTTAGATCGGTAAAAAAAGGTCCTTTTGTAGATCATCATCTTGAAGAAAAAATTCAAAAGGCGATTGAAGAAAAAAGTAGAAGACCAATAAAAACTTGGTCAAGGAGATCAATGATTACGCCCGAAATGGTGAATTTGACTATTGCAGTTCATAACGGCCGTGCTCATGTACCTATTCTTATAAAAGAAGACATGGTTGGACATAAATTAGGCGAATTCGTCCCAACAAGAACATTCAAAATGCACTCTGGAGATAGACAAGCGGGTTAATTATGACTGAAGTAAAAGCAAAGCTTAGTAGATTAACTATTTCGCCTTATAAAGTAAGGTTAGTGGCTGATCAAATCAGAGGTAAAAGGGTTGAGGAGGCCATAGACATATTATCTTTCAGTAAGAAATCTTCTGCATCAAACGTACTCAAGCTTTTGGAATCAGCAATCGCTAATGCCGAAAACAATAAAGGTTTGGATATTGATGATCTTTTTATTTCAGAAATTAAAGTCGATGAATCTTTTATTCTAAAAAGAATTCAAGCAAGAGCTAGAGGAAGAGCGGATAGAATCCAAAAACGTAGTTGCCATGTCAACATAACTTTAGGGAGTGAGAAAAACTAAATGGGACAAAAAGTAAACCCAATAGGGATTAGATTAGGAATTTCACGAAAGCATAACTCAACTTGGTATGCTGAAAAAGATAAGTATCAAGAACTTCTACTTAACGATTTTGCTGTCAGAGAGTTCCTTAAAAAAGAACTTGATAATTCTTTTGTAAGCAAAATTGAAATTGAACGTCCTTCTCAAAGTGGAAAAGTAACCATCCATACTTCAAGACCAGGAATGATCATTGGAAAAAAAGGTGAGGACATAGATCGTTTAAGAGATGAGCTTACCAAATTAATGGAAGTTCCAGTTAGTTTGAATATTCAAGAGATCAGAAAACCCGATTTAGATGCTCAATTAGTTGCTGCAAATATTGCGGTTCAACTTGAAAGACGTGCAATGTTTAGAAGAGTTATAAAAAGAGCTGCACAAAATACTATGCGCCAAGGAGCTCAAGGAGTAAAAGTTAGAGTAGCAGGAAGATTGGGTGGTGCGGAAATTGCGAGAGCTGAATGGCACAAGGAAGGGAGAGTTCCTCTTCATACTCTTAGAGCAGATATAGATTATGGCCTTGCAGAAGCAAAAACGACTTATGGAATCATTGGAGTAAAAGTTTGGATTTGTAGAGGAGAAATGTCTACAAAATCCAAAAAAACTGATAACTAAAAATTATGTTTCAACCTAAAAGAACAAAATATAGAAAACAAATGAAGGGCCGCAACAGAGGTCTTGCTCAAAAGGGGAATTCTCTCGATTTTGGAGCTTTTGGCCTTAAAGCCACGTCTCGAGGACAAATTACTTCAAGACAAATTGAGGCTGCTAGAAGAGCCATGACTAGACATGTTAAGAGGGGCGCAAAAATTTGGATAAGAATCTTTCCTGATAAACCAATTACAAAAAAACCTCTTGAAGTTAGACAAGGTAAAGGTAAGGGAAATGTTGAGTACTGGGTTTGTCCCATAAAACCAGGAAGAATTCTTTATGAGATGGAAGGCGTCGATGAATCAATTGCAAGAGAGGCTTTAACTTTAGCAGCTGCTAAATTACCAGTTGGGACAAAATTTGTTCAAAGGAGATCAGTTTAATGGCTAAGAAAAAAATAAACTTGTCTGAAATTGAAAAACTCAATATGGAATATTTGGATTTGAAATTAAAAAATAGTTCTGGTTCGCTTAAAGAGACTCACAAATTATCTGAATTAAGAAAAGATATAGCAAGATTAAAAACTAAAGAAAGAATGGAAATAGAAAAATGAACGAAGCAATTGAAAGAACTTTAGTTGGATCCGTAATAAGTATTTCTGGAGATAAGTCTAGAGTAGCTCTTATTCAAAGAAGTGTTAAACACAAAACACTTGGAAAGATTATAAAACGTTCTTCAAAAATCAGTTTTCATGATCATGACAACACATGCAACTTAGGAGACAAAGTAAAAATTAAGGAATGTAAGCCTTACTCAAAATCAAAATCTTGGAAACTTGTCGAAGTTTTAAGAACTTTTGAGGGGGTTGAATAAAAATGATTCAAACTCAAACCATTCTTGAAATTGCAGATAATAGTGGAGCAAGAAAAGTTATGTGCATAAAGGTTCTTGGTGGTTCAAAAAGAAGATACGCTCGGGTTGGAGATATTATCAAAGTTGCTATTAAAGAAGCTATTCCGACCGGAAGAGTAAAAAAAGGTCAGGTTGCTGAGGCAGTAGTAGTCAGAACAAAAAAGGATATTAAAAGGGAAGACGGTTCTAGCATTAGATTTGATGATAACGCAGCAGTTTTAGTTAATACCCAAAAACAACCAATTGGTACCAGAATTTTTGGCCCTGTATCAAGAGAGCTTAGAAGTAAAGACTTTATGAGAATCATTTCTTTAGCTCCGGAGGTCATATAATTATGAAAAAACTCAGAACTGGAGACGAGGTTATTGTGATATCCGGAAAAGATACTGGAAAAACTGGAACTCTTTCTAAATTTATCTCAGAAACAAAATGCATTGTCTCTGGAGTTAAAATCGTTAAAAAACATCAGAAGCCGAACCCTCAGCTTAATATTCAAGGAGGCATTCTTGAAAAAGAATCGCCAATTGACGTTTCTAACCTGGCTATTTACAACAAGAAATCCAAAAAAGCAGACAAAATTAAAATTGAAATTAAAAAAGATAAAAAAATAAGAGTATTTAAATCGGATGGTAAAGAAATCAAATGAGTACTTCAATTTTAAAAAAAACTTATCTTGAAAAGGCTGTTCCGAACTTAAAGGAATCTTTAGGTTTTAAGTCTAATATGGCAGTACCTAAAATAACTAAAGTAACTCTCAACATGGGTTTAGGGCCTGATGCAGTAAACGACAGAAAAGTTATTGATACTGCAATTGAAGATCTTAGACTCATCTCTGGACAGCAGCCAGTCAAAACGCTTGTAAGAAAGTCAGTAGCAAGTTTTAAAATTAGAGATGGCTATCCTATAGGTTGCAAAGTGACTTTAAGAGGGGAAAGAATGTATGATTTTTTAGATAGACTCTTGAATATCGCAATCCCAAGAGAGAGAGATTTCAGAGGGCTTAGCATCAAGTCTTTTGATGGACAAGGCAACTACACCATGGGGATAAAAGAGCATATTATTTTCCCGGAAATTGATTATGACAAAGTCCAAAAAATCAGAGGCATGGATATAAGTATTACTACTTCTGCAAGAAACGATAAAGAAGGCTTGTCCTTGCTTAAAGAACTAAATTTCCCATTTGTTAGTTGAGGTAAAAAATGGCAAAAAAATCAATGATAGCTAGAGAAATAAAGAGACAAAAAACAGTTGAACGCTTTGCTGTTAAAAGGGCAGAGCTAAAAAAGATAATTGCTGACTCTCAATCTTCTGAAGAAGAAAAGTTTGTTGCTAGAGAGAAATTGCAAAAACTTCCAAGAGATGCAAATCCAATTCGTCTTCAAAGAAGATGTCAGATAACAGGAAGACCTCATGCTGTTTACAGAAAATTCGGTCTTTCGAGGAATAAATTAAGAGAATTAGCTATGAGAGGCGATGTTCCAGGATTAGTAAAATCAAGCTGGTAAGAATTATGAGTATGCAAGATCCAATTTCAGATATGATAGCAAGAGTTAAAAATGCTCAATCCAGAGGTCACAAAGAAGTGATTCTTGACTCCTCTAAAATTAAGTTCGGTATATGTAAGGTCCTCGAATCAGAAGGTTATATTAAAAAAGTCGAGCTAGTAGGAGAACAACCTAAGCAGGAAATTAAAATTATTCTTAAATATTTCGAGGACTTACCTGTTATAAAAGAATTTGATAGGGCAAGCAAACCAGGGCTTCGCAAATACTTTTCCTTCGATCAAATTCCTCTCGTTAAAGGAGGTTTGGGTACAGCTATCATGACAACCAGCAAAGGAGTCATTACCAGCGATCAAGCAAAAAAAGAAAAAGTGGGCGGCGAACTAATCTGTACGGTATTTTAAAATGGCAAGAAATATAAATAGAAAATTACCTCTCTCTGATGGTGCAAAAGCGTCAATAGCTGAAGATGTTCTATCGATTTCTGGAGCGAAGGGAGAGCTTTCTCTCAATGTGCACGATACTGTTAAAGTGTCTTTGGAAGAGGATTCAATTCTCTTCAATCCAAAGGATTTGGAGGATAAAACCTCTATTTCAATGACAAGCACTATGAGATCTCTTACTTTGAATATGATAGAAGGAGTCACTAAAGGTTTTGAGAAAAAACTTGAAATTAATGGCGTAGGTTACAGGGTAAAAGTATCAGGAGCTAATCTTGAACTCTCACTAGGCTATTCACACCCAATTAACTACAAATTGCCTGATGGAGTTACTGCTGAAGCTCCTACCAATACAGAATTAGTTTTAACATCGACAAACAAGCAACTACTAGGTGATACAGCCTCAGAGATAAGAGCTTTTAGACCTCCCGAACCCTATAAAGGAAAAGGAGTTAAATATTCTGATGAACATATAAAAAGAAAAGAATCTAAGAAAACCGCCTAAAATGAAAAAGATTGACGCAAGAAATAGAAGAGCAAGAAAACTGAGAAGTTTGTCTATAGGCCTTAATGTAAATAGACTGGCTATATTCAGATCTGCAAAACATATATATGCACAAGTTTTCTCAGTCGACGGAAAACAAATACTTGCACAGGCTTCTTCACTAGATAAAGAATTAAAAGATATCAATGGAGGAAACGTTCAAGCAGCTGAGAAAGTTGGCGAATTAGTTGCAAAAAGGGCAATTGAGCAAGGAATAAAGAAAGTTTCTTTTGATAGATCAGGCTATAAATACCATGGAAGGGTGAAGTCTCTTGCCGATGGTGCTAGATCTCAGGGATTAGAATTTTAGAGAAGAATATGGAAGAGAATTTTGAACAAACCACAGAAGTTTTAGAAGAAAAATTAGTTGGCGTAAATAGAGTTGCCAAAGTTGTTAAAGGAGGAAGATTATTTGGTTTTACTGCCTTAACTGTAGTTGGTGATGGAAAGGGAAAAGTTGGATTTGGTAGAGGAAAAGCAAGGGAAGTGCCAATAGCAATTCAAAAGGCATTAGAAAGTGCCAGAAGAAATATGGTTAATGTCGACCTGAATGGATCAACTATTCACTACGCAGTTAAAGCTAAACATGGCTCGGCAACTGTTTACATGCAGCCTGCTTCACCTGGTACAGGAATTATTGCTGGAGGAGCAATGCGAGCAGTTTTAGAGCTTGCTGGCGTAAAAGACGTATTAGCTAAATCATATGGCTCGACAAATCAAATTAATGTTGTAAGAGCTACTTTCAAAGGTTTGTCGGAAATAGAATCACCTGAAAAAGTTGCATTAAGAAGATCAAAATAATCATGGCCGAAGAAAAAACAATTTTTGTAAAACAGATTAAAAGCGTCACTGGCTCAAAAAGAAATCAGAGACTCTCCTTAAAGGGATTGGGCTTAAGAAAAATCAATCACGTGGTACAAGTTAAAAATACAAAAGAAAATCTTGGCATGATAAATAAATGCAGGCATTTAATAGAGGTAATCGAAAAATAATGAAACTTAATGAATTAAATCCTAATTTAAAAAACAAACCTACTAAAAGAGTCGGCCGAGGAGCAGGTTCTGGCTTAGGCAAAACTTCTGGAAAAGGCCATAAGGGTCAAAAAGCAAGATCTGGTGGAAAGGTTCGTCCTGGATTTGAAGGTGGACAAATGCCAATTCAACAAAGATTGCCTAAATTTGGCTTTACCTCTAGATCATCAAAATACAAAACACATATCAAGCTTGGTGATTTAAACAATTTGTCTGAAGAGATTATTGATTTAGATGTATTAAAGACAAATAAACTAATTTCAAGAATAACAAAAGAAGTTAAGGTAATTAATTCTGGTGAATTGAAAAAACCTATAAAAATAAAAGGTTTAAAAATTTCAAAAACTGCTTCAGAAGAAATTAAAAAATCTGGAGGCGAGGTAGTTTAATGGCAGCTATTAATCCTAAATCTTCTGGTCTTTCAGAACTTTGGTCTAGATTAAGATTTGTCTTACTAGCACTTATCATCTATAGAATTGGTACTCACATACCTGTTCCTGGGATAGACCCTGTAAAGATCTCTTCTTTATTTGATCAAAATCAAGGTACCTTACTTGGTTTGTTCAATATGTTTTCTGGAGGTGCTTTGGAAAGAATGAGTATCATGGCTTTGAACGTTGTTCCTTATATAACAGCAGCTATTGTTATGAACCTTTTAGAAGCGACTACTCCAAGTCTAAAGAAAATGTTTAGGCAAGAGGGCGAACAAGGAAGAAGAAAAAGAACTCACTATGTGCGTTTAGGAACTTTGCTTTTAGCAATTTTTCAATCAATGGGTTTTGCCATCGCTCTTTCATCACAAGGAATGGCAATAGATCCCGGAACGATGTTCATTTTCACTGCAGTAGTTTCTTTTGTTACAGGTACAATGTTTTTAGTCTGGCTAGGAGAACAAGTTAATGAAAGAGGGATAGGAAATGGTATCTCACTAATTATTTTTGCAAGTATTGTCTCCGGTCTACCAAGCGCAATTGGACAATCTTTTGAAGGAGCTAGACAAGGAGAAATTAGTCTTATTCTTTTGCTCACAGTAGCTTTCATGGCAGTATTAGCGATTTCTTTTATTGTTTGGGTGGAAAGAGCTCAAAGAAGAGTTTCTGTAAATTACGCTAGAAGAAACCCCAATCAAATGGCTATGGGTCAAGCTTCGCATGTTCCATTAAAAGTAAATATGTCAGGAGTTATTCCTGCTATTTTTGCAAGTAGTATAGTTCTTTTTCCTGCTTCTATTAGTTCATGGTTTGGACAAAGCGAGGGGATGGAGTGGTTGCAAGAAGTATCTTTAGCATTAAGTCCTGGTCAGCCTCTATACGTGGTAGTTTTTTCTATTTTGATTGCTTATTTTTGCTTTTTTTATACAGCTATTCAGTTTCCTGCAAAAGATATTTCAGATAATCTAAAAAGATCGGGAGGTTTCCTCCCAGGAATAAGACCCGGAGCTCATACAGAGGAATACATTGATAATGTTATGTCTAGACTCACAGTTTGGGGTTCTATTTATATGATCATGATTTGTTTGCTACCTCAGTTTTTAATTGTTTCTGCTAACGTTCCATTTTATTTAGGAGGAACTTCACTTTTAATTGCAGTAGTAGTGGTAATGGACTTCATGGCTCAGGTACAATCACACCTTTTATCAAGCCAGTACCAATCTTTGATGAAGAAAGCTAACTTAAAAGGGTTTAAAAGATAAAGATGAAAGTAAGAGCATCAGTAAAAAAAATATGTAAAGACTGCAAACTTGTTAAAAGACGAGGCACTGTTTACGTAATTTGTAAAACTGATCAAAAACATAAACAGAGGCAAGGATAATGGCAAGGGTAGCAGGAGTAAACATACCTGATAAAAAACAGGCTTGGATATCTTTAACGCATATTTTTGGAATAGGCAGAACAACTGCCCTTAAGATTTGTGAATCCACAGGAATTAAGTTTGATACAAAAATTTCTGCATTAAGCGAACAAGAATTAGAAAAACTTAGAAAAGAAGTTGGAAATTTCCTTGTAGAAGGTGATTTAAGAAGAGAAATTAGCACTAATATAAAAAGACTCATGGATCTTGGCACTCTAAGGGGAATAAGGCATAGAAAAAGATTACCTGTAAGAGGTCAAAGAACAAAGACAAATGCTAGGACAAGAAAAGGACCTAGAAAACCAATTAGAAGATAAAAATGGCAAAAGAGAAAGGAAAAAAGACAAAAACTAATAAGTCTGTTGCAAGTGAAGGCATCGCTCATATACTTGCAACTTTTAATAATACGATTATTAATATAACCAATAAAAAAGGAGATACTATTTCTTGGTCAAGCGCAGGCTCAAATGGATTCAAAGGATCAAGAAAAAGCACTCCTTTTGCTGCTCAAATTGCCGCAACAAAGGCTGGGGAGCAAGCTATAAGCCAAGGATTATCGGAAGTAGAAGTTGAAGTTTCTGGTCCTGGATCAGGCAGAGAATCAGCTGTAAGAGCTTTGAATGGATGTGGTTTAAAAATAACAAAGATTTCAGATGTCACGCCCATCCCTCACAATGGGTGTAGACCTCCTAAAAAGAGGAGAGTGTAATTATGGCTAGATATAGAGGACCAAAAATTAAGCTATCCAGAAGAGAAGGAACTGATCTCCAGTTAAAAAGCGGATATAGATCATACGAGTCTAAAGCAAGGTCTGAAAATCCTCCGGGTGTTCATGGACTTAAAAGAGGAAGATTATCTGATTATGGAATGCAATTAAGAGAAAAGCAGAAAGTCAAAAGAATGTATGGCGTATTAGAAAAGCAATTTAGAAATTACTATAAGAGAGCAGCACGCCAAAAAGGTGAAACAGGCACCAATCTATTAATTTTTTTAGAGACAAGGCTTGATAATGTTGTTTATAGACTTGGATTTGCATCAACAAGAGCTGAGGGCAGACAGCTTGTCAGTCACAAATCTGTTTTAGTAAATGGAAAAAATGTAAATATTCCTTCTTATCAAGTAACTGAAGGAGATGAAATTTCTATAGCAGAAAAATCTCAGACGCAAAAAAGAATTACACAGGCTTTATCTTTAAGCGAACAAAGAGAAGAGTGTGAGTGGGTATCAGTAGATAAATCTAAATTTACTGGTACTTTTAAAAATTTACCAACGAGAGAGTTGCTAAGTAGCGAAATTAATGAAAACTACATAGTAGAGCTTTATTCAAGGTAATAAATTTAAATTAGAGGATCATATGACAGACAATTTTGACATTATCAAGGACTTTCTAACCCCAAAAGAAATCATTGTGGAAGAAGTAAACCCTAATCATTCAAAAATTATTTTAGAGCCTTTAGAAAGAGGATTCGGACATACTTTAGGCAACGCTTTAAGAAGAATTATTTTATCTTCAATACCTGGTTCTTGTGTTGTAGAAGCAAAAATTGATGGTGTATTACATGAATTTTCAACAATCGATGGAGTTGCTGAAGATGTTATAAATATTCTTTTAAATTTAAAAGGTATTGCTGTAAGAATGATGGATGTTGAAGAAGCAGAATTATCTGTTGAGAAATCAGGAACAGGAAAATTGATTGCTGACGACTTTGAACTTCCTGCAGGAGTAGAATTAATAAATCCAGATCATCATATTGCCACTCTTGCAGATAATGGCAGTATTAAAATGTCTCTCAAAGTACAAAAAGGTAGAGGTTATGATCCAGTTATAATTTCATCTACTGAAGAAGGAGAAAGTAAAGAAGTTGGATTATTAAGATTAGACGCTTCTTATTCACCAATCGAAAAAGTGGCATATCAAGTTGAAAATACAAGGGTGGAAAATAGAACAGATTTGGATAAACTTATTTTAGATGTTCATACCAATGGAACGATTGATCCAGAAGAAATTTTAAGACTAGCTGCGACTATTTTACAAAGACAACTCGTTGCATTTGCAGAATTAGGATTTGAAACCGAAGAAGAAGAGGAAGAGGAGATACCCCCAGTTGATCCAATCATGCTCAGACCTGTTGATGAATTAGAACTTACAGTCAGGTCAGCAAATTGTTTGAAAGTAGAAAAAATCTATTACATTGGCGATCTTGTTACAAGAAAAGAGACAGACTTATTAAAAACCCCTAATCTCGGAAGAAAATCCTTAAATGAGATTAAGGATGTATTGGCAGCTAGGGGACTATCTCTTGGATTAGAATTAGATAACTGGCCGCCTTCAAATATTGAAAGTTAATGAGTAATTTAAAAAAAGGCAGAACCTTAGGTAGAAATAGCTCCAGAAGAAAGGCGCTATTTCAATCTTTAGCAATATCACTTATTGAATATGAAGGTATCAAAACTACGTTACCTAAAGCCAAGGATTTAAGATCTTTCATAGAACCTCTAATTACCCTTGCAAAAGAGGATACTCTAAGCAATAGAAGGGTTGCATTTTCAAAGTTAAGAAATAAATCCGCAGTTGGAAAACTCTTTTCTGATTTAGGTCCAAGATTTAAAGAAAGACCAGGTGGGTATTCGAGGATTATAAAGATTGGTTATAGAAAAGGTGATGCTGCTCCATTAGCCTTTATTGAGCTTGTTGATAGATCTATAGAAAACGAAAACGATATAAAAACAGATGCAGAGGCTGAAAAAGCCTAGTTTAAAATCTTTTTAACCAATTTATAAAAACTTTCCAGTATAGGACTTTTTGCATTTAGCTAGTTGGCTAGTATTTCCAGCAGCAACTATCTCTCCTCCTTCATTTCCACCCTCAGGACCAATATCAATGATCCAGTCAGAATTTCTTATTACATCTAAATTATGTTCAATTACCACAATTGTATTTCCTTGAGAATTTAATTTGTGCAAAACATCCATTAGAAGTTGAACGTCATGAAAATGCAAACCAGTTGTAGGTTCATCTAACAAGTAAATAGTTTTTCCTGTAGAAGTTTTAGAAAGCTCTTTAGCTAGTTTAACTCTTTGAGCTTCTCCTCCAGATAAAGTAGTAGCGGGCTGTCCTAATCTCAAATAGCCAAGCCCCACTTGATTTAAAGTATCAAGTTTTTTCTTAATTTTTGGAACGGCTTCAAAAAATATAGTTGCTTGTTCAACAGTCATATCTAAAACTTCAGAAATATTTTTGCCCTTATATTTGATTGTTAAGGTCTCGTTGTTATACCGTCTTCCATTGCAAACATCACATTTAACATAAACATCAGGCAGAAAATGCATTTCTACTTTTATCATTCCATCTCCTTCACAAGCCTCACATCTTCCTCCTCTGACGTTAAAACTAAACCTTCCTGGTTTATATCCCTTCGCTCTTGCCTCTTGAGTTCCAGCAAATAGTTCTCTTATCGGAGTAAAGATACCTGTATAAGTGACTGGATTAGATCGAGGAGTCCTACCAATAGGACTTTGACTTATTTCAATAACTTTATCGACAAGTTCCGTTCCTTCTATTTTTTCAAAAGCCTCAGTTTTCATGGAACTTTTACTTAGAATATTTGAAAGAGCTGGATAAAGTGTTTGATTTATTAGAGTAGATTTTCCGGAACCAGACACTCCTGTGATGGAAATTATATTTCCAAGAGGAATTTCCAAATCTACATTCTTTAGGTTATTTCCTGAACATCCTGATAACTTAATTTTTCCTATATCTGCAATTTGTTCTTTTTTTTCTATTTGAATTCTTTTTTTTCCAAAAACATATTGAGAAGTGAGTGAATTTTTGGCCTTTTTAAGAGATTCTATATTTCCAGAAAAACAAACTTCTCCACCATGAATACCTGCTTTTGGACCTATATCAATAATGTGGTCTGCTTCTTCTATTGTTTCTTGGTCATGTTCTACAACTATTACAGTATTTCCCAACTCTTTTAGTCTTTTAAGAGTAGATAAAAGTTTTTTATTATCTCTTTGATGTAAACCTATAGATGGCTCATCAAGTATGTAAGTTACGCCCACTAGACCTGCGCCAATTTGTGATGCAAGCCTTATTCTTTGTGCTTCCCCTCCACTTAAGGTTTCAGCACTTCTTGAAAGAGTGAGGTAGTTAAGGCCAACATCAGAAAGGAAAGTCAAACGTTCTTTTATTTCCTTAATTATTTTAACTGCTATTTCTCCTTTGACACCAGATAGTGACAGTCCTTTAAAAAAACCAAGAGCATCTCCAATTGTCATGCCAACAATTTCTGGGAGAGAATATTTATTTATAAAAACACTTCTTGCTTCTAAATTTAATCTAGTACCGTTGCACTCGTCACACAAAGTGTTAGTCATAAATTTTGCATAATATTCTCTTCTAAAATTAGAGTCAGTATCTCCAAGCCTTCTTTCAATATTTCTTACAACTCCTTCAAAAGGCTTAAATATTTCTCTTTTGTAACCTCTCTTAGAAACATAACTAAAATCAACTTCATCATCGCTTCCATAGAGAATAATCTCTTTTTCATTTTTTAATAAATCTTCGAAGGGAGTGTCAAGAGAAAACCCAAAAGTTTGGCTGACTCTATTCAAAAGGTATCTATTATGATACGTGTGACTGGCATCCCAGTCTTTGATAGCTCCTTGATTGAGACTTAGTTCTGGTCTAACAATCAACTTCGAAAGATCAATTGTTGATTTATATCCTAAGCCATCACAAGATGGACAAGCCCCTGATGGACTATTGAAAGAAAATAACCTTGGTTCCAGTTCTTGAATACTAAAACCACATTTAGGACATGCCATTTTTGTTGAAAATGCATCAAAGCTTTTTTCATCATCCATATTTTGAATTTCTATCAAACCATTGGACTCAGTGACACAAGTTTCAAGAGACTGAATAAGCCTACTATTATTTTTTGAATCTACAGTAAGTCTGTCAACAACTATTGATATTGAATGTTTTTTGTTTTTATCAAGCTTAATTTGATCACTCAAATCATAGACAACTCCGTTTATAGTTACTCTTACATATCCTTTCATTAATAAATCATTGAATAAGTTTAAGTGCTCGCCTTTTTGTTCTTTTATTAAAGGAGCCAAAATGAACACCCTTTTTTTATTAAAATTTCTCAGTATTTTTTTGCCTATCTGATCAATAGTTTGACCCTCAAGGGAAATATTATGTTCTAGGCATTTTGCTGTTCCTGATCTTGCATAAAGCAATCTCAGATAATCATAGATTTCAGTTACAGTCCCAACTGTTGATCTGGGATTATGGGAGGTTGATTTTTGTTCAATCGATATAGCAGGCGATAAACCCTCAATCGTATCAACTTCTGGCTTATCCATAACAGAAAGAAATTGTCTTGCATATGCAGATAGAGACTCTACATATCTTCTTTGACCTTCAGCATATAAAGTATCAAAAGCAAGTGATGATTTTCCAGATCCTGACAAACCAGTTATTACTGTCAATTTATCTCTAGGTATATTTAAATCAATATTCTTAAGATTATGCTGCTTAGCACCTTTTACTTGAATAAATTTCATTTATTTAATTTTTCTTTTAGATTAGACTAACTTATCAGATAACAATTATGGCTCAAAGCGGAATAAATAAGGTTATATTACTTGGAAATTTAGGACAGGATCCTGAAGTTAGATATACAGCCGGTGGGGTCCCAATAGCAAATATTTCTATTGCTACATCAAACAGTTGGAAGGACAAAAATTCTGGCGAAATGGTTGAGCAGACAGAGTGGCATAAGATTGTTTTTTTTAATCGTTTAGCAGAAATTGTTGAACAATATCTTAAAAAAGGCTCAAAAATTTATGTTGAAGGACAATTGAGAACTAGTAGCTGGGAAGATAAAAATACTGGTGAGAAGAAATATAGGACTGAGATTGTTGCTAGAGAAATGCAGATGCTCACTCCAAAAGGTGAGCTGAGTCAACAAAGCCAAGACTCAGAATTTGATCATTCTCCCCAAAATTCTCAAGAAGAAAACGTACCTTGGGACGACGAAGATATTCCTTTTTAATATTCATATTTTGAAAGAATCAAACTTACGTTAGTTCCTCCAAATCCAAAACTGTTACTCATAAAAGAACTAAATTCTTTTTCTAGAGATTTATCAGGGATATTTATACCGTCAGCTTCAGGAATAGGATTAGCTAAGTTTTTATTACCGGCGATGAAATTTTGATTCATCATAAGAATGCTGTAAATACATTCTTGTACACCTGCAGCTCCTAAAGTGTGGCCAGTTAAAGATTTTGTTGAACTTACTATGGGAATATCATCTTTAAATACAGTTTTTATTGCATTAAGTTCAATCGGATCTCCAGCTGGAGTAGATGTTCCATGAGCATTAAGATAGTCAATAGAGTTAAGGCCACTCATTTCTAAAGACTTTCTCATACAATTCTTTGCTCCCTCTCCAGAGGGTGCAACCATATCATCCCCATCAGAAGTAGCTGAATAACCTTTTATTTCTGCGTATATTTTCGCCTTTCTTGATAAGGCATGTTCCAATTCTTCAACAATTACAATGCCGCCGCCTCCTGAAATTACAAAACCATCCCTATTTTCATCAAAAGGTCTTGATGCTTCTGTAGGATTTTCGTTGAAATTACTTGATAACGCGCCCATTGCGTCAAATAATCCGGACTGAGTCCAATGTTCGTCCTCTGCTCCTCCAGCAATAATAACATCTTGATTGCCAAGTTGAATTTGCTCCCAAGCAGAACCTATACAATGAGCACTTGTAGAGCAGGCGGATGAAATAGAAAAATTTACTCCCTTGATTTTCATAGAAGTAGCTAGACAAGCAGAAACAGTACTGCCCATAGTTTGAGTAACTCTGTATGGACCAACTCTTTTAACTCCTTTTTCTCTTAAAATATCTGCCGCATCAACTTGACTTCTGGATGATGCACCTCCCGAACCCGCTATGACGCCTATTCTATCGGTTTCAAAAATACTATTAGGCAAGCCTGAGTCTTTAATTGCATCCAAAGCACTTAAATATGAATAAGCAGCAGCTTCCCCCATAAACCTGAAGATCTTTCTATCTATAAGGTCTTTCAAGTTAATTTCTACTGAGCCAGAAATTTTACTTCTAAAACCCAAACTATCGTATTCTTCATTTTTAGATATTCCTGAATCACCATCTTTTAAAGATTTTGATATCTCTTCCAAAGAAGTTCCGATACAAGAAATAGAACCCATACCTGTAACTACTGCTCTTTTCTTAGTCATTTTAAAAATTTTGTGGATCTTCAAATAATCCTACTCTTAAATCTTTTGCAGAATAAATTTCTTTTCCGTCAACAAACATAAGCCCATCGGCAAATCCAATTACAAGTTTTTGTTTCCTTATCTTTTTTATACTGATCTTATACTCAACTAATTTAGCTTTTGGTAAAACTTGACCATAAAATTTTACTTGTCCAGAACCAAGAGCTCTGCCAATACCACTATTTCCTTCCCAAAGAAGATAAAAACCAAGTAATTGCCACATTGCATCTAGTCCTAAGCAACCCGGCATGACTGGATCAGTAGAAAAGTGGCAGTCAAAAAACCATAGGTTGGGATTTATGTCTAATTCTCCTTGAATCTCGCCATTTGAATAATCACCTCTTGACTCATTAATCTCAACAATTCTATCCATCATTAACATTTCATTATTTGGCAATCTTCCATTTCCAGGACCAAATAAGTTGCCATTTGAACAAGCAATCAATTCATCTTTAGAAAAATTATTTTTGTTTTTTAAATCCACGGTTTATTAAATTATCTCACTTTTCTTAAAGATTGCGACAAGAGGCTTTATCCTATACTATTCGCATCTATTTTGTAATTTGTAAAGATGTATGCAGTAATAAAAAGCGGAGGAAAGCAACATAAAGTTTCTGAAGGAGAAGAAATTCTACTTGAAAAGATATCTTTAGATGAGGGCGAAGTTATAGAATTTTCTGAAGTTTTAGCTATAAATAAAGATGGCGCTTTAAATGTTGGCAGGCCACTTTTAGAGGGAGCAACAGTAAAAGGAAAGGTTATAAATCATTTCAAGACAAAAAAAATTAACATCATTAAGATGAAAAGAAGAAAGGACTATAGAAAAAAGCAGGGACATAGACAAAATTTAACAAAGGTAAAAATTGAATCTATAAATTATGGCGCATAAGAAAGCAGGCGGAAGCTCTAGAAACGGAAGAGACTCAGAGTCTAAAAGACTCGGAGTAAAAAGGTATGGTGGTCAGGCAGTTTCTGCTGGAGAAATCCTTGTAAGACAAAGAGGAACTAAATTTCATCCTGGTCAAAATGTAGGTATCGGAAAAGATCATACTCTTTTTGCAAAATGTGCTGGAAAAGTTTTCTTTAATAGAAAAGGAAAAAATCTCAAGCAATTTGTCAATATAGAATCCTCATCATAATGTCATGCGCTTCATCGATGAAGCAGTAATAGAAATTTCATCTGGAGATGGCGGAAACGGCTGTCTAAGCTTTCGTCGAGAGAAATTTATACCTAAGGGAGGACCAGACGGAGGAGACGGTGGCAAAGGCGGTGACATAAATTTTATTGCAAAAGACTCTTTACACACTTTGCAAGATTTTAAACTCAAGAGAAAGTATAAAGGCCAAAATGGTCGACAAGGCAAGGGTAAAAATATGCATGGAAAAGATGGTATCGATACGCTCCTTGAGGTACCAATGGGAACTATGCTGATAAATGATGAAACAGATGAGCTTCTTTGCGATCTTATAAATTCTAATCAAACATATACTGCAGTTCGAGGAGGAAAAGGCGGGCTTGGAAATGCCAGATTTAAGTCGTCAACCAATAGAGCTCCAAGAAAAACTACAGAAGGAAAAAATGGAGAAACTTTAAAAGTCAGATTAGAGCTAAAAGTCTTAGCAGATGTTGGACTTCTTGGGAAACCTAACGCAGGAAAATCCACTTTAATTTCAAAAATATCTTCTGCTAAACCTAAGATTGCTGACTATCCTTTTACAACTTTAAGTCCTAATCTTGGAGTAGTTAAAATAAATAGTTATTCGAGCTTTGTTGTGGCTGATATTCCAGGCTTAATCCCAGGAGCTTCAGAAGGCATTGGATTGGGAATTGATTTTTTAAAACATCTTTCTAGGGTAGAAATACTTTTACATCTCATAGATATAGAGGAAGGTAACTTAAAAAAAATAAAACAAGATTACGATGATATAAATGCGGAATTAAAAGGCTTTGGAAATGAACTTAGTCAAAAAGAACAATGGGTTGTAATTAGCAAGATAGACAAACTTTCTGAAAGCGAAATAAAAAGTTTAAAAAAAGAAGCAAAGAAACTTTTTAGCAGAAAAAATGTCTTTTATGTATCATCAATCACGGGAGCAGGTTTAAAAAAAATAATCGAAAACATAGGAAAGAAATTATCTAGTGAAAAAAATTAATCTTGAAAAATTAATAATAATTAAAGCTGGTTCAAGTTTAACAACTTTGTCTTCAGGATTACCCAATTTGAAGTTTATAAAATCAATATCTGAGCAGATACACTCGCTTCATCAAAAAGGCTTCTATATTGTTTTAGTGTCTTCAGGTGCTATTGCGCAAGGAATGAAGATATGGAATTTATCTTCCAAACCTAAATCAGTAGATTTTCTCCAAGCTTTGTCAGCTTCTGGTCAAATAGGCTTGATAAATAGTTATCAAAAAGAATTAAAAAGATTTAATTTAATTGCAGCTCAAGTTTTACTAAGCCATTCTGATTTTGGTGTCAAAAATCGTTCAGAAAATGCTAAAAATAGCATTTCTAATTTAATCAAACTTGGAGCTATTCCAATTATCAATGAAAATGACTCAATATCTACAGAAGAAATTTTAAACGGAGATAATGATAGGCTAAGTGGAAAAGTTGCAACTTTATTAAAATCAAAAAAACTTTTTATTTTGACTGATCAAAACGGTGTATTTGATAAAAATCCAGATCAGAATATTGAAGCAAGATTGATTAGCAGGATTAATCTTAATAAATTTGATCCAAAATCAGTATCTTTTGGTGCCTCTGGAATTTTAGGAAGAGGGGGCATGACAACAAAAATCAAAGCCGCAAAAGAATATCTAAAAAAGAATAATGAAGTTTGGATTTTGAATGGCAAAAAAGAAGGTATTGTGGAAGATGTACTCGCGAATAAACCTTATGGAACAAAAATATTTTTAGCCTAAGTTTTTGATAGACTTGCTTAATCTGGATTTCTGGCGAGCGACCGCGTTTTTAGGTAGAACTTTCTTGTTTGCTAATTTATCTAAAACCTTTTGAGTTGATATAAAGAGATCTTTAGCTTTAGACGAGTCATTTTCTTTGATAGCGTCTTCAACATTTTTTATCATTGTTCTCATAGATGCTCTTTGAGAACTCTTTAAAGCGTTTCGAGAATTTGCTTGTCTAGACCTTTTCTTAGCTGATTGAATATTTGCCATAGGAGGCGATAATGAAGATTATTTAGTTTAATGTCAACTTTCTAACTTGATTTTTACTAACAAAAAAATCTTATAAACTAACCTGGTGAGTTCGTTTGCCAATCGAAAAGGAACCATAAGCCAATATCTCTTATAGAAAGCAAATTTATATTCACTTTTTGCTTGTATGTAGGAATTTCCTAAATGTAAATCTTCTTTAAGATAAACTGGAGCAGGTGTAATGCTTAGAGATCTTAGATTTAAAAGCCAATCTCTATCCATAGCATGATCAATAGGAAGACTCATTATATCCAATCTTTGTAAAATATTTTTAGCTCCTAATCTATTAATTAAATAACACCCAGTTCCAGACTTAAATCCCAAATTAAGAGCTAAATAAAAATTTTTATGAATTTTTTTTAATTTTATTGGTAAACCCTTCTCTTTAGTTTTATCACTACCACCGCTTAGTCTTAACAAATCAAAATTTATTCCGGAATTAAGAGCGCTATCGATTATTTTCTTAATATTTTCATCAAACTCAATATCATCTTCACAAACAAGGGCATAATCTTCATTTGAATTTAAAAATTTTTTTAGTACATTGAGATGGCTGAAATAACAACCTAATTCTCCAAGATTGGTTTTTTTACCATGCAACAAATTATATTTAAGTTCTGAATAATTTTGATGGGGTAAAGATATTCTCTTGCCGTCTACGGCTACTTCCAATTCAAATTTTATACCGACTTTCTTGAAGGTTTCTGTTGCAGAAACCAACCTATCATGTGCTCTTTCAAGATTAATTAAATACGCAATCACTTCTGAAGTATACATGGTGGAGGCGGCGGGTATCGAACCCGCGTCCATCAATCTATCCCTATCAGCTCTACATGCTTAGATTCATCTTTTAAGTTCCTTTTTAAATCTCCGATGAGCAGGATAAATAAAAAGTATTCTGTAAAAACTTATTAGAAAAATTACAGAAAAATTTTCCTAAGCAATCTATTATTCGACTTTCATTTACCCTAATAGATATCAGGTAAAGAAAGCTAACCGAATTATGCGGCTAGTGCGTAGTTTGCTTTATTGCCAACTAATTTTTTTGTAACTTTTTTTACGAGTTTGTTACCAGCTCGACATGCACTTTAAGTTCAAAAACAGATGTCTAATCCATTTCGCCCCCTGAGTGGTTGTCTATTTTAATTAATTTATGAAAAGTTTCTATTAAGTTTTGAGGTTTTGGCTTTTTCTTTTTTCCATTCCCTTTGCCTTATGCTCTCTCTTTTATCAAACTTTGATTTACCCTTTCCTAAACCTATTTTTATTTTTATCAAATTATCTTTCCAAAAAATTTTTAAGGGTAAGCAAGTCAGGCCTTTTTCTTGAGTTCCTTTAAAAATTTTTGATAACTCAGATTTAGTCAAAAGTAACTTTCTCGTTCTTAATGGATCTACTGAATGAGTCACTTGATTTGATGGAGAAATGGACATCCCTATAAGCCAAGCCTCTCCTTTTCTCATAACGATGTAGCTATCTTTAATATCTACTTTGGAAACTCTTATTGATTTTACTTCCCAGCCCAACAAAGAGATACCTGCTTCGAAATTCTCACCTAGTTCGTAATTAAATCTTGCTTGTCTATTTTCAATTATAGGTTTGTTATTTATTTTCTTGTCTTGAACCATTCTTTTAGTATAACTTGTAATCAGATTATAAATTTTTTAGTAATGGGTAACGAAAAGGTTTGGCAAGGTAACACGACTTTTATTCTTGCTGCTGCCGGTTCAGCAGTAGGGCTTGGAAACATATGGAAGTTTCCTTATATGGTAGGCTCTAATGGCGGGAGTGCCTTCGTAATTATCTACTTGATTTGTATTTTTGCCATTGGTCTTCCGGTTATGGTTTCAGAAGTTTTAATTGGAAAATATGGGAGAAAAAGCCCAATTAATTCGTTAAAAAACTTATCTAGCGAGTTTAATTTAAATGCTAATTGGAAATATTTAGGTATTTTAGGTGCTTTATCTGGAGTTTTAATACTCTCTTATTACAGTGTTTTTGCTGGAATGTCATTTTCTTATATTTTTAATATATTTCCATCAAATTTATCCGATCCATCTAATTATTCCTCAAATTACTTCAAAGAGTTTTCATCTTCTCCTTTAAGTCTTATTTTTTGGCATTCTCTTTTTATAATTATTACTTGTTTTATTGTCGGTTTGGGAGTTGTAAAAGGAATTGGCAGGTCTGTTAATTTGCTAATGCCTTTTCTTTTTATTTTTATAATTTTAGTTTCCATTTATTCCTCTTTTACTGGTGATATAAAAAGCACTTTAAAATTCTTATTTAGTCCAGACTTTTCAGCAATTAGTCCCCAAGTAGTAATTAGCGCAATGGGACAGGCTTTTTTCTCTCTTTCTATTGGAATGGGTGCAATTATGGCATATGGAGCTTATATGCCTGAAAAACAACTAATTGGTAAAACTGTAATTACCATCATTTTTTTAGATACTTTTGTTGCTTTAGCTGCTGGGATAGCTATTTTTCCTATAGTATTTAGCAATCCTTCCATAGAAGTTTCTGCAGGACCTGGTTTAATTTTTGAGACTTTACCAGTAGCTTTTTACTCATTACCATTTGGAAGTTTTTTTTCCATTATTTTTTTTATTCTTGTATCAATAGCAGCTTTAAGCTCAGCTATTTCACTTCTTGAGCCTTTTACGGCTTGGATGGAAGAAAAAGGATTTATCAATAGAAAATTTATAGTTGTAATATTAGGAATATTAATTTGGTTTTTAGGTCTAGCGAGTATCTTTTCCTTTAATGTTTGGTCAGATATTAAGCTCTTCAATTTAAACTTTTTAGAACTGTTAGACTATTTGACGAACAATATTATGCTGCCACTGGGAGGATTTTTTGTTGCCTTGTTTGTAGGATGGATTTTACCAAACAACTTAATTAACCAAAGTTTAGCTTTTGGAAAGTTTAGACTTAAGCTTTTTTATTTTTTTCTGAAATATATATCTACAAGTTCAATAATACTTATCTTTCTTTATTCAGCTTTTTAGCTTCTTCTTCTATTTCATCATTTGAAGATGTATTTAATTTTCTCTCCCATGATTTAAGTTTGTTATCTTCAAATAATAAAGAATGATGAACTTCTCTTAAGACTTCGTTTCCAATAATTTCAAATCCTATGTAGTCCCATTGATTTGCGTTAAAAGGGTCTCTAATGGATGGAGTTCCCATAATATATTGCACTTGAGTTTTAGTTAAACCTGTTTCCAACTTTGAAAGCATACTTAAACTGATTATATTCCCCTGAGCAACAGGAACTTGATAAAAATCACTTGCACAAGAATATGTGAAAAAAAGAGATATAATAAGAGAGATTTTGAAAAATTTCACGACAGAATTTAAACACATATTTAATTATGAGCGAAGATAAAAATTTACGAAAAGCTGGACTTAAAGTAACTTTACCAAGAGTAAGAATTTTAGAAATTTTTGAAAACTCTGAAGAAAAGCATCTAAGTGCTGAAGATATTTATAATAAAATTAGAGAAGCTGGAGATGAGGTAGGGCTAGCCACAGTATACAGAGTGCTAACTCAATTTGAGTCTGCTGGAATTTTGATGAAACAAAATTTTGAAGATAATTACTCAGTTTATGAACTTGTTTCTGATGATCATCATGATCACATGGTCTGTATTGACTCTGGAATGGTTATTGAATTCAAAAATGATCTAATTGAGGAAGAACAGGAAAAAATTGCTAAAGATCATGGATATGAAATTGTAGATCATAAATTGGTTCTTTATGTAAAGCCATTAAATGACTAAAAATACTGATAAAGAAAAAAAATCATCTGAAGAAACCAATGGCTCAAACGGCGCTGAGAAGGATTTGTCGGATGAGAGAGGTGAAGAAAATAAGGTTTTATCAGAATTAGTTAAATCTCTAGAAGAAAAGGTTCTTAGATCTCAGGCAGACGTCGAAAATATAAGAAAATCATCTCAAAAAGAAATTTTAAAAGCTAGGCTTTTTTCGGCGGAGTCAATCACGAGAGAGCTCCTTACACCGATTGATAATTTACAAAGAGCTTTGGATCATTCAAAAGACGAAATACCCACAAGCTTAGTTGAGCTCGTTTTAAAAGAAATCGCACAAGCGCTTTTAAAAAATAACGTTGAAGAAATAAACCCTTTGGGAGAAAAATTTAACCCAAATTTTCATGAAGCCTTGTCTGTTCAAGAAGAAAAAAAGAAAGAACCCGATGAAATCCTAGAAGTAGTTCAAAAAGGTTATAAAATTCAAGATAGAATTATCAGACCAGCTCTAGTGATTGTTAATAAAATTTAGTTTTTTTACTTGTTTTTTTTAGATTAGCCCATATCTAAATACTTAGAAAATGATGAGGAGCTATATATGTCTAAAATAATCGGTATTGATTTAGGAACTACTAATTCTTGTGTAGCTGTACTTGAAAGCGGTCAGCCTAAAATTATAGAAAATTCTGAAGGAGATAGAACAACCCCCTCAGTAGTTGCTTACACAGATAATGAAACTATCGCAGGACAAAGTGCTAAGCGTCAAGCGGTTACCAATCCTGAGAATACCCTATATGCCATAAAAAGATTAATCGGAAGAAAGTTTGATGGTGAGATAAAAAAAGAAGCAGAGTCTGCTCCTTTCAAAATTATAAAGGCTGATAATGGGGATGCCTGGGTAGAAGTGAAAGGGGAGAAATTAGCACCACAACAAATCTCAGCTCAGGTTTTAACAAAAATGAAAAAATCAGCAGAAGATTATTTAGGACACGAAATAAAAGAAGCTGTAATCACTGTTCCTGCTTACTTTAACGACTCTCAAAGACAAGCAACTAAAGATGCAGGAAAGATAGCAGGTTTAGAGGTTAAGCGTATTATCAATGAGCCAACCGCAGCAGCTCTTGCATTTGGTATGGATAAGAAAACTGGAGATCAAAAAGTTGCTGTATACGATTTAGGTGGTGGAACATTCGACATTTCCATAATTGAACTAGCTGAAATCGATGGAGAAAAACAGTTTGAAGTTCTCTCTACTAACGGAGATACTTCTTTAGGTGGTGAAGATTTTGATAATGTTTTAATTGATCATCTTGTTGACGAGTTTAAAAAAGAACAAAATTTTGACTTAACACAAGACTCTTCTGCTATGCAGAGGCTCAAAGAGGCAGCTGAAAAGGCAAAAATAGAACTATCTTCCAATCAACAGACTGAAATAAATCTTCCTTACATTACGGCAGACTCTTCTGGCCCAAAACATTTGTTACTAAAGTTAACAAGAGCTAAGTTGGAGTCTTTAGTTGGCGATCTTGTTTCAAAGACTTTAAAACCAGTTGAGATTGCATTAAAAGATGCCAAGGTTTCAACTTCAGAAATTAGCGATGTTATTTTAGTTGGAGGCCAAACAAGAATGCCTTTAGTTCAAGACAAGGTGAAAGAATTCTTTGGGAAAGAACCAAGAAAAGATATCAATCCCGATGAAGCTGTAGCAGCTGGGGCCGCGATACAAGGTGCAGTTTTAGCAGGCGATGTAACTGATATTTTACTATTGGACGTTACACCATTGACATTAGGGATTGAAACTATGGGAGGGGTTATGACTCCTTTAATTGAAAAAAATACTACAATTCCTACTAATAAATCTCAAATTTTTTCCACTGCGGAAGATAACCAAACAGCTGTTACAGTTAATGTGGTTCAAGGAGAAAGAAAACAGGCTAAAGACAATAAACAATTAGGTCTATTTAACTTAGATGGAATTCCTGCTGCTCCAAGAGGAATGCCACAGATTGAAGTATCTTTTGATATCGACGCAAATGGAATCCTGAATGTATCTGCAAAGGATAAAGCAACCAATAAAGAACAATCAATAACGATACAAGCTTCTAGCGGGTTATCAGAAGAGGAAATTGAAAAAATGGTTCAAGATGCAGAGTCAAATGCAGAAGAAGACAAGAAGTTTGAAGAATTAGTTCAAGCAAGAAATGCAGCTGATACTCTCATTCATGGTTGTAAAAAAACCTTGGATGAGTCCGCCGAAAAAGTTGAAGCTGCTGAAAAAGAAAATATAGAAAAAGCTATTCTGGATCTTGAAGAAGTCTTAAAAGGAGAAGATAAAGATGAAATAGAAGAGAAGACAAAATCTCTTGCAGATGCATCTTCTTCTCTAGCTCAAAGGCTCTATGCTGAACAACAACAAGATGCCCAAGCTAATACAGCAAATCAGGATAATTCAAATCCTGATGACTCAAACTCTAACGAAGAGGTTGTTGATGCTGATTTTGAAGAAGTGAAAGAAGAGAAAAACTAATTCTCCCAACCAAACATCATGAGTAAGAAAGACTATTATGATGTTTTGGGCGTAAGCAAAAGCGCGTCTAAAGACGAGCTAAAAAAAGCTTACCGAAAGCTAGCCATGAAATATCATCCGGATAGAAATCCAGATGATGAAAAAGCTTCTGAAAAGTTTAAAGAGCTATCAGAGGCATATGAAATCCTTTCAGACGATCAAAAGCGCCAAACTTATGATAATTTTGGCCACGATGGAGTAAATTCTTCTTTCTCAAGCTCACAAGGAGCTGCTGATGCATTCAGTGACATTTTTGGTGACATTTTTTCAGATATATTTGGTGGAGGTTCTGGATCAAGAGCATCATCAAGAGGCGCTGATTTAAGTTATAACTTAGAGATTAATCTCGAAGAAGCAGTTTTTGGAAAATCACTAAATATTGAAATCCCTTCAAATGAGAGATGTAACGGTTTATGGAATAGGTGTTCTTACTGCGGAGGTGCCGGAGTAATAAGACAACAACAAGGTTTTTTTTCAATGCAACAAACCTGTCCTCATTGCAGAGGCGAAGGCGAAGTTCATGATTCAAATTGCTCTATTTGTAATGGAGTAGGATATACAAATAAAAATAAAAAGCTTTCCGTGAAAATTCCTGCAGGAGTAGATGATGGGGACAGAATTAGATTGTCTGGAGAAGGAGAACATGGAAGAGGCGGCAATCGAGGAGATCTTTATATTTCCATTAATGTAAAAAAGCACTCAATCTTTGAAAGAGATGGAAGACATCTATATTGTGAAGTTCCTCTGAATTTTGTAGACGCTGCATTAGGAGGTTCAATAGAAGTTCCCACGTTAGTTGGAAAAGCAAAAATCAAAATTCCTTCTGGAACTCAAAGTCATAAAATATTTAGACTTAATGGAAAGGGTATCAAACCTTTAAGAGGTGGCAGAGTAGGAGACATCCTGGTTAGAGTAATTGTTGAGGTTCCAGTAAACTTAAACTCAAAACAGAAAGATTTATTGAACGATTTCAAAGCGAATATGTCTCATGAAGATAACTCACCTTTAATGAGTTCATGGTTAAATTCAGCAAAAGATTTTTTTAAAAACTTATGACAACAGAAATACCTTCTGAGCTTCGAACAAAGTTCATTTTAGTAGGAGCAACTGGAAAGCTAGGTAGATCGATTTCATCTAATAATGCCGGAGTTACTTATGGTATATGTTCAAAAGATAATCCTCTTTTGGGAGAGGTTATAGGAGGCATACAAGAACCTTTAATCTCTTCATTATCAGGAGTAAGTCTTAAGATTGCTAATAATCCTTTGGTAATTGATGCGTCATATCCTGAAAATTTTGATGACGTTTATGATTTTTGTTACAAAAATAAAATTCCCTTAGTGCTTGCCTCTACAGGTCATACCAAACAACAACTCATTCAATTAGATAAATTGGCAAAGAAAGTCGCTGTTTTAAAAGTACCTAACTTAAGTGAAGGGATTGCATTCTTTAAAACCCGTATCCTTCAACCCATAATTCGTGATATTAATTTCAAGACAAACAAAATATTTATGAATAGCGATACTGTTGAGCATGATATCTCGGATGTAAAAATTAAAATTATTGAAACACACCACGATAAAAAGAAAGATGCCCCTTCGGGAACAGCTATTGATTTGAAAGAGTATATTTTAAAAGGTCTGGAACATATGGACTCAGAAATAGAAATCAAATCTATCCGAGATAAGTCATCTATAGGAAAACATGAAGTTATTTTTAGATTTAAAAATGAAGAGTTTTCTGTGTCTCATAATGCCTTAAGTAGAGAAATTTTCGGTCAAGGCATTTCGCTTGCTGAGCGTATTATGGATAAAAAACCAGGTATTTACTCCATGACAAGCTTGCTAGAAGATTTTTAGAGCTAGCTCTTTATTCTTATATCTCAATATGTTCTAATTCGCTTTCTGTTTTATAACAGAATAAATACGCACTCGATTGGATAGAGTATTAGGGTGCTGATATTGCTCAATATCAGTTTAATGCTTAGCCACGAGGAGGAATAACCCAGCCTTCGGGCTAATAAAAAAGGAGCAATAAATGGAAGTATCCATTGAACAAATGTTAAAGGCCGGTGTTCACTTTGGCCATCAAACAAGATTTTGGAATCCCAAAATGGAGCCATTCATTTTCGGTGATAGAAACAAAGTACACATTATCAACTTGGAAAAGACCTTAGAGTGTTTAGAGCCAGCAGTTGATTTTTGTAAAAAACTTTCAGCCTCAAATAATAGAATTTTGTTTGTCGGTACAAAAAGAGCAGCAAGAAGAGTAATTAAGGAAGAAGCAGAAAGATGCAATATGCCATTTATAAACTATAGATGGTTAGGAGGCATGTTAACTAATTACAAAACTGTAAGGTCTTCTATAAGAAGGTTAGAAATCTTAAATACTCAAGAGGAAGAAGGAAAATTTGAAGAGCTAACAAAAAAGGAAGTACTAGGAATAAAAAGAGAAATGGAAAAACTCGACCGTTCTATTGGAGGCATTAAAAATATTGGAGGTTTGCCAGAGGCACTTTTTGTTGTTGATGTAGAAAATGAAAAAATAGCTATTGCAGAAGCAAAAAAAATGGGTATTCCTATAATTGGGATTGTAGATACAAATTCCAATCCAGATAATATTGATTACATCATTCCAGGAAATGATGATGCTATTAGATCAATATCTCTTATATCCAGAATAATTTCTAATGCTTGTTTAGAAGGGGCAGAAATATCAGGCGTAACAAGAGCTACAAAAGATGGACCTGTGGTCGTAAAAAAGACTTCATCAGCTGAAGAAAATACATCTGAAACTAAAAAAGATGAATTATCCGAGTCAAATGAACAATCTGAAGAGGAAAAATAGATGACAATAAAAGCAACAGACGTAAAAAATTTAAGAGAAAAGACCGGACTTGGAATGATGGAGTGCAAGAAAGCTCTCGAAGAAGCAAATGGTGATATAGAAGAAGCTATTACTAATCTCAGAAAAAATAGTGCTTTGAAAGCTGAAAAGAAATCATCAAGAACAGCTGTAGAAGGAATAATTTCAGCTCGAAAATCTGAAAAAGGGATAATTTTTACAGAAGTAAATTGTGAAACAGATTTTGTCGCAAAAGATGAAAATTTTTTAGATTTTTGTCAAAACTCTTTGGATTATGCATCTGAAAATTCTACAAAAGAAAATCTTTTAGATTTAGTTTCTAAAGGAATGGAAGAACAAAGAATGTCATTGGTCCAAAAAATAGGTGAAAATATAATAGTTAGGAATGTAAAGGAAATCAGTGGAGAAATAGCAGATTTTTATATTCACTCTAATAAAAAAATAGCTGCTGGAGTTTCTTTAATAAATGGCGATGAAAGCCTTGCAAAAGATATAGCAATGCACATTGCAGCTACTAATCCTTTAGTTTTGTCACCTGAAGATCTTGATAAAGATTACGTCAGCAAAGAGCGTGAGATTTTTATGTCTCAAGTAGAAGGAGAAGATAAGCCTCAAGAAATTATTGAAAAAATGGTAGAAGGAAAACTGAAAAAGCAACTCTCTGATGTAAGTTTATTAAAACAACCTTTTGTAAAAGATCCTTCTAAAACAATTGAGACTCTTTTGTTAGAGTCTGGCTCTGAGATAGAAAAGTTTGTGAGATTAGAAGTAGGCGAGGGAATAGAAGTTGAAAAAAAGGATTTTGCAGAGGAAGTAAAATCCCAATTAAAAGGCTAAAAAATGCCAAGGCCATTAATGGATAAGAAATTGGTTTCTTGGCGCATAATTGATGATTACTGAAACAGAACAAGAAACCAAAGAACAGATGCACAAGACCATCTCTTCTTTAGAGACTAAGTTTCAAAGAATAAGAACAGGCAGAGCAAACCCAGCATTGCTTGACTCGGTTGAAGTAGATTATTACGGATCAAATACACCAATTAGTCAAATGAGCAATATAGCGGTTGAGGATGCTAAAACTTTATCTATTGTTCCATGGGAAAAAGACCAGGTTCAAAATATTGAAAAAGCTATTCAATCCTCTGATATTGGACTCCAACCAGCAACCTCGGGAGACGTCATCAGAGTAATTATTCCTGAACTAACTGAAGAAACTAGAAGAGATTTGATTAAAGTTGCAAAATCAGAGGCTGAAAACTCTAAGGTAGCTATCAGAAATCAAAGAAGAGATGCTAACGCTTTACTTAAGGAGTTTTGTAATGAAAAAGAAATATCTCAAGATGAACTCAGACGGGGAGAGGACTTGATACAAAAACTTACAGACAATTTTATTGAAAAGATTGATGATCTTTTAGAAAAGAAAGAGAAAGATCTTTTAGAAATTTAAAAATGAAAAAAAACCTCAACCATGTAGCAATTATCATGGATGGTAATAACAGATGGGCAAAAAGTAGAGGACTCTCATCTAAAGAAGGCCACAAGGAAGGAGTAAAAAAGGCGAGACTTGCAGTTGAATGTGCATTAGAAAACAAAATTCATTTTCTAACTCTATTTGCATTCAGCACAGAAAATTGGCTAAGAGATGAAGTTGAAGTAAAAGATTTGATCTCTTTATTCTTTGAGGCATTAGAAGAGCAAACTCCTAAGTTGATTGATGAAAATGTTAAATTAAACTTTATCGGAGATATATCAAGATTTAATAAGAAACTTATTAAGCAGATAGAGAGATCTGAAAAAGATACAAAAAAATATACTCCTAAATTGAATCTAATAATTGCAGCAAGTTACGGAGGAAGATGGGATATTCTGAATGCTGCAAATAAGTTTTACTCCGACTCCAAAAATAAAAACGTAAATCTAGATGAGTCAAATTTACAAAATTACTTAGAAACAAAAAATTATCCCGATCCAGATTTGATTATTCGCACCGGCGGAGAAAAAAGACTCAGTAATTTTTATTTGTGGCAATCATCCTATTCTGAACTTTATTTTTCGGAAAAATACTGGCCTGATTTTGAAAAAGGTGACTTTAAGATAGCTATAGAAGATTTTCATAAGCGTAAAAGGAAATATGGAGCGGAGTCAGGATAACTATGAAAAGAATTTTCACTGGTTTAATCCTCGGCTTTGCTGCTCTTTTATTTGTCTTCTATACAGAAGATATTTTCTTTGAAGTTATTCTATATGCCATCTTAGCTTTTTCAATTTATGAACTGATTAAAAATAAAAGAAAAGTTAATTTATTTATTTGGATTATTTTAGTTGCGATTTTAATTAACATTATTTTGGTTCAATTAATAAATGACTCCTTTTCAAGAGCAATGTTTTTTTCTGCTTTGATTATCTCTGTTCTTTCTGATGTTTTTGCTTTAGTTTTTGGCAGGCTCTTTGGGAAAAATTATATTTTTCCAGAGATAAGTCCAAATAAAACTTTGGAAGGAACAATTTTTGGCTTATTTTTACCTGGCCTGATAATTTTAACTTTTTCTTTTTTATTCACAGAAAACATAATTCCTGGAATTACATATTTTAACTATTACTTTTCTTATCTTTCATTAATAAATCAATCAGGCTATTACACGACTTTTTTTGTAATCACTTTTTGCTCTTTGATAAGTATTTTTGGAGATTTAATTGCTAGTAAATCAAAAAGACTAATGAATATTAAGGATTTTGGAAGCTTGCTCCCTGGTCACGGCGGAATTTTGGACCGAATAGATAGCCATTTATTTTGTATTCCATTATTTTTATTTCTTAACTATTTGACTCTATGAGGAAAATTATAATTTTAGGATCTACCGGATCAGTTGGAAAAGCTGCTTTCGATTTTATTAGTAAAAATAAAAAAGATTTTGAGGTTGTATGTTTAGTTGCCTCTTCAAATGAAAAAGTTATAAATAAGCAAGCTGAAAAATATGTAAATTGCAAAACATATTTAGAAAATCCTAAAAAAGCAAATTACTCAAAAAAGTCATTAACAAAGGATAAGCTTTTAGAGCTTATTGCAAGTAATAAAGTTGACACTGTAATTGCAGCAATTTCAGGATCAAAGGGACTAGATCTTATTCATCATTCTATTTCTTGTGGCAAAAGAGTTTTGATTGCAAACAAAGAGCCTTTGGTAATGGCTGGTGAGTTTTTAATAAATGAAACGCAGAAAAGTGGAGCTGAAATTATTCCTATTGACTCTGAACACTGTGCAATTCATCAGATTATTAAAGGCAGAGATTTAGATAGTATTTCAAAAATTATACTTACTTGTTCGGGCGGTCCATTTCATTCCTTGTCTCGCAATAAGTTCAAGGTAATTACTAAAAAACAGGCTTTAAACCATCCAGTATGGAAAATGGGAAGCAAAATTACAATTGACTCATCAACTCTTATGAATAAAGCACTTGAAATAATTGAGGCTAAGTTTTTGTTTGAAATAGAGCACAAAAAAATTGAGGCAATTATTCATCCTGAGAGTTTAATACATTCTTTTGTAGAGTTTGATGATGGAACAATTTTAGCATCTATGGCCGAGCCAGATATGAAAATACCAATTTCATACGGACTGTCTTATCCTAAAACTAAAAAAAATGGTTTAAAAAAAATTGATATGACTCAGTTAAAAGAACTTACTTTTAAAAAAATTGACCGAATAAAATTTCCATCAATAGATTTTGCTTACTTTGCTATTGAGAAAGGTAAGGGAATGCCAATCTTTTTAAATGCTGCTAATGAGGTGGCTGTAAATCATTTTTTGAAGGACAATATACAATTCCTTGATATTTATAGACTTATCTCTGTGGTTTTGGAATATGCAGATAAAAACAATATAAAGTTGAGTTCTGTATCATTGGAGTCAATACAAGATTTTAATAAAGAAGCAATAAAAATATCTAATCATATTTCAGAACAATTAATTAAATGATTTTTTTTACCTACTTACTCTCTTTTTTAACCCTAATCTCTATCATTGTTTTTATTCATGAGCTTGGGCATTTTTTCTTTGCTAGGCTCTTCGGTGTAAGAGTATTGGACTTTTCCATTGGATTTGGAAAGTCTGTTAAAAGCTGGCAAACAAAAAAAAATACAATTTTTAATCTAAGAGTCTTGCCCTTTGGGGGATACGTAAAAATGCATGGAGAAGAGTCCTTAGACAAATCACGAGAAAGTGACTCCTATAATTCTAAAAAATATTACCAGAAACTTCTAATTACCTTAGGAGGACCTTTGTTTAACTTTATTTTGGCATTGGTAATATTTTTTTCTATAAATTTATATGGAGTTTATAAAATTTCTCCAATTATAGGAGACGTTATACCCAGCTCTGATGCTCAAATAATCGGCTTGCAGAAAAATGATGAAATTCTAGAAATAGATGATATTAAAATAAGCTCATATTCAGACGCACAAGTTGCTCTTTCAAAAAGACTTGGGGATACAGGTTTAATTTCCTTTAAAGTAAAAAGAGGACAAAATTTTTCTTCTCATAAAATCGATATTAAAGACTGGCTAAACACCGAACAACCATCAAATTTATTAGCAATTTTGGGAATCGTTCCACCTCTCGAACCAATCATAGGAGAAGTAATTAATTCAAGCCCAGCTGAAAATGGTGGGATAGTTTCAGGCGATAAAATCATTCAGATAAACAATAGTAAAATATTTTTTTGGTCTGATATAAAGAAGCAGATCAATGACTCAGGCGGCAACGAAATAGAAATTAAGGTCTTGAGAAACCAGAAAGAAATAGATCTACTTATCAAGCCAGTTTTATCTGAGGACAATTTCAATTGGCAAATAGGAATTACATCATCATATGTTTTAAATTCAAATATTAGAAAGTTTAAAAGTTATGGTATTTTAGAGTCTCTTGCTAATTCATTTAGACAAACTTATGAAGTAGTTCAAAATTCTATTTTATTTATTGGCAAGATGATCTCAGGTTCAATTTCTCCAAAGAATCTAGGAGGTCCGGTTATGATTGGTCAATATGCAGGTGAGTCTGTAATTTATGGTGGCTTATATTCTTTTATATATTTGATTGCATTCATTAGCATTAGCCTTGGCATTGTTAATCTTCTTCCTTTGCCTGTTCTTGATGGAGGACAAGCTTTAATTCTTACAGTTGAGAGATTGATAGGGAGAGATTTGCCTAATTGGCTTTTAGAGTTTTTTTATAAAATAGGGACAGCAACACTTATCTTTATTTTTATATTCGTTTTTTTCAACGATATTTTTAGAATTTTGAGTTGATGAGATAAATATGAAATCTATTTTATTTATATTTTTAATTCTTTTTTCTTCTTTGAGTTTAAGTCAAGATGAAGACTCGTGGGTAATTGACGATATAAGAATTTCTGGATTACAAAGAGTTTCTGCAGGTAGTGTCTTTGCAGTAATGCCACTCGGGCTGGGCGATCTTATAAATGCTGAAAAATTTAAAGAAATTACACTTTCAATTTTTGAGACAGGAAAATTTGACGATATAAAATTAGGACGGGATGGGAATGCTCTTCTCATAGACCTGGTCGAAAGACCCACAATTGATGAAATTTTCATAGAAGGGAACAAACAAATTAAAACTGATGCTTTACTTGACGGGCTTAAAAAATCTGGAATTTCTGAAGGCTCACTTTATAAAAGATCCGTTTTTGAAAGCTTGAGTGTTGAACTTGAAAGACAATACTCATCACAGGGAAAGTATTCTGCCTCTGTCGAAGTAAAGACTGAAAATTTACCAAAAAATAGAATTAAATTATCAGTAATTATTGATGAGGGGCAGTCGGCTTCTTTGATGAAAATAAATATAGTTGGCAACACAGTATTTTCCGATGAAGAAATTATTGATGAATTTAAGCTAAAAGAAAAAAATTGGCTTTCTGTATTCAGCAGAGGTTCTGGCTATTCTAGGGAAAATCTTAAGGGGGATTTAGAGACTCTAGAGTCAATTTATAAAAATAATGGTTATTTAAAATTTGACGTACTTTCCACGATAGTTTCAATTTCAAAAGATAAAAAAGATTTATTTCTCACAATTAAGGTAAACGAAGGGGAAGTCTATAAAGTGAATGAAGTAAAGCTTGCAGGCGATCTAGAAGAAAAAGAATTATTCGTAAGAAGTTTAATTGCAATTCCTATTAATGAAATTTACATAGAGGGCATTCTCAAGGCTACAGAAGACAATATAACTTATTTACTGGAAAATTTAGGCTATACAAATGCCGAGGTTTCTACATCAAAAGATATAAACGAAGAGGACAAAACCGTTTCTCTTACATTATTTGTCGATCCTGGACAAAGAACCATGGTCAACAGAATAGTTTTTGAAGGAAATGAGAGAACTCATGATGTTGTTTTAAGAAGAGAAATGAGGCAAATGGAGAAAAGTTGGGTCTCTAACAATCTTCTGGAAACATCAAAATTAAGGTTAAACAGACTGGGTTTTTTTAAAAATGTTGATTATGAGAAAAAACAAGTTCCAGGTTCTCAAGACGAAGTAGATATAGTTTTTACTGTTGAGGAACAATATTCAGGTTCAATAGGGGGATCTCTAGGTTACGGCGCATATGGTCTCAGCTTAGGGGCAAATTATTCTGAAAAAAATGCTTTTGGAACCGGAAATTCTGTTTCTGTGGGAATAAATTACAGTGAATGGAGACAAGATATATCTTTTAACTTCTTTGATCCATATTTCACAATCGATGGAATTGGTCTTGGATATGGTGCTTATTATAGAAAAACGGATTATGGGAGTTTTAATATTGCTGCTTACAATACCGACTCTTATGGGGGTAATGTAACTTTTAAGCTGCCTATTAGCGAAATAGAGCAACTTGGGCTTTCTTTGGAATTGGATAATACTAAACTTAAAACAAACTTATATAGTTCAAGACAACTTCAAGATTTTTACAATTCTGAAGGTTTTAATTTTGATACTATAACTGCCGCTATTAGTTGGGCTGAGATTACTCTTGATAGAGGTATCTTCCCTACAAACGGAATGAGCAATACCATTTCTTTAAATTTTACCTTACCGGGAAGCAATTTAAATTACGGACGTTTTATTCATGATCTTAAATTATTCAGGCCTTTACCACTTGGATTGATATTTGGTTACAGATCTAGAATTGGAGCTCTTTTTACTTACGGGGACACTGAGACAGCGCCTCCTTATCAACATTTCTACGCTGGAGGAATGAGATCTGTAAGAGGATTTAAGCAAAATTATCTAGGACCAAAAGCGTCTTATAACACCGGATTTGGTCCAAGTAATCCAAGACCTATCGGAGGAACATATAGTTTGACCGGAGGGCTGGATTTAATTATTCCACTTAATTTCGTTCCAGATCCTAGGTCAATTAGAGGCTCTGTATTTCTGGATTATGGAAATGTTTTTAGCGATGGCTGTAAATCTTATGAGGTAAATTGCTTTGAATTTGATTTTTCCGAATTAAGATATTCAATAGGTGTGGGAATTACATGGATTACTGCTTTAGGCCCATTATCATTTGCCATAGCATCTGTATTTAACGACTCGCCTAATGATAGAACTGAAACTTTTCAATTTGAAATAGGCACGCAATTTTAAAAAAAATAGGAATTTTCTGTTTCAAAAAGGTAAACTTCACTACTTTTTGATTTAATATGACTATTTAGGGAAGGAGTTAATATGAAAAACATTAAAAATATAGTTATCTTTTCATCTTTATTACTTTTTGGAAATTCTGCTTTATTATCCGAGGGCATTGCTGTAATAGATTACAATGCAATTTTCTTAGGTACAGACCTTGCTAGAGAAAGGATTGATGATTTAAGGGACTCATCGGATTACAAGGAATTAACTGATGAAGCTCAAGCTAAAGACAGTGAACGAATAAAATTAGCTGAAAAGTTAAAAAAAGATGAGGCAACTCTTTCCGATGCTGAGAAAGAAGAAATGCTCAAAAAAATTCAAACTCTATATCAAAGTATTCAACTACTATCACAGCAAATCCAAGCTAAAGAACAAGAAGTTACTCAAAAACTTCAGGCAGATCAGGCTGAAGTTGTTCAAAAGGTTGTTAATGAACTTATAAAAGCAAAAAAAATTAAAATGCTTCTTAACTCTCAGGCTCTGTTAGCTTTTGATAGGTCAGATGAAAAAATAAATTTAACCCCTGAAGTTGTAGATTTAATAAATAAAGAACAGAAATAAATACTTAATTTGTCAAAAAATAAATATAAGTTATCAGAAATAGCTAATTATTTAGATGGAGAATTAATTGGAGAGCCTACAAAGGAAATTGTCGAGATAAGTCCCTTAAGGGAAGCAAAAGAAGGTTCCATATCTTTTATTTATAATAAAAAATTTCTAAAAGAACTCAAGCATACAGAGGCATCTGCGGTCCTCTTACCCGAAGAATTTAAGAAACTTTGCAATGTCGACTGTATTGTTGTTAAAAATCCGCATGTTGCTTATGCAAAACTTACACAATTATTTAATCTTAAAAATAGAATAAATTCTTTGAAAGACTGTTCTGAAAAATTTTTGTCATCAAAAGATTTAAAGATTGGTAATAATGTATTTATTGGGGAGAATGTAAAGATAGGAAAGGGCACTACTCTGAATCAAGGTTGTTTCATAGGAGATAATGTTGAAATTGGAGCCAATTCTTACTTATTTCCAAATGTTATTTTGTACCACTCAACTTTAATTGGTAAGGACAACATCATCCATGCAAATTCAGTTATAGGCTCGGATGGTTTGGGATTTGCAAAAAAAGAAGACACATGGGAAAAAATCGAGCACCTAGGCAATGTGGAACTTGAAGATGATGTTGAAATTGGCGCCGCTTGTACTATCGATAGAGGATCTTTAGGGACCACTTTAATTAAAAAAGGAGTAAAACTAGATAACCAAGTTCACATTGCGCACAATTGCACTATTGGGAAAAATACAATTATTGGAGCAAAAACAGCCATTGCTGGAAGTACTCTTATTGGCGATGATTGCTTGATTGGGGGAGGTTGTGGAATAGTTGATAATATAGAAATTGAAAGTAAAGTTAGGATTAATCCAATGACGTATATTACAAAATCAATTAAAGAGTCGGGAATATATTCAGGAGCAGGAGTTGTCTTGGAACATTCTAAATGGCTAAGGCATATTGCTATCCAAAAAAAGAATTTTAATGATTGATATAGAAAAGATAAAAACGCTTCTTCCTCACAGATATCCTTTTCTTTTGGTAGATAGGGTAGAGAAACTTGTTGAGCATAAGTACATTCAGGCATACAAAAATGTAACAAACAGCGAACCGTTTTTCTTGGGACACTTCCCGAATAGATCTGTAATGCCAGGAGTACTTATACTGGAGGCTTTAGCTCAGGCTTCAGGAATTTTAGGTTTTGTTTCAATGAACAAAACTCCTGAAGAAGGATCTATGTACTATTTTGTAGGAGCAGATAAATTACGCTTTAAAAATCCGGTTATTCCTGGAGATAAGCTTACTCTTGAGTCAACAAAAATTTCTGAAAAATCTGGAATATGGAAATTTGAGTGCAAAGCAACTGTTGGAGATAAATTTATATGTTCCGCAACGGTTTTATGTGCTGATCGTCCAAAATGATACATTCTCTTGCTCAAATAGACTCTTCAGCGGAAATAGATGATGACGTCTCAATTGGGCCTTACACAGTTATCGGACCAAGAGTAAAGATTAAATCTGGAACAAAAATTGAAGGAAATGCTTTCGTGCATAAAAATACTGAAATTGGAAAAAATAACCTTATTTATCCTTTTGCAAGTATAGGAGGTGACCCTCAAGATTTAAAATATGATGGCGAGGAAACATATTTGGAAATTGGAGATGAAAATGAAATTAGAGAAGGTTCGACCATAAATAGAGGAACTGTTCAAGAAAGTGGAAAAACAATAATAGGAAACAATAATCTCTTAATGGCTTATACGCATGTTGCACATGATTGTGTGTTGGAAGATGACATTGTCATGACCAACAATGCGGGAGTAGCTGGAGTTGTAAGTGTTGGCAAAGGAGCAAGACTTAGTGGTTTTACACTCGTGCATCAGTTTTGCAACATTGGTAGTTATAGTTTTAGTGCTCTGGGTACAATTATTACAAAAGATGTTCCAGCTTATGTAAGGGTAAGTGGAAATCCAGCAATACCACGAGGACTTAATACTGTTGGTATACAAAGACAAGGTATTTCAAAAGAAGCTAGTGAGGCTTTAAAAGAGTCATATAAGATTTTATATCTTAGAAAAAATAAACTTAGCGATGCAAAGAAAGAAATAATTTCAAAGTTCAAAAATATCAAGGAGATGCAGTTATTCATAGATAGCATAACTCATTCAGATAGAAGTATAGTTAGATAAAGAGGCAAATTTTGAAAATTGCAGTGTGTGCAGGCGAGAAATCTGGTGATGTTCTTGGATATGAACTTCTTCAAGACTTAAAACAAAACATCGACTCTGTTAATTTCATAGGAGTTGGCGGCTCACAAATGGAAAGTTTAGGTCTAAAAAGTTTCTTCCCAATAAGAGAAATTTCATACATGGGCTTAATTGATCCTTTGATGAATATAAAAAAAATTTTAAGAAGAAGACAGGATTTTATTAAATTTTTAAAGGATGAAAACCCGGATATTTTTATCGGTATCGATAGTCCCTCTTTCAATAGTGGAATATGCAAGGTTCTTAGAAATGATACTGATATAAAGACAGTACAGTACGTATGTCCTCAGTTTTGGGCATGGCGATACGGAAGAGTTAAAAAATTTAATGATCTTTATAATAGTATTTTCTCTTTATTCCCGTTTGAGTCGAAATTACTGGAAAAACATAGCGTTAATTATACTTATGTGGGCCACCCGCTAGCCCAAAATTTACCAACTAAAATTAATAAGGAAGATTTAAAAAAAGATTTAGACTTTTCTATTGAAAAAAAAATTATAGCTATCTTACCTGGCAGTAGAAAATCAGAAATAAAACATCATGATAAAGCTCTTGTAGAGTTTATAGAAATGTATAAAAAAGAAAATCCTAAAACTTTAATTGTTTTAGCTTTAAATAAAGAGTCCGATCTTCAAGGAGGTTTAAAAGAAATTTCAAAAGAAATTGAAGTGGTATTTAACAATACTCAAAATGTTTTGGCTGCATGCGACTTAGCCATAGTGGCATCTGGAACTGCAACATTGGAAGCTGCAATTTTATCTAAACCTATGGTGGTAATTTATAAAAGTAATTTTTTTAGTAATTTTATTCTTTCTAATTTTTTTCTTAAATCCAAGTTTATAGCACTTCCAAATATTCTTTCTCAAGAAAAAATTGTTTTTGAGTTAAGGCAAAATCAAGTTACAGGAAGGGAAATTTATGACAAATCAATTCTTACCTTAAAAAATAAAAAAGATATTTCAGACAGACTTAATTCTCTAAGAGATAGCTTGTTAGTCCAAGACCCAAGTAAATTTTCGAGAGCTATTCAAGAAATTCTTTCTTAATGAAAACTCATTTAGCCGGAGTAGACGAAGTTGGAAGAGGTTGTTTGTTTGGGCCGGTTATAGCTGCAGCAGTAATAATAGGCTCTAAAAAAAATTTTGGTTTGAAAGACTCAAAAAAGCTTACCGAACGAAAAAGAAGCTTGCTTTATGAAGATATCAAACAATTTGCCTCAAAAGTATCTATCGGAGAAGCTTCTGTTGAGGAAATAGATAGTCTTAATATAAAAGAAGCTAGTCTTCTTGCAATGGAGAGGGCAGTTTTCGGCTTGAAGACTGACAATATTGAAGTAATTGTCGATGGTATAGACATCCCAAAAATCAATTTTCCATGCAAGGCAATTATAAAAGCCGATAGCAAAATTTATGAAGTAATGGCTGCATCAATAGTTGCTAAAGTGCATAGAGATAACTTAATGAAAGAATATAGTAAAAAATTTCCAGGTTTTTCTTTAGAAAAAAATAAAGGATATCCAACAAAAGAACATTTAAATATTCTAAAATCCTTAGGACCAACTAAACATCATAGGAAAAGTTTTAAACCAGTTTTAAATGCCAAATAAAAAATTCACTCACTTAAATATTCACAGTGAATATTCAATAATTGACAGTATAGTTAAGATAGATCGTCTTTCTGAAAAAGCAAAACAATTTAATTATGAAAGTCTAGCCATTACAGACGCTGCAAACCTTTTTGGTTTTTTAAAGTTTTATAAGTCGGCAAGAACCCAAGGAATTAAGCCAATAGCAGGAGCTGAAATTAATCATGTAAAGGATAGTTCATCTCATAACGACTATGCAAACCTAACCCTGCTTGCAAAAAATAAAAATGGTTATAAGAATTTGATTAAACTAATTTCAAAATCTCAAATTATTGGAAAAACTACGGGCACTCCGGTTGTTGAGAGCGAGTGGCTTTCTGAACATAGTGAGGGTCTTATTGCTTTATCTGGTGGCTTTAGGGGGCATGTTGGAAAGGCAGTTTTAGACTCTAATCATGACCTTTTTTTGAAGAGAATAAAGTACTTTCAAAAAATTTTTGAAGAAGATTTCGTTTTAGAAATATCTCGTATCAACAGGCCGCAAGAAGATTTATACAATGACTATATTCTTTCAAAAGCAGGAGAATTGGGATTGCCTATTATTGCAACTAACGAAGTAAGGTTTATAGATAAAGAAGATTTTGAAGCTCATGAAACAAGAGTGTGTATTCAAAATGGAGAAGTTTTAAGTGACTCAAAAAGAATAAGGAATTATTACGAAGATCAATACTTTTCATCTCCTGAAGAAATGTATGAAAAATTTAAAGATATCCCCGAAGTTTTATCAAATGCAGATGAAATTTCAAAAAAATGTAATTTAGAAATAGAAACCGGTATTTATATTCTGCCGGATTTTGAAACACCGCTAAATAAGTCGGCATCAGAGTATTTAATTGAAATGTCAAAGAATGGTTTAAAGGAAAAAATTAAAAACTTTTCAGAGCAAGATATAGCCATTTATTCTGACAGATTAGACTTTGAATTAGATGTAATCTCAAAAATGGGTTATTCAGGTTATTTCCTAGTTGTTTCTGATTTCGTTAATTGGGCTCAAGAAAATGATGTACCAGTTGGTCCCGGAAGGGGCTCTGGCGCTGCATCTTTGGTAGCTTATTGTTTGGGTATTACAGGTATAGACCCTATAAAATATGGTTTACTTTTTGAGAGATTTCTAAATCCCGATAGGATCAGTAATCCTGATTTTGATATAGATTTTTGTAAGGATGGAAGAGATAAAGTAATTGATTATGTTACTCAAAAATATGGAAAAGAAGCTGTTGCACAAATTTGCACTTTCGGAACAATGGCAGCAAGGGCTGTTGTAAGGGATGTAGCAAGAGCACAAGGAAAATCATACAGCTTGGCAGATAAGCTAGCAAAAATGATTCCTTTCTCTCCGGATATGACACTTGATAAAGCTCTTAAAAATAATGATTTAAAAAGAACTTTGAAAACGGATGAACAAGCCGAAGAGATCTTTGATATGGCAAGAAAACTCGAAGGAATTATTAGAAATGTTGGAAAACATGCTGCAGGAGTTGTCATAGCCCCTTCAGAAATCAATGATTTTTCTCCTCTCTATCTTGACGATGCTACCAATACTTTGGCAACACAATTTGATATGAAAGATATTGAG
The DNA here is from genome assembly GCA_902627595.1 of uncultured SAR86 cluster bacterium. GTDB lineage: Bacteria > Pseudomonadota > Gammaproteobacteria > Magnimaribacterales > AG-339-G14 > MEDG-81. The sequence continues at coordinate 80,439 of CACOJO010000003.1, forward strand.
TCGGTAGGACTTCAAAAATTTGATTTTCTTGGCTTAAGGACTCTTACCATTATAAAAGATGCTTTAGATCTCATAAATCAAAAAAGGGAAAAGCTCAATTTAGATTTAATTGACTTAGATAATATTGATTTAGAAGATAAGCTTACTTTTGAACTTCTTCAAAATGGTTTCACTACTGCAGTTTTTCAATTAGAGTCCAGAGGTCTGAAAGAATATTTGGTAAAAATAAAACCTTCTTCTTTTGAGGATATTATCTCAGTTGTTGCTCTATATCGTCCTGGTCCATTGGATGCTGGAATGGTAGATATCTTTATAAAAAGAAAACAGGGATCTGAAAAGATAGACTATCTTGGCGATAAAGACATCGAAAAAGTATTAAAAAATACTTATGGGGTAATAGTTTATCAAGAACAAGTTATGCAACTTGCTCAAGAGTATTCTGGATTTTCCTTAGGACAAGCAGACCTTCTAAGAAGAGCAATGGGAAAAAAAATTCCAGAAGAAATGGAAAAACAACGACCAGAATTTATCAATGGGGCTTTAAAAAAAGGAAAGGTAGAAAGAGTTGCAGAAATTCTTTTCAAGCAAATTGAAACTTTTGCAGGCTATGGCTTTAACAAAGCTCACTCAGCAGGCTATGGCCTAATTGCTTTCCAGACAGCATGGCTTAAAGCACATTACCCCGTAGAGTTTTTAAGTGCTGCCTTATCATCGGACATGGATGACTCGGATAGAGTTAGAATGCTTTTGGATGATTGTAAAAACTTTGAAATAGAAATTCTTAAGCCACATATAAACCTAAGCCAATTTAACTTTATAAATCAAGGAGATAATGAAATTTTATTTGGGTTAGGCGCCATAAAAGGCCTGGGGAAAGCTGCTATTGAAAACATAATTTCAGAAAGAGAACGAAAACCTTTTGAAAACCTTTACGACTTTTGTGCAAGGGTAGATTTAAGTAAAGTAGATAAAAGAGGTATTGAGCCTTTAATAAAAAGCGGTGCAATGGACTCTTTCAACATATCCAGAAAAGAAATGTTAGAGAGTTTGGAAGATGCTATGAAATACGCAAAACAAAATACTATGACTCAGGAAAGCGGAATTTCAGACCTTTTTGGGGGAATTGGTGATAGTAGCGATTTTATACCCGTTCAAAAAGATAGATCGGAAGACTCAGCTAACTCAAAATTTGAATTTTCTGCATTAGGATTTTACTTAGAAACCCATCCGGTCAAAGAACATTATTGGGAATTAAAAAAACTAGGTACCAAGCCTATTGAAAAAGTTCTTGAAGATAAAACAAATAATATTTCTGGAGTAATTATTAGACAGAATAGAATTCAAACCAAAAGAGGCCCTTTAGTTTTTGCTACTTTGGATGATGGAACTGATAGAATTGAATTGGTAATATCATCAGAGGTTCTTGATGATTTTGAGGGTAATTTTAATTCTCAGACAATTTATCTTGCCTCTGGAGAAGTAAGTTTTGAAAAAGACGATATTAAGAAAAATATTGGAGTTCAAAAAAAAATGCGAGTAACAGATATTAAGTCTCTTGAGCAAACAAGAATTAAATCGGTTACTAAATTAAAAATTAGTATTGAAGGGCAGGAAAAAAAGGATGTGTTAAATCTAGTTGAGAATTTGAAGGCGATCGCATTAGTTGAAAACAATCCCCAAGGAAGCCAAATTGAAATGCAATATAACCTTAATTCTGGATCTGCAAATATTGAGTTAGATAAAGATTTTAGAATTCTATTAAATGACGATAACATGGATAAACTCGTTGAAAATTGTGGGAAGGAAAATATTGATTTTCAATATCGTGCGAGATAGGAATGGCATACACTTACTTAGAATTTGAAAAACCCATCAGCGATCTTGAAAATAAGATAGAGTCTCTCAGAGAAAATAAAACTAATGAAGAAAGCGTTCATGATGAAATTTCATCATTGAGCGTAAAGATTGAAAATTTAACTAAAGAAATTTATCAGGGCTTATCAATTTGGCAAAAAGTTCAAGTTGCACGTCATCCACACAGACCTCACTTTTCTGATTATATAGAAAACATATTTACGGATTTCGACGAATTGCATGGAGATCGTCTTTTTGGCGATGATCAAGCAATAATTGGTGGCTTAGCTAAATTTAAGGGTAATCCTGTTGTCATCATTGGTCATGAAAAAGGAAAATCTACTGAAGATAAAATTTCCAGAAATTTTGGGATGTCACAACCAGAAGGCTATAGAAAAGCTGCAAGATTAATGAAACTCGCAGAAGATTTTTCTTTACCCATTATTACTTTCATCGATACCCCTGGGGCCTATCCGGGTATTGAGAGCGAAGAAAGAGGAATGAGTGAGGCTATAGCAAAGAATTTAAGCATTATGTCAGGTCTCAAAGTTCCAATTATTGTCATCATCACAGGAGAGGGAGGTTCAGGAGGAGCCTTAGCTATTGGCGTGGGAGATCACATTTCTATGTTGGAGTATTCAATTTATTCGGTAGCGTCTCCTGAGGCATGTGCATCTATTGTTTGGCGAGATAATTCTAAAGCGCAAGAAGCAGCAGAGGCAATGAAGTTAGATGCTAAGAATTTATTAGACTTTGGTCTAGTAGATAACATAATCGATGAACCTTTAGGTGGAGCACATAGAGATGTAAAAAAAGCTTCTTCCTTAATTGCTCAAGAAATTGATATTAGTTTAAAGCGATTGAGCGAAATTGGTATCGATGAGCTTATTGAAAAAAGATATCAAAAAATCATGTCTTATGGATCAATTCAGAAGTGAATGGATTTTTCTGAATTTTTAAAACCATATTTTAATAAAAAAATTAAAAATTATTATGTTGCCCTTAGTGGTGGAGCAGACTCGATAGTACTTCTGAATGAATTAATTAAAATTCAGAGAGATTTTGATCTAAATTTAACTGCAATTCACATAAATCATAATATTCAAAAAGACTCTAAAAAATGGAAAGATATTTGTGCTGATTTTTGTAAAAAAAATGAAATTAAATTCATTCATCGTACCTTATCAAGGAAAAATAAAAGCTTTTCCAATCTGGAAAAAAAACTTAGAGATGAAAGGTATCAAATCTTTGAAAAGATTGTGAAAAAAAACACTATTCTATTTATGGGGCATCATTTAGACGACGCAGTTGAAACTTTCTTTTTAAGAATTTTGCGAGGTAGTGGTATCGAAGGCCTTACTTCCATTCCCAAAGAAAGAAGTTTGGGAAAAGGTAAGCTTATAAGACCTTTTCTAAGTCTCACTAAAAAGGATATTATTTTAAAGGCCAAAAAAGATAGTCTTAAATATGTTGACGACCCATCAAATAAAGACAATTCTTTTGATCGAAATTACTTGAGAAATATTATTCTGCCTAAAATAGAGAAAAGATGGCCTTCATATAGAAAAAACCTTCATCAGTTGATTTCAAATTTATATGAAGCCAATTCACTTTTAATTTTTCAAGCGGAAGAAGATTTCAATCATGTAAGCATTAAAAAAAATACACTTTCATTAAATAAATTTTTTCATCTCCCACCGCTACGTCAAAAAAATGTTTTTATATTTTGGATTAATCTCAATGGCTTAAATCAACCAAATGCAAAAGTTATAAATCTATTTTTTGAAAAGTTTTTAACAGACGATAAAACTTCTAAAGCAAAATATATTTGGGGAACACCATCAAAAAAAGGGTCGGTTTGTATAACAAAGACATCTAGAGAAATTAAAATCTCAGAGCTATCAGCTCAAAATTTTGGAAACGCAGTTTAATATTGCTTTGTATGATGCAACAGTAGTATTCGGATCTATTCCTGCTCCCCAATCAGAGGTATTTTTATTTTGAATTTCTATGTAAGCCACTGCTGATGCATCAGAACCTGAAGCAATTGAATGTTGATGATAGTCTGAGACTTTTAAACTCAGATTTAGATGGCTATTTAAAGCGTTAATGAAGGCATCTATTGGACCATTTCCTGTCCCCTCAATTAAAATTTCTTTACTATTTTCCAATAAAGAAAGTTTGATTTTATCTTCCTTGTTAGAAGATTGCACTTCATGAGAGTTGTAAGAAATTTTATTTGAATTGGATATGAGATAATTATTTTCAAAGCTTTGCCATATTTCTTTAGAATCTAATTCCTTACCAGTTTCATCAGCTTGTTTTTGAATAACCTGACTAAAATCTATTTGCATTCTTCTTGGCAAAGTTATTCCATAATCTTGTTCTAAAATATAAGAAATACCTCCTTTTCCAGATTGACTATTGATTCTTATTACAGCCTCGTAAGTTCTTCCGACATCTTCAGGATCTATCGGAAGATAAGGTACACGCCACTTTGTGTCATTCGAACTTCGCATTTCATCAAATCCTTTTTTAATTGCATCTTGATGCGAGCCAGAAAAGGCAGTAAAAACTAAGTCTCCAGCATATGGATGTCTTGGATGAACTGGAAGCTGGTTACAATATTCAACTTCACGCATTGTTTTGTTGATATCTGAAAAATCTAGTTTAGGGTCAACTCCTTGAGTAAATAAATTTAATCCCAACGTAACAATGTCTACGTTACCTGTTCTCTCACCATTTCCAAAAAGTGTTCCTTCTATTCTGTCTGCTCCTGCCATAAGGCCTAGTTCAGCTGCCGCAACGGCTGTTCCTCTATCGTTATGCGGATGAAGACTTAGAATAATTTTATCTCTACTTTTTAAGTTTTCGTTCATCCATTGAATTTGATCTGCGTAAATATTTGGTGTTGATAGTTCTACAGTGGCGGGGAGGTTAATGATAGTCTTGTTTTTATTGCCACCGTGCCAAATATTATTTACTTCATCACAAACTTCAGCAGCATAATCAAGTTCAGTTCCGGTAAAACTTTCTGGGCTATATTCAAATTGCCAATTTGTTTTATCAAACTCTTCCGAAAGCTTTTGTACCAATTCTGCTCCTTCAGTAGCAATTTTAGTAATCCCAGATTTATCTTTCTTAAAAACTACTTCTCTTTGCAAAGTCGAAGTAGAGTTATAAAGATGAAAAATAACATTTTTTGCCCCTTCGGTTGCTTCGAATGTTTTATTTATCAAGTGTTCTCTAGCTTGAGATAAAACTTGAATTTTGACATCAGAGGGAATTAGATTTTCGTCAATTAACTTTCGCACAAATTTAAATTCAGTATCAGATGCTGAAGGAAATCCAATTTCTATTTCTTTAAAGCCCAAAGAAATTAGCATTGAAAAAAATCTAAGTTTTTTTTCAATGCCCATTGGCTCAATAAGAGACTGATTGCCATCTCTCAAATCTACACTACACCAAATTGGAGCTTTAGTAATTTGATTTGTAGGCCAGCTTCTATTTTTAAGCTTTATTTTCTCGAAAGACGAGTATTTGGAAATAGCACTATTATCTATTTTTTTCATAGTTATAAATTAACTTAAGTGTGCTTATCATATAAGATATTTACAATGAAATCAGAGGAAAAACTTTTGAAAGAAATGGGAGTTTTTTTTTGGTCTCTTAAAAATAATTTTTCGTTTGACGGACAATTTGTAACAAAAAAAGAACAAAAAAACTTTTCAAAACAAGATCTTAAATTTTTGAAGTCTTTAAGCATCTCCTTTAGACAAGGATTTTCTGACATTTATCCAGATAGGATAATGGATTTTTTATCTTCAAAAAATATTCAAGTTCAGACTTTTGATGATTTAAAAAAAATATCACCTGAAGAAAAAAGAAAACTTCTAATTAACATTGAGAAAAATTGAAAAAATAAAAAAACGCTATCTTGAGCAAGTTTTTGGTATAGAACAGCTCTCCAACTCAACTCCATGGAGTTACTCAAGTTTTTTGGACTGCATGAGAAAAGATTACAAATTTTACGTTTGTGTCGAAGATGAGAAAGTTTTAGGTTTTTTTATTGCAAGCTTTAGTTTGCTAGAGGGACATTTATTAAATATCTCTGTGGCTCCGAATATGAAAAGAAAAGGAATTGGTAATGATCTTCTAGATAAGGTGGAAAAAATATCAAACCAATTTGGAATTAAAGAAATCTTTTTAGAAGTAAGAGAGTCTAATAATGAAGCAATAAGTTTCTATAAAAATTATGGTTTTCTCGAAATTGGTTTAAGAAAAAATTACTACAAACTTTACGATGGCAGGGAGGATGCTTTAATTTTTTCTAAGAAACTGAAAAATAATTCTCTTTCTTTAAAGCAAATTTTCTATATCCTGGGCAATATCCTTAGGTTCCGTATTCGGTGAGTAACGTTTTATTACCTCACCATTTTTATTTACTAAAAACTTTGTAAAGTTCCATTTAATAGCTTTACTTCCCAGTAATCCTTTTTTTTCTGATTTAAGAAAATCATATAAAGGGTCAGCATTTTTGCCATTCACATCAATTTTTCCCATAACTGGAAAACTTGTTTGAAAGTTTATTGAACAGAATTCTTGAATTTCTTCATTAGTCCCGGGTTCTTGATTTCCAAATTGATTACATGGAAAAGCCAAAACTGAAAAATCTCTATCCTCAAATTTCTTTTGAAGCTCTTCTAAACCATCGTATTGTGGGGTAAAGCCGCATTTGCTTGCAGTATTTACAATTAAGAGAGCTTTGCCTCTATATTTATCTAAAGATACAGCATTATTTGCATCATCATTTACAGAAAAGTCATATAATGTTTCGCTCATAAAAATATTTTATCAGAAAAATTTTAAATTCTTTAATCTACGGGGAGATCAAAAATGAAATACAGAAAGCTAGGAAATACTGACTTGGATGTAAGTCTTATTTGTTTGGGAACAATGACATGGGGTCAACAAAATACTGAAGCGGAAGGCCATGAACAAATGGATTATGCTGTAGAAAGAGGAGTAAACTTTTTTGATACTGCAGAACTCTATTCAATTCCTCCAAAAGCAGAAACACAAGGCAGTACTGAAACAATTATCGGCACATGGTTCAAAAAAAATAATAATCGAGAAAAAATTATTTTAGCTACAAAAGTTGCTGGTAGAAGCGGAATGGATTGGTTCAGAGGAGGCGAGACTCGTTTAGATAAAAAAAATATCGAATCCGCAATAGAAGGAAGTCTAAAAAGATTGCAGACAGATTATGTTGATTTGTATCAGCTCCATTGGCCAGATAGACCTATGCCAATGTTTGGTGGAGGGGCAGGCCTTTACAAACACTATGATATGGAAAGCATTGCAATTTCTGAAACATTGGAAGTTCTAAAGTCTTTAGTCGACTCTGGTAAAGTGAGGTATATCGGTTTATCTAATGAGACACCTTGGGGACTTTCAGAATTTATAAGAATTGCGGATCAAATGAATTTGCCAAGGGTTCAGTCGGTTCAAAATGCTTACAATCTTCTAAACAGGACTTATGAGTACGGCATGTCTGAATTTTATTTCAGATCTGAAGTAGGTTTATTGGCATATTCTCCGCTTGCTCAAGGGTATTTATCTGGAAAATACTTAAATGGTGCAAGACCTAAGGGTTCTAGAACTCAATTGTTTGGCAGAGGTCAAAGATATGAAACAGAATCTGCCGAAAATTCAATTCAAAAATATGTCGACTACGCAAAAGAAATAAATATCGACCCTTCAGTAATGGCAAACGCTTTTGTTAATTCCAGAGATTTTGTGACATCCAACATCATCGGAGCCACAACAATGGAACAACTAAAATTAGCCATAGATAGTTTTGAAGTAGAACTGAGCGAAGAAAATCTAACTTATTTGGAACAAGTACACGCGGCTTGCCCTAATCCATGTCCTTAATTTGATGAAATGGATATGGCACAAATATCATGATTTAGATGACTCGCAGTTAAGAGATATTTCAGAACTAAGAAAATCTTTTTTTGAAGCAGATCAGCAAGATCCGGTAAAAGACGAATACGACGAAATGAGTTTTCATCTTTTAGGACTGATTGACTCTAAATTAGTCGCATATGGTAGAGTGATTCCTCCTCACGGTGAATTTATCAATCCTTACCTTAGTAGAGTCATTGTGGCTGAAAAATTCAGAAAAAAAGGTTTCGGCAAAGCTTTGGTTAATGAGCTGAGTAATAAATCAAAAGCTTTGTTCTCCAATAAAATAATAAAAGTATCAAGCTTGGCTTCTACCTTAAGTTTTTATAAAAAACATAATTTCATAGAAGACAAAAAGGTCATCGACGAGGCTGGAATTGAGCATTTTATTTTATTGAAAAATGATTGATAAAAAATACGTTAACATCTTGTTAATTATTATTTTTTTTATTTCCTTATTTATTTCTTTAAATTCAGTTATTTTCGAGACCAATTTTCAACTCGACCAAGCAATTGCCCGCGTAGGCGAAAAGGAGATAAGCCGACAAAGGTTTGAAGAGATAATTAAAGTTTTGGATGATCAAAGCAAGTCAGAATTGACCCTGAAAAAGAAAAATTTGATTCTAGAAAGACTGATTGATGAGGAACTTCTAATTCAAAGAGCTATAGAGCTTGATTTGGTAAGAAATGACTCCTTGATAAAAGGGAATGTAATTCAGACTATGTTTCAATACATCATCAACTCAAATGAATTGGCTGAACCTTCAGAGGCTGAGTTAAGAGACTATTTCAACAAAGAGAAGAATTACTTTTCCTCAGGCAGGCGTTACAAACTCAAGAATTATACTTTTCGTAATTTGAGAGATGCAGAAACAGCAAGAAATTTGCTTAACCAAAGCAATTTGGAAAGCTTTTTAAAACTTGTAGAAACGGAAAACGCTATTGATTTGCCAAATGTTTTTCTCACGCCACAAAAAATAAGAGATTATTTAGGACCCAAAGTGCTAGAAGAATTACCAAGTCTCGAAAAAGGGGACTTTTCTAATATTTATTTAATAAACGAAGTACCTAGTATGGTTATTTGCATTGATATTTTGTTTGATAACAATCCAAAATTTGATGAAATCATTGAACAAATAAAGAACAAATACATCAGAGATCGAGAAGATAGTCTAGTAAAAGAGTATGTTGAAAATCTAAGAAATTTTTATGAAATTGAAAAATATTCTTTTTAGCCTTCTTCTAATCCTTTTTTTTTCAGGAAATATTTTATCTCATCAAAAAAGTCAGTCTTATACCTATTGGAAGGGCGAACTGGCTGGAATGGACTTTGAAGTTTCCGTTTCGACAAAAATCAGCAAAGCAGTTTTATTCAATCAATTGCAAAACAATGGCTATCGAACAGATCAGCTTGAAAATTATTTTAAAAATAAAATAAGCTCTGAAGATTGCTTTTCACAAAATCTTCTGATCCAAGATCAAGGCGACTTTGTTAAATACCTGAATAAATTTGTCTGTTCCTCAGAGCAGCCTAGATTTAACTTCAACTTGTTTTTTGACTTGAATCTTTCCCACCTAGATTTTTCTTCTCAAGAAAGGGCAGATCAACTCTTACCTGACTTTATTATTTCCTCGGACAATCGACAGATTTCTATTTTTGATGAGAATCAAAGTGCTGAGCTTAATTTATCTTTCTTTAACTTTCTCTCTTTCGGTTTCAAACATATCTTGAGTGGGTTGGATCACATTGCTTTTTTATTACTCATAATTTTTTTGTGTTCAAACTTAAAAACTCTTTTTTTTGCAATTTCAGGTTTTACCTTAGGACATTCAGCTAGCCTTTTTTCAAGTGTTCAAGGCCTCATTGCATCTTCAATCAGCTTGGTTGAAATCATGATTGGATTTTCCATCTTAGTCTGCTCGATAGAGGCTTTAGGAAAAAAAACCGCTCAGCTTGGCATGTTTTCAAATCTTTTATTAGTTGCTTGGGCAATTCTAACTTTTGCTATTTATATCTTTATCCCTAAGCAATCCCTTTTCTTTTTGTCTTTAGGTCTAATGATGTTTTGCTATTTGAGATTATCTGAAAACTTCCAAAGTAATTTGAGTCTTATTTTTATAACTATTGTGTTTGGGTTTATCCATGGCATGGGTTTTGCAGGTGCAATAAATGAGATTTATTTACCAAAAGAAGATATGTTAAAAATTCTTCTCGCTTTCAACTTAGGGATTGAAATTGGTCAAATTTTAATTTTTGGAATTTTTGCTCTATTTGCCTACCTTTTAAAATTTTATAATTTAGGAAAGCTAAGAAACTTTGCCACTATAGCCATTAATGCATCTATTTTTGGCTACAGCTTAAATCTCATCATCGAAAGATCTTTTTTAGTTTTTTAGATGATTCTTATGTCTTTTGCTTGAGGTCCTTTGAGACCATCGGTTACTACGTAACTAACTCTGGTACTTTCTTTGAGAAGTTTTCTATCTTTGATTTCTACCGAGGCGAAGTGAATAAATAAATCTCCACCTTTATCTCTTTCTACAAACCCATAACCTTTACTCGGATCAAACCACTTGATTTGACCTTTTTCTCTTCTAATTCTTCTCTTTATTTGCTTGCCATAAACAATAATCATGCTGGAGGTGTAAATACCAAGAAAAAAGAAGAGAGTTAAAAATACAAGATTTCCTTGAAAAGCTTGGTTAAAAGATTGATTTTCAATGAACCAAAAGTATGCAAAAGCAAATAAAAAAGAAACCAGCAGAGATGAAGTCGCTCCTCTTAACCACATGAGTGTATTATATCTTTATTGTTATAAAGCTAAAAATTACTTTAATTTTTCAAGAGTTTTAATATGTTTTTCAGTAGTAATAATTTTTTGGGAAATTTCTTTTAAATTTCGTTTTCTTTCTTGGATCAGTGTTTTTGGAGCATTCAAAAGAAATTTTTTATTATCGAGTTGATTTTTCAAGCCTTGAAAAGACTTATTGAATTTTTCTAGGTTTTTATGATTCCTGTCAATTTCAGACCGGGGGTCAATAAGACCTTGTAGTGGAATATGAATTTTCGTGCCGTCAACCAGAGAAATTGCTGAAGGCGGGAGGTTTTTGTTTAAAAACCCAATCTTTTTAACTCTTGTTAAGTTGAGCAAGTAGTTTTTATTTTGTTCCAGTAATTTCTTTATGCTTTTATTTTTTTCAACAATGATAGTGATATCTTTCTTAGGAGAGATAAGCATTTCAGATCTTATGTTTCTGATACCTGAGATTACTGATCTCAAAGACTCAATATTCTTAAGGTTAGAGATTCTTAAATATTTTGTCGGAAACTCCGAAATCATAATACTTTTTTCCTTTGCTTTAAAAGTTTCTTTAAAAGATTGCCAAATTTCTTCTGTAATGAACGGCATAATGGGATGGGCTAATTTGAGTGTCTTTTCAAAAATATCCAACAAGGAATTTTTTATTTGCGCTTTCTCGGTATTAGAAATACTTTGGTCATTAAGTCTAATTTTGCAGAACTCAATGTACCAATCGCATAACTTTTCCCAAATGAATTCGTAGAGAACTTGCGTAGCCAAGTCGAATCTAGAGTTGTCGATATGATCAACATAACTTTCTAAACTCTTGTTGAATTCAGATCTGATCCATTTATCAATTGGATCATCACTTAATTTCTTTGATTTTTTATATCCTTTGCATTGCAGCTTGATAAATCTTGAGGCATTCCATAACTTGTTACAGAAGTTTCTATAGCCTTCGACTCGTTTGACATCAAAGTTTATGTCTCTACTTCCCGATGCCAGAGATGCAAAAGTAAGCCTAAGAGCATCTGTTCCAAAAGAAGGTATTCCAGAAGGAAATTCTTTCTTTGTTGCTCTTTCAATTTTCTCTCTCAAACTCTGGACTATAAGGTTTTCAGTTCTTTTTGCTATTAAAGTTTCCAGAGGGATTCCATCAATTACATCAATTGGATCAATTATGTTTCCTTTTGACTTAGACATCTTTTGACCTTCTGAATCTCTTACCAATCCATGAATAAAAACCTTTTTAAAAGGAGGCTCTTTAAGAAATTTTTGCGAAATCATAATCATTCTGGCTACCCAAAAAAATATGATGTCAAAACCCGTAACCAAAATGGAAGTAGGGTGAAATTTTGCAAGTTGTTTGGTTTTTTTGGGCCAGCCTAAGGTAGCAAAAGTCCACAATTGCGAGGAAAACCAGGTATCTAATACATCCTCATCCCTTGTTAAAGTTCCAGAAACCTTATTTTTCTTTCTTACTTCTGTTTCGGACTTTCCAACATAAACTTTTTTATTCTCATCATACCAAGCTGGGATTCTATGTCCCCACCACAATTGGCGACTTATGCACCAATCTTCGATATCTTTCATCCAATTGAAAAAAGTTTTTTCCCAGTTTTTTGGCACAAATTGAACTTTCTCGTTTCTAACTAACTTAGAAGCTTCTTGAGCTAAATTTTTTGTTTTCAAATACCATTGTTCGGTTAAATAGGGTTCTAAGATTTCTCCTGTTCTTTCACCACGGGGAATAGCAAGTTTGTGCTTTTCACTGCCCACCAGCAAGTTTGCTCGATCTAAATCTTCAATGATAATTTTCCTAGCTTCCAGCATTTTTAAATTCTGATATTTCTTAGGTGCGTTTTCGTTCAAAGTTCCGTCTTTATTTAAAATATTAAGAAACTCGAGTTTATGACGTTTGCCAATTTCAAAATCATTGAAGTCATGAGCTGGAGTAACTTTCAGACAACCGGTTCCGAACGACATATCAACATAGTCATCAGCAATTACAGGTATCTCTCTATCTGTTAGCGGCAATTTAACTGTTTTGCCGATAAGTTTTTTATACCTTTTGTCTTTAGGATTTACGGCAACAGCCATATCTCCCAGTAAAGTTTCTGGCCGAGTAGTTGCTACCGTTAGGTAACCTTTATCGTGTTCGTACTTGATATTCCAAATAAAAGAATTCTCCTCTTCATTAGAAACTTCGAGATCTGATAATGCAGTTTGCAAAGATGGATCCCAATTAACTAGTCTGTACCCCTTGTAAATTAGACCCTCATCGTAGAGCTTACAAAATACTTCTGAAACTGCATCGCTGAAGTCTGCATCCATGGTAAATTTTTCACTAGACCAATCTACCGAAGAGCCTAGTCTTCTAAGTTGCTTGGTAATGGTATTGCCAGAGTACTTTTTCCATTTCCAGATTTCTTTCTCAAACTTACTTCTGCCAAGAGTCTCTCTTGTCTTGCTCTCACCTTCAAGTTTTCTTTCAACAACTAATTGTGTTGCGATGCCCGCATGGTCCGTACCGACTTGCCATAAGACGTCATACTGCTGCATTCTTTTTAACCTCGTCATAATATCCATTAAGGTATTTTGGAACCCATGACCCATATGCAGGCTACCGGTCACATTGGGCGGCGGAATCATAATGGAAAAAGTTTTTTTTGATTTATAGGTGGGTTTAAAAAAACCTGATTTTTCCCAAAACCTATACCATTTTTTTTCTAAACTTTTTGGGTTGTAAGTCTTTTTCACTTTTAGTTGATGTAAGTGGGATCCAATCCGTCAATTTTACATTGTTTAAAGCTCTCTCTTGCCTGATTTTGCAATGAAGCATTATCTTTAATGACAATTTGAAATACAGTATCGTAGTCTAGATAGTCTGGAGGCAGTTTTGGATTTAGATTAATCAAAGTAGAAAAATTATTTTTTACCTTTATGCCTGGATAAGATATTTCAACAGGACAGGAGGGTATTTTTGTATCGTTAGAAATCTTATGAGCTAAAAAAACCTCATTAAGGTCATCCCAAAGCATCTGATCGAGTTCATTAGCTTGAGCAGCATCATTACACCTTAGGTTAATTTTATTCTGAGCAGATGACCCAAGTTCTAAAAATTTTTCTTCGACAAACTTAAGTAAGAAACTTATGGCTTCTTTTTCATCTTCTCCAGCAGAAATAAAACTTATTTCTTGGGTCATGCACTGAGTAAATATTCAGACAAGAGAGGTACAGGTCTTCCTGAAGATACCTTTTGTCCTCCAATTCCATAAGCCGTTCCAGCTATATCTAAATGTGCCCACTTGTACTTTTCGGTGAATCTTGAAAGAAAACAAGCAGCTGTTATTGTGCCGGCGGAACCACCTATGTTGGCGATATCGGCATACCTGCTTTTTAAACCACCTTGATACTCATCCCAGAGAGGCAATTGCCAAGCTTTATCACCGCTTGTAATTCCCGAGCTAAGAATCTTATCAGCCAATTTTTGATCGTTTGACATGACACCAGTAGCTTCGTGACCAAGCGCTACGATTACAGCACCCGTTAGGGTAGCTATATCAATAACACTTGCTGGTTTAAATCTTTCTACATAAGTAAGCGCGTCACACAATACCAATCTGCCTTCGGCGTCCGTATTTAGTATTTCCACGGTTTGACCTGACATAGTACTAACTACATCGCCTGGTTTTGTTGCAGTCCCACTTGGCATGTTTTCTGCTGAAGCAATTACCCCAATAATATTTTTCTTAGGCTTTAGTTCGGCTATCGCTCGCATCGTACCCAAGACACTAGCAGCTCCAGACATGTCGTATTTCATTTCGTCCATAGCACGTGAAGGTTTAATGCTTATCCCTCCAGTATCAAAGGTTATTCCTTTTCCAACAATTACATGTGGCTTTTCATCCTTTTTACCACCAGCATAGTTCATGATGATTAGTTTCGATTCTTGTACGCTACCGTTGCCGACAGACAAGAGACAGTCCATACCTAATTTTTTCATTTCCTTCTCACCAAGAACCTTGGTTTTTACTGCAGAAAAAGTTCTTGATAAGGCTCTTGCTTGATTTGCAAGGTGCGTAGGAGTACAAATGTTTGCAGGGGTATTAGCAAGCTCTTTGCTGAAATTGCTTCCCGCACCAATGATTTGCCCTTTTTTAAGCGCTGTAGACAGACCCGCTTTTCTTGAGTCCATAAATATCTCTACTTTTTTTAAGACATTTTTAGGTTGATTTTTTTTACCCTTAAAAAAGTATTGATAGCTTGAAGCTTCAAGATGTCTGCCCAATACTTCAACCGTCCAACTGACATCTCTATTTTCAACTGAAACTTCGGGAATGATTATTTTTACCGAAGCGGATTTTGAAGCCAAGGCAGCGCTTGAAATTGATTGGCAAATTTTGAAATAGTCTACTTCTGAAATCTTTTTATTTTTTTTGCCGGTTCCAACGAAATAAGATTTTTCCGCATTGACTCCACTGATAGCAGGCAGATAAACGCTATTTCCAATTTTTCCGGTAATCTCTTCTCTGGAAATAAGTTTTTTTATTGTGCCATTGCTGACTTCATTGATTACTTTTAAATCGCCATCGAGAGTTTTAGTTTCGCTTACACCTATTATCAAAGTCTGAAATTTATCTTTTTTGAAATTTAACTTTTTATTTGATGATATTGATTGATTTAATAATTTTTTCATTTCTTCTCCATACAAAATTTACTACCAAACATGTGGGATAATACCCTAAGAATATAATATCAATGCCAAGAATTATTACATTATATTTAATAGGTCAAGTAACTAAGATTAGTTTTTTAACCTTAATCGTTTTATTTAGTGTTTTTTTTCTAAATGAGTTTACGGTCTATCTTGAAAAAGTTTCAAGTGGCGAACTTTATCCTGAGCTTCTGATACTAGTTTCGATTTATAGCATGTCTGAAATTGTTGAGGTCGTGCTTCCGTTGAGTGTTTTTATTGGGACCATCATTGCCATTTATCGCCTTGATCAAAATAATGAGCTATTGGCCTTTTCTAAAATGGGTCTTGGCAAACGTAAGGTAGTCTTAGTCTCTTGTATTCCTGCAGTATTTTTTGCGCTTTTTGTTGCGCTGGTATCTTTTTATCTCACTCCACTTTCAAATAACAAACTTGCCTTTTTAAACGACGTTGAAAGATTTTCAGACAGATTTAAATTAATGGGAGCCGAAAAGATCAATGTCCTTGATGATCTCAATGCAATTTTTTATGCCAAGGATGCTTCAGATAGGGGTTTTCAGGATGTTTTTTCGAGTTTTGAAACCAACGAATCGGAGTTTGTTTTAACTGCTGATGAATTGATTTCCAAACCCTTAAACGAAAAAGAAAACCGGATATCTTTTGAGTCGGGTAAATTTTCTATTTTGTCCGAAGCCATGCCACTAGATTTTAGCTTTGATGAATTCTTTTTAATATTACCCAAAAAGCCACTTCTTAATGTTGAGGACTTGAAGAGAAAATATTTTCACGAATTATTTTTTGCTAAAGATTTAGAACGCATCGAATTACTGAAACGCTCTTCCATGCCTTTAATTGTCTTAATCTCGGCCTTGATAGCAGCATCCCTAACCATGCGATTGAAAGACTCTGGTCGTTTTTACATTTTTCTTTCTGGGCTAATCATATTTATGTCTTATTATGGACTTTCCCTTTCACAAGAAGTCTTTAGTAATTTTTCTCTAAACTCCACGATCGTATTTTTAAGCATTCATGGCATTTACTTGATCGCCGCCATAATGTTGGCAATCGACCAAAGTTATCAAAATTTCAGTTTCAACCTTGGTGGATTAAAATATTCAAGAAACTTCATGATCAATCTCTTTGTGTTGTTTCTAATTGCTACGGTATTTTCTTATTTGGTGTTTTATGTCTTTTTATAGTCTTATTTTCGGCGATACTTTAGACAATCTTTTTACGAGATATGCCTGGCGTTTTCTTTTTCTAACGGTTGGGATATTTTTTTTATTGGATTTGATTCTTTCATTCTTGAATGAATTTGAAGATTTAAGTGAATTTTATTCATTCAGAAAGATTCTGCTTTTTCTAGCTTTTACTTCGGTTGATGCAGTTTTTGATATTTTTCCACTAAGCGCAATTGTTTCGACAATCATCTGTATGGGTGCAATTTCAGATTCAGGAGAATTGATAGCAGCCAGAGTCTCTGGAAAAAAATTGTCCAGAATTATATTCGCAGTTTTAAAGCCAGTTATTTTTGGAATAATACTAATGCTCGTTTCGTGGCAATTTTTTATCCCCAATCTTCAAGATGCTGCCGATAAATTGAAATTTAAACCTGCGTCCAATGTCTCCGAACAAAAAGAGCAATGGGTTTTTAAAAACGACAGATTTTCAAAAGTTACCGATAAAGGCACTACTAAGGAAGTAAAAATTTACGATCTTGATGAGAAAGGAAATGTCTACAGCATTGTGGTTTCCAAAGACATTGAAATTGTTGAAAACGAATGGGTTATCAAAGAGGTAAGAGACTATAAGGAAGATATCAGTAAGTCTGATTTTGTCTGGGAGGATGCGCCAAAGCTCGCCATGAATTATTCCATGAAAGGTTTAAAACACATGTCCTTAACGGATAACTATTATTACTGGCAATCCATCAATGAAGTCGCTGATCGAAACAAAGTAGGTTATGAATTTTGGAAGAAAATGCTCGAACCCATTTCTTTACTCTGTCTCATAATTTTTGCCTTGGCCATTTCGCTCAGAGCCATAGGCAGAAACAAAAGCGTGGATCGTTTTGTTTTGGGAATTTTAATTGCCTTTGGCTTTAATCTTTTAATTAAAATCTTCGGCAATATATCTTTGATTCTAGGTTGGAGTGCTTTTTGGGGGATTCTATTATCTTCTTTGGTTTTGCTTTACTTTGGCATAAGAATTATTCGCCGCGTTTAGACTTTTATTAAAAATGTCTTTGACAAAATATCATTTAAAGTTTTTTTGTCTTTACGAAAGAGCATCGGTAGATAATTCAAGCCGAAGAGCAGGCTAAAGATTAATCCCAATAAGCATCGATAGATCATCCTCATTAAACTGATATCTAAATTATTTTCTTGAGCTAAGCGAACCTTCCAAACCTGCATGCCTAAAGTTTGTCCCGAGTTTTTTTTCCAGAAGTAACAATAAAAACCAACACTCAAAGCCAAAAAAGCCAAATACATCAAAGGGCTTTCTACCTCGGTATTTAATGCATAAGTAATAAGAAGGGTGAGACCCACACAAAGGGCAATAATTAAAATCAAGTCATAAAATAAAGCAACCATTCTCCTGAAGAAGCCTGCTGGTTTATAATCTAAAGTAGAATTCATATTATGTCTGAACAAGAAGCTAATCTATCACAAAGTAATTTCTTCGGTCATCCCATTGGCTTAAGAACTTTATTCTTTACCGAGCTCTGGGAGCGAATGTCCTACTATGGGATGCGTGGCTTGCTGGTTCTCTACATGACCATTGGTGTGGTTGGCAATCCAGGACTGGGTTGGTCAAACGTTGAGGCCAATGCCATTTATGGCATTTATGCTGGGATGGTTTATTTCTTGGCTTTACCAGGTGGTTGGCTCGCAGATAATTTATTGGGTTATCAAAAAGCCGTGCTTTATGGGGCGCTCATCATCATGCTGGGCCACTTTACCTTGGCGATTCCATTGGAAGAGACTTTTATTTTGGGTCTGGCTTTTGTTGCCATTGGCACCGGTCTTCTAAAACCCAATATCTCTTCCATAGTCGGACAGCTTTATGCCGATCACGACGAGCGTAGAGATTCTGGCTTCACCATTTTTTACATGTCGATCAATATTGGTAGCATGCTCGGTTTTGCCGTTTGCGGTTACTTGGGTGAGCGCATCGGTTGGCATTGGGGTTTTGGTGCTGCAGGCATAGGTATGCTTTTTGGGGTCATTCAATTTTTTTATTTTCGAAGTCAGCTTGGAACTGCCGGCTTACACCCAAATGAGATGGCAGAAGGGCGCAGAAGCACTTTGAGACTTTGGACTATTATTACGGTTTTATTTTTTGCTGCAGTAGTCGTCTCAGGAGTTCTTGGACTTTGGAGTATTGACCCGGTATTTTTTGCCGAACGTTTTCGTGACTTTTTAGTTGTCATTTCATTTATCTATTTTGGTTACTTGTTTTTCTTTACAGGACTCAAAAGTCATGAAAAGAAAAACGTCTTGATGCTTTTGCTACTATTTGTGGGAGCGGCTGCTTTTTGGTCCGGCTTTGATCAGTCGGCAGGTTCATTATCGATCTTTACCAGAGATTATGTAAATCTTACTTTTGGTTCTTTTCAAGCACCTGTCAGTTGGACGCAATTTTTAAACCCGCTTTTTGTCGTAATGTTTGCGCCGTTTTTTGCTTATCTTTGGGTCTTCTTGGGGAAAAGAAATTTAAATCCGAATACGCCTATTAAATTTGCCATTGGGTTAATTTTTATGGGACTGGGTTTTATTGTGATGCTTTACGCAGTGCAATACGCCATGGTTGAAGCGCCTGTCGGAGTCCAGTGGTTACTCTTAACCTATCTTTTACACACCTTTGGGGAACTCGCTTTATCGCCAGTTGGTTTGTCTGCTTTTTCTAGGTACTCGCCTAAAAAATATCTTGGGCAAATGATGGGTTTGTGGTTTTTGGCTTCCTCTCTTGGAGGTGTTCTTGCTGGATTGTTCGGTGGAGAAGCTACCGAGTCTGGATTAGACAGTATGACCCCAATATTCTCTGAACTGATATATTACTATCTAATTCTGGCAGTAGTTTTAATAGTTCTGTCTTTCTTCATTAAAGGTAAAGTTAATTCATCCTAAAACTTATTATGAACTCAGATCAAAAGAAAACTTATATTAACTGCGAGATTATTGAAGATAAAAGAATAAAAATAAGAGTAGGTAGAAGCACTTATATTTTAGATTGTTCTGAAGAGGAAGACGCGAAGTTTACTCATGCATACGGAAATGCTGCGGGTCTTTACGGTAAAATTGATATTAAAAGCCAATCTCAAATCTGGAAACAAATTTTCGATCACATTGAAAGAATAGAAAAAGAACAAAAATAATGGATTGGATTAAAGCCAATAAAAAAATTTAAACCTAATTCTGTCTTTTTGGAGCAGAAGGAGTATTAAGAAAAGTTATCGCCCAATGCAAAAGAATAACCGCAGTTAAATCTCCGGTTGTATCCAACATTCTGCTAAAGCCCATACCACCGAGAAAGGTGAAGATACAGGCATTGAGTTTCCAGCGCAAAGTGAAATAGTGAATCGTCGCAAAAAGAAAATTGCTTATAAGTGCTCCAATCCAAAAGAAACTGATACCTGTAACATCCGAAGTGATTAAAAGAGGTAGAG
This sequence comes from uncultured SAR86 cluster bacterium, assembly GCA_902627595.1. Taxonomy (GTDB): domain Bacteria; phylum Pseudomonadota; class Gammaproteobacteria; order Magnimaribacterales; family AG-339-G14; genus MEDG-81. Next base: position 100,450 of record CACOJO010000003.1, read on the forward strand.
AAAGCCTGAATGCAATTTCTTCAACTACAGAAATCATGAAGAGATATCCAACCCAGATTAATTGACGCAGATCAATTTCTCTTTTTGTATATTTCAGAAATCCAAAGATAAAAGTTGCAACTACCAAACTCCACAGAAGATATTCCAAAGGATTTCTGAATAAATTATCCAGTGAAGATAATAGGGCGGTTTGTATGGATGATAACAAAAGACAAATAATCGCTATCGAAGTCATGGTAAGCCCATGTCTGGCTAGTACTTGGCGAAATCGAGAGATATGAGTCTCTTGACTTGAAGCCGCTCTTTGCAGTCGACCCGCAGGAATTGGATTAGAAGCTTCCTTCATAAATAGAAATACGATTTAGTTAATCGTTGGAGTGTAATTCTTCGTTGAGTTCTATGACTTTTTTATTCGGGCGACACTGAATGGAACCCGTTAAAGAATTTCTGATAAATAAAAGATCAGACTTAGAGGCAAGTTCAGACGCTTTCACCGTTTCAGAAATCCCACCTTTGTCATCGATAACTTCTACTTTGGAAGAAGCGGTCAAATAAAGTCCAGCCTCAACTGTGCATCGGTCTCCGAGCGGAATACCCAACCCGGAATTGGCGCCAAGCAGACAATTTTTTCCAAGAGAAATTCGGACATCGTTACCACCGGACAAAGTACCCATGGTAGATGCACCACCGCCAATATCGGTTTTATCGCCAATGACAACTCCTTGAGAAATTCGGCCTTCGATCATTGCCTCACCCAAAGAACCGGCATTAAAGTTCACAAAGCCCTCGTGCATGATGGTAGTTCCTGATCCAAGATAAGCTCCTAATCTCACACGGTTGGCATCGGCAATTCTGACATCAGACAAAGTTACGTAATCGGTCATTCGTGGAAATTTATCAATGCTGTGGACCAAGATGTGTCGGTCTTCTTTTCTTGCCTCGAGTTGTGCTTTTTTAAAATCAGCAATCGAGAAGGGACCTTCAGAAGTCCAAACGACGTTTTGCAAAATCCCAAAAATACCATCTAAATTGGTTTCGTTTGGCTTAACTAAGCGATAAGAAAGTAAGTGCAGTTTCAAATAGGCTTCTGGTACAGAAGAAGGTGCCTTATCGTCACTAACGGAGACTTTTTCAAAAGCAGCATCAGATGCATCTAGATCTTTAGAGGAAATATTTTCCTCTGAAAAAAACATTTCGATCCAGTCACCGTCACTATTTTTTGTTCCAATGCCTAAGCCAGTCCAATTACTCATTTTCTAAAACCTTTTTTATGCTTGTTAAAGCTTTTGTTGTTGATTCTATATCATGCACTAAAGCAATTCTTAAATATTGCTCTGCAGGATTTTGCCCATCGTCTTCAGCGCCTAGATATTTACCTGGTAATACTATGACTTGTTCTTCATCGTAAAGTTTTTTGGTAAAAACTTCTGCATCCTTTACTTTCAACCAAAGATAAAAAGCTCCATCTGGAGTTAAAGAGTCTTTGTCTAAAATTTCTTCAGCCAATTTAAATTTTTCTGCATAGGCGGCCCGATTGTCTTCAACGGTTTTATCGTCCGCCCAAGCCAAAGTACTCGCATTTTGAATGGGTAAGGGCACACTAACACCATGAAACATACGATATTTTGAGAAAGCAGCAATGATACTATCATCTCCGGTTGCACAACCGGACCTAAAACCAGGTAAGTTGGAACGCTTTGAAAGACTGTGCAGCGCTAAAACATTCTCCAAGCTACCGTTTACTTCCATGGCAGCTTCCAAAAGGGAAGTGGGTTTTTCGCCAAAATAAATATCTATGTAGCATTCGTCGCTTAAGACTTTAAAACCGAATTCTTTGGAAAGTTTTACTACTTTGCAAAGCTCAGTTTTACTCATTACTTTACCGGTAGGATTGGAAGGCGAGCAGAGCACGAGCAGCTGACATTTCTCCCAAACCTCTTGAGCTATATTTTCCAAATCCATTTGGAAATCATTTTCCTCAGAGCAATTTAAAAAATGAGGTTTGGCTCCTGCAAACAAAGTCGCGCCACCATAAATTTGATAATAAGGATTGGGCATACAAACATAAGGTTTCTCACTAACTGTTTCTCTATTGACCATGGTCTGAATGGCAGAGAACGTTCCTTCTCTGGTGCCCCCAACCAGAAAGATTTCTTCATCTTTGATACTTTTTAAATTGAAATTATAAGCTAGGTAATTTTGGTAGCTTTTTTTCAGTTCAGGCACCATTGCCATCGGAGGATAGTGACTGAATAGTTCTTTATTTTGATTGATGGTATCTAAAATTTTTGGACTAGCCGGATGCTTTGGCTCACCGATGGATAAATTGATCTCTGCTGGAGATTTTTTTGGACTTATGAGTTTTCTTAACCTTTCAAATGGATAAGATTGAATTTCGGCAATCAAATTATTCATAGACTAAAAACTTTCTTCACTTCTTTTGGTAAGAACTTCAAACCCATCTTGAGTCACTAGAATGGTGTGTTCCCATTGGGCAGATAATCTGCCATCTGCAGTCTCGACCGTCCAACCATCGGTTTTGGATAGCTTGGTTTTGTAAGTACCTAAATTGATCATGGGCTCGATGGTAAAACACATGCCTTCTTGCAGTGACATGCCGGTGTTAGGTTGACCGTAATGCAAAACTTGGGGATCTTCATGGAAGACTCTACCAATACCATGTCCGCAGTACTCTCGAACTACTGAGTAATGATTGCCTTCCGCATGGACTTGAATCGCGTGACCAATGTCTCCCAATCTAGCTCCTGGCTTGACCTGTTCAATACCTCGATAAAGGCATTCTTGAGTAATATCAACTAGGCGTTGCGCATGCGGTTGGACTTTGCCGACCATAAACATTTTACTGGTATCGCCGTGATAACCGTCTTTTATAACTGTGACATCGATATTTATGATGTCATTGCTTTTTAGAATTCTATTTTCAGTTGGAATGCCATGACAAACTACTTGATTGATCGAGGTGCAAATCGATTTTGGAAAACCCCTATAGTTTAAAGGTGCTGGAATGCAATCGATTTCATTCACGATGTAGTCGTGACAAATTTTATCCAACTCACCGGTAGAAATTCCTGGCCTCACATGCTCACCGATCATCTCCAAGGTTTGAGCAGCAAGCTTACCTGCTAGTTTCATACCTTTTATATCTTCCGAATTTTTAATCATAAGTTAAATTTTTAATGGACTTTACAGAGTTATTTCATTAGAGTCACATTCTAATGCAAACGGCATTAGATTATAAAACGCGATCCATAGTTTCTACTTTGTTCGCGTTTTTTTTTACTCATCTGAAGCAGGTGTTTCATGAGAGATAAACCTGCAAAGCTCATCCTTAAATCAGGTGAAATCTTCGATGGCGAAGCTTTTGGTTATACTAAAGAAAAAGTAGGCGAACTAGTTTTCAATACTTCAATGACTGGTTACCAAGAAATCATTACCGATTTGTCATATACCGACCAACTCATTTGCTTCACTTACCCGCATATTGGAAACGTTGGCACCAATATTGATGATCACGAATCTGTCGTTGGCGGTGCAAGTGGCGTGGTAATCAGAGATTTAACGAGAGTTGAGAGCAATTGGAGAAATGAACTTTCTTTGGCTGAATTTTTAAAAGCCAAGAAAGTGCCAGGAATAAAAAATATCGATACCAGAAAGTTAACTAGAGTTTTAAGAAACAAAGGCTCTCAACCAGCCTTCATTTCCTATAAGAAAAAGACCAAAAAAGACATTGAAAAATTGTTTGAAAGATTTGGCAGCCTAAAAGGCAAAGATTTGGTTTCCAAGGTAACGACCGCAAAATCTTACTTATGGAGAAAGCCAAGTTATGGCACAAAAAAATCCAAACGCAAATATAAAATCATCGCTCTTGATTTTGGTGTCAAACACAACATTCTCCGCTTGTTAGTGGATCGTGGATGTGAGGTAGAAGTCATGCCTGCCAATACCAACTTTGAAACCATTCTCGGTAAAAAACCGGATGGCGTATTCTTATCCAATGGTCCAGGAGATCCTGAACCTTGTCATCAACCAATAAAAACCATTTCTAGATTGATTAGAGAAACAAAAATACCTTTGTTTGGTATTTGTTTGGGCCATCAGCTTTTAGGGTTAGCGTTGGGCATGAAAACTGAAAAAATGAAATTTGGTCACCACGGCGCCAATCATCCTGTAAAAGACCTCATCACAAATGAAGTGGCAATTACCAGTCAAAATCACGGCTTTACGATTTCAGAAAAGTCTTTATCAAAAGATATTTCAATTACACACCGATCTTTATTCGACGGCTCTATTCAAGGAATTTCTTTTCAAAAAAATAGAGTTTTTGGTTTTCAGGGTCATCCAGAAGCAAGTCCAGGACCGCAAGAGTTACAATCGCTCTTTGATACTTTCATCACTCAGGTAAATAAATATGCCAAAAAGAACTGATATCAAATCCGTTTTGATCATTGGTGCAGGGCCAATCATCATTGGTCAAGCTTGTGAATTTGATTATTCTGGAGTCCAAGCTTGTAAAGCTTTGAGAGAAGAGGGTTACAAAGTCATCTTGGTTAATTCCAATCCAGCCACAATCATGACCGATCCTGGTTTGGCAGATGCTACCTACATTGAACCCATTACGTGGCAATCTTTGGAAAAGATTATCAAGATCGAAAAACCCGATGCAATTTTACCGACCATGGGTGGTCAAACCGGTCTAAACGTAGCTCTGGACCTAAATAAAAAAGGAATTCTTAAAAAATACAACATTGAATTGATTGGTGCTACCAAAGAAGCAATCGATAAAGCCGAAGATCGAGAACTCTTTGCCGCAGCAATGGAAAAAATTGGCCTTAAAGTACCCTTGGCTAAATTGGCACACAACATTGAAGAGTGTTGGGAAGTACAACAATTAGTTGGCTATCCATGTATCATCAGACCGAACTTTACTTTAGGTGGTTCTGGCGGAGGAATTGCCTATAACAGTGATGAGTTTGAAGAGATTTGTCATAGAGGCTTGGATTTATCACCAACTTCCGAACTTTATATCGATAAGTACCTAGCAGGCTGGAAAGAGTATGAGATGGAAGTTGTCAGAGATAAAGCCGATAACTGCATCATTATTTGTTCCATCGAAAATTTCGATCCTATGGGAGTTCATACTGGTGACTCTATAACTGTAGCTCCAGCACAAACGTTAACTGATAAGGAATACCAAATGATGCGAAATGCCTCAATGGCTATCCTAAGAGAAATCGGTGTAGAGACTGGCGGATCAAATGTTCAGTTTGCCATAAACCCAGAAGATGGAGAGATGGTTGTCATTGAAATGAATCCCAGAGTTTCTAGATCATCTGCTTTAGCATCCAAAGCCACAGGTTTTCCGATTGCCAAAATAGCAGCAAAACTTGCTGTTGGTTTTACTTTGGATGAATTGGAAAACGATATTAGTAAAGAATCGATACCTGCTTCTTTTGAGCCTACGATTGATTATGTAGTCACAAAAATCCCAAGGTTTAATTTTGAAAAATTTGCAGGTGCTAACCCCACTCTTACTTCACAAATGAAATCGGTCGGAGAAGTTATGGCTATTGGTTCTAACTTCAAAGAGTCATTACAAAAAGCCATGCGTGGTTTGGAAATTGGCTCTTCAGGTTTCGAGCCACCTGAACTGGCTAAAAATGTTTCTGCTATCAAACCAAGACTAATTACTCCAACTCCTGAAAGACTTTGGTTTATTGGAGAGGCTTTTAGAAAAGGAATGGACATCAACGAAATCCAAGCTTTTACTGGCATTGATCTTTGGTTCTTAAAAGAAGTTCAAGAAATTATAAATTACGAAAAAATCATTAAATCAAAAAAATTTCTCTCTTCACGAGATTTGTTTCTTAATGCCAAAAAAATTGGATTCTCAGATAAAAGAATTGCAGTGCTAACCAATAAATCTGAAAAAGACATTCGAGAGAAAAGAAGAAGGTTGAAAATTAAGCCAGTTTTCAAAAGGGTAGATACCTGCGCTGCTGAGTTTGAAACTTCAACGGCATACATGTATTCAACTTATCAAGATGAGTGTGAATCTAATCCTTCCAAGAAGAAAAAAATCATGGTTCTTGGCGGTGGGCCTAATCGAATTGGGCAAGGAATTGAATTTGACTATTGTTGTGTGCATGCTGCTCAAGTTCTAAAAGAGGATGGTTTCGAAACCATTATGGTGAATTGCAATCCTGAGACAGTTTCTACTGATTACGATACCTCAGATAGGCTTTATTTTGAGCCAATAACTTTAGAAGATGTTTTAGAAATTTTTGAAGTAGAAAAACCCAAAGGCTTAATCATTCAATATGGCGGACAAACGCCACTCAAACTTGCCAAAGACTTAGAAAAAAATGGGGTTCCAATTTTAGGCACTTCTCCCGATCAAATTGATTTGTCAGAGGATCGTTCGAGGTTTCAAAAATTTGTAAAAGAAAACAAACTGCTTCAACCGGCCAATGGTATGGCATCTAATAATGTCCAAGCGATTAAGATCGCCAATCGAATTGGCTATCCAGTTGTAGTAAGACCTTCTTACGTTTTAGGCGGACGAGCCATGGAAATTGTTTACGATGATGAGGATCTAAAAAAATACTTAACGGAAGCTTTAGACGTAGATACAAAAAATCCAGTATTAATCGATAAGTTCTTGGACTTAGCGATTGAGTTTGATGTGGAAGCAATAAGTGATGGTAAAAGTCATATAATTTGCGGCGTACTTCAACATATTGAGCAGGCAGGGGTTCACTCAGGAGACTCGGCTTGTTCTATTCCCCCTTACAGCATAAATAAAAAATTGCTTGCAGAAATTGAAGCCACTGCTATCAAAGTCATAAAAAACATGAAAATTTCTGGTTTGGTAAATATCCAACTGGCCTATGCAAATGAAAAAATATATTTATTGGAAGTCAATCCTAGAGCTTCTAGAACCATTCCTTTTGTTTCAAAAGCTATTGGTTCTCCATTAGCAAAAATTGCCGCTCAAGTAATGTCTGGCAAAAGTTTAAAAGCTTTAGGGATTACTAAATTCAAAAAACCTAAATTTTATTCTGTGAAAGAGGCTGTACTTCCATTTGAAAAATTTCAGGCAGTTGATCCTATTTTGGGTCCGGAAATGAGATCTACTGGAGAAGTCATGGGAATAGCGCCTTCGTTCGTTGAAGCATTTGAAAAGGCTGAAATAGCTGCTGGAGTATCTATACCTTTGAAAGGATCTGCATTCTTGAGCGTCAGAAATACTGATAAAAGCTACTTAAAGGAACTAGCTAAAATTTTAACTAATTCAGGCTTTAAGTTAGTAGCTACCAGAGGAACTGCTAGAGATTTGGAAAACATGGGCTTTAAAGTAAAGAAAATAAATAAAGTTTTAGAAGGCAGGCCGCACATCGTTGACTTGATGAAAAATAAAGAAATCAGTCTTGTGGTTAATACCACTGAGGGAAGAGAGTCAATTACCGACTCTGCATCAATTAGAAGAACCGCTCTCGACCAGAAGATTTGTAGTTCTACCACTATTGAGGGTGCAAGAGCGATATGCAAGGTTATAGAAAATCAGGTTGATTGGAGGGTAAAAAAACTTCAAGATATCCATTGAGGATATGACTGACAAAGCTCCAATGACCGTGGAAGGTGAGAAAGCCTTGCGTGCCGAACATGAACATCTTACGAAAAATGTAAGAATTCAATTATCCAAAGAAATTGCAGCTGCTAGAGAGCTTGGTGATTTGAAGGAAAATGCTGAATATCATGCAGCTAAAGAGCAACAAGGGCTCACAGAAGCAAGAATTAGAGAAATTGAGTCTAAACTAACCAATTCTCAAATCATAGACGTAACCACCATCTCACCCTCTGGAAAAGTTATATTTGGTGTGACTTTAGAACTATATGACTTAGGGAAAGATGAAGAAGTGAGTTTCAAAATTGTTGGCGAAGATGAAGCAAATGTGAATGAAGGAAAAATTTCTTTTTCTTCTCCTTTAGCAAGATCTCTTATAGGTAAAGGCGAGGGAGATATCGCCAAGTTTGAAAGTCCGGCCGGCCCACAAGAATATGAAATATTAGCTATAAAGCATATTTAGTTTGAGTAAAAATCCCAACTACATTGGCGGAGAGAGGTTTAATAAGCTTTCTAAAAAAGATGGTTACAGATCTAGAGCTGCATACAAATTAAAGCAAATAAATAAGTTGCATAATTTAATTAAACAAAATCAAAATATTTTAGATATCGGTTGTGCTCCAGGAAGTTGGATACAAGTTCTCAAAGAGCTTACCAAAGGAAAATCTTCAATTATGGGGATCGATATATTGCCAATGTCTAAAATCGATGGAATTACCTTTTTACAAAAGGATTTGTTAGAAATAAATGATCAGGATTTTAGTGACCATTTTGACCTTGTTTTATCTGATATTGCCCCCAATATAAGTGGTATAAGTGTTACTGACTCTGAGAATATGATTGAACTTTTGAATATAGAGATATATCTAATAAATAAATATCTTGTAAAAGGAGGTTCTTTTCTAGCAAAATGTTTCCAAGGTAGTTCTTTTGATCATTTAAAGAACTATTTGAAAGATAACTTTGATGAGGTAATAAGAATAAAACCAGAAGCATCTAGATCAAGTTCGAGAGAATGCTATTTGTTAGGAAAATATAAAAAATAAGAATTATGTCGCAATTAATGAGAAATATTTTAGTTTGGCTTGCAATATCAGGAATTACTTTTGTGGCAATCCAAAATATTTATAACCAAAATCCTTCGCAGAATATGAATTATTCTGAATTTGTTTCTTTAGTAAATAAAGATCAGATTTCTCAAGTTTCTTTTAAAGGAGACGGTTACACCATAGAAGGAGTGACCCAAGAAGGAAATGCATTTAAAACAACGCGTCCCGTCTATGTTCAAGATGATCAATTGATGACTGACCTTTTTGAGCACAGGGTTGAAGTATTAGGTGAAGAGCCACAAAGAGAAAGTATTTGGACTCAACTTTTAGTAGCTAGCTTTCCAATTTTAATAATCTTGGCAATATTCTTTTTCTTCATGCGTCAAATGCAAGGAGGCATGGGAGGACGAGGCGGCCCAATGTCGTTTGGAAAAAGTAAAGCCAGAATGTTGGAAGGAGGTAAAGTAAAAACAACCTTCAGAGATGTAGCTGGAGTAGAAGAAGCTAAAGAAGAAGTCCAAGAGTTGGTCGATTTCTTGAGAGATCCATCAAAGTTTCAAAAACTTGGAGGAAAAATCCCAAGAGGTATTTTGATGGTTGGTTCTCCAGGAACAGGAAAAACATTATTAGCTAGAGCTATTGCTGGAGAGGCCAGAGTTCCATTTTTCACCATATCAGGATCTGATTTTGTTGAAATGTTTGTTGGAGTAGGAGCTTCAAGAGTTAGAGATATGTTTGAGCAGGCTAAACGCCAAGCACCATGTATTGTATTTATAGACGAAATAGATGCTGTAGGCCGTCATAGAGGAGCAGGTTTAGGCGGCGGTCACGATGAAAGAGAGCAAACATTAAACCAACTTTTAGTTGAAATGGATGGTTTTGAGGCAAACGAGGGAATTATTATAATCGCTGCAACTAATAGACCAGATGTTTTAGATCCTGCCTTATTGAGACCAGGTAGATTTGATCGTCAAGTAGTGGTTCCTCTTCCAGACATAAAAGGAAGAGAACAGATATTGAATGTACATATTAGGAAAGTTCCTGTTGATAAAAATGTTGAAACCTCTTACATCGCGAGAGGAACCCCAGGCTTTTCAGGAGCTGATTTGGCTAACTTAGTTAATGAGGCTGCATTATTTGCTGCTCGATCTGGTAAGAAGAAAGTCTCTATGGAAGAGTTAGAGCTTGCAAAAGATAAAGTTATGATGGGTGCTGAAAGACGTAGCATGGTTATGAGTTTGGATGAAAAAACCAAAACTGCTTATCATGAAGCAGGTCATACTATCGTTGGTAGAGCATTAGAACATCATGATCCAGTTTACAAAGTATCAATTATTCCCAGAGGAAGAGCTCTTGGAGTTACAGTATTTCTTCCAGAAGAAGATAAGTACAGCTACAGCAAAGAATCGATTCTCGATCGAATATGTGGTTTGTTCGGTGGCAGAATAGCTGAAGAACTTATATATGGCGAAGGAGGCGTTACCACAGGTGCATCCAATGATATTGAGAGAGCTACAGAACTTGCTAGAAACATGGTGACTAAATGGGGCTTGTCAGAAAAACTTGGACCCATTAAGTATGATGAAGAAGGCGATGAACCTTTTCTTGGAAGGAGTGCTGGATCTAAGTCAACTTCTGTTTCAGATAAAACTGCTAATTTGATAGACGAAGAGTCAAAAAAAATCATAGACTCCTGTTACAAAAAGGCTACGAAAGTTTTAAAAGATAATCTAGATAAACTTCATATGATGGCAGAGTCCCTTGTCGAATTAGAAACTTTAACCAGCGATCAAATAGACGATATTATGGCTGGAGCTAAACCTAGAAGTAACGACGACGATATTTCTTCTGACAAAGATAATAAGAAAGGAGAAGAGCCTCCAATTAAAGACCCAGCAGAGCAAGTCTAAACTTATAAGCATGCTCTTTAGAAAAAAAGAGTTAGACCTTTCTACTCCCAAGGTAATGGGTATATTAAATCTTACTACTGACTCTTTTTTTGATGGGGGCAAATACCTAAAAAAGAAGAGTACTTTCGACAAGTCAAAGGTTTTCAACGCTGTTGAAAATATGATTAGAGATGGCGCCGATATCATTGACATTGGTGCTCACAGTACAAAACCTGGATTTATAAAAATTTCTCCGCAAGAAGAACTTGATCGTCTTGGAATTATCTTAGAAAAATTGAAAGATTATCCGATTCTCTTCTCAATTGATACGTTTAACTATGAGGTAATTAAAGAGTCCATTTCTCATAAAATAGATTTAATAAATAATGTTTTTTCTTTTGAAGATACAAAGAGTTTTGATTTGGTGTGTTCTGAAGATATACCTATTTGTGTTTGTCATCAAGGCAATCCAGAAAATGATGAAAATATTTTTTCTCAAATTGAATATTTTTTCTCAAAAATAGAAACCAAGTTTAAGAAAAAAAACTTCAATGTTGGAAACATTATTTTTGATCCTGGATTTGGCTATGGAAAAACTCCCTTTCAGAATTTAGAAATTTTAGCTAATTTAGAAAAATTAAAAAAAAATAGAATTTTATTAGCCGGCTTGTCTCAAAAAAAATTTCTTAGATTGCTTTTTGAAACAAAAGCAAATCATCTGAACGAACAAAGCCTATCAGCTGGTATAATAGCTTGTCTGGGGGGAGCAAATATTTTAAGAGTTCATCGAGTAAAAGAAACTGTTAATTTATTAAAAAAATTATGGCCAAAATAATAAATGCAAAAAAGAAGTTTTTTGGCACTGATGGTATCAGGGGCCCTATCTCTTCCAAGACAAGCCCTGATTTTATATTAAAGCTTGGCTGGGCAGCAGGAGAGGTCTTTAAAAAACAAGGAATATCCTCATTTATAATTGGTAAAGATACAAGAATTTCAGGATATATGCTTGAGGCAGCCTTACAAGCAGGAATAATATCATCAGGATTAAATGTGCGCTTAGTAGGCCCTATGCCGACACCCGCAATATCTTATTTAGTTAGCACTTTTAAAAGTCAGGCAGGAATTGTTATTAGTGCATCTCATAATTCTTATGAAGATAATGGAATCAAATTTTTTGATGACAAAGGACAAAAAATTTCAGACGAATTAGAACTTTCTATAGAACAAAAAATATCGGAACCGATTAAGGTTGTAGAGCCTGAAAATTTAGGAAAAGCAGCCAGACTTTCTGATGCAAGTGGCAGATATATTGAGTATTGTAAAAATTCTTTATCTAAAGAAATAAGTTTAAAAAATTTAAAAGTTGTTATCGATACAGCAAACGGAGCTGCCTATGATGTTGCTCCTAGTGTATTTAGAGAGTTGGGGGCAGAAGTAGTAACAATATCTGATAATCCAAATGGTTTGAATATCAATAAGAACTGTGGATCAACAGATCTTAATGTTTTAAAAAAATCTGTGTTAGATAATAATGCCAATTTTGGAATTGCTTTCGATGGCGATGGGGATAGGTTAATTATTGTTGACTCTGAAGCTAAGGCTCTTGATGGAGATGATATTCTATTTCTTTTAGCGAAATTTAAGTTTGAAAACCAGATAATTCTTGGCTCTAAAGGCGTTGTTGGCACAGACATGACTAATAAAGGGCTGGAGAATGCTCTCTCTGAAATGGGAATTGAATTAGTAAGATCTCAGGTTGGAGACAAATATGTTTTAGAAAAACTTATAGATCTTGGATGGCAACTAGGTGGAGAGCAATCTGGCCATATTATTTGTATGGAAAATGTGGCTACTGGCGACGCAATAATTGCAGCTATCAAGTTTTTTGAGGCCTACCTTACTTTTGGAAAACCTTTGAACGAAATTCTATCTTCTTTTAAAAAATATCCTCAAATACTTACTAATATCGAAGTCGTTAATGCTGAAAATATTTTGTCTAACAAAAAATTTAAAAGTGCATGCAAAGACTCTCAAGATGAAATCTTAGAATTCGACGGAAAAATTCTAGTAAGAAAATCTGGGACTGAGTCCTTGTTGAGAATTCTAGTTGAGTCGAAAGACTCTAAGGCAACAGCAAACCATAGTAAAAAACTAACTGAGCTTGCCAAAGAATTATCCTAAGTTTCTATGAAATATTTAATAGCTAACTGGAAAATGAATTCAGTTAATTTAGACTTGTGGGAGCAAGAATTTCTAGATTTCATTAACTCTAATAAAGACTTTCCTCAACCCAACGAAGTAAAATTAATAGTTTGCTTAAATTTATATGACTACTATGTATTTTCAGAAAAGATTAATACCTCAAAAAATCCAATTTTTAAGAATATCAGTTTGTATGCTCAAGACGTTTCGCGACATGAGGAAGGGGCTTTTACGGGACAGATTTCTTCAAAATTTTTACAAAAAATTGGCATTAAAGGCTCTATCGTTGGACACTCAGAATTAAGAAAAAATGGCGACTCTGAAAGCAATGTTTATGAAAAAGGTCTAAAACTTAAAGATGAGAAACTATCAAACATTTTATGTATCGGTGAGGATCTAGAAACCTTAAAAAATCACAATAAAAAATCATTTTTACTCAATCAACTTGAGGCATTTTGTAAAAATGGAGTTAAACCTGATCTGCTAGCCTATGAACCTATTTGGGCTATTGGAACGGGAGTTGAGGCAGACTCAGAAAATATCTCTTCTGCAGTTTCAATCATTTTTGATTTTCTTAATGAAAATAAGATCAATTGTCCTGTTTTATATGGCGGAAGTGTTTCGACTACTAATATTGAAGAAATAATTTCTATTCCTGGCCTAGAAGGATGTCTAGTAGGAAATTCTTCACTTAACGGGGAACAATTTGCTATCATCGCTTCGAAAATTAAATCATGATTACGATATTTATAGTTTTGCAGGTTTTGATTGCCATATCTTTGGTAGTGATAATTTTACTTCAACAAGGTAAAGGTGCAGATATTGGTTCAGCTTTTGGCGGCGGAAATAATAATGCAATGTTCGCTCCTGCAGACGCAACAAATATACTTACTAAAATAACTTGGGGTTTAGTTATAGCTTTTTTTTCAATCACTGTTGCAATTTCAGCTTATCAAAAAACTTCTTTAGAATCAGAGCTTGATGTATTTAAAAATACTCAGTCTCAGGAAATTATTGAAGAAAAGTCTATAATTGAAGATCTTCCTGAGTAATTGCCGAAGTGGTGGAATTGGTAGACACGCTATCTTGAGGGGGTAGTGGACTTAGGTCCGTGGAGGTTCAAATCCTCTCTTCGGCACCAAAACTTGACCTATTTAAAACTTAATCCTATACTCGCCAAACTTTTCGCGGGGTGGAGCAGTCTGGTAGCTCGTCGGGCTCATAACCCGAAGGTCGTAGGTTCAAATCCTGCCCCCGCTACCAATTAGAAACTATTGACCATTCCTCTCTATACTCCTATACTCGCTTTCAAATTATTGTTTTGACTAATAATTTAGTTAAAGATTTTTTGATAGGCCCTTTAGGGCCTATTTATTATGTAAAAGAGAATGCTAGAACAAAAGATAACAGACATTTTAAAAAAAGATATTGAAAGCCTTGGATGCTCCATTTGGGGAGTAGAAATTTCGGGCGGTTCCTTTTCAAAGCACATTGTCATTTATATAGATAAAAATAACGATTTGATAACTCTGAAAGATTGCGAGAAGGTAAATATACAAGCAAGAGAAGTTTTAGATAATTTTTCTGAATTAAATTTTAATTTCAGTTTAGAGGTATCATCTCCTGGGATTGACCGAAAATTTTTCAACATTGATCAACTCAAAGACTTTTTAGGCGAAACAATTAATCTATCTTGTATTTTAGATGGAAAAAAATGCAAATTGAAAGGAGAGCTTAAAGAGGTATCTGATGATGAAATCTCTTTATTATCACAAGGACAGATTTATCAAATTTTGAAAGGGGATTACTTATCCTCAAATTTACAAGGGGCTACCTATGAATGAAGAAATACTATTAGTTGCAGACTCAGTTTCAAATGAAAAGGATCTACCTAAAGAAACTATCTTCGAAGCGATAGAATTTGCTCTAGCGAGTGCTGCAAAAAAAAGATACAAAGAAGATGTGAATATCCTTGTTGATATAGATCAATCTACTGGAGATTATCAAACCTTTAGGTACAAAGAGGTTGTAGATTTTGAAAGCTATGAGGATAGCGAATTACACATTCTAGTAGATAGTGATTTTGCAGAAGAAAATGATCTTAAAGTTGGTGATAAATTCAAGGAGCAAATTGAGAACGCTGAATTTGGAAGAATAGCTGCACAAGCTGCTAAACAAGTTATTGTTCAAAAAGTAAGGGATGCTGAAAGATTAGAAATTATAAAAAGGTTTAGACCTTCTTTAGGTCAATTAGTATCTGGCTCGGTAAAAAAAGTTACTCGAGAATATATCATTGTCGATCTTGGAGATGGGGCTGAAGCTTCTCTACCTAGAAAAGACCTCATCCAAGGTGAAATTTATAGAGTTGGAGAAAGGATCAAAGGCATTTTAGAAGAAAGCATCAGAGAAAATAGGGGTCCCCAATTAGTTTTGAGTAGAAGCTCTAAAGAAATGGTATCTGAATTATTTAAGCTGGAAGTTCCGGAGATTGCCGAAGAGGTAATCGAGATTAGGGCAGTCGCTAGAGATGCCGGGACAAGAACTAAAATTGCTGTAAAAACCAATGATGCAAGAATTGACCCAGTTGGCGCTTGTGTTGGTATGCGAGGCTCTAGAGTTCAAGCTGTTTCAAATGAATTAGGCAATGAAAGAATTGATATTGTTGTTTGGGAAGACGATCAAGCTAAATTATTAGTTAATACTTTGGCACCAGCAGAAATTCTTTCTATTGTAATGGATGATGAAGATCAATCTATGGAAGTAATAGTTAAAGATGAAAATTTGGCTTTAGCAATTGGTAAAGGCGGCCAGAATATTAGACTCGCTTCAGAACTTTTAGGTTGGCAGATACAAATTAAGGGCGAGTCTTCTGGAGAAGAAGATGTAGAAATTTCAAAACTGATTGAATACCTTGGAGTTGATAGAAATTTAGCATCAAAACTTATAGAAAATAATCTTGAAAGTGTTCAAAAAATATCTGAATCAAAAGTAGAAGACTTTGCAGGCATTGATGGTTTGGAAGAAGAGGTTATTTTAACTCTTATTGAAAGAGCAGAAGAGTCTCTTCTTGAAATTGCTTTGCTTGAACTAGACGACGATGCCAATGAAGAAGAAATTAAAGAAGCAAGAAAATTAGAACTATCCGATGGTTTTTCGGAAGAAGAATTAGAAGTTTTGTCTAAAAATAAAATTGTATCTATTGAAAATTTAGCTGACTTGGCTACAGATGAACTGACTGAAATTTTTGAACTTGATGATGAAAGGGCAGCTAAACTAATAATGTCAGCTAGACAAGAGTGGTTAGAAAATTAAATTATGGCAGATATAAATGTTAAACAACTATCTAAAGCAATAAAAATTGATTTGGATGATTTGTTGGCTCAGATGAAGTCTGCAGGACTATCTCATAAATCAGAAAACGACATTGTAAGTACTGAAGACAAAAAAGTACTTTTAAAATTCATAAAAGATAGCAAAAAGGATAATAAAAAAACAATTTCACTAAACACGCCAAAACAAAAAACTGCAAAATCTAATTTATCTGTTACAAGAATCAATTCTCCAGACAAACAAAATAAACCTTCTATAAAACAAGATTTCACTGGATCAATTGACTTTGATGAGGCAGAAAGGAAAAGACTCAATGCCCAGAATGAAGCAGCTGAAGAAGATAAAAAGAAAGCTAAAGCAAAAACAAAAGTTGTAAGAAAAACAAAACAAGAACCTCAAAAGAAAGTACCTCAAAACCTAAAAAAAGACAAAAAAATATTTACAGACAGTTCTAAAGAAGATCAGAGAGAACAGGAAGGTGAAAAATTTCTAGAAAAAAACTTTGAAAATGTTCAAAAATTTGAAAAACCTCAAGAATTTATTCAAAAAGAAGTAAAAATTCCAGAAACTATAGTGGTATCTGATCTCGCAAAGGAACTCTCTATAAAATCTTCGGATTTGATTAAATCTCTTATGAATAGCGGAGTAATGGTAACTTTAAATCAGACTATTGATCAGGAAACTGCAATCTTGGTTGTTGAAGAACTAGGCCATGTAGGAATTCCTCAAGAAATAGAATCCGAAGAAGAAAAAATTCTTGAACATATTGTATACGAAGGTAATGAAGAGTTAAGAAATCCAGTGGTTTCAGTTCTGGGACATGTAGATCATGGAAAAACCTCGATATTAGATTTTATTAGAAAATCTTCTGTAGCTGATCAGGAAGAAGGAGGAATTACACAAGGTATTGGTGCTTATCAGGTAGACCATAATAATCAAAAGATTACATTTATTGATACTCCAGGTCATGCAGCATTCTCAGAAATGCGTGCAAGAGGAGCTAATTCAACAGATATTGTTGTCTTAGTTGTCGCTGCAGACGATAGCGTTCAACCTCAAACAGAAGAAGCTTTTAATCACGCAAAAGCTGCTAATGTTCAAGTCATTGTTGCAGTTAATAAAATAGATAAACCCGACTCAGATCTTGAAAAGGTTAAAGGAGATCTTTCAAAAATGGGTCTCGTACCTGAAGATTGGGGCGGTGATACTCAAGTAGTTCCAGTTTCTGCAAAAACTGGCGAGGGAATAGATGAGCTTATTGAAAACATAACCTTACTTTCTGAATTGCTAGAACTAAAAACAAACCATGATGGTCCTGCATCCGGGGTAGTATTGGAGTCCGGTGTCAAAAAGGGTGAGGGGGCTGTTGCTACACTGCTCATTCAGAGAGGAACTTTGAATAGTGGTGATTTCGTTTTAATTGGTGATCAATTTAGAAAAATTAGAAGTCTTAAGAATTTTTTAGGTTCGCAAATAAAAACCTCACCACCTTCGTCTCCGGTTGCAATATCTGGTCTTGAATATCCTCCTAATGCCGGGCAAGAATTTATGGTGGTCAAAGATGAAAAGGCTGCTAAAAATTTATCTGAAGAAAGAGCTAGCAAAAGAAGGGATAATCGATTGGCTAAAAAGGGAGTTGTTAACTTAGATGGTATTTTTGCAGGCGCAGGCGACTTAGCAAAACCTTCGGTAAATCTTATAATAAAAACTGATACAAATGGTTCAGCTGAGGCAATTGCTGGAGCAATTAATAATTTAAAAATAGAAGAAGCAAATATCAAAATAGTCCTAGATGGAGTTGGACCTGTTTCTGTAAATGATGTAAATCTTGCTGTTGCATCTAAAGCCATTATTTTAGGATTTAATGTCAGATCTGATGCCTCTGCTGTAACTCTTGCCGAAAAGGAAGAAATAAAAATCCAATATTTTGGAATTATTTATGACTTGCTAGATGCAGTGAAAGAAATAATTGAAGGTTCTCTAGAGCCTGAAATAAAAGAGGTTACAGTTGGAATTGCAGAAGTTAAAGATACCTTCAAATCTCCAAAATTTGGTTTGATAGCTGGATCAATTGTTATTGAAGGGGCGGTCATTAAAAATCTTCCAATAAGAGTTTTAAGGGATAATATTGTTATACACGAAGGTAAACTTGACTCGCTTAGAAGATTTAAAGATGAAGCAACTGAAGTAAAAAGCGGAACAGAATGTGGAATCGGAATAGAAAATTACAACGATGTTAAGGTTGGAGACAAAATAGAAGTTTTCGAAAGAAAAGAAACCGCAAGAAAAATATAATTGTTTAGTTCAAAGCCCTATAAAAGAGCTCAAAGAGTTTCAGATAATATTAAACGAGAAATAGCAAATATTTTTAGTTTAAAGATTAACGATCCTAGACTTAAGGGTTTAACGGTAACAGAGGTTAAACTTAGTGATGATTTATCTTCTGCGAAGATATTTCTCTCAAACTATCTAAGTCAAACCGCAAATCAGGATGAGGATGGGATTACCAAAGCTTTAGAAAATTCGAGATCGTTTGTTAAAAAGAAACTAGGTGAGAACATAAAACTAAAAAAAATGCCTGAACTTTTATTTTTTATTGACCAAAGGGAAGGCCCAATTTGATTTCAGGATTAATAGTTCTAAATAAGCCTTCTGGAATTTCATCTGGAGAATTTATCCGAAAGTTAAAACCAATAATTAAAGATTCCAAGATAGGCCACTCTGGCACTTTAGATCCTCTTGCCAGCGGCGTTATTCTTGCGTGTTTAGGTCAGATGACAAGATTTACTAATTTCTTAGCAAATGAAAAAAAAACATATGTTGCTGAAATGATGTTCGGTATAAAAACCGATACAGGGGATTTAGACGGAAAAATTGTTGAGAAACTCGAAAGAGTTCCCAGAAAAAAGGATTTTGAAAAAATAGCTAAAAGCTACATTGGCCTCATAAATCAAGAAGCGCCAAAATATTCCTCCTTAAAATATAAAGGAAAGCCTTTATATCAATATGCTAGAAAGAATAAAGAAGTCCCAAAAAAAATTAGATTAATAGAAATTTTCAATTTAGATTTACTTTCATTAAATCAAAACAAATTTAAGCTTTTAGTCGAATGTGGTAAGGGAACTTATATAAGATCTCTTGTTGATGACCTTGCAAAAGATCTAGGATGCGTCGCGGTTCTATCTAGTTTACAAAGAATTAACTCAGCTAATCATAAAATTGAAGATGCACATGAAATAGAATCTATAAATAGTGATAATATTAAAAACAAAATAATTCAAATGGGGGATGCACTTAGCAGCATAGATAAGATACAATGCGCCGTTGAAATAATAGATAGGATAAAAAAAGGCCAAAAAATACATTTGAAAGAGGCCGAATTAAAAAGCAAATACCTGAGATTGTTTGACGAAAAGAAAAATTTCATAGGAATTTTAAAAAACATTAACGGTTTAGTTTCACCCAAAAGGTTAATATCTATAGAAAAATAAATAACTAAGGAGGAAGTTCTTGAGTTTAGAAACAAAAAAAAAGGAAGAAGTTATTTCAAAATTTGCTCAGTCTAAAGGAGACACAGGCTCTCCGGAAGTTCAGATAGCTTTGTTAACTGCAAATATTGAATCCTTGCAAGTTCATTTTAAAGATCATGCTAAAGACCATCATTCCAGACAGGGTCTTATTAAAATGGTTAATACTAGACGAAAGCTTTTAGATTATCTTAAGAAAAAAGACCCTAAAAGATATAGCGCTATTCTCTCAGAACTTAATCTTAGAAAGTAACTCAGAGTTACAAAAATTTAGGAAAACATATGAATGATATGAAAGTTATATCCTGTAGCAAAGAAATAGCAGGAAAAAAAGTTACATTGGAAACAGGTAAGGTTGCCAGACAAGCAACTGGGTCAGTAATTGCCTCTTCTGGAGATACCAAAGTTTTAGTGACTGTAGTTGCTGGACAAGATAAATCTGATCAAGGATTTTTTCCACTCACAGTAAATTACATTGAAAAATTTTATGCGTCAGGAAAAATACCAGGCAGTTTCTTCAGGCGAGAGGGCAGGCCTTCTGAAAAGGAAGTTCTTACCTCCAGATTAATTGATAGGCCTATAAGACCTCTTTTTCCTAAAGGCTTTGCCAGAGAAGTTCAAATAATTTGTACCGTATTGTCTATGGATAAAAATGATGATGCAGATGCCATTTCTATCATAGGCGCATCAGCTGCCCTTCAACTATCGGGACTACCTTTTCAAGGCCCGTTATCTGCTGCAAAAGTTGGTTTTATAGATGGCAACTATGTTCTTAACCCGTCATTAGATGAGCTTAAAAGTTCTGCTTTAAACATGATGGTTGCAGGATCACAAGATGCAATATTTATGGTCGAATCAGAGGCAAAAGAACTTTCTGAAGATCAAATGTTAGGCGCTATTCTTTTTGCTCAAGCTGAAATGAAATCAAGTCTTGAGTTGATAGAAGAATTAGTCTCTCAAGCAACTATTTCTCCTATTGAGTATGAAGTTAAGGAAGAAGATACGGAATTGAAAGAAAAGATAGAAAGTTTAATTTCAGTAGAATTGACAGAAGCTTATCAAATTCCTGAAAAAGCAAATAGACAAGAAAAAATTGCTGAACTCAAGGAAAAAGTAAAAACATCTTTTGATAATCCTGAAGATGAAAAAATTGATGAAGCTCTAAGTCAATTTAAATCATTAGAGTCTGAAATTGTAAGATCAAGATTATTATCTGGTGAATCAAGAATTGATGGAAGAGATTTGGATACGGTAAGGCCTATATCAATTGAGGCAGGCATTCTTCCACAAGCTCATGGTTCTGCATTATTCACAAGAGGAGAGACCCAATCTATTTCAGTAGCTACTATTGACTCCTTAAAACTTTCACAATTAATTGACTCATTGCATGGCGATTTAAAAGATCCTTTTATGTTGCACTATAATTTCCCACCTTTTTCAGTGGGAGAAGCTGGAATGGTCGGTAGCCCTAAGCGAAGAGAAATAGGACACGGAAAACTTGCCAGAAGAGCCTTAGAGGCTGTCTTGCCAAATCCAAGCGATTTTGAGTATGCGATTAGAGTTGTATCAGAAATCACAGAGTCAAATGGATCAAGCTCAATGGCTACTGTATGTGCTTCAAGTTTAGCAATGATGGATGCAGGAATTCCGTTAAAAAAACCTGTGGCTGGTGTTGCAATGGGATTAGTCAAAACTGAAGATAAGCATTGCGTTATTACAGATATATTAGGAGATGAAGATCATCTTGGAGATATGGATTTCAAAGTAGCGGGAACCGAAGAAGGAGTAACCGCTTTACAAATGGATATAAAAATTGCTGGCATAAATGAACAAATTCTTGAAGATGCTCTAAGTAAAGCTCATACAGCCAGAAATCATATACTTGGAGAAATGAATAAAGTTTTATCTGAAAGTAGAGCTGAACTTTCTCCATTGGCACCACAAGCAATTGAGTTGAAAATTCCAAAAAATAAAATTGGCGAAGTAATTGGTAAAGGCGGAGCTAATATTAAAAAATTAACTGAAGAAACTAATACAAATATTGACATATCTGACAGCGGACTGGTAAAAGTTTATGGAAGAAGTAAAGAAGAAAGAGAAAATGCCATACAAAAAATTGAGTTTATTACCTCAGATCCTGAAGTTGGTTTGGTTACTTTAGGCACAGTAGAAAAAATAGTAGATTTTGGCGCTTTTGTTTCTTTCGACAATGGTAGAGAAGGCCTAGTACATATATCGGAAATCTCAGAGGAAAGAGTAAAAAATATTGCTGACTATCTCGTAGAGGGAGAAGAAGTTGAAATAAAAGTTATAGCCATAGATGATAGAGGTAAAGTAAAACTCTCCATGAAAGATGTATCATCTGAATAAAAATTCTGTTTTAATTAATTTAGAATTTTGCTAAATTAAAAACCTAGGGAGAAAGAATGAACCTATTAAAAAAAGCTAACGAAAAGTACCTATTTTATGGCTTTATAGCTTTATTTTTAATTGGATGTGCTAATCCAGTATGGTGGTATAGAAGTCCTACATCTGACTATACACATTTTGATTTTGATCCTAGCGAACTTAATTGCATAGAGCTGACTGAGCAGGTAATAAGAGTGTCTGCGATTATTTCCGATTTAGCAGCAAAATTAACAGAACAAGCTGATAGAGATACGGGGTATGCATCATTTGGTTTCGAAACAAACAATCCAAGAACAGGTCAAAACTTTTTTGGTTTTAGATCAACAGCTGTTGATCCTAAAGTAGTCGAATACAAAGAAACGCTCGCCGTTTTAGAAGAAATGCAGGTTTT
This sequence comes from uncultured SAR86 cluster bacterium, assembly GCA_902627595.1. Lineage (GTDB taxonomy): Bacteria > Pseudomonadota > Gammaproteobacteria > Magnimaribacterales > AG-339-G14 > MEDG-81. Next base: position 122,892 of record CACOJO010000003.1, read on the forward strand.
ACTTATCGATAACTGCGCTCCAGATCAAGTAGATCCTTAAACCCAAACTCAAATTTTTTTTAAATGGTGGCTATGGGTAGACTTGAACTACCGACCTCAGCATTATGAATGCTGCGCTCTAACCAGCTGAGCTACATAGCCAAAAAAATGGATTTTGTTTATAGATAGACTAATTGTCAAGACTCTAAACATTAAATCTAAATAAAATTATGTCTCCATCTTCCACTTCGTAATCTGAACCTTCAGATCGCCATTTTCCTTGGGCTTTTGCACCTTGCTCTCCGTCAAATTCTATAAAATCTTCAAAAGACACAGTTTCCGCTCGAATGAACCCTTTTTTAAAATCTGTATGGATTACTCCCGCAGCATCTGGTGCTTTGGTTCCATTTTTTATTACCCAAGCTCTAGATTCTGATTGACCTGAAGTAAAGAAAGTTTGCAGCCCTAAAGTTCTAAAAGCAGTTTTTATTAATTTATTAAGACCTGGTTCTTCTAAACCAACGAGATCAATTAGTTCTTGCCTGCTCTCATTTTCAAGTTCACTTATTTCAAATTCTATTTGGTTACACATTTCAATTAACTGTGAGCCATTTGAAAGTGCCTTTTCCCTTAATTTTTTAAGACCTTCGGTTTCTTCCATATCCTCATTCAAATTTGCAACAAAGATGACTGGTTTTGCCGAAAGAAGGCCAACTTCAGTTGCAAAAGTTTTGTTTTCTTCATCTTGTAAATATTCAAAAAGAGTATCTCCTTTTTTGAGAATAGTTAAAATATCTTCTATTCTCGAAAGATCTTTCAATAAATCCTTATTACCACTTTTTGCCTTTCTAACAATTTTCTCTTTTGTTTTCTCTAAAGACTCTATATCTGACAAGATCAATTCCATTTCTATGATTTCAACATCTGAAATTGGATCTACTATTTCATTCACATGAGTAACCTCATTATCTTCAAAACACCTGACAACATGAATTATTGTTTGAGTCTCTCTTATGTGGCCTAAAAATTTATTTCCTAAACCCTCTCCTTTTGATGCACCCTCAACTAAACCGGCAATATCGACAAATTCGACAGTGGCAGGAATAACTTTTTCTGAGTTAGATATTTTTGAAATTTTACTCAATCTTTCGTCAGGTAATTCAACTATCCCATGATTAGGCTCTATCGTACAAAAAGGAAAGTTTTCTGCAGCTATTTTTGAGGCAGTGAGGGCATTGAATAGCGTTGATTTACCGACATTAGGCAAGCCAACAATTCCACATTTTAAAGACATTAGTTGTTCAGTTTATTTAAGGCTGTATCCCAATCCTCTTTTATAATAAATTCTATGACAGATAGACCTTTATCAATGCAGTGTAAACGATCTAACTTTTCCCCTTTTTTCCCTTTCTGAATTACGTACTTATTCACTTTTTTCTTATCACCTGGGTGATCAATTCCAATTCTAATTCTTTTAAATTCTTGTGATCCTAGATTTTTAAAAATACTTTTCAAACCATTGTGACCACCATGTCCTCCGCCTGCTTTTAATTTTATTACTCCAGACTTCAAATCAAGATCATCATGAATAACAATAATATTTTCTATATTTATATTAAATTTATTTTTTAATAACTTTAAAGTTACTCCGCTATGATTCATAAAAATAGTGGGGACTGCAAAAATAACTTTTTTATCTTGGACAACTACTTCTGCCAAAAAGGATTTTAGAGTTTTCTTTTCTATTAAGTCAAAAGAGTATTTTTTCTGAGCTTCAAGGATGAAGTCTGTTCCAACATTATGTCTAGTATTGGAATATCTTGGACCCGGGTTACCTAGGCCAACGACTAGAAAAGAACTCATGAAAACTTAGGAAAGTTAGTCTTTAGCCTCTTCCTCAGAGCTACTCTCATCAGTAGTATCTTTAGTTTCAGACGTCTCATCGGCAGACTCTTCAGATTCGTCTTGTTCGTCTTCAGAAGGCTCATCGTCAATATCAAGAGCTGCTCGAGTAACGTTCACACTTGCAACAGGTTGGTCTTGATTGTTAAGAATGTTAGTACTTAGAGAAACTCCTTCAGGAAGGATAATTTGAGACTGCATAACGTTTGAACCTATTTCTAGATCTTTCATATCAATCTCAATGAATTCTGGAAGATTTTGAGCATTACAAGTCAATTCAATTTCATTTTTAAGATGTGAAATCATCCCACCTTGTTGTTTCACTCCGATACAAACCTCTTCATTAATGAATTTTAGAGGCACATTAATCGTGATGTTAGTTTTTCCACTAACGGCTTGAAAATCGACGTGGATCGGTCTGTCATTAGAAGGGTTTACCTGAACCTCTTTCAAAATAACTTTTATGACACCATCATTTTGATTCAACTCGATCACTTGAGAAAAAATACTCGGATTTTCAAGGATTTTTACTAAATCTTTTTCTAAAATTTTAACTAGTTTAGGAACATTTTCTTGACCATAAACTATTGCAGGAATCTCTCCTGATTTTCTCAAGATTTTTGCTGAAATATTATTTTTTCTTATTTCGGCAGATATAGATGTTGATTCACTCATTATTATAAAAACATTTGGCTAATGGATTCTTCTTTATTAACCCTATTTATAGCCTCGGCTATAGTTTTATCCATAGAAATGGTTTTAATCTTTTTAGTCGATGAAGCCATTTCTGAAAGCGGAATTGTATCAGTAACTATTAATTCGTCTAGTCTTGAATTACTAATATTTTTTAAAGCATCTCCAGAAAGAACTGCATGAGTAGCATAACTGACGACCTTTTTAGCACCTGACTCCTTTAAAGCTTCAGCAGCATTACAAATTGTTCCAGCCGTATCAATAATATCGTCAACAAGAATACATGTTTTGTCTTTTACATCTCCAATAACGTTCATGACCTGAGATTGATTTTCCTTTTCTCTTCTTTTATCAATTATTGCTAAATCGGCGTCATCTAAAAACTTAGCCAATGCTCTTGCTCTTACAACTCCTCCAACATCAGGAGAAACCACCATTTGATTTTTATATTTTGTCTTAACAATATGATCAAAAATTACGCTTGTCCCATAAACATTATCAACTGGAATATTGAAGAAGCCTTGAATTTGATCAGAGTGCAGTTCGATAGTAAGAACTCTGTTAGCTCCGGCACTTTGCAACATATCTGCAACTAATTTTGCACTTATCGGAACTCTTTCGGATCTAACTCTCCGATCTTGTCGAGCATATCCAAAATAAGGTATCACAGCTGTAATTCTTGATGCTGATGCGCGTCTCAAAGCATCAATCATGATGATCAATTCCATTAGATTATCATTTGCTGGAAAACAAGTAGACTGAACTATGAAAACATCCTTTCCTCTAACGTTTTCTTCAATTTTGATATTCATCTCTTGATCGCTAAATCTCGCCACAGTCGCTTTCCCAAGTGGTTTATTGAGTTTTTTAACGATTTTATTTGCTAGGCCAGGATTAGAATTTCCGGAGAAAATGACTAAGTTGTTTTTAGAATTCATTTTTATTTTTGGCTGGGGTGGATGGATTCGAACCATCGCATGGCGGCATCAAAAGCCGCTGCCTTACCGCTTGGCTACACCCCAGAATTAAGCAGTTCATTTAATAAAGGCGATTTGTTAATAGTATTAGTAATAACATATGCTAATTTACTTGGTGCATTATCCATTATTTCCTTTCCCTCTTCAAAAGAATTAATTTTTGTGAATATGCTACTTCCTGTTCCAGAGATGTTTACTTCTTTATTCTCACTTAAAAAATCAAATGCTTCTTTGACCTGAGGATAATTAAACAAAACCCACTCTTCAAAAAAGTTTCCTTTTATCTTATCTTTTTTATTTGAAATTTCCTCCAATGTTGCAGCGTTATAAGCATCTTTTGTGGATATTGAACATTTAGGAAATAGAATCATGACTAGATCTTCTGGAAATTCTTCAGGTTCAATTATCTCTCCTATTCCTGAGACTCTTCCAGAAAGACCTTTTAAAAAAAATGGTATATCCGACCCTAAGGATTTTCCTAGGTCCACTAAAGCATCTAAGGATAAATTGAGTTTTGCGAGACTATTAACTGCTAGCATTGCAGTTGCCGCATTGGAACTTCCACCTCCAAGTCCAGAGCCAAGAGGGATGTTTTTCTCAATTTTTACTGAATAATTAAGTTTGGTATCACAAAAGGACTCAATTTTTTTCAAAGCTTGAGTAACTAAGTTTTCTTCTTGAGATACCTGAATTTTTGTTGTTGAAACTGATAGTTTATTTGAAGAAGAAATTTTGATTTTGTCTCCCCAATTTAAAAATTGAAAATCTGAATCTATATCATGGAAGCCATCCGATCTCTTTTTAATAATTTTCAAAGATAAATTAATTTTTGCTGGAGAACTAAATATCATTGAGTTTAAGTGACAATCTAAATTTATGAAAATTTCCTTGAATAATTAGACCTGATTTATTTGATAAATGCTTTTTTAGTTTAAGATTTTGCAAGGTAAAATTTTGACATTCGATATTTGTACATTTGGAAAAGAACCATTTAAGAAATAACTTAAAATCAGTTTTTTTTATGATGTTTTTGTATTTAAAGTTAGTTTTGATTTCTTCATCTATAAACGAAATTTTAAAGTCTTTACTCAAATTATCTAAATTCAATTGAATTCTCTTCTCTAAGTTACTCACATATATGGTTCCTGAGAAATATTCAGAATTAGAAGCAAGAGAAAACTTACCTTTTTTTGAAAAAATATCCTCTTTAATTTCGATTGCCGCACAAGAAAAGAGAAAAAAAACTAATAAAAGATACCAAGCTAAAAACGATTTTTTCATATGAAAGCAGACTAGATACTATAATAGTTTTATGCTGGAGTCGGTAAAAAAGAAACTAGAAGAAATTCAAATAAAATTTTCCCAACTGGAATCTGAGCTATCAAAGCCGGAAACAATAGAAAATCAAAAGAAGTTTACGTCTATTTCAAAAGAATATTCAAACCTGAAACCTATTGTCGATAGCTTTAGCGAATTTAAATCAGTTGAGGAAAATATCGAGGAATCAAATCAACTTTTGGAAGATTCGGATAGTGAAATTAGAGTCTTAGCTCAAGAAGAACTAGAAAGTCTCAAAAATAAAAAAGATTCGTTAGAAGAAAATTTAAAAAAAATGCTATTACCAAAAGATCCAAATGACGAAAAAAATGCATTTATAGAAATTCGTGCTGGTACTGGAGGCGATGAAGCAGGGCTGTTTACTGGCGATTTGTTTAGGATGTTTTCCAGACTATCAGAAAGACGCAAATGGCAAATAGAAATCATTAGCTCCAGAGAAAGCGAAAAAGGAGGTTTCAAAGAAATAGTATCTAAAATTACTGGAAGAGGTGCTTATGGTTTTCTCAAATATGAATCAGGAATACACAGAGTTCAAAGAGTTCCAGAAACCGAATCGCAGGGCAGAATTCATACTTCAGCATGTTCAGTAGCCGTCCTGCCGGAGGCAGATGAACAAGAAAACATAAACATTGATAAGTCAGAAATTAGAGTTGATACTTTTAGAGCATCTGGCGCAGGAGGACAGCACGTTAATAAAACTGATTCCGCAGTTAGATTGACACATATTCCATCTGGCATCGTTGTTGAGTGTCAGGATGGAAGATCGCAACATAAGAATAAAGAAAAAGCTATGTCACTACTTCAGAGTAAATTGAATGAGGCTGCCTTAGAAGAACAAGCTAAAGAATTAGACTCTCAAAGAAAGATTATGGTTGGAAGTGGCGATAGGTCAGAAAAAATTAGAACTTATAATTTTCCTCAAAGCAGAGTTACTGATCACAGAATAGAATTTTCTTTACATAATTTGGAAGAATTTTTAGATGGCGACATGGAAATTATGCTATCGGCCTTAACAGAAGAGAATGAAGCAAAAAAACTTATTAACTTAGAAAATGAACCTACCTGATGCTTCTCAAGGATAAGTTAATAGAAACTAAAAACAAAATTGATAGCCTTGATGCTGAAATTATTTTTCAACATGTTCTCAAAATTGATAAAGCAAAAATTTATTCAGATATTAAAAAAGAAATTGATAAAAAAGATTTAAGCTCCATTGACCTAATGGTTGAAGAGAGATTAAAAGGGAAACCACTAGCTTATTTAATCGGAAATAAAGGGTTTTGGAAAAATAGTTTTATTATCACTCCAGATGTCCTTGTTCCGCGTCCAGAAACTGAAACATTGGTAGATGCAATTCTCAATGAAAATCTACAAGGCAAAACTCTTCTTGAGCTTGGAACAGGGTCTGGAGCGATTTCTATATCTATCGCTCAAGAAAATAAAGATTGTTTTATCTTTGCAACAGATATTTCTATTAAAAGTATCTTGGTTGCAAAACAAAATGCAGCGAAGTTTTGGTGCGATAACATAATTTTCTTAAATCACGACTGGAATAATGAATGGCTTTTTCCTCAGGTAGATTATCTAATTTCTAATCCTCCTTATGTAGATAAAGAGGCAACTACTGGAAAAGAAGAAGGAATCTGGCATGAACCAGAAAAAGCTTTATTTTCTAAAGATAAAGGCCTATTTGATCTAAAATTAATTTTATCTAAAGGAAAAAATTTTTTAAATGAAAATGGTAAAGTCTATTTAGAACATGCTCCTGATCAATACGAAGAATTAAATAAATTTGCCCTGGAAAATGGGTATCTTAATTTTTCGAATTTAAATGATTTAAATGGAGATAAAAGAGTTTCGATTTATCAATGTTAAAAGAAGAATTATTAAGATATAGCAGACATATTATGTTGCCTGAAATAGACATTGAAGGGCAGGAAAAAATTAACGGTATGTCGTTGGCATTTATAGGCATGGGTGGCTTGGGATGCTCTGCCTCACTTTATTCAGCTTTATCTGGATTCGGTAAAATCAAAATAATAGACTTTGACTTTGTAGAAGCTTCAAACTTACAAAGGCAAATTCTTTTTGATGAAAATGACTTATCAAAAAATAAAGCTACTACCTCAGTAAAAAAATTATCTCAATTAAATCCTTTTGTTGAGCTAACAGGATTAGAGGAAAAAGTTGATTCTGCAAACATCAAACATCTTCTGAAGGATTCAGAAATAATTCTTGATTGCTCAGACAATTTTGAAACAAGAAAAATTGTAAATAGATATTGCGTAAAATATAACAAAATTCTTATTTCCGGATCTTCTATTGCTTGGAAAGGACAACTGGGCTGCTTTGATTTAAGAGATACTATGAATTCCTGCTATGAGTGTTTATTTGAAGATCTCGAGAACGAAGATTTGTCATGCAGAGAGTCTGCGATTGCTTCTCCGTTAGTTGGAGCCATAGGTTCTTTAATGGCAATTGAAGTGATAAAAGCGACTATAGAAAAAAATTTTGAGTCATATTTTATGATTTTTGATTCGTTGAAAGGAATTTTTAAAAGAGTTGATATTCATAAAAATCCAGAATGTAGGATCTGTAGAATCTAAATCATGTTTAAAGGCTATATAGAAGGTTATTACTCTCGGAGGTTGCCAATTGATGCCTTTAAAAACTTAAATACACCAATTTCTCACTACTTTTATGGACCAAAAGAAGATATTTATTTGCGTCATCGATGGAAGGAAATTGATAAAAATCTTAAGAGAAGAATTCTTCCAAAAAAAATCAAGCAAGTTTATTGCGTTTCTCCAACTTCCGAATTTTTTGGAGACATTGAAAAGAATTTAAAACTTTTGAAAAGAAAATTATCTCATGCTCTTGAGAAGGTAGGCTTTGATGAAATAGCAATTTTCTTCGATGACATTGATATAACTAATTTTGGTCAGGAAGCGGCAGACAAAGATTTGGGAAAAAAACATGCAGAAGTTTTAAATGAAGTTTCTATGCATTTGCCAAAACAAAAAAATATGTGGTTTTGTCCTGCAATTTATAATTTATCTTTAGCTAAGGGGGTATTTGATGAAGGATATCTAGGAGGACTAAAAGAAAATTTAAATAAGCGCATAGTTATTTTTTGGACAGGAGATAATGTTATCAGTGAAAGGATCAATAATTCATCTCTAAAGTCTATCCAAGATTTTTTTAAAAATCCTATAGCCATTTGGGATAATTTTTATGCAAATGATTATTGTCCAAGTAGATTGTTTCTAGGTCCCTTAAAGGGAAGATCTTTAAATAAATCAATAGTTGGACACTTTCTTAATGGAACTGGTTTAAAAGAAACAGACAAATTTTTATTAAATTATTTATTTAATCCAAAGCAGAAAGTTCCGTATTTACCAAAAGAATTAAAACCAATCTTCTCTGATCCATTTAGGACGTTAAACGAAAAGGAATTTAAGCGCGCTTTAAATATTAGTAAAAAATCAATTCGATTTATTTTTGAAAACCCTCTTGATGAAATTTTATTGGAATGGAAACCATTTTTAATGTCTTCTTTAAACGATATAAAACTTTTTCAATTAGAATCAAAAAAAGAGGTTGAAGGATTTCTTGAGCGAAGATATTCTCCTTTATTCGTAAAGGGTTTAACAAAAAAAAGGTGAGATTATGTTAGGGAATATGATGAATGAACAACTTCTAATTTCAGGAGTTTTGGAACATGCTATAAAAAATAACGCCAATACAGAAATAGTTAGCAACACTGTAGAAGGAGGCATACATAGATACACCATTAAGGACTCTGCAAAAAGATCAAAGAAACTGGCTAATGCTTTGCTTAATTTAAATATTAAAGAGGGGGATATAATTGCGACAATGGCAGTAAATAGTTATCGCCATTTAGAACTTTATTTTGGCATTTCTGGATTGGGAGCTATTCTTCATACTCTTAATCCAAGATTGTTTCCAGATGATATTAAATACATTGTTAATCATGCCGAAGATAAATACATCTTCGTTGATGCGCCTTTCTTACCAATCATAGAAAATGTCATTTCTGACCTTAAAACGGTTAAAGGAATTGTGGTACTAACTGATAAGGAGAACATGCCATCTTCATCAATTGAAAATCTCATTTGTTATGAAGATCTTATTGCTGATGAATCTGAAGAAGTAGTTTGGCCTGAGTTTGATGAGAATACAGCATCATCATTGTGTTATACATCTGGGACAACTGGAAATCCTAAGGGAGTTCTTTATTCTCACAGATCTACTGTTTTGCATGCTTGGTATGCTACCGCTGGGAACGCAATGAATTTAACTTCTGAAACTATTTTGCTTCCTGTAGTGCCAATGTTTCATGTTAATGCTTGGGGAATTCCATATGCATCATTTATGTACGGAGCCAAAATGGTTTTTCCAGGCCCCTTCACTGATGGTGAATCAATTTGTAACTTAATTACTTCTGAAAAAGTAAATCAGCTAATGGGAGTTCCTACGGTATGGCTTGACTTACTGAATTACACTGAGAAGAACAATATCAAACTTGAGTCTGTAAATAGTGTTTTGGTCGGCGGTTCTGCTGCTCCAAAAGCTATGATTAAAGCCTTTCAAGAAAAACATGATTGTTTTTTACTGCATGGTTGGGGTATGACAGAAATGAGTCCGCTTGGGACACTCAACTCCTACACTCCGGAGATGGATGGCATGGATCTTGAAGAAAGATATGAAATTCAAACAAGCCAAGGTAGAGCAGTTTACGGTTGTTCAATGAAAATAATAAACGATGAAGGTAAGGTTCTTCCTAATGATGGAAAAACGTTTGGGAGACTCATGGTCAAAGGACCAGCAATTATTGAACGTTACTTTAAGTCTAATGAGACTGCTCTGGAAGATGGATGGTTTGATACAGGAGACGTTGCAACGATAGATACTCATGGCTATATGAGAATAGTTGACAGAAGTAAAGATGTTATTAAATCTGGAGGAGAGTGGATTAGTTCTATTGATCTAGAGAATACTGCAGTTGGACATCCGGGAGTAGCAGAGGCATGTGTTGTTGGAGTTGCTCATGCTAAATGGGATGAAAGGCCTTTATTGTTTATTGTTAAAAATGGCTTGGAAGAATGTGATAAAGATTCAGTATTGGATTACCTTTCTGATAAAGTAGCTAAGTGGTGGCTTCCAGATGACGTTATCTTTCTAGATGAACTTCCTCACGGAGCAACAGGAAAACTTCTCAAGACAGGTTTGCGAGAAGACTACAAAAATCATTTGATGAAATAAAAAAATAAGGAGAAAACAATGGCTGGATTAGTACCTGCAGACACTTTAAAAGATTACATAGGAAAAGATATGGGGGCCTCAGATTGGTTAAAGGTCGATCAAGATAGAATAAATCAATTTGCTGATGCAACAAATGACCATCAATTCATTCATATAGATTCAGAAAAAGCTACGCCACTTTTTGGCTCAACAATAGCTCATGGTTTCTTATCCCTTTCGTTGATGGCTGGGTTGCCAGCTCCTCAAGTTGCCCCTGAGGGCATGACCATGGTTTTTAATTATGGACTTGATAAAGTTCGATTTTTAACTCCTGTTAATGTGGGTTCAAAAGTAAGGACCAAATCAACACTTTTATCTGTTGATGATAAAGGCGATGGAAGATATCTTTTGAAATATGAAGTTGTTATGGAGATAGAAGGTCAAGAAAAACCTGCCTATGTTGCTGAGTCTTTATCTATGTTCATTACTTAGATAATTTATCCTTTAAAAGTTTATTTACAACTTGTGGGCTTGCACTTCCTGAAGTTTTTTTCATAACTTGACCAACAAAAAAGCCTTGTAATCTATCTTTGCCTGATTTTAGCTGCTCAAATTGTTTTTGATTTTCAGAAATTACCTCATCAAGGATTTTTTCTATTTCATCATCATTAGAAATTTGTTCTAAACCTTCTTTCTGAACAAGCTCTTGAATTTCTCCTCCTTCGTTCCATACAATCTCAAGAAGTTTTTTTGCGGAAGGACCAGAAATTTTTTGGTCTTCAATATTTTGAATTATCTCTGCAATATGCTTTGGATTTACTTTTGATTCAGAAATGTTTGTATCATTTTTATTAAGGAGTGCAAATAAGTCTCCAGTGATCCAATTTACGGCATTTTTAGAAGAAACTTCATAAGACAATACTTCTTCAAAAAAGGATGCAGTTTCTTTATTTATTGTTACAAGTTCAGCATTGTCATCTGATAGTTCGTAAGAGTTCATGAATCTTTCTTTCATTATTTCTGGCAATTCAGGTAGATTTTTTCTCACATCGTTAATTTGATCTTTAGAGATTTTTATTGGAATTAAATCTGGTTCTGGAAAGTAGCGGTAGTCATTAGCTTCCTCTTTTGAACGCATGGATCGCGTAAGATTTTTTTTAGAATCATACAATCTTGTTTCTTGAATAATTTCTTCTCCCTTTTCAAGCTTTTTAATTTGTCTGTCTATTTCAAAAGTAATTGCTTTTTCAACAAATTTGAAAGAATTAATATTTTTTAATTCAGTTCGTGTGCCTAGTTCTTTATCATCAAGCCTTTTAACAGATACGTTAGCATCGCATCTCATAGATCCTTGTGACATATCGCCATCTGAGATTCCCAGGAAAGTAACAATACTGTGTATTTTTTTTAAATACTCAACCGCTTCTTTAGCTGATCTAAGATCGGGCTCAGATACTATTTCTAATAGGCAAGTTCCAGCTCTATTTAAATCTATTGCAGAGTTATTACTGTACAAGTCATGTATTGATTTTCCTGCATCTTCTTCAAGATGAGCTCTAGTAACACCGATAATTTTTGATTTATCACCAAGTTTTATTTCAACACTTCCTTTGCCGACTATAGGATCATCTAACTGACTTATTTGGTAACCCTTAGGCAGGTCAGGATAAAAGTAATTCTTTCTTGCAAAAATTACTTTTTCAGATATTTCGGCATTTATTGCACAACCAAACTTTAATGCGTGGGAAATCGCTTCCTTATTTAATACTGGCAATACACCGGGAAGACCCAAGTCAATTTCACTAGCTTGAGTATTTGGTTCAGCACCAAAAGCTATTGGAGAAGAGGAAAAAAGTTTTGTTTTGGTTGCAAGTTGCACATGAACCTCCAATCCAATAACAGGCTGCCAATTATTTGAACTCATGGAAATCCGTTAATTTTTGAAATTTGTTAGCAAGGTTAAGAATTCTTCCCTCGTCAAGATAATTTCCAATAAGTTGAAGACCAACGGGCATTTCGTTGGCCGTACCTGATGGAATTGAGATTGCTGGTAAACCTGCTAGGTTTGCAGGGATTGTATAAATATCTTGTTCATACATTTCAACAGGATCGCTTATTGAGCCAAGCTCAAAAGAGGAATTAGAACAAGTAGGCATTGCTATTGATGAAACTTTTTTAAAAGCCTCATCAAAATCATTTTTTATTAAGTTTCTTATTTTTAAAGCCTTATTGTAAAAGGCATCATAGTAACCTGCAGAAAGACAGAATGTTCCAATAAAAATTCTATTTTTAACTTCTCTACCAAATCCTTCTGTTCTTGAATTAACATAAAGATCCTCTAAGGAAGATACATTCTTGCTTCTATGTCCAAATCTAATTCCATCGTATCTTGCTAAATTTGCTGAACATTCTGCTGGAGCTATCACATAATAAGCCGGCAAGGAGTACTCAATATGAGGTAGATTTATTTCTTCAATTTTTGCTCCGTCTTTTTCGAGAATGGAAATTGCATTTTTAAAAGAATCTCGTACCTGATCATTTTTTATTTTTTCAATCAAGTCTTTAGGAATTCCAATCACATGCTCTTGATTCGCATCGACTTCCTTTTGAAAATCTTTAACTTCTTCATTCAAAGATGTTGAGTCTTTTTGATCAAATCCAGATATATATTTAAGAGCTATAGCGGCATCTTTAGCATTTTTTGCAATTATTCCTGCCTGATCTAGGCTGGATGCAAAAGCTATCATTCCCCATCTAGAAACTCTACCATAGGTAGGTTTTATACCCGTAACTCCACAGAAAGCAGCTGGCTGTCTTATGGAGCCTCCAGTATCAGTGGCAGTTGCAAATGAGCAAAGATTGGCTCTTACAGCTGCTGCAGAACCACCTGAAGAACCTCCCGGCGAAAGTTTTTCATTGATGGGATTTAGAACATTTCCATAAAAGCTTGTTTCATTAGAGGATCCCATAGCAAATTCATCCATGTTTGTTTTTCCAAGGGTAATAGCTCCAGCATTATCTAATTTAGAGAAGACCTCTGAAGAATAAGGAGAAATGAAGTTGGATAACATTTTAGAACCACAAGTTGTTTTTTTGTCTTTAATACAAAAAATATCTTTGTGAGCGACCGGAATCCCTTCTAGTGGCCTAGCTTTGTTTTTTGCAATGTTTTCATCTGCTAGCAGCGCATTTTCTTTAGACTCTTCCTCAAAGATTGAAATAAAACAATTTAAAGATTTTTTTTTCTTAATTTCTTTTAAATATGACTCTGTAATTTCTTTAGATGAGAAAGATTTATCAGTAAGTCCAAGTATTTGATCTGTCAAAGAAAGGCTAGTTATTTCAGTCATAATTACTCAATTACTTTAGGTGTAAGATAAAAGCCAGATTCTTTTTCCTCGGAAAGTTCTTGAAGTTTTTCTCTTTCAATATCTTTTTTTTCGATGTCTTCTCTCAAAGTCTGAGTATTTTCTATTGGATGAGTTAACGGATTAATTTTTGAAGTATCCAACTCATCCATTTTATTAACCATTTTCAAAATAGACTCCAAGTCTTCAACCAAAGAGTCAGATGTCTCCTCATCTATTTTTATCTTACTCAATAAAGAGATGTTTTTAAGGTCTTGTTTGGTAATTTTCATTATAATGGTATTGAAAGAAGGAGATTTTATATCAACTTAAAATCAACTACTATTCGAAATATTTAAAAAAAGCTAAAAATTATGGTTCTAAAAGCTCTCAAAGGTATCTATTCAACCGACTTGTCAATTGACTTGGGTACAGCCAACACACTTATTTTTGCAAAAGGAAAGGGTATTGTCTTAAACGAACCCTCTGTTGTAGCAATTAAAAAATCTGAAGGACATAGATCTGTAGTTGCAGTGGGCTCAGAAGCAAAAAGAATGTTAGGAAGAGTTCCAGGAAATATAGAGGCAATAAGACCTTTGAAGGATGGAGTAATAGCAGATTTTCAAGTTACTGAGAAAATGCTTCAACATTTCATTCAGGTTGTTCACGGAGAAAATTTCTTCAAACCAAGCCCAAGAATTTTAATTTGCGTTCCTTGTCAATCGACCCAAGTAGAAAGAAGGGCGATTAGAGAGTCTGCCCTTCAAGCCGGTGCCAGAGAAGTTAGATTAATCGAAGAACCTATGGCAGCAGCAATAGGAGCTGGACTTCCTGTTGAAGAGGCTTCAGGCTCAATGGTGGTGGATATAGGCGGAGGCACGACTGAAATTGCAATTCTTGCTTTGAATGGAGTAGTATTTTCTAGTTCATTGAAAACTGGAGGAGATAGATTCAACGAAGCTATTGTTTCTTATATCAGAAGAAAGTACGGAGTATTAGTTGGAGAGTCAACTGCTGAGAGAATAAAAGAAACTGTTGGATGCGCAACTCCCGAAAGCGAAGATAAATCAATGGAAATTAGAGGAAGAAATTTAGCTGAAGGTGTTCCCAATACTATAAATTTTTCAAGCTTAGAAGCTTATGAAGCTATATCGGGGCCATTATCATCTATTCTACAATCTATTAGAAATGCCTTAGAACAGTCTCCCCCAGAATTAAGTGCCGATATTTCAGAAAGAGGTATCGTTTTGACAGGAGGCGGAGCTCTGTTAACAGACCTAGATATAATGATTTCAGAACAAACTGGAATTCCCGTCATAGTTGCCGATGATCCTTTAACTTGCGTGGTAAAAGGTGGAGGAATTGCTTTAGACATAATAGATAAATTCGATGTAGATCTTTTATCTACCGAGTAATCAAATGTTCGGTGGTGAACACAAACAAACTGATATTGCACAATCAGCTATCTTTACCACTGGATCAATGCGTGCAAGTCGTCTTTATCCAGCGCTTTTGATAACTTTATCGGTAATGTATGGGGATTATCTCTTTGATTTGAGCAGTAAAATAAGAATTTACTCTTCTTACATATTATCGCCTTTTACTCAAATTGAATATTTGGCTACCGACACTATCGATGCATTTGACTCATATTTTGCTTCTCAGAAAAGACTTACAGAAGAAATAGAAAGTTTAAAAGAGCAAATAAGAAATTTAGAAAACCAGAATCTCACTCTTCAAAATACAAAAAGCTCACTAAATGAATTAGAAAGGCTTTTTGATCTAAGTAAAAGCTTCAAACAGAAAGACATATTTTTAGGCAAAATTTCTAATTTTAAGAAGTTTCCAAAAGAAATCATTTCTGTAGATATTAGGACTAATAAAATTACTAATGACATGGTCGCTTTCAATGCTTTTGGTCTTATCGGAGTTATAGACGAACTATTGGTAAATACCGTTAAGATTAAGCCCTTGCATGACCTCTCTTTGAAAATACCAGCAAAAAACACCAGAACTTTAGAAAATATAATAATTACAGGAACTGGCGAGTCAAAGTTATTTCAAATAGAAGAATTTAAGAAAAATGGAGATATAGCTCTTGGAGATGAAATTATTTCATCAGGATTAGGAGGTAAATTTCCGGAGGGATTTTCTTTAGGGCGAGTAATCGATATAAAAGAAAATGATGAGTCAAATTTTTTATCAGTAAAAGTTGAAAATTCTTTTGACTTTACTTTTGGGTCTACAGTTTTATTTACAGGGCCATGAATAGCTTAGATGATAAAAAAACTTCAATTTTTAATTTTTATTTTTTTGTTGGACTGACTCTGATAGTTGCATCAATTTTCGAGGTTATTTTAAACAATTATATTTTGTTTAAATTAACACTCCCCCTTACTTTGATGTCTTTAATTTATTGGAATGTTGCCACTCCTAGAAGTATTGGATTCTTTTGGACCATGCTAGCTGGCTTCATCCTGGATATTTTTTTAGGTTATCTTTTAGGGACGCACGTTGTAATATTCTTATTAACTTCATATTTTTCCCAAAGATACTTTCATAGGTTTAGAGCTTTATTTCGATTGCAACAATCTTTGATTGTCGCCATGATAGTTTTAATCTATCAGATATACTTTATTCTGATATCAAATAACTTTTCTAATTCTTTAATTTTTGAACTAATGATCTTAACTTTTATCTCGAGTTTGTTTTGGCCGATAATTTATGGAATTTTAAGATATTTAAGAATAAAACTTACTTACGGACAGTAACAAACTTTATAAATCATTTCCAAGATATACTTTCTGGACTAGTTTATTTTCAACTATTTCGTTCGGAGTACCTTTGGCCATTACCTTTCCAGAGTTAATGACATAAATAAAATCACAAATTTCCAATGTTGCTTTTACATTGTGATCACTAATTAACACTCCAATTTCTTTTTTTTTTAAATTTTTAATTAATTCTTTTATTTCATTAATTACAAGAGGATCAATTCCTGCAAAAGGCTCATCAAGCAAAATTAATTTTGGAGATAATGCCATTGCTCTTGCTATTTCAACTCTTCGTCTTTGTCCGCCAGATAATGAATTACATTTTTGAAAATTAATACCATCTAAATTGAATTCATAACTAATTTCATTAATTTTCTTTCCAATTTCATTCTGATTATATTGCTTAGCTTCCAATGCAGCTTGGATATTTTCTTTAACAGTTAATTCCCTAAATACAGATGGTTCTTGAGGAAGATAAATCACTCCTAATTCTGATCTCTTCTCAAAACTTAAATCATTTACATTTTTTGTATCAAAGAAAATTTCTCCTTGGGTTGATTTACTCAACCCAGCCAAAATAGAGAATAAGGTAGTCTTGCCTGCTCCATTTGGCCCTAACAAACCATAAATTTTTTTTGAAGATATGCTGATATCAATATCTTCAAGAATAATTCTATGGTTGGAAACCTTACTAATTTTTTTTCCTTCTATGAGCATTTCAATTTAAATCTTTTATTTTTAGCTTATTTGGAAAAAAAAGTTCTCCATTTGATTTTAACCTTATCATGGAAGTTTCTGTTTCTAATCCTTCATTGTCTAACAAATATATTGGATTTCCTTTCAAAACCATTTCTTCATTCTCTAAGATTATTTCATTTAATAAAATTTTATATTCATCAATAAAGAGAATTAATTTTTCTGAAGATAAATTTTTTTGATCTAAGTTAATATATATAGGATCTGAACTACCCTTAATAGCTTTTCCATTAGCTTCTCCGCTTACTAAGATATTGTTTTCAATCTGAACGATGTTTTTGTCATAAGAAATTTTTCCGTTATCTGAAGTGATTTTTAAATTGATATTCTTTCCAGAAAGATCAATTTCCGGTTTATAGACATAAAGGTTTTTTTCTTCCTTTAAGGAATTCACCATGGAAGATTTCACTTTTAGATCTAAATTACTATCTTTGAAACCTAAATTTATGGAAATATTTTTTGCTTCAAAGATAATTTCGGAATTTACATTTTCTATTTCATTATCGGATGAATTTAAAAAGAATGAAGTTATAAAAAGGATTGAGCCAGTAAGGAAAAATAAAGCTACTAAATATACAAAAATGCTTTTTGGCATTAAATTATTTTTGCTGAAAGAATCTCATGCATTCTTATCAAGCCAGTGATTTTATTTTTGGAATCTTTAACAATTAATGAGTAGATTTTTTGATTTTCCATGACTCTTGATACATCTAGTACATAATCAGTTTCACCAACAAATTTAAATTTTTTAGTCATAACTTTTTTTATTAGAGTTGAGGATAAATCCACATCATTATTGATAACTCTTCTTAAGTCTCCGTCAGTAAAAATTCCGCTCACAGATCTACCTATCTTTATCAGTCCCAATCCATATCCCTTTTTAGATATTGTTTCCATCGCCTTAATTATTGATATATTTCCATCAACATAAGGCAGATCTCTTTCATTAATCATGATCTCTTTAACTTTTATAAAACTTTTACCCAGACTTCCGCCAGGATGGTTCCTACCGAAATCAGATCTTTTGAAACCGCTCAAGCTAGATAAAGCGACTGAAATGGCGTCGCCTATCATCATCATCGCAGTTGTACTGGATGTTGGAGCTAAATTGAGAGGATCTGCTTCATTTTCTATTTTAATCGATAGATGGGCATCTGAGGATAAAGCAATAGTAGATTTATCATTACCAGTAACGGAGCATATTTTAATATTTTTAGAATTTAAATTAGGCAAAAGATCAACTAGTTCTTCTGTTTCACCTGAATAAGAAAATATAATTACCATATCTTTACTAGTTATTGCACCAAGATCTCCATGGCTGGCC
Organism: uncultured SAR86 cluster bacterium; assembly: GCA_902627595.1. Lineage (GTDB taxonomy): Bacteria > Pseudomonadota > Gammaproteobacteria > Magnimaribacterales > AG-339-G14 > MEDG-81. Next base: position 141,247 of record CACOJO010000003.1, read on the forward strand.
TCAGCAGCATTGATATAAAAGGAGGGCCTACCCAAGCTTGATAAAGTAGATGAAATTTTTTCTGATACTTTTCCAGATTTTCCTATTCCTAAAAAAATAATATTTCCTTTTGTATTTTCTAATTCTAAACAAATTTTATTAAATTCTGATTTAACAATTTGCGACGAAATAGACCTTAAAGCTTCAATTTCATTATCAATGACTCTTTTACCTAATTTAAAAAAATCATTTTTTTTTGGTTTTTTCATCTGAGATTAATTATCTTGTAGTAGACTAAGTCCATAAAAATTGATTATAAATGAAAAAGCACTTTTTCTTATTTTTTATCATTCTTTTTTCTCCTTTCTTATTTTTGGATGTTGAGGTGGAGGATTACATCAATTCTCAACATAAGAAGATTTTTAGCTTCTTGAATGATAATCAGGAATTGTTTGCTAACGACAAAACCAGATTTCTAGATCAATTTGAAGAAAGATTTTCAAAATTAATACCTCCAGAGGAAATTTCCAAAAGAGTAATGGGTAAGAAATTTTTTAATTTAGCAACCAAAGAACAAGTCACAGAGTTTAACGAAAAATTTAAAAGCACTCTTCTTGATACCTATTCAGGTGCTTTAGGCAACATTGACTCTACAAATATTTCCATAGACTCGCACAAATATCTAAGTGAACAAAAGAATAAAGCAGTAGTCTATTTGAATACAGAATTTTCTGGACAAAAATTTAAAATGATATACAAAATGATGAAATTAAATATCGATGACGCATCAAGTTGGCGTGTTGTCGGGATAGTTTTAGACGGTATTGATTTAGTTTCCATATATCGAAAGCAATTCATAACTCTAGTTAAAGAAAATAATAATGATTTAGATAGTGCAATTGAGTCTTGGAGTATTGAAGAAGACTCCTTAATTTCAAATGAGTAATGGATAAACTTATTATCGAGGGCGGTCACTCTCTAACAGGAAGTTTAAAGGCCTCTGGAGCTAAGAACTCAGCTTTACCTATTCTAGCTTCTTCGCTGCTTTTAGAAGGAAAACTTACTTTAAGCAATATTCCTCACTTAAAAGATGTTACAACCATGATCGAAGTTCTTGGATCTATGGGGGCCAGTATCACTCTTGATGAGGATATGAATTTAGAAATCGATACTTCAAATCTTCAAAATCAAATAGCTAGGTATGAACTTGTAAAGACAATGAGAGCTTCTGTTTTAGTTCTTGGACCTCTTTTAGCAAAATTTGGTAAAGCTGAAGTTGCTCTTCCTGGTGGTTGTGCAATAGGAAGTAGACCTGTAAATCTTCATCTTGATTGTATGAAAAAATTAGGTGCAGAAGTCATTACTGAAGGGGGATACATTAAAGCAAAAGCTATTGAAGGTCTTAAGGGTGCTGAAATTCTTTTTGATACAATCAGTGTTACAGGAACTGAAAACGCAATCATGGCCTCTGTTTTAGCTGATGGAAAAACACTAATAAAAAATGCTGCTAGAGAACCTGAAGTTGGAGATTTAATTGAGTGTCTTATTAGTATGGGCGCAATAATTGAGGGAAAAGGAACTAAAGAGCTCGTAATTCATGGAGTAAAAGAATTAAAACCTACATCATATGAAGTTATGCCTGACAGAATAGAAACCGCTACCTATTTAACCGCTGTCACCATGACCGGTGGAGAGGTTTCAATAGTTAATTCAATGCCAAAAACGTTAGAAAGTGTGCTCTCCAAGCTTACTGAAGCAGGCGCTAAAATAAAGATTAAAGAAAATACTATTAATTTGAAGATGGATAATAGTCTTAAGCCAGTAGACATATCTACAGCACCTTATCCTTTATTTCCAACTGACATGCAAGCACAATTTATTTCATTAAACACAATTGCTGATGGAAAATCTTCCGTCGTAGAGACCATTTTTGAAAATAGATTTATGCATGTCCAAGAATTAATAAGAATGGGAGGGGACATTTCTCTTGCAGGAAATACAGCAATAATAAGTGGCAAGAAAAATTCTCTTCACTCAGCACCAGTTATGGCAACCGACCTAAGAGCTTCAGCAAGTTTAGTATTAGCTGGTCTTGTAGCCAAAGGACAAACAAAAATTGATCGCATTTATCATATTGATAGAGGGTATGAAAGGATCGAAGAAAAGTTAAACTCTCTTGGAGCAAACATAGAGAGGGTAACTGGATAATGTTACTTGTTTTACCAAAAGGAAGATTGCTTCCAGAATTAAAAAATCTTTTAGAAAAAATAGGAATTTCCTTCAATAACTCTTCTAGAAAATTGGTCATAGATACTTCTATTAATGGCGTTAAAGTTGCTATTTTAAGATCTTGGGATATCCCCAAATTTGTTAATAAAGGTATCGCCGATATGGGATTTGTCGGTAAAGATGTTCTCAATGAGATTGAAGATGAACAAAATTTTTATGAATCCATAGATACTAGACTTGGAAAATGTCGCCTTTCCTTAGCTTCTTTAAAAAAAACTTCTTCAAATAAACCAGTTGTGGCAACAAAGTATCCAGTTTCTGCAAAAGCCTTTTTTGCTACAAAAATGCAAAACGTAGAGATAATAAACTTAAAAGGAGCTATTGAAATAGCTCCCATTTTGGGCCTTTCAGATTATATAGTTGATCTTGTGCAAACCGGAAGTACATTGAAAGAAAATGGATTGTCTGAGATTGAGGTTATACAAAATATTTCCACTAGACTTATTATTAATAAATCTTCCTTCAAAACAAATAACCAAAAAATACAAAAAATTATCTTTTCTATAAAAGACAGTCTTAATGCAAAAGTTAAAAATTAAAAAAGTATCTTTTTCTTCAGCAAAGAAACTTTTGAGAGAAAAAAAAGTTACGAACCAAAGTTCATATGTAAGAGAGGTTGTACAAAAAATAATTCTTGATGTAAAAAAAAATGGAGATAAAGCTTTAATTAAGCACTCTAATAAAATAGATAAAACAAAGTTTAAGTCTATCTACGAAGCTTCCTACAACAAATCTGATTTTAAAAAAAATTATAAAAAAATAGATGACAAAACAAAGAAGAGCTTAAATTATATAAAGAAAAGAATTATAGATTTTCACAAATCTATAAAAATAGAAGATTTAAAGACTAGTGATAAAGTCTTTGATTTTCTTGGTCAAATTTATAGGCCGATAAATAAAATAGGCGTTTATGCACCAGGGGGTAATGCAGTATATCCATCATCTATTTTGATGACAGCTCTTATTGCTAAAGTTGCTGGTTCTAGGGAAATAAATCTTTTTTTTCCAAGTTCTTCCGAAAAGGCAAAAACATTAATGTTGGCGACTGCTCACATTGCAGAAATAGATAGGGCTTACAATTTTGGCGGGGCCCAAGCAATAGCTGCCATGGCATATGGCACAGAAACTATATCTAAATCAGACAAAATTTTTGGCCCTGGTAATAGATACGTTGCAGAAGCAAAAAGACAAGTTTTCGGGGATGTTGGAATAGACTCTTTTGCTGGTCCCTCCGAAGTACTTATAATCTCGGATAAAAATAAAGACTTTAAAAAATTAGCTGCAGATCTAATTGCTCAGGCAGAGCATGGAGAGGATTCAAAATGTATTTACGTTCATATTGGAAAAGAAGGCATAGATGATTTGTCTAAAGAACTTAATGTTCAAGTAAATATTGCTCCTAGAGGCAAAACGATAAAATCAGCTTTAGAAAAAAATTCAATTTTTATTCAAGTAAAAAATATTCATGAAGCAATTGAGATAAATAATCTTTTTTCCCCTGAACATTTACAGATTATCAGCAAACATTACAAAACGTCTTTGTTAAAAGAAATTTCTGCTGGAGCTATTTTTATTGGGGAGAATAATACGGCCGTCCTGGGTGATTATGCTGCTGGTCCAAGTCATGTTATTCCAACAAATTCATCAGCTAGATTTAGTTCACCTGTGAGCATTGAAGACTTTCTAGTGAGAAGTTCAGTGACATCAATTAAATCTATCAAGGATAAAAAAAAATATAACGAGCTTCTTAATAACTCTATATTTTTAGCAGAGCTTGAAGGTCTATACGGTCACGCAAATGCTTTAAAATTGAGGAAAAAATAAATTTTATCTATTTAAGAGCGAATTGAAGACCTCAATTACATTATTTATAGGAATTGCAAAATTTATACCTTGATCAACTCCTGTAGTAGTCTGAATAGAAATTACTATTCCAATTAATCTTCCTTTATCATCAATTAAAGCACCGCCTGAACTTCCTGGATTAATTGAGGCATCGGTCTGTATAAAACTTCCTTTTTTGTCATTTAATGTTCTGATAGCGCTTACGATTCCCTTACTAAAGGATTGACCTACTCCCTGAGGATTCCCAATCGCAATAACAGACTCTCCAATTTTAACTTGATCTATATTTTTTCTCATTTTTACAGGTTTTAAGTCAATAGGATCTATGACTCCTAATATAGCGATATCAGCTTCTGCATCATAAGCCAATATTCGAGCTGCGGATCTTTCTCCTAAGTGGTTCTCTAAAAGTAATTCTTGTTTTAGTGAATATTTGATTACGTGAAAGTTGGTCACTATCAAGTCCTTTTCAAATACCACACCCGATCCATTGGGAATAAAACGTTCTTTTACAACAAGCGTGTTAAATTTTCTACCAAGTTTATTATACTGTTCTTGCCAATCTCGAAATTTTTCCGATGTCCAGATATTTACTACTGAAGGTGAAGTTCTTTCAAGTACATTTGAAATATTATGATATATAGGGATATGTATTTCTGTCTTACCAAAAAAACTTGAAATAAGCAGGCCTGATAGGCAACCTAAGACCAACCATAAAGATATTAAATAATAATTTTTTTTGAACATAGATAATGGCAATTATAACCTCTCTGAGTTATCATTCCCGCCTTTCAAAAACTTATTATGAAAACAAAAAGTTATAAAACTTCAGATATAGAAAAAAATTGGCATTTAGTTAATGCTGAAGGCGAAGTTCTTGGAAGATTAGCTGTAAAAGTTGCAAATATTCTTGTTGGAAAAAATAAAGCTAAATATTCTCCTAATGCTGATCTAGGTGATTTTGTCGTGGTTATAAACGCTGAAAAAATAAAAGTCACAGGAAACAAGGAAATCCAAAAGAATTACTATCATCACACGGGCTATCCTGGAGGCCTTAAAACAAAACCTTTCAAAAAAATGTTAGTAGACTCTCCTGAAAATATCATCATAAAGGCTGTTAAGGGAATGCTTCCAAAAAATAAATTAGCAAATAAAATTATCAAAAAATTAAAAGTATATTCAGGTAAAAATCATCCACATAATGGCCAACAACCCAAGGAGTTGGCAGTTTAGTTTATATTCATGTCAGAAATAATATACGCAACAGGAAGACGAAAGAGCGCAACCGCAAGAGTTTATCTCTCAGACGGTACAGGCAATATATTAATAAATGATCTACCTTTAGAAGAATACTTTGGAAGAGAAGTAGCTAAAATATTAGTACGTCAGCCTTTAAAACTTCTTAATTGCGACCAAAAATATGATTTTAAAATCAAAGTTTCTGGAGGAGGATCTTTCGGTCAAGCTGGAGCTATTAGACACGGTATATCTAGGGCTCTTGAAAAGAAAGACGGTGACTATAGAGGAGTTTTAAAGTCAGCAGGATATTTAACAAGAGATTCAAGAAAAGTGGAAAGAAAAAAAGTTGGATTAAGAAAAGCTAGGAAGGCTCCTCAATTCAGCAAAAGATAAAATATGCAGCCAAAAAGTCCTCCTAATCCTGGTAGAAGGAAATTTTTAACGTATACAACTTCTTTTTTGGGCGTTATAGGTGCGTTCTTCACTGCAATACCATTCATCAGCGCTTTTAAACCAAGTGCAAAAGCTGAGGCGGCAGGCGCTCCAGTAAAAGTTGATGTTTCAAAGTTGCTACCTGGCGAAATGATGACTGTTGAATGGAGAGGAAGACCAGTCTTCGTAGTTAACATACCTGAAGAAAATACAAATTTCATTACAAATAATCTAGAGAGGCTTGCTGACCCCAATATGGACGACCCCTCTCAGCCTGAATATGCTAGAAACGAGATTAGATCGAGAAAAAAGGGAATTGCTGTTTTAACTGGTGTTTGTACTCATTTAGGGTGCGCGCCAAAATATTATCCTGAAGCTAAACCAGAAGATTTTGACTCAGCTTGGCAAGGAGGTTTCTTTTGTCCTTGTCATGGGTCTAAATTTGATTTAGTTGGAAGGGTTTATGCCAATGTTCCAGCCCCTACGAATTTAGTTGTGCCACCACATTTTTTTGAAAAAGATAACTTATTAGTTATTGGTTCAGACGGAGTTACTTAATGAGCGAAAATACTATTGGAAAAAAAAGCATTGATTGGGTAGACAAAAGATTTCCTATTGTAGACCTTTTCGAAAGGCACCTCTCTAAATATTATTCCCCATCTAATATAAATATTTGGTATCTATTCGGGTTTCTGCTGCTAATTGTTCTAGTTATGCAAATTCTTACAGGTTTATGGTTAATGATGAACTATACCAATACTGCAGAAGGGGCTTTTTCTTCAATAGAATATATCATGCGGGATGTTGATTATGGTTGGCTAATTAGATATATGCATGCTGGAGGTGCATCTGCATTTTTCGCACTAATCTATCTTCACATGTTTAGAGGGATGATGTATGGATCTTATCAAAAACCTCGAGAATTAATATGGGTAGGAGGATGGTTTGTATATGTCCTACTATGTGCTGAGGGTTTTACTGGATATGTCCTTCCATGGGGACAAATGTCTTTTTGGGCTGCTCAGGTTATTATATCTCTTGTAGGATCTATCCCTTACTTTGGTGAGGATTTGGCGATTTGGATTAGGGGCGATTATATTGTTTCAGGTATTACTCTTTCAAGGCTTTTCGCTTTTCATGTTGTTCTATTACCTATATTGATAATAGCAGTTGTTTTCTTTCATATATTGGCTCTTCATGAAATTGGCTCTAATAATCCTGATGGTATTGATGTAAAAAAGCATACTGATCAAGATGGAGTGCCCTTAGATGCAAAGCCTTTCTTTCCTTATGATATTTCCCATGATTTTTATGCTTTGGGAGTATTTTTATTAATTTTTTGTACTGTTATTTTTTTCTTTCCTGAGGGCGGAGGTTACATAATCGAATATGTAAACTACGAACCCGCTAACCCCCTCTCTACTCCAGCTCACATAGTTCCATCCTGGTATTACACTCCATTTTATGCAATGTTAAGGGCTATAGACTTTCCATTATTTGGATTAACTGCAAAATTTTTAGGCTTTGTTGTTATGGCTGCAGGAATAGCCATATTTGCGGCTTTACCTTGGTTAGATAGAAGTCCTGTAAAATCAATCAAATACAAAGGTATTTTTAGCAAGATTTTTTTAGCAGGCTTTGTATTAAGCTTTTTTGTTCTAGCTTACCTTGGCTCTGTTCCTCCAACAGAAACTAAAAATTTGTTAGCCAAAATATTTACTCTTCTTTACTTTGCTTATTTTCTTTTGATGCCTATCTACACGAGATTTGAGAAATGCAAAACTGTTCCAGAACGAGTCGGAGAAGCTGTTTGAAAATCCTTCTTTTTTTCATTTCTCTAATTTCATCTTCACTTCTTTTCTCCGCAGGAGAATACAGATGCGGCTCCATCGAATGTGACGCTTTTCAGGCTGATGTTTCGGACAAAGCCTCTTTACAAAGAGGTCTTTCAACTTACATGAATTATTGCTATGGATGTCATTCACTTAAATATTCAAGGTATAAAAGAGTGGCAGAAGATTTACTAATACCCCTAGATATTTATGAAAATAATTTAATATTTGACGGTTCAAAAATAGGTGAATTAATGGAAATAAGCCTGACAAAGAAGGATGCTATAGATTGGCTAGGTGCTTATCCACCCGATCTTACTTTGGAAGCAAGGCTAAGACGACCAGATTGGATTTATACTTACTTGAGAAATTACTATCCTGACTCCACGAGACCTTACGGAGTAAATAATAAAGTCTATCAGAATGTAAACATGCCCCATGTCCTTGAGGATTTAGAAACCAATCTTTCTAAATCTGAATACGATCAAGTTATTTATGATCTTACAAATTTTATGACTTATGTGGCTGATCCTTCGGCAGAGCAAAGAAAAAGAATTGGAACTTATGTATTGCTTTTTTTAGTAATCTTTACTGCTTTTGCTTATTTGACTTATCGAGAATTTAAAAAAGATTTAAAATAATAATATGAGTCTCTTAACTAACAGATCCGCGATGGTTTTATTTCATGATGACATTGGACACCGATCGCAAAAAGTAAGAATTGTTATAGCTGAAAAAGGTATTAGTTGTAACTTGGAGGTTTTGAGTAAAGACGATTTACCAAAGGAAATTTTGGAAATAAATCCTGATGGCCACCTTCCTCTTTTGGTAGATAGAGAATTATCTTTATATCATTCTGGTTTAATAGTTGAATATCTTGACGAGAGATTTCCTCATCCGCCTCTTCTTCCTGTCTATCCTGTTTCCAGAGCTCAATTTAGGTTAATTCTTCAAAGAATTGAAAAAGATTGGGCCGAAAATCTCGATATTATTGAGAATTCTAATTCTTCAAAACCTCAAATAACTAAGGCAAAAAATGACCTTCAAAAAAATATATCAAACTCATTATCCATGTTTGATAACAAAAAATTTTTTAGAAATGACGAATTTTCTGTTTTAGACTCAGTAATCATCCCAATTCTCCTGAGATTAGAGCATCATCAGATAAAGTTACCTAACAATAAGGCATCTAAACCTCTATTCGACTATATTGAAAGGATGCAGGATTTGCCAAGCGTAAAAGAAAGTTTTACCTCTCTTGAGATTGAATTATTGTAGTTAAAAACCTATTTTTTTTGGCTGGATAAAAATTTCTCTCCCTTGTTTAGTATATTCTCCCATGAGGCCTTGATATCTGGTACTAAGTCCTTTTCCTATATACATAAGCGAGTCAAAGCCAAGAGCAAAGAATACTTTCTCAGTAATTTGTTTTTTTGAAAATTCTTCGTCAAACAAAAAACCACTATTTAACATAATAGGGTGTTCCAATATTTTCATATTTGAAAATAAGTCTTTTTCTGAAAATCTCCAAAAATCAAGCTGTTTAGGTAGAACATAGATTTTAGGTTCAAATATCAAGTTAAATCTTATAGCAGGGATAATTCTCTCTGCTGTGACTTCTTTAGTATCTATAATTATGTTTTTCAAATCTTTTCTGAATCTAGGAGTCTGATATATTTTATTTTGAGTGATTCTTTCTAATTCTCTTTTTCTTTCTGAGCTTTTATTTATTTCAAAAAGATTAGATATTGCTTTTTCGATATTAGAATTTTTAGAAATCAAGTAACTATTTATTCCTGGTATTTTTTTATCGGTTAAAATAATCGACTCTTCAAGAAGAATTTTATTATCCAGACTAAAAAGATAATCTAAATAGGAGTAAAAGGGATTTATGAAATTTAAATCTAAATCAAATTCTTCTTTGATAGAGTCAATTATTAAAACATTGTTGTTATTTTTTATATTACAGTCTTTGAGAATTTCAAATAACTCCTTATTAAGAAAGACTATTTTTTTAGTTTTAGATATTAGTGACTCACATTTAAAATTTTCAGTCTTAGAATAGTCAATAAAATTTAAAGAAATATTTCTTTTTTGGCTTTCTTTCAAATAGAAGTAGCTAGTTTGAATACCTTCTAAAAAAAACTTTTGTAGAATATCTTTTTTTTCAAAAAATATAATATCTACATCAGATCTTAATCTTGAAGAGCTTAATAAAAGGTTTTCTCTATCGAATACCTTTAAGTTGTCTTGTTTTTGGAATTCATTGCTACTTAAACTACAGCAAGTTAGGATTAAGCCTAAAGCTATAAAAAGAGTCAATTTTTTCGACATGTCAGGAACATTATATTTAGTTGCTACTCCAATTGGTAATTTAGAAGATATTACTTTAAGAGCAATAAAAATTCTTAAGGAATCAGATATCGTACTAGCTGAAGATACTAGGCACTCAAAAAAACTTTTCATGGAATATAGAATTTCTACAAAATTAATCTCTTATAATGATTTTTCTTCTCAATCAAAAATTTTATCCATTATTAAAAAATTAAAAAATAATCAAAATATTTCTTTGATTTCAGATGCTGGTACACCATTGATATCAGATCCAGGTCACGAATTGGTTTATCAATCTATAAAAGAGAATATAAAAGTTGAGAGTATTCCAGGACCATCTTCTCTGATTTCAGCACTAATTACCTCAGGCTTTAAAAATAATAAATTTGTTTTTGAAGGTTTTTTGCCAAAAAAAAGAAATGAGTTAAAAAGCTTATTTTTGAAATTCAATTACCAGGAGAAAACAATTATTTGCTTTGAATCTCCACATAGAATAAAAAAAACTTTAAAAATTATGATGGATATTTTAGGCTCAAAAAGACAAATAAGTATTGCTAGAGAATTAACTAAAATGCATGAGACTATTCTTAGAGGACCCATCGAGGAAATTAGCTTGATAGCTGAAAAAGACTTGAATCTATCTCGAGGAGAGTTAGTAATTATTATAGAAGGCATTAATAAAAGGAATTATGAATTTGATAAGCAGTTAGATGAATTGTATTCCTCCTTGAAGAATAATCTCACCTTAAAAGAATTTTCTAAAATATTTTCTAAAGTAACGAGTTTTAGCTCAAAACAAATTTACAACAAATATAAATAATAAGTATAATTCACGCGAGCTGACCGAGTAATCGCTGCTATGCAGAGGAAAGTCCGGGCTCCGCAGGAATAAGTGCCAGGTAACACCTGGAAGTAAGTACAAAAGTACTTATTATGGATAGTGCAACAGAAAATAAACCGCCTAAGGGTAAGGTTGAAAAGGTGAGGTAAGAGCTCACCGTATTCTTTGGTAACAAAGAATAGCTTGGTAAACCCCACTTGGAGCAAGGCCAAATAGAGATTCTAGAATGTTTTCCGCATTGAATCTGGGTAGGCCGCTAGAAGCTTATGGTGACATAAGTTCAAGATGAATGATTACTTCAAACAGAACCCGGCTTATGAGTCAGCTCAATCCTTTCAAAATCTTATTTCCAGTAAGAAAAAAAGCATTTTCCATAAACTTTTATATATTTACAATCACCTAAAAGTGTGTAAAAGTGTGCAAAAGTATACATAAGTGTAACTTTTGGGACTAATTTATGGCTGGACTTTATGGGTTTAGCAGTCTTTCCTTGGACACAAAGGGAAGAATTGTTATACCTGCAAAATATAAGGATTTACTGAAGGAAATGGCTTCAGGCTCTATTATTATTACTAGAGATCCTCAATATCCGTCTTTATTAATTTATCCTGGCTCATTATGGAAGAAAATCTCAGATGCTTTTGAAAATTTATCTGGATTGAATCCCAAAATTAGATCTTTGCAGTGGAATTTCCTTGGAAATGCCCATGCTATTGACTTCGAAGTTTCAGAAAGAATGACTCTTCTTATTCCCCAATCTCTTAGAAATTATTGTCAAATAAAAGAAAAAACAAAAGTAGTTCTCATTGGCATGGGACAAAAATTAGAACTATGGAGTGAAAAAAATTGGAAATCTAAAGAAGAGGGAAAAAATGTCAAAGGTGAGAAGTTAGGCATTGAACTGCCAAATGAAGTGCAGGAGATACCATTTTGAACTACTCTCATGAACCAGTTTTGTTAGAAGAGGCTTTAACAAATTTAATTTGTGATAAATCTGGTTCCTATCTTGATTGCACGTTTGGTTTAGGGGGGCACTCAAAAAAAATTCTTGAAAACTTAAATTCTGATGGAAGTTTATTTTCCATAGATAAAGACTCAGAAGTAAAAGAATATGCAAATCTTATCAAAGATGAAAGATTTGAGTTTCAAGTATCATCTTTTTCAAATATCTCTAATCTTTTTTCAGAAAATTCTATGGATGGAGTACTTTTTGATTTGGGAGTTTCTTCTCTCCAATTAGACAAACCGGATAGAGGTTTTAGTTTTATGCGCGGTGGAACCTTGGATATGAGATTTGATAACAAATCAGGCGTTTCAGCAAAAGAATGGATAAATAAAGCTTCAGAAAAGGAAATAGCAGATGTTTTTTATTTTTTAGGCGAGGAAAGAAAATCAAGACAGTATGCAAAAAAAATCATTATTGCAAGGAAAGACATGAATATTTCCTCTACTACAGATCTTGCGGAACTCATCAAGCCAAAAGGCTTTCAAAAGAAACATCCAGCCACAAATATATTCAGAGGTATAAGAATTTTAATCAATAATGAATTTGAAGAATTAAAGAAAGGCTTAATTTCATCAATTCGCGTTCTTAAAAATAAAGGAATCTTAGCTGTAATTAGCTTTCACTCTGCAGAAGATAGAATAGTTAAAAATTTTTTTAGAAAAGAATATAAAAATTTTTTTGAAGATATCAATTTGAAGAACATAAATAAAATTAAACCATCTAAACAAGAAAAATCAGCAAATCCAAGATCCAGAAGTGCAATTTTAAGAGTTGGGGAAATTGAGTATGTCTCTTAGATTTATTTCATTTCTATCCCTATTATTTATTCTCACTATAGTTTTGTTGGCTTATTTGAAATTAGACTTTGCAATAAAAAAAGCAAATTCAGATATTTATAAATTAACAAAATCATTTAATTATGAGTTAGATGAGAATTTATCTTTGGGTAGCAGGATTCAATTAAAAAAATCTCTAAAAGAGGCTTTTCAGAATTCTTCACAAAGCTTATCAATGATAAGGCCAGAAAATATTATTAAGATTGAGGTTTCAAAATGAAAACCAGCTTAAATTTAAAAATATTTATTATTTCTATGTTAATCATGCTGGGCGGGTATTCATTGGCATTTTCTAATTCTAATTTAAATTTAAAAGAAAAAGATTTTAGGAAAATACCACTTTTTTATCTAAATGGTAATGAGATTATTTCTCAAAATGGCGAGGCATTTAAAACTGATAATAATCTTTCTTTAAACTTGATTAATTTAACAATTGATAACAAAAAGTCCTTTGACTTAATCAATAATTATTACGAAATTCAAGAAGTCCTATTGATTCAGGGTTTACATATTAAGGACGTTGAATACAAAAAGTTTGGACAAATAAAAATTCAAACAAACGATAATAAATTTATTAAATTTCAAGATTTTCAGATTTCAAATCAATTAAAAACCTTGAAATTATTTTTTCTAAGTGATCAGTCTAAAAATTTATTGAAAGATTTTAAATCTATCGATTTAAGACATAGAAATAAATTAGCAATTGGATATTTTTGATGGCCAACAATAATAAAAATAATTTAAGAGTCGGAATAGATATTGGAACTTCTAAAGTAGTTTGCATTATTGCTGAAAATACTTCGGAAGGAATAAATGTATCTGGCTTAGGCATTCAAAATTCAACAGGTCTTCGTGATGGCGTCATAGTTGATATTGAATCTACAGTATCAGCGGTCAACGAAGCTGTCGCTAAAGCTGAACTAATGTCAGGAAAACAGGTTACAAAAGCTTTTGTCGGAATTTCAGGTGGAAGTGTCAACGGTTTGAATTCTTCTGGAGCGGTTCCAATAAAAGATAGAAAGGTAAAAATGAGCGAAGTAGAAAAGGTCATGTCGACAGCTCAAGCACAAAGAATACCAGAAGGATATGAGCTATTACATGCTCTTCCTAGAGAATTTATAATCGATAACCAACCTGGAGTTAAAGCTCCATTAGGGATGGCTGGCGTCAGGCTTGAAGCTCATGTTCATTTAGTTTCCTGCCTCAAAAACTCTGCAACTAATATTGGTTCTTGCATGAAAAGGTGTGGAATAGAAGTTCAAAAATATGTTTTGGAGCAACTAGCGTCCAGTCATTCTGTTCTTACAGATGATCAAAAAAAACTAGGAGTTTGTCTTATCGATATGGGAGGAGGGACTTCTGATGTGGCAATTTTTTCTGATGGAGCAATAAGTCATACAGTAAATATCCCAATTGCAGGAGCTCATGTTACAAATGATATTGCTAGAGCTATCCAAACTTCAATTCAAAATGCAGAGGATATAAAAAAGAAACATGGCTGTGCTTGGAGTGAATTAGCAGACTCTGATGAAATCATTTCTACTCAATCAATTAATGGAAGAGAAAATCAATCATTTTCTAGAGAAGGCCTAGCAACAGTTATTGAAGAAAGATATCAAGAAATTTTTCAAATAATCAAGCAAAGATTAGGTAATATTAATTTTGCTCAAGAAATTCCTGCAGGAATCGTTCTAACGGGAGGAGCTTCAAGAATAGAGGGTATTTCCCAGTTAGCTGAAGAGATTTTCCAGGCTCCAGTTCGAGTTGGAAAACCACAAGGTTTAATTGGTTTAAGTGACATTTTATCAAATCCGATTTATTCCACTTCAGTTGGTTTAATTTTATTTGCTCAAAGAGAGTCAGAAGAGGATTACATGGATTTTGCCATGTTACATGAGAGAGGATTTATTAATAAAGCCTTTAGATGGATACAGAATACTTTTTAACTTTATTTTAGGAGGAGTTATGAAATATAAATTAGTAGATAACGGGAAGAGAAATCAGACCATAATAAAAGTAGTAGGTGTTGGCGGTTGTGGAGGCAATGCTATCGATCACATGGTTGCCAATGGAGTTGATGGTGTAGAAACCATTTCTGCAAATACCGACTCTCAGGCACTGACAAAAAATAAAGCCGCCGAGAAGATAATCCTAGGAGAATTAAATAATCATGGACAAGGTGCTGGAGGAAAGCCAGATGTAGGACGCGATACCGCTTTGGATGATTATGAAAGGCTTACAACGATGTTTGATGGTGCAGATATGGTATTTATAGCTGCAGGAATGGGAGGCGGCACTGGTACAGGCGCAGCTCCAATAGTGGCAAGAGCAGCAAAAGAAGTAGGTGCTTTGGCAGTGGCTATTGTTACGAAACCTATGTCTTTAGAGTTTAAAGATGATTTAGCTGAGGCGGGAATAAAAGAATTGCGATCTGAGGTTGACTCCTTAATTACAATTCCAAATCAAAAACTTAGCGAAGTTTATGGGGGTGATTGCACAATGTTGGAAGCATTTGGGCATGCAAATGATGTCTTATTAGGAGCCGTAAGAGGAATCGCTGATATTATTACTCAAACAGGGTACATAAATGTTGATTTTAATGATGTTAGAACTGTTATGGCAGAACAGGGTGTAGCAATGATGGGAACTGGAATTGCTAGCGGTCCTAGCAGAGCAAAAGATGCAGCCGCACAAGCTGTTGGTAGTCCACTTTTGGAGGATATAAATTTACATAGTGCAAAAGGCGTACTAGTAAACATAACTGGAAAAGGCATCAAAGTAGGCGAGATTGAAGACGTTCTTAGGCAGGTATCCGAATTCAAAAGTGATGGTGCTCAAATCATTCATGGAACTGTCGAAGATAAGGATATGGAGGGTGATATAAAGGTCACTATAATTGCAACTGGCTTATCAGACGGCTCACAACAAACAGATAGAGCTTCAGGATTCAAAGTTGCTAATGATCCATATGGAAGATTTCAAGACGTACCTACTTTAGGTAAAGTCGATAACGATATTACTAAATCTGAAACTTCAAAAAAAACTGATTATTTAGATATCCCTTCTTTTGTGAGGAAACAGATAGATTAGTTTGAATTCAAGTGACAGTAACAAATACAGAGAGCTTGTTCTCTGGATTGTAATATTTTTAATTCTTTTATCTTTACCAGTTAAGCTTATTTTTTTTCAAAAAAAAGATTTTAACCTTGGTATAGAGTTTTCAAACCAAGCTTCAACTCTACAATCTGTTCTTGCCTCAAAAAGAGGAGCAATTTTTGATAGAAACAACCTAATCTTAGCTGAAGATATTCCATCTTATGAGGTCGGATTATCTCTCAGAGAATTTTCATTTGATCCACATCACATAGGTTTATTATCGAATAACTTAGAAATAAATTTCGAAAGGTTAAAAAAGAGACTGGCAAATAAAAAAGCAAAATACTTAGTTCTTAAACCCAAAGTTACAAAACAAAAAAAAGAATATCTCCAGTCGTTAAAAATTCCAGGATTAGTATTAGGAAATAGGGATTTTAAAAGGCACTATCCACAGGGAGAGATATTTTCTCAATTGATTGGCTTAACGAATTATAAAAATGAAGGAGTGAATGGAGTAGAGTTTGCTTTAGATGAAACTTTAAAATCAATTAATGGTTATCAAAAAAATCAATATTCAAGAAAACTAGGAGTAATTAAGAACGAATTTATAAAAAAACCAATCAATGGAATGGCTGTCCAATTGACTGTTGACTCTAAATTACAATTTGTTCTGTTTGATAAGCTTAAAAAAGCTGTCGAATTTCACGATGCTGAGTCTGCCTCTGGAATAATGATTGATTTAAGTACAAATGAAATTCTAGCCATGACTAATTTCCCTTCATTTGATCCTAACAATAGAAAACTTCTTAAGAATATAGAATTATTGAAAAATAACTCTGTAATTGAGCTATTTGAACCCGGTTCTACTGTAAAGCCTTTAGCTTTATCGGCACTTTTGAAGAGTGACTCAAATTTACTTGACTCAAGAATAAATACCTCTCCTGGATGGATTGAATTTGAAGGTTATAAAACTGAGGATGCCAGAGACTATGGAATTCTTTCTACAGAAGAAATAATTTCTAAATCTAGTAACGTTGGTATGGTTAAGCTTTGTGCCGATTCAAATCCTAATGAGATTTTGCAAACTTATTATTCACTAGGTTTAGGTAAATATTTGAATGAAATTTTTATACCAACTCGAGAAGGCTATCTCCCAGAGTTTAAGGATTTATCTTTAAGAGAAAAAGTATCGTTATGTTATGGGTATGGTCTGCAGACTACTTTAGTCCAATTAATTTCAGCTTACAGTACTATTTTTTCTGAGGGTTTGTATCGACCGCTTAAATTAATTAAAAATTCTTCTGAATTTGAAGAAGAAAGAATTTTAAATAAAGAAGATGCCGACAATATAAAAAACATTTTGTATCAATCTATAAAAAATGGAACTGGTTTTAGAGCCAAAGTTAAGAATCAAGATGTTTTTGGTAAAACCGGAACAGCAAGAATATTCAAAAATGAAAAGTATAATGATGATTTACACAATGCATTATTTATTGGAATGACGAAGCTAGAAAATAAAGAGTACCTCATAGGTTTATTTGTTAAAAATCCAAGGTTAAATGGAGATGGGGGAGGGGACGTAGCAGCTCCAATATTTTCAGAAATTATTGATACAATCCAAAAATTTTAAAATGCCATCTTTAAATGAAAATCTTTCAAAACTAGAAAGCATTAAATTTTCTGGCTTCACTGATAATTCAAATTTTGTTGAGTCTAACTTTATTTTTATATCTTTTGCTGAAAATCTTAATGATGCTCTTAGATATTCAAGAGATGCTATAAATAGAGGCGCAATATTAGTAATAAGTCAGGTAAATCTAGGCGAAGAACTAAAAGAAAAAAATATATATGACTCAAATTTAGTAAATCATAAGGATAAGTATCTTAAGGCTTTATTTAATAGATCTGAAAAAGATATAAAGATTGTTGGAATAACTGGCACAAATGGAAAATCCTCAACAGCATTTTATTTACATCAACTTTTATCTTTCACAGACTCAAATGCAACTCTGCTTACAAATATGCCTAAAATTTCAGATCTAGAAAACTCTGAATTATCTCCCCTAACTACTCCTGATAAATTTCTGCTTCATTATTATTTAAAAAAATCTATTGATTTAGAAAGAGAGTATTTTCTTATGGAAGTCTCATCGCATGCTATAGATCAGGGGAGAATTTGTGGTTTGAATTTCATCGCAAAATCCTTAACTAATTTTTCTCAAGATCATCTTGATTATCATAAAAATTTAAAAGATTACAGAGAAACCAAAAAAAGCTTTTTTAATCACACTGACAAAAATAATGTTGTATCAATCGATTGTGACTTAGGGGAAGAACTTGCCTCTGAAAATAATTCAACATTAACAGTATCTGTCAAAAAGAGAAACGCAAACTTATTTTTAGAGAGTAATTTAATCAAAACCCCATGGGGAGATTTAGAAAATTTTTTACCCTTTAAAAGTAAGTTTATGATGTCAAATTTTTTATGCGCTCTAGGATTATATGGAAAAATATCAAGTGGTATAGATTTAGAACCCGAAATGCTCAAAAATATAAAAAACTTGCCGGGTAGATTACAAAGAGTTTCACTTTTTGAAAATAAATTTTCCTACATAGATTATGCCCATACGCCAGAAGCCATATCATCGGTTTTAGATTATTTAAAAAATAGATATGAGGGAAAAATAATCACAATTTTTGGTTGTGGTGGAGAGAGAGATGCTCTGAAGAGAGAAGAAATGGGAAAAATAGTTGAAGACAGATCTCACTTTCAAATAATTACAAATGATAATCCAAGAAACGAAGATCCTGATGAAATAATTTATGAAATAAAAAAAGGAATGAATTTTAAAAATCATGAAATTATTTTTGATAGAAGAGAAGCTATCCTTGAGGGTCTCAAAAAACTTAAGACATTAGAGCCTGACTCTGTTCTGCTTATCGCTGGAAAAGGCCATGAGGATTTTCAAATCATAAAAGATCAAAAAATACAATTCAATGATTTTGAAGTTTTAAATGAATTAAAAAATGTTGTTTAAAAAAAATATTGAGAATCTTGCAGCTTTTGGCGGCGGCAAAATGCACAGTGAAAACTTAGATTTCAAGGATATAGTATTTAATTCAAAAGATATTAAAAAAGGAGATGTTTTTTTACCTCTAAAAGGAGAAAATCATGATGGACATAAATTTATTTCTGAGGCATATAGTCTTGGCGCAATATGTGTTGTTTCAGAAAAAAAAATCGAAAATCAAAACTACATTCTCGTAGAAAATACTAATACTTTTCTTGAGAAGATAGCAAGAAAACAAAGAAATCTTTTCGATGGCTTGGTAATAGGAATTACGGGAAGCAATGGAAAAACCACAACAAAAGAGACTCTTTACAAATATTACAAAAATAAATTAGGAGAAGAAAACGTTTTAAAAAGCTTTGGAAATTACAATAACTTTTTTGGACTTTGTTTTTCTCTTTTGAAATTGAGAGAGTCCCATAAAGTTGGTTTTTTTGAAATAGGTACTAATAATGTTGGTGAGATCGCAAAGTTAGCAGAGGTTCTTAGAATGAATATCAGCATAATTACAAATATAGGATATGCTCATCTGGAGGGTTTAAAAAGTCTCAAAGGCGTGGCAAATGAAAAAACTGATATATATGCTTTTACAGAAGATAGTGGATACTGTATCGGAAATATTCCATATGAGTTTTTAAAATTGGGTAAAAAAAAGTCGCATAAGAAAAAAAATTTTCTCTCTACTGAAAACGACCCAAAAAAATTATTAAGTAAAGCCATAGAGATAATTAATAATCAACTAAAACTAAAAAGTCTGCCTGAAGAAGTTTATAGATTTTTGGATCAAAAAATTGATGTGTCAGGCAGGTTTGAGATTAAGAAATCTAAGTCAAAGGCAATAATTATTGATGATGCTTATAATGCAAATCCTGACTCCTTTTTATATGCTTTCCAAAAAATACTAGATTTGGGTATTTCAAAAATACCCTTTGAAAAAAAAATTTTAAAAAATCTTAAGAGGATATGTGTAATGGGTAAAATGGGAGAATTGGGAGAAAAGTCAGAAGAGTTACATGAATACATTCTCAAAGAAGCATCTTTGATATTTGATCTTGTTTATGTATTGGATTTTAAAACGAATCTTAATGAGTCGAATATACAGTATATGGAAAGAGAAAATATTAAGTCCAAATTAAACGAAAACATAAATGAGGATGTTTTAATTTTCTTCAAAGGTTCCCGTTCAGTTAAAATGGAAAATATCATTGATGATCTAATCTAAAATGTTTTTACCTATACTTGAATATTTAGCAGAAAGTTTTGGACCCTTAAGAATATTTAACTATTTTACTTTCAGAGCAATTCTTGCAACTTTAACCTCATTAGTTTTTATCCTTTTACTAGGAAAAACCTTTATTAAATTTGTCGCTAAACAGAAGTATGGTCAAATCATCAGAGAAGAGGGCCCGCAAAGTCATTTAGAAAAAAAAGGAACTCCAACGATGGGAGGACTTTTAATTTTATTCTCCATTGTATTTTCTTGTTTATGTTGGGGAGATTTAAACAATAAGTATCTACTAATTTCAATAGTAGTAACGTTTTTATTTGGTGTTATTGGCCTTCTTGATGATTATCTAAAACTTCGTTTTTCTGACAGTAAAGGCCTAAGTGGTAAAAGTCGACTTTTTTGGGAAATATTAGTAGCAATCTGTGCAAGCACTTTAATTTATTTTTTTGCAACCAGTGCTGAAGAAACAACCCTGTTTCTTCCTTTTTTTAAGGATTTTGCTCTTCAGCTTGGAATTTGGTTTATATTATTCAGCTCCTTAGTTTTAGTTGCTACGGCAAATGCGGTTAATTTAACTGATGGGCTGGATGGACTTGCAATAATGCCTTCTGTAATGGTTGCTGCAGGTATGGGCATAATTGCTTACATCTCTGGTAATGCCATTTTGTCTGATTATTTAAATGTTCCTTATCTTTTTTATTCCACCGAAATAGTAATTTTTTGTGGGGCATTGGTTGGGGCAGGAATTGGCTTTCTTTGGTTTAATACCTTTCCTGCACAAATCTTCATGGGCGATGTGGGCTCTCTTTCCTTAGGAGCCGCATTGGGAATTATTGCTGTAAGCATCCGGCAAGAATTTATTTTAATGTTGATGGGAGGGGTTTTTGTTATAGAAACCCTATCTGTTATTTTACAAGTGGCTTCGTTTAAATTAACTGGTAAAAGAATTTTTAAGATGGCTCCTTTGCATCATCATTTTGAACTTTCCGGGCTTGCAGAGCCAAAGATAATTGTTAGATTCTGGATTGTAACTTTAATTCTTGTTTTATTTGCTTTAGCTACTTTTAGACTCAGGTAAAATGAATTCTTCCAAGCCTATTCTCATTCTTGGAAAAGGAATAACAGGTCAGTCTTTCAGAAAATATTTCTTTAAAAAAAAAGCTCCTTTCTTTACTTTCGATACAAGGGTCAAAAAAAAAGAATTTAAATCAAAAGAATATAAAGAATTCAATTTTATAACCGAAAAAGAGATTGATTTTAACAATCTAAAGTTTATAGCATGTAGTCCCGGATTTGACTTAAATCACCGAATAATTAAAAAGGCAAGAAGACATAACATTCAAATAAAAAGCGATATAAGTATTTTTATAGAAGAAAATTCATCAAAAAAAATATTAGTTTCTGGTACAAATGGAAAGTCTACAGTTTGTTCTTGGTTAGAAAAATTATTCATTTTTAAAAATTTAGATGTTTTGGCTTTAGGAAATATTGGTAAGCCGGTTTTAGATTATATTGAGGAAAAAAAGGATTTTTTTATCATAGAGGTTTCAAGTTTCCATTTAGAAATAGAGTCATTGCCGAGCTTTAAGTTATCAGTTCTGCTAAACATCACCCCCGATCATCTTGATAGACATAAAAACTTGGGTAATTACATTGCAATCAAAAATAAATTAAATGACAGTAGTGAAATTTCAATTGCTAATGAAAATCTTAAGAAAGTTATTTCTCATGCTGATTATTTTTTTAGTTGCAAAGGGAATGTTAGAAACCAAAACCTTAATGCAATAAAAACTATATGTTCATGCCTAGAATATGATTTTTCCGATGAAGAAATCATGACTTGTTTTGCTCAGTTACCTCACAGGATGGAAACTTTTCATTATTTGGATGAAAACATATCTTTCATTGATGACTCAAAAGCAACAAATGTGGCTTCATCTTTGGAAGGATTAAAAAGTATTGATGAATCAAAGTCGTTAATAGTTATTTGCGGCGGAAGATCAAAAAATCAAGATTTTGAAGAATATACTAATTTTTTAAACCAATATGCTGCAAACATTATTTATTTTGGAGAAAGTAGCGCAGCATTGAAAAAACTTTTAGATCCATCGAAATCCCATCAAGTTGAAGACTTGCAAAAGGCTGTAAATTCAGCCTTAAAACTTGTGAAAAATAATTCAGTAGTGATTCTTTCTCCAGCTTGTTCTAGCCTAGACATGTTCCAAAGTTTCTCAGAGCGAGGCAAAAAATTTAAAGATTTAGTTCTTAATGCCAAAATCTAAAGAACAATCTTTATTGCAAAGAGTTTTTCTTGGTAAACATGAGAGAGCTTTAGTACTTTCTGATTTTGACATTCCCATATTACTAATTTCAATATCTTTGGTGTTCTTTGGAATTGTTATGGTAACTTCAGTTTCACTTCCTTTAACCTCAGGGTCTTTTAGTATGACTATAAGCCATATACAAAAAATCTTTATTGCACTTGCACTTGCGTTATTTGTCTTTAGGTTCCCGATAGTTTTTTGGCAAAGATATTCTATTTATTTTTTGTTATTTTCTTTACTCCTGTTGATATTGGTTTTTATTCCATTAATCGGTCGAGAGGTTAATGGTGCTTACAGATGGATACGGATTTTAGGATTTTCTTTTCAACCTTCTGAGTTAATGAAATTTTCTCTCATTATTTATATTTCTTCTTATTGCATAAGAAAATACGATGAATTTAGAGAGGATTGGTTGGGTTTTTTTAAGCCGGTCTTTTTAATTTCCCTTTCCATTTTACTCATTTTACTAGAGCCCGATCTCGGCTCATCGGTTGTAATATTCATAGTATCCTTTTCGATACTTTTTATTGCTGGAGCTCCCTTAAAACACCTATTATCAATATTCATTTTCGGCTTAATGACTTTCGTCGGTTTGATATTTGCAGCAAGATATAGGATCGAAAGAATCATGTCTTTTTTAGATCCATGGAATGCTGAAAATGAACAGTTACGAGCTTCTTTAAGTGCTATAAGCAACGGTCAATGGTTTGGAGTAGGTATGGGAAACAGCAAGATGAAAGAAGGGTTTTTACCAGATGCTCAAACAGATTTTATTTTTGCAATTATTACTGAAGAGCTAGGTATTATTTTTGGGCTAATTTTAATAGCTGCCTTTTCTTATTTGATATTAAGATGCTTTTTGATAGGCAGACTAGCTCGCCAAAATGAACATACTTTTGGCAGCTTAGTTT